>NZ_JAWRXU010000057.1:0-598 GCF_046534895.1 Paraburkholderia sp. SIMBA_053 | reverse complement strand
CACCGTCATGGGGTGTCGGGGGTCGGAGGTTCAAATCCTCTCGTGCCGACCAAAAATCCCAAGAAAAAACCAACCCTTACGGTTGGTTTTTTTATATCTGCAATTAATTCGATAAACAGACCTCAGGCATTTGAGAAGCACACGGTCACACTGCTTCCGGTAGTCAATAAACCGGTAAACCAGCAATAGACATAAGCGGCTATTTAACGACCCTGCCCTGAACCGACGACCGGGTCGAATTTGCTTTCGAATTTCTGCCATTCATCCGCTTATTATCACTTATTCAGGCGTAGCAACCAGGCGTTTAAGGGCACCAATAACTGCCTTAAAAAAATTACGCCCCGCCCTGCCACTCATCGCAGTACTGTTGTAATTCATTAAGCATTCTGCCGACATGGAAGCCATCACAAACGGCATGATGAACCTGAATCGCCAGCGGCATCAGCACCTTGTCGCCTTGCGTATAATATTTGCCCATGGTGAAAACGGGGGCGAAGAAGTTGTCCATATTGGCCACGTTTAAATCAAAACTGGTGAAACTCACCCAGGGATTGGCTGAGACGAAAAACATATTCTCAATAAACCCTTTAGGGAAATA
>NZ_JAWRXU010000347.1:0-319 GCF_046534895.1 Paraburkholderia sp. SIMBA_053 | reverse complement strand
GGCGTCCTGCTCGTGCAGCTCGGTGTCATCGCGACGGCTCCCCTGCTACGGCGCGTCGCGTTCCAGCGCGCGGTGAATGCGGCGACCGTGCGCTGCGTCACGATGCTGAACACCACGTCGCGCGCTTCGTTCAACGCGTCGCCGAGAAAACGCAGCAACGCATACGTCAATACGAGAAACACCGGAAAGAACGCCTGCGCGACCGGGTGCCCCAATTCGTCGACGACATGCTTGAGCACGAGCGGTATCAGCACGGTCGCGAGCTTTGCCGAGATCATCAGCAGCAACGCGGCGAGCGTCTGGTTGCGGTAGCGCCAGA
>NZ_JAWRXU010000346.1:0-319 GCF_046534895.1 Paraburkholderia sp. SIMBA_053 | reverse complement strand
CAGGGTCTCGCTCGCACCTATGCGGGAGGCACTCCCCATACTCGGCCAGTAGAGGCGATAGGTGTCACGGACGGCAACCGTGACCGGCAGCGAACGTGACCTCGCGCAGCGATTCGGGTGCGATCCGAGAACGACCGGAGCGCACCAAACTTCGGCCAGTCGAGGTGATATCGTGACGGTCGCTTCATGGCCGCTTGCGGCCTTGCGAGGGAGCCGACCCGATGAGCGCTCTATTCATGATCAAGCCGTGGCAGGTCTGCGAGCGTTCGGCCCGCATCGGAATCAGCGACCACCATTTCGATGCCTTCGCGTCTGGCCT
>NZ_JAWRXU010000345.1:0-319 GCF_046534895.1 Paraburkholderia sp. SIMBA_053 | reverse complement strand
CCGGATTCGATGTCATAGACCCAGCCATGCAGCTTCAGGCGGCCCTGCGCGAGCGCCAGCGCCACGGACGGATGCGTCTTGAGATTGATGAGTTGCGCGATCACGTTCTCACGCACCATCGAGTCGATGCGTTCGCGCTCGCTTGCATGATCGCGCGATTCGTTGACGAGCTTCGCCGAATCGGCGTAGCGCAGCCAGTTTGCGACGGCGGGCATGTGATCGAGGCACTTGCACGTTGCAACCGCCGTCATCGCGCCGCAATCCGAATGGCCGCAGATCACGACGTCGGTGACGCCCAGCGCGGCCACCGCATACTCGA
>NZ_JAWRXU010000344.1:0-319 GCF_046534895.1 Paraburkholderia sp. SIMBA_053 | reverse complement strand
GCGCAGGACTTTTCGCTGCGCTACATGCTGGTGGACGGCCAGGGCAACTTCGGTTCCGTCGACGGCGACAACGCCGCGGCCATGCGTTACACCGAAATCCGCATGGCGAAGATCGGCCACGAGCTGCTCGCCGACATCGACAAGGAAACGGTCGACTTCACGCCGAACTACGACGGCAGCGAAAACGAGCCGGCCATTCTGCCGGCGCGCATTCCCAATCTGCTGATCAACGGTTCGTCCGGCATCGCGGTCGGCATGGCGACGAATATTCCGCCGCACAACCTCAATGAGGTTGTCGACGCGTGCCAGCACCTGCTCA
>NZ_JAWRXU010000343.1:0-320 GCF_046534895.1 Paraburkholderia sp. SIMBA_053 | reverse complement strand
CTTCATACGTGGACCCATGCAAGATTCGTGTCCCGCGTGCATTTTCGGAGAGCACCTGTACGGCCTCCACAAAACCGTTGCGAAACAGTTGCGTGTAGCCATGCACGACACCCTCAACTTCGTTTCTGAGACCCAAAGCACCATCAAGGTTAACGCGAAAGCTCATCGCCGCGGTACCAAGTATGGGAATCTGGCGGGCAAAATCCCAGTACGAGAGCGGGTCTATGCTGCCCGTACCGAGCGCAGCCTGCGTAGGAATCAGATGCAACACCCAGATGGAGCCTTCGGAGAGCCGACAGGGCGCCTCGCCCGTCAGAATC
>NZ_JAWRXU010000056.1:0-599 GCF_046534895.1 Paraburkholderia sp. SIMBA_053 | reverse complement strand
CTTGTCGTTGATGTATTGACCAAACGCAGCAGGAAGCCGGTTGCATACGTCACCGTATCTGTCGACTCGGCAATACGCCAGGCTAGGACATCGTTGGATTGCACCGATTGGCGTGGACGAAACTGTATACAGCGCTCACGCGATGCGCCGCACAAAAGCATGGTTGATCTACTCCGGGCGAAGATCTTCCCCGATGCACTTCCCGACTTGAATCTTGTAGGCAGTTTTCTTCAGGGCGAGTCTGCTGCACCAGCATTCTGGCTATCTGGTGCAGTCGCAACTGTCTCTGCGACATTCGACTTCAATCCAAATTGCCTGAGCTTCTCAGCACTCTTGACCATCTCCTTCGCAAGCGTATCAAGGCGATCTGCGCTCAACTTACCTGTTCGTTTCTCGACCTCGCTAGCTAACAGTTTAGACGTCGTCATCAGCCAGTCGGTTTCCGGAGCAAGAGAGCCCAGATAAAACTGATGCTGATATCGCTCGCGAAACACACCGCGCATGAGCCACTGCGCTGACGCCGTGGCATCGACGATTTTCGTCACAAACGCCTGTGGATCTGCATAAATCAGAATTGGTACAGAGTAGAACCGGCTCTC
>NZ_JAWRXU010000342.1:0-320 GCF_046534895.1 Paraburkholderia sp. SIMBA_053 | reverse complement strand
CTGCGAGAACACCAACGGGCTGCTGCGGCAGTATCTGCCGAAGGGCACTGACCTCTCGATCTACAGTCAGGACGAACTCGATGGCATCGCCGACAGCCTCAACAGCCGACCTCGCGCTACCCATGCATTTCATTCACCATTCGAGGTCTTCGAACGTATGCTCGCAACCGCTTCGATAACCTCAGCTTCCATTCATTAGCCCCCTGTTGCGCTTCACTCTTGAAACCGCCCTTGCTCACGCAGGCACCGCTGGCTCATGCGGGGCCGCGGGGTCGCTTGCCGTCCTCATGATGTGGCTGTACTTAGCCGCCGTTTTCCTT
>NZ_JAWRXU010000341.1:0-320 GCF_046534895.1 Paraburkholderia sp. SIMBA_053 | reverse complement strand
CCGCAGACCGCGAAAGGGCAGGGTTCGTATTACCTCGTTTATCCGGCGGGCGAGGAGTCCCTTGCGCGTGTTACGGCATTTCGCACATGGCTACTCGCCGAAATGGCGCGAGACACGGCTTCGGGCTTATCCGTTTGAGCCGTCGCGGGTTCAACGCTACAGGCGCTATAGGCGCTACATCCGCAAAGCCGCAATGTACTTGGCCCGCGGCCGCAGCAGAAAAGCCTGCGCGCGCTGCTCCAGCACATGCGCCACCCAACCCGCTGTGCGGCTGATGATCCATAAGGCCGTAGCCGTGCCATCCGGCAAGCCGAGCGCAC
>NZ_JAWRXU010000340.1:0-321 GCF_046534895.1 Paraburkholderia sp. SIMBA_053 | reverse complement strand
CGTCGTCCGCACAGATGAGCCGGGTCGCATTTACGCCGAACACGGGCGACGGACCTCGCTGCGAACGGCGAGCGGCTCACCGAGGCGCGCCAGCATGCCTATGCGACGAACCGCGAGGAACTGTTCATCGGCGATATGTCGATCGCAGCGCCCGTGGTCGGCAGCCAGGGGCGCCCCGTTGCTGCCGTGCATGTGGTTGCGCCCACAAGCAGATGGACTTTCGAAGACGCTCGGCAGAAGCTCGCTCCTGCCGTTATCGACTGCGCGAGAGGTATCAGCAACTCGATACGGACGTTGGAGTAGCGATCAACGACCTACGAT
>NZ_JAWRXU010000339.1:0-321 GCF_046534895.1 Paraburkholderia sp. SIMBA_053 | reverse complement strand
CGCTGCGATCCGCGCCGCCGCGCTTGAGGTAACTGTCGTACCACTGCATTTCTCGGATGATGGCTGCCGCGACATCGGCATTGGCCGCGCGAGCCGTGAGTTGCCCGACGCCATCGCGTACTTCCGTCACTTCAGAGAACATCACGGTAGCGCCCGCGCGAACCAGCAGGTCCGTTGCGAAACCAACGGCAGGGTTGGCTGTGAGTCCCGAAAACGCGTCGCTGCCGCCGCACTGGACGCCGAGCACGAGATCGGATGCCGGACAGGTCTCCCGACGTCGATTGTCGAGCCGCTTCAGGTGCCCTTCGGCCATCTTCATGA
>NZ_JAWRXU010000338.1:0-321 GCF_046534895.1 Paraburkholderia sp. SIMBA_053 | reverse complement strand
CCAAAGCCGCCGCAAAATGCTCACGCGCTGCGGCGCCTCGCGGCATGCAGAGTTCGTTGTTCGGCAATTGACGGCATCGGCGGAATGCGTGGCAGAAGCTAGAAACAGGCACGTTCAGAAGTTCGAGAAGAACGCCCGTGCCGCGAGCATGCAAGAGCCCGCAACCAGTTCTCCATGATAAGAACGCAATACCGCTGACGCGCCGCCGTCCGTTGCGCCTGCGGCCACCGCTTGTTTCGAAACGTCGGCCTTCGCGTTCGCAAAACCGCGCTTGAGCGCCGCGAACGAATCGTCGGCTCCGGTGACGGGCGAGTCGACATC
>NZ_JAWRXU010000337.1:0-321 GCF_046534895.1 Paraburkholderia sp. SIMBA_053 | reverse complement strand
CACCACGAGTGTCACCAGCGCGATCCGGCCCCACAGCTCCTCGTCCGCGAGGTCGAGCCACAGCAGCGGCACGATGAGCGCCTGCACCGCCACCGAACCCAGGAGCGCCACCGCGATCACGATGCGCAGCAGGGCGACCGTCGTCTTCCCCATGACCGAACCCTTTCATCGAAGAACAACAGGAATCTATCGTTATTCGTTCGATCAGGCAAATGTCTATCGCGTGGCGGATCGCCAGTGCCGTGAGGGTCGTCAGTGCCGCCGGACGAGTCTGCGGATGCGGCGAACCGCGCGACCCGCCACATCCTTGAGTCGACCGCC
>NZ_JAWRXU010000336.1:0-322 GCF_046534895.1 Paraburkholderia sp. SIMBA_053 | reverse complement strand
GATCGTGTCCACCTATTTTTTAAGTGGACACGTGTATGCTATGAACGCGAATGAGGCGATTCTGGAAGTGGTGCAGCCAACGCGCCGGCGCGGCTACAGCAAGGAGTTCAAGGAGAAGGTGATCCGTGCGGCGATGCCCTGGAAACGCATCTTGACGAGGCACGTCGGACCCTCGGCAGGAGTCAGGAGCGCACGCCGTTGACGGTAGGCGCATATTGACCCGGAATCGCTGGGAGGGGATCGGGAGAGGTAGTGACATAAGTCGCTAGCGGGCCGGAACCGCTATGAGCGTCTCGGCATGGGTTGCATTCCTCGCCAGCAT
>NZ_JAWRXU010000055.1:0-600 GCF_046534895.1 Paraburkholderia sp. SIMBA_053 | reverse complement strand
GACGATGCGCATCATCAACATTAAATGCATCCAGATCATCTGCAACTTTATCTGCTTTTTTTGCTGCGGTTGCTGCTGCACCGCCCATAACTGCGGTACCCATAACCTGGCCAAATTTGGTATTCAGTTCTTCAAATGATTTAAATTTATCTTTAGAGGTCATTTCGCTCAGATCCACCATCTGTTCAAACAGTTCTTTCTGAAATGATTCATCATCAATATTCGGAATTGCACTCTGATTCAGAAATTTAGATTCATCATAATTAGAAAAGCCGCTCACCTGTTTCACTTTCAGCACAAAATTTGCGCCTTCCCACGGACAGGTCACATCCACCGGGGTTTCGCCCATTTCCACATCCACTGCAATCATTGCATTAATTTTATCCCAAATTTTTTTGCCAAAACGATATTTAAACACTTTACCTTCATTTTCCGGTGCTGCCGGATCTTTCACAACCAGAATATTTGCCCAATAGCTGGTTTTGCGTTTAACCAGGCTATATTCTTTATTATCGGTATTATACAGATCATTTTTACTAATATACTGACACACCGGACAAGAATCATAATCGCCGTGGGTACTACTACAGGTTTCAATAT
>NZ_JAWRXU010000335.1:0-322 GCF_046534895.1 Paraburkholderia sp. SIMBA_053 | reverse complement strand
GCACGCGCGCCAAGTACGCCGAAGCCCTGCAGAAACTGGCCGGCATCTCGGTCGACTGACGTGGCGCAGCCCGCTGCGCGGGCTCTGCTCCAGCTGGATGCAATGGCGGCGCTTGCGCTGCAGGTCGCGGCTGATGGCCCGAGGCCACCCAGGGCCGCTCCTGCAAAGAGCAGTGGCGATGTCGCTGGAGGAAAGCCCTCCCTTTGTTAAGCAACTGTGTCAGAGGTCAGTGGGTAGCTGTGGCGAGGTAGTCCCTCATTCGCGCATTGAGGATGACCAGCATCTTGCGCATTACCGCCACGATGGCGACCTTGGCGGCCTT
>NZ_JAWRXU010000334.1:0-322 GCF_046534895.1 Paraburkholderia sp. SIMBA_053 | reverse complement strand
CGATCAGATGCCACGACAGATGCGCGAGCAGCATGGAAAGCGCGAATTGCAGCGTAAGCGCACTCAAGGTGTGGATCAATGCGGGCGCGCGCAGCCACGCGAACCAGGCTGGAGCGAAGCCGAGCTTCGACGGAATGAGGTTGTGAAACAGATAGAAGCCATAGCTGATCGTGCCGAGATAGTCGAGCGGTTTGAGTTCGAGCGCCGACACGACGATGCTGCTCGGGCGGTTCACGATCCACGCGAACAGCACGCACAGTGAGAGCGCAAGGCCGATGTCGATCCACGCGGAACCGGCGGCTGAAAACGGTAAGGCCCAATT
>NZ_JAWRXU010000333.1:0-322 GCF_046534895.1 Paraburkholderia sp. SIMBA_053 | reverse complement strand
CGCCAGGCACGACGGGCAACGGCGGCACGACGATCATCGCGTAGCCGTCGAGCGGCGCATCGGCGGGAATCACATCGACGTCGAAGCCGAGCGAGCGCAGCGCTGAGTAGTACTCGAACGCGAAGCGCGGGTAATGAAAGTCCGCGCCCTGCGGATGAATTTCAAAGAGCCACTTGGCTTCGTAGTCGTAGATCAGCGCGACCTTGCTGCGCACATTCGCGTTCGCGTCGGCATCGGCTGCCGACACCTTTGCGATCTCGTGCGCAACCTGTTCCGCTTCGCTGCCGCCGATGTCGAGGCGATTGTCGGGCGTGTTCAGCCC
>NZ_JAWRXU010000332.1:0-322 GCF_046534895.1 Paraburkholderia sp. SIMBA_053 | reverse complement strand
CCTTATCGAGCGGCAGCTAATGCCTACGCCAACGCAAACAAACTCAGCGCGCGAGCGCTGGATCGATTTCATTACCCGTCAATCCAAACCTTGCCATGCTGGCGCGATGATCTTCCGAGCCCAGATATAAACGAAGTTGCCGGTTCACCGCATTAATCAGCTCGCTGTTCTTTCGATTAAACGAGAACGCTCCGAGCGGGGGCGTGTGCTGCGCACCGTCCGTTGCCCGCTTGTGCGCCACCGCCTCGAGCGTTGAGCCACCGACCCGACTCGCAACTATGCGATTGCCCAACGCGGTGCTCGCATACGCATCGATCTCGCG
>NZ_JAWRXU010000054.1:0-604 GCF_046534895.1 Paraburkholderia sp. SIMBA_053 | reverse complement strand
AGATCGATCAGAACGCCGACTACTATCGCGCCGACTACCGCGTGCACGATACGGGCAACGATCCGCAGGAAGCAAAGCGGCAAAGCAATTGCCAGAGCCGCGGCGATTGCGCGCCTGTCGGTCAGTGAAGCGGCGGCTGCGCCTCTCTTGCATCTGTCGCGGATCGACCGTCGATTTGCATCGCGCGCTGTGGGCCATGTAGGTGCCTGCGGCGCGTCGTAGGCGCTCGCCATCGAGCAGTGAGCGAGAACATCGAGTCCGTCGCAGACATCAATAACCCGCCGACGGCGAAAGACTCTATCAACCACGAAGAGTGAATGACGGCCTTCGCGCGAGCGATAATTCAGGCTCGTAACGCAAGTCAATCTTCCCGCATGCAACACCTCGATCCGCGCAAGCCGACAGCGAAAAGAAAGCTACCGGGCGAATGAGCGTTTAAAATCCGGACTCACGTTTTTTTCGGACCGGATGCAACGCTTCGGTCCATCCGTCAATTTTTCCGTTTAAGCCCATGTCGACACCTAATCGTGCCAACGCTCGCCGTTCGCTGACGCTTCTCGAAACCCTCGGTCTGATCGGTATCGCTGCCGCGCTGTGCAGCGCG
>NZ_JAWRXU010000331.1:0-323 GCF_046534895.1 Paraburkholderia sp. SIMBA_053 | reverse complement strand
CGCGGAGGATTCTGCGGTCCTGATTGTCCAGCTCGCGGGTCCGGCTGTTCATGGGCTGACTCGGAAGATTGTTCGTTCAGACGTGATTCTATCGGAAGAACGTTCCGTTAGTCGCCGCGTGGCGCACCGCTTTAGGAAGCCTATCCAGCGAGCGTCCCGGTATATTTTTAGGGTGCATTCGCGCCCGGAGAACCGTCCGGATCGCCGATCTTATGGCGTCCACGCGCGGCCACAAGCCGCTACCGGTATGACGCTGCTTTTACCGAAGCAGCCTGAGCGGAAACCGCGGCGCTACCCCGTCGCAGCGAACGCTCGCTCGGGCC
>NZ_JAWRXU010000330.1:0-323 GCF_046534895.1 Paraburkholderia sp. SIMBA_053 | reverse complement strand
CCGGCATCCGGCCGATCACTGTCAGGCATGCAGTGATGCATGCCGCGGGTGCGGCGAAGCGTGTCGGGCACTTTGAACAGACGCGCGCCAAACGACATCGGATGCGGCATTCGCATTGCTGCTTGCCGATCACCTCATCAATCCCTGAGGGAAATCCAATGAAAACGAAAGTGCTTTCTCTGCCGATGACGCTCGCCCTGGTCGCGTTGCCTGCCTTCGCGCAGACACAGGCGGCGAGCACGACTATGGCAAACGACCTGCCACCTCAAGACAAGGAATTCGTGCAGGCAGCGTCGATGTCCGGTTCGACCGAAATCGATGCC
>NZ_JAWRXU010000329.1:0-323 GCF_046534895.1 Paraburkholderia sp. SIMBA_053 | reverse complement strand
GCTTCGGGCCGTCGCGGGAGTCGGACACGACGGTGTCTTGGAGCTATGAACCTTTTGGAGATGGCCTAACCGGTTGCTGCCTTACTCGCGCAGATGAGCCGGGTTCAGAGGCATTCGAGCCCCGGCAGATACGGCTTTTTATAAACTGTATATACGGTATTATCATAATCACCGAGATCGCTGCCAGCGAAAGCTAAGCCGAAAATGGTTGGAAAAGTAGCGGCTGATCTGGCCCTAAAACATCGATAATTGTTATTATGTACATCGACGAAATCACGTAGGGTAGTTTTCTCGATAGGCAGTGGAACTATGCTCGGGTGTAC
>NZ_JAWRXU010000328.1:0-323 GCF_046534895.1 Paraburkholderia sp. SIMBA_053 | reverse complement strand
CCGCGCGCCACCGCATCGGCGACGAGTTCTTCCATCTTGGCAACCTGGCGCGGATTCGCGAGCGGCCCGACCTGCGTGCCGGGTTGCATCCCGTCCCCCACCTTGAGCGCCCTGGTAGCAGACACGAAGTGCTCGGCGAACTCCTCGTAGACCTCACGCTGAATCAGGAAGCGCGTCGACGAGATGCAAACCTGGCCGGTGCCGCGGAAACGGTTCGCGGCGCCTTCGACAGCGGCCCGTTCGACGTCGGCGTCCTGGAACACGAGCACAGGTCCATGGCCGCCGAGCTCGAGCGTAATCGGCTTCACGCCTTCGGCTGCCCG
>NZ_JAWRXU010000327.1:0-324 GCF_046534895.1 Paraburkholderia sp. SIMBA_053 | reverse complement strand
CGATCTGCAGGCCGTCGCGCATCCTCGCTAGCGCAACGTTCACGACCGTGACGTCGAGACAGATGATGACGAAGCCAAGGCTGGTCGCGAGCAGCGCGAGTCTTGGAGACCGGTTGGATGAGTGGATGTGTGTGCGCATGATGTCCGTGCATGGAATGGCGCGAAGCGAGCCGGACTGGCCCGCGCGTCGAGCGTGGACACACTCTATTACCTTCGCAAAAATTGATAAACGCACGGCGAATGGCAACAGAACCAATTATTATGGGGGAATGGATCTTCTCAAAGCGATGACCGTATTCGTGCGGGTGGTGGAAACCGGCAGTC
>NZ_JAWRXU010000326.1:0-324 GCF_046534895.1 Paraburkholderia sp. SIMBA_053 | reverse complement strand
ATGGCTCGTTCCTCACGTAGCGAATGCGTGTGTCGTGCGCGTAGCGCGCTTTGATGAGCGCTTGCGTGCGGTTGTCGCTCGAATCGTCGCCGATCAGGATTTCGATGTTCGTATGTGTCTGAGCCAGACACGAGTCCAGACATTCGACGATCAGCTCAGGCCGATTGCAGGTCGGGACGCAAATGGAAACCTTGCAGGATGTCGTCATTGTTTTCCGCTCGCTCCATTAAACCGAAGGCCACATTACGAAATGTTTCGCTGCAAGCAGCAAGGTAGATGAAGGGCGTAGAAAAATAACCAGAAATAATTCAGTAAAAAATGCAG
>NZ_JAWRXU010000325.1:0-324 GCF_046534895.1 Paraburkholderia sp. SIMBA_053 | reverse complement strand
CGACCCTCGACGGCAAGACCTACGCCTACCCGCTCTACGCGGGCACCAGCGTCGTCTTCTACCGCACCGATCTGCTCGAGAAGGCGGGCATCGCCGCTCCCGAGACGCTCGACGACCTGGTCGCCGCAGCCGCCACGGTGCAGCAGGCGAACCCCGACGGTGTCGAGGGCTTCAAGGGCATCTACTTCCCCGTCGTCGACGTGCACGGGCTCGAGGGCTGGCTGTTCTCCCACGGCGCGAACTACGCCGAGGAGAAGGACGGCGCCTGGGTCAGCGGACTCGACACCCCCGAGGCCAAGGCCGCGCTCGAGCAGATGCAGACCA
>NZ_JAWRXU010000324.1:0-324 GCF_046534895.1 Paraburkholderia sp. SIMBA_053 | reverse complement strand
CCCTGGATAATGTCAATCTCAACGTCCGCCCTCATTCTATTCATGCCTTAATGGGGGAGAACGGGGCCGGGAAATCGACCTTATTGAAGTGCCTGTTTGGTATTTACGAGAAAGATGAAGGTGAGATTGTCTTTCTGGGTAAACCGGTCAATTTCCAGTCATCGAAAGAAGCGCTGGAATCTGGCGTTTCTATGGTTCATCAGGAATTAAACCAGGTCCTGCAACGCACAGTGATGGATAATATCTGGTTAGGCAGGTACCCCAAAAAAGGACTGTTTGTTGACCAGAATAAAATGTATGAAGAAACCAAGCGTGTTTTTGAAG
>NZ_JAWRXU010000323.1:0-325 GCF_046534895.1 Paraburkholderia sp. SIMBA_053 | reverse complement strand
CCGCCCGACGGTCCACTATGCGTATCGTCCGTGCGACGACGCGCTGCTGTCGATCGACGAATTCGCCGGACGTGGCTGGCGCATGCAGGACAACAAGCGGATCATGCGCGACGAAATCGTCGACGGCGCCGACGAACTCGGCGTGCTACTGATGGGCAACGACAAAGGCGTTTACTGGTACGGCTCGCGGCTGACCACGCCGCAAGCCCGGCGCCTCGCTCCGCATAACACCGCGACGAGCCTCCAGGTGGTGGCCGGCATCATGGGCGGCATCGTGTGGGCACTCGAGAATCCGCGGGCCGGCGTGGTCGAACCCGACGACATC
>NZ_JAWRXU010000322.1:0-325 GCF_046534895.1 Paraburkholderia sp. SIMBA_053 | reverse complement strand
GCAAGCCGCTGATTGTCTGGCAGATCGAACGGCTCGCGCGCGCGGGCTTTGAAACCATCGTGATCAATCACGCGTGGCTCGGCGAGCAGATCGAAGCCGCGCTCGGCGACGGTTCACGCTGGCACGTCGAACTGCGCTATTCGCCCGAGCGTGAAGCACTGGAGACCGCGGGCGGCATCGTGCAGGCGCTTACGCTGATCGAAGATAACGGGGCAAGCGAAGTGTTCGTCGCGGTGAGCGGCGACGTGTACGCGGACTTCGATTACAGCAGGTTGAGCGCGCGCGCCGACGCATTGAAGGCTTTGCCCGAGCCGGGCATGCATCT
>NZ_JAWRXU010000321.1:0-325 GCF_046534895.1 Paraburkholderia sp. SIMBA_053 | reverse complement strand
CGCGTCGCCGTCGAGTAACGCGCCGCACAGCGCCTCGACCACATCGTCGCGCTCCCACGAAGCCAGCACGAGCGCCGCCTCGCTACGCACTTCAGGCGACGCGTCGCGCCGTAGCGCATCGACAATGGGTTCGATCACGCACGCATCTTCGAGATCGGCGAGATCGATTAACGCGATCCGGCGCACGACGGCGTCTTCGGACGCGAGACGAGACAGCAGCGCAAGGGCTTCCGCGGGAACGGCATCGAGCGAAGCATTCGGATCGGTCGAATCGGTCATGAATGGACGTGATGGAAGAGTAGACATTCCGCGCATCGCTTAACGC
>NZ_JAWRXU010000320.1:0-325 GCF_046534895.1 Paraburkholderia sp. SIMBA_053 | reverse complement strand
CCAGCAAGGCACCGCAGGCATCGAAGCGTTCGTGGAAGTGCTATCCACTTCCATGGGCGAAGCCGCCCAAGTCGCCAGAGTGCGCGCTGATAACATTGGCGGCGACCTAAAAGGCCTGCGTAGCGCTTGGGAAGACGTGGGCATCAGTATCACTGAAACCAACAAAGGCCCCATCCGCGACTTAATCCAAAACATCACCAAAGTGACGCGCAGTGTGAGCGCATGGATAGAGGCCAACCCCGAGCTAGCGGGCACCATCGCCAAGGTGGCGGCGGGAATGATCGCCCTGGCCACCGTCGGCGGTGCCGTCACCATGACGTTCGCC
>NZ_JAWRXU010000053.1:0-617 GCF_046534895.1 Paraburkholderia sp. SIMBA_053 | reverse complement strand
CGTTGCGCTCGACTTCGAGCCGCGATGCTTCGTCGATGAATTCTTTCAACTGCGCGCGAAAGCGCATCACCTGCGCAGGCAACTCGCCGCCTTCGAGCGTGACGAATGGCTTCATCGTCGCACCCGTGCGCAGCGACTGCGCGACGGACAGCGCCTGCTGCCGGTAGCTGTCCACTTCGTCGCGCATGCGATGCACGCGCGCGGCCTGCGCGGGCGTATCGGCGACGGCCGTTTCGAGCCGCGTGAGCCGGTCGCCGATATCGACCCATGCCGCATGGCGGTCCATGAACGAAGCGTCACCCGCGACGATGCCCGTGCGCACGCGCGCGACTTGCCGAAGCACGGGGTTTTCGAGCGCGGTCGCCTGATACAGGATCTGCTTGCTGTCCGACGATCGCTCGACGGCGCGTATGGTTTGCGCCTGCATGTCGAAGACGACGCCGAGCAGCGCCAGTTCGATGGCGCTCGGCAACGCGATCAGCAATAGACCTTTGGTGAACAGTTTCATCGATGGCTGGCGCAATGCGGCATGAACGTGCGAGGCAACCGCTCCCCGACATGTGGAACTGACGCGCGCAATCATGAGCGGCGCGCATGCATCATGGCAGTGCGCCGCG
>NZ_JAWRXU010000319.1:0-326 GCF_046534895.1 Paraburkholderia sp. SIMBA_053 | reverse complement strand
GACCACCTCGCCATTGCGCGTGGCGTGCGAGTGCCACTGGAACAGATCGTCGTCATCGGTAGCGTGCAACACGCATTGGACCTTTGCATGCGGTTGCTGACGGGGCCGGGCGACACCGTGTGGATGGAAGACCCCGGCTACGTGGGCGCGCGTCAGATCATGCACGCGAGCGGCGCGCACGTGGTCGATGTTCCCGTCGATCAAGACGGTCTGCGCGTGCACGACGGCATACGCGACGCGCCTTCGGCCGCACTCGTCTATGTGACGCCGACGCGTCATGCGCCGCTCCGCGTGCCATTGTCGAACGAACGGCGTGCCGCGCTGCT
>NZ_JAWRXU010000318.1:0-326 GCF_046534895.1 Paraburkholderia sp. SIMBA_053 | reverse complement strand
CAGTTGATCGATCCTGTTTCGCAAGCCGGCTTGCAGCAGTTCTTCAGCAACCAGGAGCAAACCTTCGTCTACGAGAACAACCTGCAGGGCACCAACATCTGTATCGGTTCGAATCAGCCGCTCTTCACCACCGCGCCGCCGGGAGACACTCAGGACATCCTCGCTGTCGAATGGAAGCGCGTGCGATCGCAACCCAACCTGAACAGCTGCATGTTGCTGAACGGTCAACATGGATGCGGAGACTTCTAGCGTTATCGTGCGCGATTCAGGCAGGCGGCGCATTCATGAAGGCGCCACCTGCAGCACCGTAGACTGAGTGTCGTCCG
>NZ_JAWRXU010000317.1:0-327 GCF_046534895.1 Paraburkholderia sp. SIMBA_053 | reverse complement strand
GCTCAAAAATCGCCTCGGCAAAACTCTGCTCGTAGCCGCGCTCGCGCATGCCGTTGACGATGCGATCGTAGTATTTTTCGAGCCCGCCCTTGCGCTTCCATGCGGCCATCGCGCGGCGCAACTGGTCCGCCTCGCCCGCGCTGAAGCCTGCCGCAAGCATTGCAACCTGCATCACCTGCTCCTGGAAGATCGGCACGCCGAGCGTGCGCTTGAGCGCCTGCTCGACGTCCGGACTCGGATAGCTGACGGGCTCCAGTCCCTGCCGACGACGAAGATACGGATGGACCATGCCGCCCTGAACAGGGCCCGGCCGCACGATCGCGACTT
>NZ_JAWRXU010000052.1:0-618 GCF_046534895.1 Paraburkholderia sp. SIMBA_053 | reverse complement strand
GCGGCGCGTGGCCCGACACGAAAAATCCCGAGCCGCGCCGCGCGACGATCACGCCTTCGGCAACGAGCCGGTCATAGGCCTCGACCACCGTCGACTTCGACACGCCGAGCGCGTCCGTCATCACGCGGATCGACGGCACGCGTGCGCCTGGCATCAGCGAGCGGCTGGCAATGCGTTCACGCAGATTGTCCATGACGATGCCAACCCGCGTGCCTTGCGGCTTTTCGCCGTCGGCGCTCTGTCCACTATCGCCCATCTGTACTGCTCCTTCGTCGGTACAGTTTGCATGAATTGTACTGATCCGTAGCTTAACGTTTTCATGCCGGGAGCGGATGCTATAGGCTTCATTTCATTGCGCACGGACTTTTCGAATGGACAAGACGACGAACGGCTGGCTGAGCGGGTTCATAGGCGTGGTGATCTTCAGCGGCTCGCTGCCGGCCACCCGCATTGCCGTGCAAGGGCTCGACCCTGTGTTTCTGACGGTCGCGCGCGCAACCATTGCAGGCACGCTCGGTCTCGCGCTGCTGCTCCTCTTTCGCGAGGCGCGTCCCACGCGCCGCGACGTGATTCCGCTCGTGGTCGTCGCGCTCGGCGTCGTGGTCGGCTTTCCGCTCT
>NZ_JAWRXU010000316.1:0-327 GCF_046534895.1 Paraburkholderia sp. SIMBA_053 | reverse complement strand
CATGCCGAGCGTCGTGGCGATTTCGAGCGCGCGTTTGCGCCCATACGACAGCTCGACGGCGGGCACATCGGCGAAATCGGTCAAGCCTACCTGCGTGAGCAGATCGATCGCGCGGTCATCGAGTTGACGCAACGTGCGCTCGCTTCTCCAGAAATGAAACGCCGAGCCGAGCTGACGTTGCAGACCGACGCGGACGTTCTGCAATGCCGTCAGATGCGGAAATACAGCAGAAATCTGAAAGGAGCGGATGATGCCGCGACGCGCGACCTGCGCAGGACGTTCGCCCGTGATGTCGATGCCGTCAAAGACGATCTGACCCGCAGTGGG
>NZ_JAWRXU010000315.1:0-328 GCF_046534895.1 Paraburkholderia sp. SIMBA_053 | reverse complement strand
TGGCCGAGCGCATGGATCTGTCGGAAGAGAAGGTGCGCGGCATTCTGAAGATCGCCAAGCAGCCGGTGTCGATGGAAACGCCTGTTGGCGACGACGGCGATGCCACGCTCGGCGACATGATCGAAGACTCGGCGGCTTCGTCGCCGGCGGATGCGGCCATGCAAGCCGACTTGCGCGCCGCCATCGACGACGCGCTCGACTCGTTGTCGCCGCGCGAAGCGAAGGTGCTGCGCATGCGCTACGGCATCAACACGAAGTCGGATCACACGCTGGAAGAAGTGGGCAAGCAGTTCGACGTCACGCGTGAGCGCATTCGCCAGATCGAGAG
>NZ_JAWRXU010000051.1:0-633 GCF_046534895.1 Paraburkholderia sp. SIMBA_053 | reverse complement strand
TCCGAACTGAGCTTCGAGGTCTTCAAGGGCTTTCTCTCCAACATCATCGTCAAGCTCATCACGCTGGTGCTGGCCTGGGCGTTCCTGTTCCACTTCTGCGCCGGCATCCGTCACCTCGTGATGGACACGCACCGCGCGGTCAACAAGGAAGGCGGCAGGCAGACCTCCATCGTCGTGTTCGTCGTGTCCTCGCTTCTCACGCTCGCCTTCGCGGCGAAACTCTTCGGAGCATTCTAAAAAAATGGCAGCCCCTAACCGAATCGGTCCGAAGCGTCTGGTCGTCGGCGCGCACTACGGTCTGCGCGACTGGCTCGCACAACGCATCACCGCGGTCGTGATGGCCGTCTACACGGTGATCCTGCTCGCGTGGTTCTTCGGCGCGCACGACTTCTCCTACGAAGGCTGGGCCTCGATCTTCGCCACCCAGTGGATGAAGCTGGCCACCTTCGTCACGCTGCTCTCGCTGTTCTATCACGCGTGGGTCGGCATCCGCGACATCTGGATGGACTATGTGAAGCCCGTGGGCATGCGCCTGTTCCTGCAGGCGCTGACCATCGTCTGGCTGCTCGCGTGCGCGGGCTACGCTGCGCAGATTCTCTGGAGAGTGTAAAAGAATGGCTGCAATCAAGAATA
>NZ_JAWRXU010000314.1:0-328 GCF_046534895.1 Paraburkholderia sp. SIMBA_053 | reverse complement strand
CCTTTACTATTGTGCACTTTGTATTGCGACGATCCATTGACAGTTACTTTCGCATCAATCGTGAATCCTAATCCCTCATCTACAGAACCAACAACATCTTTATCCTGCCAAGAAGCAGAATCATAGAAACGTAGGTTGTCCACTTTAGAAATAACACGCTTACCTACAATAGATGAATCCACCGTGCTTTTCTTACTAAACTTCACATAGGATGGATTGTTCTTAATCCATTGCTCTCCACCAAGGTTTAAGCAACCAGGCTTTTCGCCTCATTCAACATAAGCTTCTGATTTATTTAGTTGACGAATCTTAGAATAGCTTGTGTCTG
>NZ_JAWRXU010000313.1:0-329 GCF_046534895.1 Paraburkholderia sp. SIMBA_053 | reverse complement strand
GTCTTTGCTGCGCCGGATCCATTGCCCAGCCCATGCGTATGACGGCGGTTCGCATATTCCATGCCGGTCGCTACGACACGCACTGATACGCCGCTGCACGCCGTCGCGGCGTCAACATGTTCCGCTTCGCCGCCTGAGGCGGGACATTCTGTGTCAGATACGCAAACCAACGGGCGGCGCCCGAGGCCCCATACATAGGCAAGCGGCGGCAATCGGGCTTTGCAAAGCGCACAGGGGCGCTAAGCTCTTCATATGAGCAACCATCCCGACACCAGCGGAGGTCCGTCATGGCACAAAGCGAACAGGTGTATTCCGACGAGGAAATCCAG
>NZ_JAWRXU010000312.1:0-329 GCF_046534895.1 Paraburkholderia sp. SIMBA_053 | reverse complement strand
CGATGGACAAAGATGCGCGCCTGCGCCGCTACCGGCACATTCGCGATTTCGAGCTGATGCTTGCGGAAAACGGCACGACGATCATCAAATGCATGCTGCACATTTCGAAGGACGAGCAGCGCGAGCGTTTGCAGGCACGCATCGACGATCCGACCAAGCACTGGAAATTCGACGTCTCCGATCTCGACGCGCGCAAGCTGTGGGACAAGTATCAGGACGCATACGAAGAAGCGCTCGCAGCGACGTCGACGGATTACGCGCCGTGGTACGTGATTCCCGCGGACTCGAAGACGCATCGCAACGTGATGGTCGGTGAATTGCTGCTGCGC
>NZ_JAWRXU010000311.1:0-330 GCF_046534895.1 Paraburkholderia sp. SIMBA_053 | reverse complement strand
GCGGATTGCGTGCGACTGAATACATCGGGCACAGCGGTCTGCGGGCGTTCGAAATTGGGGCCCACCAGACATGCACTGAGCAACATGCCAAGCAGCGTCGCGAGCACCGGTGTACGGATTGAACACAGATTCGCGTTCATTTTGGGTCCGCTCCGCTGATCGACACTTCAGCAGGCTTGCCGACATCGACTTCCGTTTCGACAGAGAGGCCCACGCTCAATGCAGATGCAGCCTGTTGCCCCGGGTCGATGCTGATCTTGACAGGCACACGCTGAACGACCTTCGTGAAGTTACCCGTAGCATTCTCCGGCGCAATGGGCGCGAAGCTCA
>NZ_JAWRXU010000310.1:0-330 GCF_046534895.1 Paraburkholderia sp. SIMBA_053 | reverse complement strand
AACATCATCCTCGAAAAGATCATCGGGCCGGTGTTCAATCACATCGCCAATACATTCGTCGAATCTTTCGTGAAGCGCGCGGACCAGCGCTACGGCAAGGCATGAGCGAGCGTCTGTCCGTCCAGGTCTGTTATGCGCTCGCGAACGAACAGGCGCTCGTCGACGTGCAATTGCCGGCGGGCGCCACGCTCGCACAGGCTATCGAGGCAAGCGGCATTCTTCAGCGTTTTCCTCAGATCGATCTCGGGACGCAAAAGGTCGGCGTATTCGGCAAGCTCAAGCCGCTCGACACGGTGCTCGCCGATCACGACCGCGTCGAGATCTACCGGC
>NZ_JAWRXU010000309.1:0-330 GCF_046534895.1 Paraburkholderia sp. SIMBA_053 | reverse complement strand
CATTAGTCATGCCTGCGCTGTTTCCGCCAGTGTCTTTCGCTTTCGGTAGCCGGTGAAGCCCCGAACGCCTGTGCGTTTGGTATGCTCAATGCCTGCAAAGAATACTACGCGACGCGAGCATGGCCAAAAGTCAAAAAACGATTGTCATTGAACATATATTCGACCAACTATACGACACTGTTTCGGGTTCCCTTTCACGAACGGTCGTAACGGCTACTGACGTGCAGCAGGCGAAGCGATACTGCAACGAGCATCGCGGCACTACTTTCAAGCCTGACAGCAACCCGTTCAATTTCATGAAGGACATCGTTCGAGGCAAGGGTGCGGCAG
>NZ_JAWRXU010000308.1:0-331 GCF_046534895.1 Paraburkholderia sp. SIMBA_053 | reverse complement strand
GGTTATCGGACTAATTAATAATGTTCCTACGGTTCAAGAATTATTTGATGAGATGATTTCTACAGCTGAACAAGGAAAGCAACGTTTGGTAAATATTTGGGAATCAGCAAAGAATTGTTAGTAATGTTCCAGCTCTAAATAATGTACATTACCTGAAATCAGGAATTTTAGATTATGCTTGTCTTATTATCGTTAACAAAATAAAAAGCAACCTAGGCATTGGCAAGCGAGGTTGCTTTTAATAGGGTTCACACATAGGTGAATATGAAAGAAATAACTGCAAATAAACAATAGCACATTTTTGTTGGAGATACTATATTTTTCCGTATAA
>NZ_JAWRXU010000307.1:0-331 GCF_046534895.1 Paraburkholderia sp. SIMBA_053 | reverse complement strand
GGCGCGGTCAGCACCTTCCTGCACCGGGCACAGGGCTTCTCCGGGCTCGATCAGGTGTGGCTCGTGAATGCCAACGGCATCTGCGTGGCCTCGAGCGATGTCTCCGGCGATCCGCAGAGGCGGCGGGCCTCGTTCGTCGGCGTCGACATACGGGTGCGCGCGTATCTGACCAACGCGCTGCTCGGCGCGTTCTCCGAAACCTATGGCGTGGGCCGCACGAGCGGCGAACCCGGCATCTTCATCGCGGTGCCCGTCTATGCGGACGGCGAACTCGCGGGCGCGGTCGTCGCCAAGGTCGGCATCGCGCGGCTGCGCCACTGGGTCGCGCATG
>NZ_JAWRXU010000306.1:0-331 GCF_046534895.1 Paraburkholderia sp. SIMBA_053 | reverse complement strand
ACAGCGGACCTTCGATGGTACGCGGCGTGCCACCAGTGATTTCTGCCGCCTTGTCCTCGGCGTCCATGCGAATGTCGAGGAATTTCTCCAGACCGAGACCAGCAGCAAGCAGAGCAGCTTCGCCATCCTGGCCGAGCTTGTTGAAGTAGTGGACGCCGGCCCAGATTTCGTCGGGCGTCATGTCGAGGTCGTCGATGGCCTTGAACAGGTCGCCCAAAAGGCGATTGACAATCTGCTTTGCGCGAGCGCTGCCGTCCTCGCTACCCATGTTGGCGGCCGCCTTCAGCAGGTCCTGCACTTCCTTCGTATCGAACACTTTGACGCTCATGTC
>NZ_JAWRXU010000305.1:0-331 GCF_046534895.1 Paraburkholderia sp. SIMBA_053 | reverse complement strand
GGCCGCCGTCGCGCGCCTGATCGACATCGGCGCCGCACCGTACAACCTCGTCGCCGCGGTGCGCATGGGGACCGCGCAGCGGCTCGTGCGGCGCCTGTGCGCGGCGTGCCGGGCGCCCGCGCCACATTCGGCCGCCGCCCTACGTGCCGCCGGTTTCGCCGACGATCAGCTCGGCGACTGGCAGCCGTATGCGGCCACCGGCTGTGCCGCTTGCAACGGCATCGGCTATCGGGGCCGCGTCGGCGTCCATCAGGTCATGCCGGTGTCCGATGCCATGCGCGATCTGATCGGCGCGCGTGCCGGCAGCCATGAACTCGCGCGGCAGGCGCAC
>NZ_JAWRXU010000304.1:0-331 GCF_046534895.1 Paraburkholderia sp. SIMBA_053 | reverse complement strand
AAGAACCTTTTTCGTTTCGTCAACCGGTTTTTTTAACTTCCCAACCCGCCGACTCCACCGGAAAGCCCCGTCAATGCTGGCTCTCCCGCCTTCCTCGTTTCCCTCGCGCCGCGTTGGCCGCAGCACGAAAGACCGGAATTCTAGACACTTGCCTGCGTGGTTGCAAGCGGTTTTTTGAGCAATTCGATCAACGGTGTTTGAAGACGGGTTTTCGCTTCTCGACAAAAGCGGCCATCCCTTCTTTCTGGTCTTCCGTTGCGAACAACGAATGGAACAATCGACGCTCGAAATGCACGCCTTCAGCCAATGTCGTCTCGTAAGCGCGGTTGAC
>NZ_JAWRXU010000303.1:0-332 GCF_046534895.1 Paraburkholderia sp. SIMBA_053 | reverse complement strand
CGTCAATGGCATCGCCGAGCTGACGCTGCCCGATTCGACGCGTGATTTTCTTCGTGCCGACAATATAGATAGCGTGTTCTATCAGGTGCTCGGCACACGCGGCGAGCTGGTTGCAGGCGACCGCGACATGCCGCTGCCGCGCGAGGAAGACCGGCCGCAGCCGGGCATCGTCGAGTTTCGCGACGACATGGTGCGCGGCAACGACATCCGCGTCGCGTACACCACCGTCGAGTTTCCGCAGACGCCGGGCGCGCAGCCCGTGCTCGTGCAGGTGGCCGAAACGCTCGATAAACGCAGCGCGCTCGCCAACGACATCATCAAGGGCGTGATCC
>NZ_JAWRXU010000302.1:0-332 GCF_046534895.1 Paraburkholderia sp. SIMBA_053 | reverse complement strand
ACGCTGGGTTGCGGTCAGTTCTGTACGAATCCCGGCTTGATGCTCGGCATCGCAGGCGAAGGCTTCGAGCGTTTCGCTGCAACCGCCGCGCAGAGCATTGATGGAGTGCAAGCGGGCGTCATGCTGACAGGCGGCATTCTGCGGGCGTACGACGCAGGTATCGAACGGTTTGCTGCGAATCCCGCTGTGACGACGCTCGCGCGTGGCAAGGCGCCCGAAGCAGGCAGCCGGCGCGCGCAAGCGGTGTTGTTCCGCGTGAGTGCGAAGAGCCTGCTCGCGGATCACACGCTGGCTGACGAAGTGTTCGGCCCGTGCAGCGTGCTGGTCGAATG
>NZ_JAWRXU010000301.1:0-332 GCF_046534895.1 Paraburkholderia sp. SIMBA_053 | reverse complement strand
CAGGGTACCCACCAGCAGGGCAACCACGGCGGCGGCCAGCAACAACAGCAGAGCGCTGGCTACGGTGGCAGCAACCAGCAGCAGACTGCAGCCGGACCAGTCGGACCGGTGAGTCTGTTCGTTCCGCCTGCGCCCGGCACCTCGGGCGACTGGTGGCCCGCCGATCTGGGGCGGCCCAACACAACCGGGGCGCAGAACGACGTCCGCTATGCCTACTTCGCACCGCCCCGGCGCCTGGCGATCGAAGTGAACGGCAAGGTGACGGTCTACGATACGCTCGATCACCAGATCAGCGGCTTCTCGCAGCAGCAGTCCCGCGGCGCGTCCCTCAC
>NZ_JAWRXU010000300.1:0-332 GCF_046534895.1 Paraburkholderia sp. SIMBA_053 | reverse complement strand
ATCGTTACCATGCGAGCCGGCCACTATATCGGCAGAAGCACTTCCATTTAGCGTATCATTCCCTGCAGTGCCGTGCACCGTATTAACTGCCGGAGCTTCGCCACTTGGCATCGTTAATCCAAAGGCACCAAAGATCTGCGCTGCACTAATGCTACCGCCGGTTTCAAACTCAAAGCTTTCAACCAAGTGGTCACCACCGAGGAAGAAGTTGGTTAACGTAACGCCATTGTCGTTACTGCCGTTTACTTTCAGTATTAACTCATTACCGCTTTTAGTTAACCCTGAGCCCACCTGGTTAAAGGTAATGCCGTTACTGAAAATAACTTTATCAG
>NZ_JAWRXU010000005.1:0-394454 GCF_046534895.1 Paraburkholderia sp. SIMBA_053 | reverse complement strand
TGTGGGTGGTGTGGGTGGTGTGGGTGGTGTGGGTGGTGTGGGTGGTGTGGGTGGTGTGGGTGGTGTGGGTGGTGTGGGTGGTGTGGACAGTGTGGGCGGCGTGGGCGGCGTGGTCGGTGCGGGTGGTGCGAGCGGCACAAGCGGCACAAGCGGCACAAGCGGCACAAGCGGCACAAGCGGCACAAGCGGCACAAGCGGCACAAGCGGCGCAAGCGGCGCAAGCGGCGCAAGCGGCGCAAGCGGCATTAGCAGTGCAAACGACATTAACGGCGCACATGCCCGGAGCCGCTCGCCGCTGCGTGACGCCCGCATCTGGCGCGTAGCGCTCGGCGCGGGCGCGCTTTGCGTGCCGCAACTCGCCGTGATCACTTTCGGAACTGTGTTCCTCCACGACTTTGGGCGCGCCGGCGTGCTGACCATCAGCGTCGCGATGGCCACGGTCCAGGCAGGCGCCGCCATCGCTCGTGTCTGGAGCGGCCGGTGGACGGATCAGCGCGGCAATCGCCGGGCATACATGCGCGGCTGCAGTCTGCTGACTTCCGCGCTATTCGCGGCGCTCACTCTCATGAGCGGTGTGGCCGCCGTGCAGCACACCCCAACAACAGTCATGACGATGTTTCTCGTGCCGATGATCGTGCTCGGCGGGGTGAGCGCGTCTGCCTGGCACGGCGTCGCCTTCACCGAACTCGCGACGCTCGCCGGAACGAGCCGCGCCGGCACTGCGCTGGCGCTCGGCAATACCTGCGTTTTCCTCTCGCTTTTTCTGACGCCGCTCGCGATTCCGCCGCTGCTATCGCTCGGGTCATGGCCGATGGTGTGGGCTGTGACAAGTCTCTGTGCGTTGATTGCGCTGCCGGTTTTTCCGCGCGCATTGCGCGAAGTCAGCACGAGCGCGCCGCGCGCCTGTGACACGGCTTGACGATTGCCGGCGTGCGCGAGGCAGTTTTGCGCGACGTTTATCGAAATGCCGTGCGGGCCAAGGTTAATTCAGACGTGATTTTCCCGCGAACCTGAGCTCGCCGATTTTCTCAATTTATTCATTTTGAATAATTGGGGGCTTTTGTTGTCCGTGCACCGTAATTGCCGGTGAATTCAACACTTGATTCGGAACACTCCGATTTTCGTTACGCGCACCACGGTGATTTTATGGTCCCGTCGACGCGCGATGGTTAGAAACGATTGCGCGTCGACGCAGGTGCGGAGCGTGTCGATTTGTCCTGCGTATCTGACGACTATTCCTACAACAAACGAGATCAATCTAGTGAACCTCCGAATCATTCTCGCGGATGATCATCCATTCGTTCTGCTTGGCGTTAGAGCTATGCTCGAAACCAGATCCGGTGTCGCCATCGTCGGCCAGGCCGTCAGTCCGACATCGTTAATCAAACTGCTGCGGCGCACGCCATGTGACGTGCTGGTCACCGACCTGTCGATGCCTGACCCCGGCGCCGCTGTGGAAGACGAACTGAACCTGATCCGGCAGATCCATGCCGAGTGGCCGCGACTGCGCATCGTCGTCATGTCGACGACGACCAATTCTGCGTTGCTCCGGGTCCTCGCATCGGAGCGCGCCGTGAGCTTGCTCAGCAAAACCGAATCCATGCACGAGTTGTGGCGTGCGATCGAGCAGCATGTAAGCAACGAGCCCTACATCGGTAACTCAATCGCCGCACTTCTCGCAACGCCGCCCGAAGCCGGGTGCGAGCGGCCGCTCGCGCTCCCTCTGTCGGTAATGCAGAAGACGGTCGTCAGGATGTTCGTCGACGGACACTCTATTGCTGAAATTGCGGCCACTCTCGGATGTCATCGCCGCACCGTTAGTCGGCAAAAGCGTGAAGCAATGGTAAAACTTGGCGTTACTAATGATCCTGGTTTATTCTCGTGCGTTCGAGCTGGTGACATTCTTAAATTTGAATCGCATATCTAAGTAAATTAATTGGCCGAGTTATTGAAGTTATTTCGGAGCGATCTTATGTTTAACACCGCCACGATGTCTGATGATGGGGCAGGGCCGGTCGGGAGTGAGATGGTGATAGGGAGTCAGGATATGGAGGAGAGATAGACGATGGGCGACACCGCTGAAATAAGCACGCCGGTCCGGGCGATCATCGCGGACGATCATCCGCTCGTCCTGTTTGCAATCGAGAACTTGATGGGCGGTTACCAGAATATGGAGGTGGTCGGCCGCGCGACCGATGCAACCGATCTCTTTGCGGAGGTCGACCGGACCGGTTGTGACCTGGTGCTCATGGACCTCTACATGCCAGGCGGCGCAGATGGCAGTGGGATCGACGCGGTGCGGCAGTTCAGGAGCCGTTACCCCGACGTGGCCCTCGTCGTGCTCACCATGGAAACCGAGGCAGCAGCGCTGCAAAGCGTGATCTCGCTCGGCGTTCACGCGCTTATCAGCAAGCGTGACCGCATCGACCTGATTCACGTGGCGATCATCACCGCGCTCGCGGGCGAATGCTATCTCGGGCCCGCCGTGCGCGCGGTCATTGCGGACGCCACGGCGATGCAACGGCTCGACTTTGTTCGTTCGGTGTTGTCGCGGCGCGAGCTTGAAGTGTTCACGCAGTACGCGTCGGGCTTCGGTGTTACCGAAATTGCGGGGCGGCTGGGGCGCAGCGTGAAGACAATTAGCGCGCAAAAGTGCACCGCCATGCGCAAGCTGGCGTTGCATAGCGACGCTGAGCTATTTCGCTTTGCGGTTGAGCACGGCGTGGTAACAGAGGCCCGCGTCGAAGGGCGCTGAAGAACACACGAGGTCGCGCCGGGCCGGCGTGACAAACATAAGATGTGTTGGCGTTGTCCGGGGAAAGTACATCTTGTACTGGACATGCCAATCGATAAGACAACAAAAAAATATGACAGACAAGATACGCGTCATCGTGGCGGACGACCACGACTGCGTTCGCGCCGGCGTGAGGAGGTTGTTGTACGCCACGCCGCATATCGAAGTTGTTGGCGAGGCCTGCAACACGCATGACCTTGCCGAACTGCTTGACGTCTGCGAATGCGACATCGTCATCTCCGACATTGGCATGCCGGGTCTGGACGGAGCGAGCAACGCTGTTCCTTTCCTGCGTCGGGTATTGAGAGGGCATGCGCATCCCGCCGTCGTTGTGCTCACCATGATTTGTCATGCACATATGCTGTCGGGCCTGCTGCATCTTGGCGTCAGCGCAATAGTCGATAAGCGCGACACGACGGCTGCATTGATCGACGCAATCCAGGCAGCGTTGACTGGAGACGTGTATCTGTCGGAGCAGGTGCGCGTTGCGATGGAAACGACTGACACTCCGCCGCAACTGCGCGCCAGCGTTTTGAGTGCGCGCGAATGGGAGATCTTCCAGCTCTATGTGCAGGGTGTCGCGGTACACGAAATCGCGAAACGATTGCAGCGCAGCGGTAAGACGATCAGCACTCAGAAGCGTACCGCAATGCGCAAGCTAGGCCTCGAAACGGAGTCCGATCTTATTGTCTACGCACGGCAGATTGGCTTGATTTAACACTCGGTAACGCTGCGCCTATATACCGGCAACTCACGGTCCCGAAATTAGGACTCTTCCGATTGGTTGGGAGACCTTGCCACTCCATAGTTCTGAATTAGCTTCGGCTTTTGCTGACGTGGGCCTCATTAGAGCAGTTATGTCTTGAGACCACGCCGCGCAAAGCTGGGGAAGTTCAAGCAGATGTTCGCGGAAATTGCGTAGCGCCGTGCGCTTCGCATAGCGACAGGGAGGCGGTATGGCCGTGCTAGGTAAGCGGTTGTTGGTCGAGAGCGTGGGTACGGCATGGCTGGTGTTCATCGGCTGCGGCAGCATCGTATTGAACACCGGCGCCGTTCAGCAAGGCTACGGCGTGCTCGAGGTATCACTCGCGTTCGGTCTCGCGCTTGCCACCGCGAGCTACTGGTTTGGCGAGACGTCGGGCGCTCACTTCAATCCCGCTGTCACGGTAGGTTTCACTGCCGCACAACGGTTCCCGGTCAAAGACCTGCTGCCCTATATTGCCGCGCAGATTGTCGGCGGGGTCGTTGCCGGAGCGCTGCTCGTTTATGTGGCGAGCGGCCGGCCGGGCTTCGAAATCGGCGCGAGCGAATTCGCGGCCAATGGCTTTGGCGATCACTCTCCTTCCGACTATCAGTTGCACTCGGCGTTGGCCATTGAGTTCGTGCTGTCGTTTGCTTTTGTCATGGCGAGCCTTCTCGTAGCCGCACGCTACGAGACAAAGCCGGGCGGACCGATGGTCGTCGGCGGATGTCTCGCGCTCGTCTACCTCGTGTCGATTCCGGTCACCAACGGTTCGGTCAATCCCGCCCGCTCCACGGCGCAAGCGCTGTTCGTGGGTGACTGGGCGCTCGACCAACTGTGGCTCTTCTGGGCGGCGCCAATGTCTGGCGGCGTCGTCGCCGGCTTCGTGTTCTCGTTCCTCAGTGGCAGGTCCGACCAGGCAGCAGCAACGCTTGCCGATGGCCACAGCGAAGCCGCGTGAGTTGTGCCGTGACGTTTTTCTCATTCTTTGCCACACGGTTCCAACGCGCTGCGATAGCGCGCGTGCGGCGGCGCGTGTCGGTGTGCGTGCTGGCAGGGCTCTCCTTATTGGCCGCGGCTCAAGTGGCGGCTGCCGGCCACGCTTTCGTGGAGTCCGGTGCCAACCGGGTCGGTAGTGCCTTCCCAGAGAAGCTGACCGTCGGCGTACTTGCGAATAGCTGGTTGCCGTTCGACGCGCTGCGAAACGGGCAACTCACAGGACTGAGCATCGACTATCTGCGCGCACTGGTCGGGCCGGGCGTTGCGATCGAGGCGAAGCCATATCCCGACATGCTGCAGCTACTTGCCGCCGCCTGCGCGGGCAACGTCGATCTGTTGATGAGTCTCGCGCGCACGCCGGAACGTGAGCGCTGTGTCAGTTTCACCACGCCGTATTTTCGCGCGTCCACCTCAACGGTTGTACGCAGGGACGGCGACATATACGAAGGACCGGCGCGTCTTGCAGGCGCGTCCATTGCAATAGAGAAGGGCTTTGCGCTTGAGCGCTCGTTGCGCGAGCGCTTCCCGCGCGCCCGCATTAGCGTGTTCACATCGACGCACGCGGCGCTCGCTGCCGTCGCCGATGGCGACGCGGACGCATATATGGGTTTCACACCAGTCGTCGAATATGCGCTCGCAACAGAAGAGTTCCACAATCTGCGCGTTGCATTTGAGGAAGGCACTCGCTCCGCTGAACTGCGCTTTGGCGTGCCGCGTAGTCAGGTGGCGTTGCGTGACCGGCTGGACCGCGCGTTAGCATCAATGAACCAGACCGACGACACGGCGATTCGAGTCCGCTGGCTTTCAGGCAGTTTCGATTCGAAGCCGGAGCCCGCCACATCCCGTCTTGAATTGACGCAGCAGGAGCAGGCGTGGCTTCGTTCGCTTCCGCCGTTGCAGGTGGGCTTCGACAACAACTGGCCGCCATTCAGCTATCTCGACACGTCGGGGCGTCCTGCCGGCGTGACCGCCGACTACCTCGCATACCTGAGTCGCACGCTTGGCGTCGTGTTCAACCGCGCGCGGCAGCCCGACTGGCCATCCGCGATCGACGCGTTCCAGCGCGGTGAACTGGCGATTCTCACCACGGGCTCGAGTAACGACCCGCGCCTCCAGAAGGCACGTCATACCCGTGCGTACGAAAGCTATCCACTGGTAATGGTGGGGCGCGACGACGAGCCGGCCGCCCGTTCACTCAACGATTTCGCCCCGCGGCGGGTCGTGGTGTCGTCACACATTGCCGGGGTCGACCCGCTCGCATTCCAGCGCATTCCGAAAGATCACCTGGTCATCGCGCCAAGCCTTGACGACGCGCTGCGCATGGTTGCTTCCGGGGAAGCAGATGTCGTCGTGGAAAACGTGGCAGCCGTCGACATTGTGCTCAAGCGGCAATACGCCGGTGTGCTGAAGGTAATCGGCACAGTGGGTAAATCCGATGCCCTCGACTTCGCTGTGCGTCCGGACCTGGGTGTGCTCGCCGATCTGATCGACCGCGCGTTGCAAGCGATGCCGCCAGCGGAAAAGCAGCACATCCGGCAGAAATGGGTGACCGGCGACACGCCGGCAGGCGGTACTTGGAGCGTTTCCGCGGTGCGCCTGCTACCTGTGCTGATCGGCATCGCCTCGGTCCTGCTCGTTACATTGCGCGCCTATCTGCTTTTGCAACGCGAAGTCAGGCGCCGCAAGGAGACCGAGCGCGAGCTCGCGCTGCAGCTGAATTTCCAGGAAACGATGATGAAGATGGTGCCCTATCCGCTCGTCGCCCAGGATCTGCAAGGCCGCTATATCGCAGTCAATGGCGCGTATGAGCGGGCGTGCGGGTTAAGCCGCGAGGCAGTTATCGGACGCAGCACGATGGAGGTTCACACATGGGGGGAGGCCAACAGCCGTGTACTCGCCGATATGACCCGCGACCTGCTGCGAGGCGGCGACATGGCCCAGGTCGAGCTGCAGTTCGAGTCCCGTGCCGGCGATGTGCGTCACGGGCTTTTCTGGACGAGTATCTGCCGCGGCAACGACGGAGAGCCAGTTTGCGTGCTCGGCACCATGGTCGACATCACCAACATACGGCGTGCGGAGATGCGCGCGCGCGACACCGAGCGGAGGCTCTTCGACGTCACGCGCTCGTTGCCGGCCGTGGTGTTCCAACTGCGCCGCACGTCAGACGGTGCTTATTCGTTTCCTTACATCGGTGGAGACGCGAAGCTTTTGCTCGGACACGGCAACGGGGTGGCGGGAAGCCGCGATCATGTCGACTTCGACCGTATCCACGAGCAAGACCGTCCGTTCGTCATTGCGGAACTCGAGCGCTCGGCTCGTCTTGAAACGCCGGTACTGATCGAATTCCGCATGCGCTGCCATTCGAACGTGAAGTGGGCGCGAGCGGAACTCGTGCCGCGTCGCGAGGCGGACGCAAGTGTCGTTTGGAGCGGCTACTGGGTCGACGCGAGCATCGAGCATGCGCGCGCCGAAGAACTTGCCCGCGCGCGTGATGCGGCTGAAGCGGCGTCGCGTGCGAAAGACGACTTCTTCGCAATGATGAGCCACGAAATCCGCACCCCTATGAACGGTGTACTCGGGCTTGTGGAAGTGCTCGAGCGCACGCCGCTCAACGCGGATCAGGGCGAAATGCTCGGCATGATCCACGAGTCGGCGGGCGCGCTGCTGCAAATTCTCGACGACCTGCTCGATTACTCGAAAATCGACGCGGGACGGTTGACCATCGAAGCAGAGCCTATCGACCTGCGCGAACTGGTCGACAATGCGGTCGGCTTGCTAGCGGGCCGCGCGCATGAGAAGGGCCTGAAAGTGAGGGTGAATATTGCGTCGGACGTGGCGGCCACGCTGCGAGGGGACAGCGTGAGATTGCGTCAGGTCCTGTTCAATCTGCTCGGCAATGCGATCAAATTCACTCCCGAAGGTCAGGTAGACGTGAGCGTGGCGTTGCTCGCGCAAACGGGCGACGTTCAGACAATCGAGATGGTCGTCGAGGACACCGGCATCGGCATAGCGGCGGACGTGCAGGCGAAACTGTTCGAGCCGTTCGTGCAGGCGGAGTCGTCCACCACGCGCCGCTTCGGCGGCACGGGCCTTGGCCTCACCATCTGCCGCAAAGTGATCGAACTGATGAACGGCTCGCTCACGCTCGACAGCGAGCTGAACCGCGGCACGCGCATGACGGTGCGGCTCAGCATGCCCGTCGAGACGCAGCGTTATTCAGTGAGTGGTTTGCGCGGCAAGCGCTGTCTCGTGGCGACTAACGACGCGCGAGTCGGTCAGGCTCTCGTCGACTTCGGAAAAGCGCTGGGATTGGAGCTGCGCCGGGTTCCGTCCGACTTTGCGCAGTTACGTTGCCGCGCCGCGCTAAGCGGCGTGGATCTGCTGTTCGTGAGCGAGGACGTGGTGCTGCCCGCCAACGTCACAGGCAAGGTCCGTGTGATATCCCTCACCGAAAAGCCGAAGCCTACGGGCTACCGCATTCTCGAAGACAATGTTCGCCTGAGCATCAATCCGATATCGTGGCGCGGACTCGGTGCGGCGTGTGCTGCGGCCATGACGGGCCTTCAGTCCGCGCCGTCGCCGTCGGTCAGCGTGCCGCGCACGCATGAAAGCATCACCGCGCCGCCGGACCGGGAACGGGCGATCGCGAGTGGCCGCCTGATTCTCGTCGCCGAAGATCATCCGGTGAATCAGGAACTCATTCGCCATCAACTGGCGCTGCTCGGTTTCGCGTGCGACGTCGCGAACGACGGCGCCGAAGCGCTATCCGCGCTCGAACACACCAGTTACGGATGTCTGATCACGGACTGCCATATGCCCAACGTATCTGGCTATGAACTGACGCGGCGTATCCGTGAGCGCGAGCGCGAGCAAGGCCGCTCAGACCGTCTGCCGATTCTGGGCATCACCGCCAATACGGCGCCTGAAGATCTGAGCCTCTGCCGCGAGGCAGGCATGGACGACAACCTCGTCAAGCCGACGCGCCTCGCAACGTTGCGCGAGTATCTGAGCCGCTGGTTCGGCACTGACAGCGCCTGGCAGGCGGCACCCGCAGATAACGCTGATATCCAGGAGCCGACAGACTCGTCGGCCGCGGGCGCCTCGGCCTTCGTTCCGGTCGACCTGAATCAGATGACCCAATTGTGGGGTAGTGAATCGACGGTCAAGGCGTTGCTCGATTCGTTCGTTTCTTCAGTGCGCGAAGACATTCAGGCACTGTCGTTGTTACTGGAAGACGCGGACACATTGCGCGTGCGCGAGTGGCTTCACCGGGTAGCAGGCGCGGCGAGCGTACTGCAATACCCTCCGCTCATCAGCGTACTCGACGAATATCGCCGCGATATCTCGGGCGCGCCCGAGCGCGTGCGCCATAACGGACTCGCGGTGATCGACAAATGCAACGCGATGCTCGACGGCATCGAACACCAGGCGGCATTGCTCGCCTAAGCGCGGTCATTAGCCGGATCAACGCCCACGGCAGCGTTGGTCCCGACCGCACCGCAATCGACGGACGAAAAAAAACGCGGCCGAAGCCGCGTTAAAGATTTGGAGACATCCCTCGATGAAGGAGTCACTTCTCGCGAGCCCAAAGCATACTCGGGAAAACGCGGATGATTCAGTGCAGAATCTGCAAATAATTGTTTGGAAAATCGTTACAAGCGAAATCGACGGCGCGATTTAGACGCGCAGACCGGCGCGTCGTCCGCCATGAACGTCTTTCGAAGATTTGCACTAGTATGTGATGGCTTCGCTCGTGACCGAGGTGTCAGCGCGGCGGCGCATCTAGTCGGAGAAGACCATGATTACGCTAAAAAAACTCAACCTGGCTGTGGTGTTGTGGGCCGTAACGGCGGGTGTCGCGTTCGCGGACACGGTCGCGCTAAAAGCGGCTCTCGAGCCCTCAAGCGAAGTGCCGCCGCGTGTAAGTCACGGACATGGCACGCTGAACGCAACGTTCGATACGTCGACGAAATCCCTGCAATGGACTGTCAGCTACGAGGGCCTCAGCGGCCCAGTAACTGCCGCGCATTTTCACGGCCCGGCGCCGGTCGGACAAAATGCAAAGGTCCAGGTGCCGATCGACAAAGGCGCGCTCGCAAGTCCGATGAAAGGGTCTGCCGCCCTCACCGAGCAGCAGGTAACCGATCTGATGGCGGGCCAGTGGTACTTCAACATTCATACCGCGCAAAATCCGACGGGTGAAATCCGCGGTCAAGTGATGCCCGCCAACTAGGTCAGAGAATCCCTGAAGCGGCGCGTCGCCAACGCGTCGCCGCAGTCTTCAGCAAAATTAGAAGCCGTCGTCCACCGGCATGGCGGCCACGCACGTACCATGGTGGGACATTTCCCAGGGAGGATGTCCCAATGAGTTGGCAAAGCGTAGTCGCGTGCTGGTTTTTGCGCAGGCAGTTTCGCCCTCAAACCCTGAAGCCGCATATCGATGTCGAGAAAGCGCGCGCATTGACCGCGAAGCGAGCCTGGTCGCCGGACGTGCCGCGTGGCTGGCGTCTTCGGGAACTGGACGGTGCGGACGGCAAACCGCTGCGTGGCGAATGGATCGAGCGCTCGGGTGAGCCGTCGATCGGCGCGCGACCCACGGTGCTCTACCTCCACGGCGGCGGCTATTACTTCTGCTCGCCGCGCACCCATCGCTCGATTGTCTTCGGCCTCGCAACCCGCGCAAACGCGCCGGTCTTTTCGCTCGACTACCGCCTCGCGCCTGAACATCGCTTTCCGGCCGCACTCGACGATGCCACTGCCGCCTATCGTTACCTGATTGCCGAAGGCACGGCACCCGAATCGATTGTGATTGCCGGCGATTCAGCAGGCGGCGGTCTTGCGCTCGCTACGCTGGTCGCACTGCGCGACGCGGGCGATCCGCTGCCCGCAGGCGCCGTGCTGTTCTCACCGTGGACCGACCTTGCGGCAACAGGCGCCAGCATTGTCGACAACGACGGCGCCGATCCCATGTTCAGCGGACCGGCAATTGCGAAAGCAGCGAAAGTCTATCTGGGCGATATGCCTGCCACGCATCCGTATGCGTCGCCGGTTTATGCGGACCTGCGCGGCTTGCCGCCGCTCTTCATGATGGCGGGCAGCACCGAGGTGCTGCTCGACGATTCGGGGCGCGTGGCCGCTAACGCGCGCGCGGCCGGCGTCGATTGTGAGCTCGAGGTGTGGAAGAAGATGCCGCATGTGTGGCCGATCTTCGCGCCGTTCATCCCCGAGGCGAACCGGGCGCTCGATCGCGCAGCGGCCTTCATTGGGCGCGTGACGAGCCGCGCGGCCAATGCGGCTCAGGTATCCAGGGCGACGTCGATAGTCTGATAGGCGGCCTTCACCGTCTGCTCGCCGTACTGCCGTTCGAGCCGCCGCACGGTGAAATGGCCATGCGCGACCTGCTGGAAGTGGTCGATAAACACAGTGTTGACCATCGCGCCGAGCACCGCGCCGATCGCCGGAATGGATTTCGCGGCGATCTGTTCGCTCACCTGCACCGAGAAGCGCGCGGCGATCGAGTGCAGCAGGCGCAGCAAGGCGGCCGAGCCGTGTGCGGTGAACCCTTTCGTTGCCATTTCCGACGACGCTTTCGACACCGCCTGCGCCAGCGCGCCGCGCATGATGAAGTAGCCGAAGTCGGCGTCGTCGTCCGAGGCGGATGTGCCGCCCATACCCAACACGGTCAGGCACTGCAGTTGGGTGTCGACAGCCGTCAGATCCTCGCCCTCGCTGCGCGCAATATCGCAGATCGAGCGGAACATCAGCGTGGTCGTCACGGGCAACTCGACGGGCAGCGCAAAGAGGCCGAACGCGCCGCCGGCTGCGCCGGTCGTGGCCACCGCGAACTTGTGCAGCAAGTTGCTCGGTTTGTCCGGCACAACCAGAGGCGACGCGCTGTCACGCCGGCCGAGCGTGCGCATCGCAATCGACAGACATTTGCGCAACGCCAGTTCGGTCGCGTCCGTGACCTTTTCGTTCGCAAACGCCGGCATGCGCGAAATCAGCTTCTCCAGCGGCGCCCCGACGATGCTTGCCAGTTTCATTGCCAGCGCTGGACTTTCCAGTTCGTGTTTCGCGCGCCGCAGCGCGCGGAGGTCCTCGTCGGACAACGATTGTGTTGCGAGCGAACTCGGCTGCATGTGCCTCCCTGGCGTCGTTTAATGTGCGTTCTTCAGTCGATTCGGGGCGCCGCCTGGCGAGCCGGATCGTCCTGCTTAGAGCGCGAACGCATGGTATGATTCCCAATCGTTTGACGAGTCAACTGTTGCTTCATCAAAAATGGCCGTTCACACCGCAGCCCACCATTCGAGTGGGCAAGTCTTACCGTTCCGCGAATCGCTTCTGGCGATGCTCGGCATCTCGTTCGTCACCATGCTGGTCGCGCTCGACCAGACCGTGGTCGGCACCGCGCTGCCTACAATCGTCGCCGAACTCAAGGGTTTCGAGCTTTACGCGTGGGTCGCGACGTCGTATCTGCTCACGTCGGTGATCACCGTGCCGATTTTCGGGCGCCTCGGCGACTATTACGGACGCAAGCCGTTTGTGATCGCGTCGATCATCGTGTTCACCGGCGCGTCCGTGTTGTGCGGCGTCGCGAACAACATGCTGTTTCTCGTGCTCGCTCGCGGCTTGCAGGGCATCGGCGGCGGCATGCTGGTCGGCACCGCCTTCGCGTGTATCGCCGACCTCTTTCCGGACTCCGTCGTGCGTCTGCGCTGGCAGGTGCTGATGAGTTCGGCATTCGGCATTGCCAATGCAATCGGTCCATCGCTTGGCGGCTTCCTGACGCAGTACTACGGTTGGCGCTCCGTCTTCTACGTAAATCTGCCGGTCGGCCTGCTGTCGCTGTTCTTCGTGTGGCGCTTCCTGCCGCATCTGCGACATGTGGAGCATGAAGGCAAGATGCGGCTCGACTGGCCCGGCGCCGTGCTGATCGCGGTGGCGCTCGGCTCGCTGCAACTGTTCGTCGAATTGCTGCCGAAGCATGGGCTCACATTGAGCGCGTGTGCGTTGCTCGTGCTGAGCATCGCCTCGGCGTATGTACTGTGGCAATGGGAGAAACGCTGCCCGACAGCAATCCTTCCCGTCGACATGTTCCGCAATCCGAGTCTCGCCGCGCTATTTACACTGGCGGTGCTCGGCGGCTTCACGATGTTCTCGCTGCTCTTCTACGCGCCGCTGCTGTTCCAGGGCGGCTTTGGCATGTCGCCCAAGGAAGCTGGCCTCGTCATCACGCCACTCGTCGTGTTCATTACGATCGGCAGCATTACCAACGGGCGCGTCATTTCGCGCGTGCGCAATCCGAACCTGATGCTGTATGTCGGCTTCGCGCTGCTCGCGCTCGCGTGTCTGGGCGTGGTCGTCGCAACCCGTTCCATGCCGCAGTGGCTACTTATGTCGTTCATGGTGCTCGGCGGGCTCGGCCTCGGTTTCGTTATGCCGAACCTGACGATCTTCGCGCAGCAGACGGCCGGTCGCGAGCATCTCGGCATTGCAACGGCGCTACTGCAATCGCTGCGGATGATCGGCGGCATGATCGGTACGGCGCTCACTGGCACGCTGGTCAGCCATATGTACGCGAGCGGCGTGCGCAGCGCACTCGACAGCGAGCGCGCATCGCAATGGTTCACGGACCTGGGCGATCCACAGATTCTGATCAATCACGAAGCACAGGCGCGCTTGCTGAGCGAACTCGCACAAGCCGGGCATAACGGCGCCATGCTTCTGGAAAGCGCGCGCGAAACGCTCGTCGCCGCAATTCATTTAGGTTTGGCGATGGCGGCAATCATCGCCGTGGCGTCGGTATGGCAAAGTCGCCGTGTTCCGCCGATCAAGCTTCAGCGCAAGCTGGAGCCGGTGATTCACGCCGACTGATTTCAGCTTTTGAGTTTCACTGAACCATCATGGAAGAACAGGACCGCATAGCCGTCATGCAGCAATTTGGACGCACGTACCGTACGTTCATGTCTGCGTTCGAGGCGCAAGTCGGCCACCCGCTGCCGCGCTGGCGCATCATGCTCGCGCTGCATGAGCAGGCGGGCGAGTCGTCGCAGAAGAGGCTTGTGGAGCGATTGCGGGTCGATCCTGGCGCATTGACCCGCCAGTTAAAAGCGCTCGAAGGATTGGGCTGGATTGCGCGCAGCATGGACTCGCGCGATAACCGCGTGACCAACGTACGCCTGACTGAAGCGGGCTTGTCCGCAACCGAAGCGAGCCTGCCGCGCCGCAACGCTTTTTTGCACGACACAATGGCCGCGTTGCCGGACGATGCGCTGAACGCGCTGTCCGGCGCGCTGAAAATGCTGGAGGCGAGGATTGGCGAAGTGGTGTCCGCGACGAACGCCGGAGAAACAGCCGGCGACGTCACTGCTGACGACAGCCAACCGCCCGTGAAGCAACGTGCGTGACGGTTGTCGATTGGCGCAGCGAGCAGGGCGCCAAGAGCACAAGCGGCGCGTCCCATCCCAACGCCGCTCGCCGCCCGCGAAACACCAGAACAATCAGAAGAACGTTTCGACCACCTCGGTGACGCGATAAGCCGAGTCGAGCACCAGCACCTGGCGCCACTTATCAAAAGTCAGGCACGGGTGCGAGATGTCGAACGCGATCATGTCACCGACTTTCACATCGGCGCCCGCGGGAATCCGCAAGTACGCGTGCTGATCCATCAGGCCGAAAACCTCCCAGCCTTCGCTCGCCGCTATGTCGCGCGGCGCCGGATTGCCCGGCCGATAATGGCGGGCCGGTTCGGGCAGGCCCGCGTCGAACGCGGAGTCACGCTTGCCTAGACCGATGATTGCGCGATCCGGTTCGGGAATCGACTGCACGTAGGCCCACAATTGCAAAGCAGGCAGCAAGCCTTCGCCCATTTTTTTCGCGACCGGATTGCGCGCGAAGATATCCGTCTGCGCCTTGCGGTAAATGCCGACGTCATGTGTCAGATAGCAGCCGGGACGCAGCACGACCTCGACCTTGCCGGTTTCCGACGCCTTCACGAATTCCTCGGCGACCACGTCGTACCATGCGGAACCCGCGCCCGACAGGATAGCCGGCGTGCGATCGAAACGTCCTTCGTCGAGGAGCGCGCGTGTGACCGCGACCGCGCTTTGCAGAAACTCGCGGACTTCGTGTTCTTCCTTCAGCACGCCTTCGTATAGCTCAACGCCGGCGAGCTTGAGCACGTCGGGATAACGCGCGATTGCTTCGAGCACCGCGTTGCGCTGCGCTTCGTCGCGCACGCCAGTGCGGCCGCCCACGACGCCGAGTTCGAGCAGCACTTGCAATGGCTTTTTCACCGACGTGAAGAACTGCCCCAACTGCTCGACGCCATCAACTGAATCGACAAGGCAAAAGAACTCGAAGTCCGGGTCGCTCAGCAGCTCGGCGACCATCATCATGTTGCGGCGGCCCACCAGCTGATTTGCCATCAGCACGCGCGAGACGCCGCCGTGATAAGCCGCGCGAACCTGATGCGCGGTGGCGAGCGTGATGCCCCACGCGCCGGTTTCCAGCTGACGACGAAACAGTTGCGGCGCCATGGTCGTCTTGCCGTGCGGCGCGAGCTTGACGCCGTATTCGGCAACGAACGCCTGCATCCAGTTCAAATTGTGCTCGACGCGATCGGCGTAGAGCACAGCGGCGGGCAGGCTCACGTCTTCGTTCAGCAGGTTCCACTCGAGACGCGCAGCATCTGTGAGCTGGATGCTGGCGCCCGGAACCATGCCCAAGCCCTTGCTATAAGGATCAATCGTAGCGCCCTGATAGTTTGTAACTTTCATGTCTCCTGCTCCATCGTCCGGTTAAATTGCATCGAAGTTGACTTTAACATGTTACCGAAAGTACGATGGGCGAAGAAATGTTATTTAGTACCAAGCCAGGCCCGCACTCGCGCTGTGATTTACCTGCAGCCATTGCGAGCCTTGGCGCGGTGATCCCCGGGCTGCAATGAACTCAACCGCCGAACCGCTGGCATTCGACATCGTCGCGCGCATCGCCGAATGCGCGCCGGGGTTGCGCTCGGCTGAACGCAAGGTCGCCTCGCTGATCCTCGACGATCTGATGAGCGCATCGCGCGCCAGCATCGGCGCGCTCGCGCAGCAGGCGCAGGTGAGCGTCGCGACAGTCACGCGGTTTGCCAAGGCGGTGGGCTGCCGCGACGTCCGCGAGTTGAAGCTGCGGCTCGCACAGGCGGCCGCGGTGGGTCAGCGCTTCTTGCAGCCGGGCACCGCGAACGACGCGCCCGAGCACATCGCAACCCGCGTGTTCGACGAACTGCAGACTGCGCTCGCGCACAATCATCAACTGTTGCGCCAGGCGCCGCTTGGGGATGCCGCAGCAGCGCTGCGGGCCGCGCGCATGATCTATGTGTTCGGCATGGGCGGCGGCTCGACCGCGCTCGCCGACGAAATGCGTTTTAGACTGGTGCGGTTGGGCCGGCCCGCGGCCACTTATCAGGACGGCTTGTTGCAGCGCATGGTCGCGAGCACTGTGTCGCGCGACAGCGTCGTGATCGCGCTGTCCACCACGGGCCGCGTGCCGGAGATGGTGGAGAACTGCAAAATCGCGCGCAGCTATGGCGCAACGGTGATCGCACTGACCGCCCCGGCATCGCCGTTGGCGAAGCTGGCCGACTGGGTCATCCCGATCGTCGCGTTTGAGACAGACTTCATTTACAAGCCGTCGTCGTCGCGTTACGCAATGATGATGGCACTCGATGTGCTCGTCACCGAACTTGCCGTCAGCCAGGGTGACGAGAGCCGCGAATTGCTACGCCGCATGAAGCACGCGCTCGACACGCACCGCGGCGGCGGCGATCGACAACCGTTAGGAGACTGATTCATGCACTCGCATCCCGAAGCCGCCGACACGCTGATCGTCGGCGCGCAACTGTATGACGGCACAGGCGCGCCGCCTGTCGAGCGCGACGTCGCGGTCCGCGACGGGCGCATCGTCGCGATCGGCAATCTGTCGAACTGGCTCGCCGAAGAAGTGATCGAGGCCGAAGGCCGGGCGCTGGCGCCGGGTTTCATCGACGTTCATACGCACGACGACACGCACGTGATCCGCTCGCCGCAAATGCTGCCGAAGATCACGCAAGGCGTGACGACGGTGATCGTCGGCAATTGCGGTATTAGCGCGTCGCCGGTCGCGCTGAAGGGCGATCCACCCGACCCGATGAATCTGCTCGGCGAGCGCGACGCTTTCCAGTACCCGAGCTTCGCGGACTACGTGAAAGCCGTGAACGCGGCGCGTCCGGCCGTGAATGTCGGCGCGCTGATCGGGCACACCGCGTTGCGCAACAACCAGATGGACCGGCTCGACCGCGCGGCCACGCCGGAAGAGATCGAAGGCATGCGCGCGCAACTCGAAGAAGCGCTGGCCAACGGCGCGCTCGGGCTGAGTTCGGGACTCGCCTACGGCTCCGCGTTCGCCGCGCCGACCGAAGAAGTCATGGCGCTTGCCGAACCGCTCGCCGCCGCCGGCGCGCTGTACACCACGCATATGCGCACGGAGTTCGACGCGATTCTCGACGCGATGGACGAGGCGTATCGCGTGGGCCGTCACGCGCACGTGCCGGTGATCATCTCGCATCTGAAATGCGCGGGGCCGTCGAACTGGGGACGCAGCACCGAAGTGCTGAACTCGCTCGAAGGCGCGCGGCGCATGCAGCCTATCGGTTGCGATTGCTATCCGTACAACCGCAGTTCGTCGACGCTCGACCTGAAGCAGGTCACCGGCGACATCGACATCACGATTACGTGGTCGGAACCGCATCCGGAAATGGCCGGCAAGCTCGTCAAAGAGATTGCGGCCGAGTGGGGCGTCACGCAGCAGGAAGCGGGCAAGCGCCTGCAACCCGCGGGCGCGGTCTATCACAACATGTCCGAGGAAGACGTGCGGCGCATCCTGTCGCATCCCGCGACAATGGTCGGCTCAGACGGCTTGCCGAACGATCCGCTGCCGCATCCGCGCTTGTGGGGCGCGTTTCCGCGCGTGCTCGGCCATTACGCGCGCGACGCTGGTCTGCTGCCGCTCGAAGAAGCGGTGCGCAAGATGACGAGCCTGTCGGCGCGGCGCTTCGGTCTTGCGCAACGTGGCGAGGTGCACATTGGCTATCACGCCGACCTCGTGCTGTTCGACCCGGCGAAAGTGCGCGACGCGGCGACGTTCGAAAAGCCGCAACAGGCGGCCGACGGCATCGACGCAGTATGGGTGAACGGCGTGCTGACTTACCGCAACGGCGAAGTGACGGGCGAGCGCGCCGGACACTTCGTCGCGCGCGGCGCGGCGTCGAAAGGCGATGCGCAGGGCGCATTCTGATTATCCGATCGAACGATCTACCATGGCGCGCGCCGCAACGAGCACGCGCGCCCGACTTTTAAGGAGCATGACGATGAAGCGATATGGCGTTGAAGGCGGGAAGGGAACTGGCGGTCAGCATATGCCGTTTGCGCGTGCAGTGGAGGCGGACGGCTGGCTGTTCGTTTCCGGGCAAACGCCGATGGAAAACGGCGAAGTGATCAACGGCGGAATTGTCGAGCAATCGCACAAGGCGATCCAGAACGTATTCGCGATTCTGAAGGAAGCGGGCTACGGCGCCGAGCATGTGGTCCGCTGTGGCGTGTGGCTCGACGATCCGCGCGACTTCGCGTCGTTCAACAAGGTGTTCCGCGAATACTTCGGCGACAATCCGCCGGCGCGCGCATGTGTCGTTTCGTCGATGGTGATCGACTGCAAGGTCGAAGTGGATTGCGTCGCATACAAGAAGCCGACGGCTTGAAGCATCAGGTTTGCCGCGGGCGCGTGACTGTACGAACCCGCGTGCACGAACCCGCGGCGAAAAGCTACTTGCTTACTGACGCGCGAGCCGCATGTTGTCCGGCATCGGCAGGTTGTAGTTGGTGCGGAACGGGTTGATATCCAGCCCGCCGCGCCGCGTATAACGCGCATAGACCGCGAGCTTGACCGGCTTGCACGCTTTCAGCACATCGATAAAGATTTTCTCGACGCACTGCTCGTGAAAACCCGTGTGATTACGGTACGAGATGATGTAGCGCAGCAAGCCCGCGTGATCGATCTGCGGGCCGACGTAGTGAATCTGCACGCTGCCCCAATCGGGTTGGCCGGTCACCGGACAATTCGACTTCAACAAATTCGAAAACAGCGTCTCCTCGACAGGCGCTTCGTCTAACGCCGCTTTCAGCAGCGAGGCGTCAGGGTGGTAGACGTCCGTGTCGAGGTCCAGCCGGTCGAGCGACATGCCCTCGAACTCTTCCATCTGCAATTTGCCGAAATCGTGCGGCGCAGTCAGATGAACCGAAACGGTCGCGCCGCAAGACGCCGATACGTCGCGCTTGATCGTGTCGCGCACCACGTCGATCGACTCAAACGCAGTCTGCGCGAACGAGCCGAGATAAAGCTTGAACGACTTCGACTCGACGATGTTCGGCGACTCGGCGGGCACGAAGAAGGTCGCCACCGCGATTTGCGGTTTGCCGCGCTGATTCAGCCACGACAACTCATACGCGTTCCAGATGTCCGTGCCGAAGAATGGCAGTTGCGCGCCAATGCCGATCGCGTCGCGTGCGTTGCTGCGCGCAATCGGAAAGAGCAGCGAGGCGTCGTACTGTTCGGTGTAAGTGGAAGCCTTACCCAGCGGTGATTGTTCGGGTGTCATGATGCATTCACGATGCCACTCAGCACGTGCCCGGTCGCCGTCACGACGCGGGCCGATTCGCAATGGCCAATTTGGTCGTCGAAGAAAAAGTCCGGCTCGAACTCGCGCAAAAATGCGCTCTTGTCGAGGCCGCCGAGGAACATCGCTTCGTCGATTTCGATGTTCCAGGCCATCAGGGTTCGGATCGCGCGCTCGTGCGCGGGCGCCGAGCGGGCCGTCACCAATGCCGTACGAATATGCATGGGCGCGGCTTGATCCGCGAGTTTTTGCAGCCGGTGAAGCGCTTCGAGCAAGGGTTTGAGCGGCCCGTCGGCGAGCGGCAAATCCTTGTTGTGCGTCTCATGGCCGACGAACGCCCGCAGGCCGTCCTTCTGAAAGACGCGCTCGGCTTCGTCGGAAAACAGAACCGCGTCGCCGTCGAAAGCAATGCGGATTTCGTCCGGATACTTACTCGCCATTTTCGCCGATTCCGGCAGGACGCGTGCAGCGGGGAAACCGGCGGCCAGCGCGTCGCGCACGTCGTCCTGATTAGCTGAGAGAAACAGCGACGCGTTCAACGGCTTCAGATATCCGAACGGCGCACGGCCGCGCGTGAAGACGCCGCGCTCGATAGCGAGCCCATGTTCGCGGCACGAATGAAATGCGCGCAGTCCGCTGATTGGATCGCTGCGCGACAGGATCACCACTTCCACATGATGACCGCCCGTGTTCAACGCCAGCAATTTGCGGATCAGCGGAAACGCGACGCCAGGTTTGGCGGGCACGGTCAGCCGGTCGCGCTGCAGCGCTTCATACGTCTGTAGGTCGCCTTCTTCGTACACGCGGTTCTCTTCTTCGAAATCGAAGAGTGCGCGCGACGATATCGCCACCACCAGTTTGTCGACAAGCGAGAGAGCCATGTGCGCGTTCTAGTCCAGAACTTCAGGCAAGAAACAGCCGATACACCGGATTGTGCGTCTCTTCCCAATGCGGATAGCCGAGCGTGGCGAGGAAGCGCTCGAACTCCGCGTTGTCCGTCTGCGGCACCTGGATGCCGACGAGAATCGAGCTATAGTCCGCGCCCTGATTACGATAGTGGAAAAGGCTGATGTTCCAGTCCGGCGCCATCGACGAAAGAAACTTCATCAGCGCGCCCGGCCGCTCGGGAAACTCGAAGCGGAATAGCCGTTCGTCGTGCGCGAGCGGCGAGCGGCCGCCGACCATGTAACGGATATGCTGCTTCGAGAGTTCATCGAACGTCAGATCGACGGTGGCAAAGTTGTGCGCCTCGAACGCGCCCGCGATCTGCGCCGATTCGCTGCGGTTCCGGATCTGCACGCCCACGAAAATGTGCGCGGACTCGGCCTGCGCGATCCGGTAATTGAATTCCGTGACGCTGCGCGTGCCCACCAGTTCGCAAAAGCGCCTGAAGCTGCCGCGCTCTTCGGGAATCGTCACCGCGAACACCGCCTCGCGCGCCTCGCCCACTTCCGCGCGCTCGGCCACGAAACGCATGCGGTCGAAGTTCATGTTCGCGCCCGACGTAATCGCGATCAGCGTCTGGTTCTCGATCCCTTCGCGCTCCGCATACTGTTTGGCGCCCGCCACAGCGAGCGAGCCCGCCGGTTCGAGCACGCTGCGGGTGTCCTGAAAGACGTCCTTGATCGCGGCACACAGCGCGTCAGTGTTCACGAGCAGCACGTCGTCGAGATATTCACTGCACAGGCGGAAGGTTTCTTCGCCGACGAGCTTCACCGCGGTGCCGTCGGAGAACAGGCCGACTTCGTTTAGCGTGACGCGCTCGCCGGCTTTCAGCGATGCGGCCATCGCGCACGAGTCGTCGGTCTGCACGCCGATCACCTTGATCTCGGGACGCACCGATTTCACATACGCCGCGACACCCGCCGCGAGCCCGCCGCCGCCGATCGGCACGAAGATCGCGTGAATCGGGCCCTGATGCTGGCTCAGGATTTCCATCGCAACCGTGCCTTGCCCGGCAATCACATACGGGTCGTCGAACGGATGCACGAAGGTCAGCCCGCGCTCTTCCTGCAGTTGCACCGCGTGGCCGTAGGCGTCGCTATACGACTCGCCGAACTGCACGACTTCGACGGTCGGGCCGCCATGCGCGCGCACCGCGTCGACCTTGACCTGCGGCGTGGTGACCGGGACCACGATGATCGCCTTCACGCCCATGCGCGCCGCAGACAGCGCCACGCCCTGCGCATGATTGCCCGCTGACGCGGTGATCACGCCGCGCGTGAGCGCCTCGGCCGGGATATGGGCCATCTTGTTGTACGCGCCGCGCACCTTGAACGAGAACACGGGCTGGTTGTCCTCGCGCTTCAGATAGACCGGATTGCGCAGGCGCGCCGACAGTTGCGGCGCACGTTCGAGTTCGGTCTCGCGCGCTACGTCGTAGACGCGTGCGGTGAGGGTTTTCTTCAGATAGTCGTGGGAGGCCATGCGGGTGGCGCGATGCGCTTTGGAAGGCGGAAAAGCATCAATGATAGCGCCAACGCCGCATGCACTGCCCTCACGGGTCATCGGGCCGCGCCCCGCCGCGCGCGGTCTAGAAGATATGCGGCGGCCTGCCGTCGGTGAGTTCGCGCGGCAGCGGTTCGTCGAGTTGCCATTCGACGTGCGGCAGCGCGAACAGGTCGCCGTGAAATTCGACCGGGCCCTCGCTCGTGAAAAGGCCATCGAGATAATCGAAGTTCAGCTGCGATGAGACGGCGCGCAACGCCGCGTCGACCGAATGCGACGGTTGCAGATCGAGCGGATCGACGTCGAGCCGCACGGTGTAGCGGTCACCTTTCGTTTCCATGGCGCCGACGTCAATCAGCTTGCCGTCGGGATTTTGCGCAATGACGCGCTCGCCGTTGGCAAACAGCCTGAACGTGGCCCGAAGCGCCGCGGACGCGGCGGGTTGCTTGGTTGCCATCGCGATTCTCCTTGTGATTTCGTGTCGCAGATGTGATTCAGCCGGCTTCCCCGACTTCCTTCGGGTCGGGCAGGTTCGCGCCGCCACCGGGCTTAGGCGGCGCGGGTTCGTTCCTGGCCGATTGCTTCTGTTCGTCGGACAGACGCCGGTCGCCGGCAGTCGGGTCGTTCGGCGTTTGGCGCGGCGGCGTCGGGCGGGCGGATTCGCTGGTCATCATGGGCTCCTGGTTGTGTCGATCGGTGAAAGTCGTGCTCAGTCCGGCGAGCGCGTGCGGTCGGCGTCGCTTTGCGTGCCGGGCGGCGTGCCGGGTTTCGTGTCGGGGCCCGCGTCCGGTGCGACGTCTTCCAGGCGTTGAGTCCCGGATTCCCCGTCGCGCCGGTCGTCCGAGCCGTCGCTGGGAATGTTCTCGGTATGGCCGGGCACCGGTTGTTGCTCGATATGCTCGGCGTTCTTCGTGTCGGGGTCGGACATCATGAGCCTCCGTGGATCGCTGGTTTCCTGTAGCCGACCAGCATCCGGCATGCCGCGTTCTTTGCGTTCGTTGGCATCTTCTGGCTGATGGTGACAAAAGTCGCCTGATCGATAGAGGACCGTCGACCCCGCGCGGCCCGCGCCGCAGCGCGGCTTGGGCGCCGTCGAACCCGCCGCGCTCGCATTTCCACCTGCAACGCGTGTCGGGCCGATGCGGTAGAATTCCATTTTGGAATAAGGATCGGAAGATGCACTGGCAGCCTCGGATCGCTCACTTGATGCCCGCCCCGCGTGAGTCTTGTCCCGCGGCGGAGCGTCATGTCCGCCACGCACGATCGTGTAGCAGTATCTGAGCGCCGCGAAGCGACCGACGTGGGCAAGCCGTCGGTGGCGCTTCGCTCCCCAAGAAGATTTCCAAGCATTGCGCCCCACGCGCACCGTCAGCCGGCGCCTCGCCATGAGCGCGCAGGACTGACCCACCGAGTCGTCCAAACATGAACGCACCTCAAGTTTTCGATCCGCACGGAGCCGCCGCTGCGGTGGTCGCCGATCCCGAAGCGCGCCTGCGCGAAATTCCCTACAACTACACGTCGTTCTCCGACCGCGAAATCGTTATCCGCCTGCTAGGCGACGACGCATGGGCGGCGCTCGCGGAACTGCGTGCGGAGCGCCGCACCGGCCGCTCGGCGCGCATGCTGTACGAAGTGCTCGGCGACATCTGGGTGGTGCGCCGCAATCCGTATTTGCAGGACGATCTGCTCGACAACCCGAAACGGCGCGCAATGCTGATCGAGGCGTTGCATCACCGTCTGTCGGAGATCGAGAAGCGCCGCCGCGCCGATCTGACGGAACATGGCGATGAAGCGGGCGTCGACCGTGCCGCGCGTGTCGAAACGCTGGTGCAGGCCGCGCGCCGCGCCGTCGACGAATTCGAAAGCGAGTTTCAGAAGACTTACGATCTGCGCCGCCGCGCAACGAAGGTGCTGGGCCGCGTCACCGAAAAAGACAACATCAAGTTCGACGGTTTGTCCCGCGTTTCGCACGTGACCGACGCGACAGACTGGCGCGTCGAGTATCCGTTCGTCGTTCTCACGCCGGATACCGAAGCCGAGATTGCCGGCATGATCAAGGCGTGTTTCGAGCTTGGGCTGACGGTGATTCCGCGTGGAGGCGGCACCGGTTACACGGGCGGCGCAGTTCCGCTCACGCCGTTCTCCGCCGTCATCAACACCGAAAAGCTCGAACAGCTCGGTGCGGTGGAAATGACCGAACTGCCGGGCGTCGACCGCAAAGTACCGACCATTTTCTCGGGCGCAGGCGTGGTCACGCGGCGCGTGACCGAGGCGGCCGAGCAGGCCGGGTTCGTGTTCGCCGTCGATCCGACCTCGCTCGACGCGTCCTGCGTCGGCGGCAACGTCGCAATGAACGCGGGCGGCAAGAAAGCGGTGTTATGGGGTACGGCGCTCGACAACCTCGCCTGGTGGCGCATGGTCGACCCGGAAGGCAACTGGCTCGAAGTCACGCGTCTGGATCACAACCTGGGCAAGATTCACGATATCGAGGTCGCGCGTTTCGAACTGAAATGGTTCGACGGCAACCATGCGCCGGGCGAGAAGCTGCTGCGTACCGAGTCGCTCGACATCAAAGGCCGGGTGTTCCGTAAGGAAGGGCTCGGCAAGGACGTCACCGACAAGTTCCTCGCCGGCTTGCCCGGCGTGCAGAAAGAAGGCTGCGACGGTCTCATCACGTCCGCACGCTGGGTGCTGCACAAGATGCCCGCGCATACGCGCACCGTCTGCCTTGAATTCTTCGGCCAGGCGCGCGAGGCGATTCCGAGCATCGTCGAAATCAAGGACTACCTGTTCGAAACGTCGAAGCGGGGCGGCGCGATTCTCGCCGGTCTCGAACACCTCGACGAGCGTTATCTGCGCGCGGTCGGCTATGCGACCAAGAGCAAGCGCAACGCGTTTCCGAAGATGGTGCTGATAGGCGACATCGTCGGCAACGACGCGGACGCGGTCGCGCAAGCCACGTCCGAAGTGGTGCGCATGGCCAACGGCAAGAGCGGCGAAGGTTTTGTCGCGGTGAGCGCCGAGGCGCGCAAGCGCTTCTGGCTCGACCGCAGCCGTACTGCCGCAATCGCAAAGCACACGAACGCGTTCAAGATCAACGAAGACGTGGTGATTCCGCTCGACCGCATGGGCGAGTACACGGACGGCATCGAGCGTATCAACATCGAGTTGTCGATCAAGAACAAACTGCAACTGGTCGACGCGCTGGAAGCGTTCTTCCAGGCAGGCAAGCTGCCGCTCGGCAAGAGCGACGACGCCAATGAAATTCCAAGCGCGGAACTGCTGGAAGACCGCGTTCAGCAGGCGCTGGATCTGCTGAAGCGCGTCCGCACGCGTTGGGAATTCCTGCGCGACAAACTCGATCTGTCGTTGCGTGAAGCGCAGCACTATCTGGTCGGTCTGGGCTACGAAGCGCTCGCGGAGAAATTCGCCGACCGTGTCGACGCGCAAACCGGCGCCACGGTGTTCGACGTCACGCAGGACCGCACCATCCGCGTGTCCTGGAAGCAGGAGATTCGCGCCGAGTTGCGGCAAATCTTCAACGGCGGCGAGTTCAAGCCGATCCTCGACGAAGCGCAGGCGATCCACAAGCAGGTGCTGCGCGGTCGCGTGTTCGTCGCGCTGCACATGCACGCGGGCGACGGCAACGTGCACACGAACCTGCCGGTGAACTCGGATAACTACGAGATGCTGCAGGACGCCCACACTGCGGTCGCGCGCATCATGAAGCTCGCCCGCTCGCTCGACGGCGTGATTTCCGGCGAGCACGGCATCGGCATTACCAAGCTCGAATTCCTGACCGACGACGAAATCGGTGAATTCCGCGCGTATAAACAGCGCGTCGATCCGCATGGCCGCTTCAACGCGGGCAAGCTGCTCGAAGGCGCCGATCTGCGCAATGCCTACACGCCGAGCTTCGGCCTGATGGGCTATGAATCGCTGATCATGCAGCAGTCCGACATCGGGGCGATTTCCGAGTCCATCAAGGACTGCCTGCGCTGCGGCAAGTGCAAGCCGGTGTGCGCGACGCACGTGCCGCGCGCGAACCTGCTGTACAGCCCGCGCAACAAGATTCTCGCGACTTCGCTGCTGGTCGAGGCGTTCCTGTACGAGGAGCAGACGCGCCGCGGCGTGTCGATCAAGCACTGGGACGAGTTCAACGACGTCGCCGATCACTGCACCGTGTGTCACAAATGCGTGACGCCGTGTCCGGTGAAGATCGACTTCGGCGACGTGACCATGAACATGCGCAACCTGCTGCGCAAGATGGGCAAGAAGAAGTTCAATCCGGGCAATGCGGCCGGCATGTTCTTCCTCAACGCAACGAATCCGCAGACCATCAACCTCGCACGTACGGCGATGATGGGTATCGGCTACAAGGCGCAGCGCCTCGGCAACGACGTGCTGAAAAAGTTTGCGAAGAAGCAGACGGCGCACCCGCCTGCAACCGTCGGCAAGCCGCCGGTCACGCAGCAGGTGATCCACTTCATGAACAAGAAGATGCCGGGCAATCTGCCGAAGAAAACCGCGCGCGCGTTGCTCGATATCGAGGACAACAAGATTGTCCCGATCATCCGCAATCCGAAGACGACCACGGCCGATACAGAAGCGGTGTTCTACTTCCCCGGCTGCGGTTCCGAGCGGCTCTTCTCGCAAGTCGGCCTCGCGACGCAGGCCATGTTGTGGGAAGCGGGCGTGCAAACGGTGTTGCCGCCGGGCTACCTGTGCTGCGGCTATCCGCAGCGCGGCTCCGGGCAGTACGACAAGGCCGAACAGATCGTCACCGATAACCGCGTGCTGTTTCACCGTGTAGCCAATACGCTGAACTATCTCGACATCAAGACGGTGGTGGTGTCGTGCGGCACGTGTTACGACCAGCTCGCCGGTTATGAATTCGACAAGATTTTCCCGGGCTGCCGGATCATCGACATTCATGAGTTCCTGCTGGAAAAAGGCATGAAGCTCGACGGCGTGAACGGCGTGCGTTACATGTACCACGACCCTTGCCACACGCCGATCAAGACGATGGATCCGGTCAAACTCGTCAACTCGCTGATGGGTTCGGAGAAAGACGGCTACAAGATCGAGAAGAACGATCGCTGCTGTGGTGAGTCGGGCACGCTCGCGGTTACGCGTCCTGACATTTCGACGCAGGTGCGTTTCCGCAAGGAAGAGGAAATCCGCAAGGGCGCTGCGAAGTTGCGCGGCATTCCTCTGCTCGCCGAAGCCGGCGCGAACGCGATCAACCCGGCTAATGCATCGGCCGGCACGGCGGGCGCGGCGAACGGCTCGGTGCTGAAGGCCGGCGACGGTCCGCAGCCCAAGGGCGCCACCGACGTGAAGATCCTGACGAGCTGCCCGTCCTGCCTGCAAGGCTTGTCGCGTTACAACGAAGACGCGGGCATCGAGGCGGATTACATCGTCGTCGAAATGGCGCGTCACGTGCTCGGAGAAGACTGGATGGTCGACTACGTGCAGCGGGCGAACAATGGCGGAATCGAGCGCGTGCTGGTTTAATGGCACGACTGACGATTTTTGCCTGAGGACGACGATGGACTGCGTTTTTTGCCGTGAAGATGGCGGCGATGTGCTGTGGCAGGACGACACCTTGCGCGTCGTCCTTGCCGACGAACACGATTACCCGGGTTTTTGCCGCGTGATCTGGAATGAGCATGTGGCGGAGTTCTCGGACCTCGACGCCGCCGGCCGCGATCGCGTAATGAAGGCTGTGTACGCCGTGGAACGCGCCATGCGGCGCATCCTGCAGCCGGCCAAGGTGAATCTCGCGAGCCTCGGCAACCAGGTGCCGCATGTGCACTGGCACGTCATTCCGCGTTTCTCGAACGACGCGCATTTCCCGCTGCCCATCTGGGCGCCGCGTCAGCGCACGGTGTCCGAGGCAATGCTGTCGTCACGCCGCGCACAAGCCACCCTGTTGCGCGAAGCGGTGCGGCAGGAAATCGAACAGGCTCTTGGCTGAGCGCCACTAACCATTCCTTCGCGCCGCGCCGTTTCAAAGGCGACTTGTGGTGCGGCGGCGCTTTCTAAAGAGGCCATGATGAGCGGATTGACTCCCGATACCCCGGTGCCGACCGGCGTCGTCGTGCATTCCAAGTCGCGCGTGCTGGAACTGCAGTACGCAAGCGGCGATTCGTATCGGCTGCCGTTCGAACTGCTGCGCGTGTATTCGCCGTCGGCGGAAGTGCAGGGCCACGGCCCCGGCCAGGAAACGCTGCAAACCGGCAAGCGCGACGTCACGATCACGATGATCGAGGGCGTGGGCAACTACGCGATCCAGCCGACATTCTCCGACGGGCACTCCACCGGCATCTATTCGTGGGACCTGCTCTACGACATGGCGCGGCGCCAGGACGAACTCTGGCGCGCGTATCTCGACCGACTGGCGGCGGCGGGCGTCGACCGCGACGCGCCAATGCCTTCACCTGGCGCTGCGCACGGCCACCGTCACTGATACGATTCGCCTGACCCGCTGCACTGATGCGGCGCAACATTTCAGAATACGCGAAAGGACAAGCGCGATGAGCAAAACCCACTTCGGCTTTCAATCGGTCGACGAACAGGAAAAGGCGCAGAAGGTGGCGGGCGTGTTCCACTCGGTTGCCGCCAACTACGACTTGATGAACGACCTGATGTCGGGCGGATTGCACCGGGCGTGGAAGATGTTCACGATCGCCCAGGCCAACGTGCGGCCGGGCTACAAGGTGCTCGACATCGCGGGCGGCACGGGCGATCTGTCCAAAGCGTTTGCAAAGCAGGCCGGCGAAACCGGCGAGGTCTGGCACACGGACATCAACGAATCCATGCTGCGCGTCGGTCGCGACCGTTTGCTCGACAAAGGCGTGATCACACCGGCGCTGCTCTGCGACGCCGAGAAGATCCCTTTCCCGGACAATTACTTCGACGTCGTGACCGTGGCATTCGGCTTGCGCAATATGACGCATAAGGACGTTGCGCTGGCGGAAATGCGCCGCGTCCTGAAGCCGGCAGGCCGTCTGCTCGTTCTCGAGTTCTCGAAGGTATGGGATCCGTTGAAAAAAGCCTACGATGTCTATTCGTTCAAGGTTTTGCCGTGGCTCGGCGAGCGCTTTGCGAAGGACGCGGAAAGCTACCGTTACCTCGCGGAATCGATCCGGATGCATCCGGATCAGGAAACCTTAAAAACAATGATGGAACAAGCCGGCCTTGATGGCGTCAAATATTACAATTTGTCAGCTGGCGTGGTAGCTTTACATGTGGGGACCAAATACTAGGGTTCCTAACCCATCGTTTTTAAAGGAAAGTGCCAAAATGTCCGATTCAGCCGTGTTATCTCCCCGTAAGGTGAAGCGGTCGCTGGCGAGACGAATCGGACTGATCGCGATGGTCGGCCTGATCGTGGCCGGCTCCGTCGCCTCGCTCGATGCGGAAGCTCGTCGCATGGGCGGTGGCCGTAGTTTTGGCCGTCAGTCAAACACCGTTCAGCAACAGGCTGCGCCGTCGCAGCCTTCCCCGTCCAATCAGGGCATGCAGCGCGCGCAACCGGCGCCCGCGCCTGCGCCGGCTCCTGCCCCGCAACCTAACCGCTCGCGCTGGCTCGGTCCGATCGCGGGTCTGGCAGCCGGTCTCGGTATCGCGGCACTGCTGTCGCACTTCGGTCTGGGTGGTGCGTTTGCTGGCGCAATGGCCAATATCATCGTCATTGCGTTGCTCGCCATGGTCGGCATCTGGCTGATCCGCCGCTTTATGGGCCGCAAGCGCGATACGTCGCAGCCGGCTTACGCGGGTCAGTCGCCGTCGCTGAATTCGGGCGCCACGGGTTACACGCAGGAGCCGCGCTACAGCGCACCGCCTACCGGCTCGTATCTCGAACCGCAGGGCAATCCGCTGACCACGCCGTCCATCAATACAACGCCGAGCGTGCCGGCGGGCTTCGATTCCGAAGCGTTCCTGCGTAACGCGAAGGTGTACTTCGTGCGTCTGCAGGCCGCGTGGGACGTCGGCAATATCGACGATATCCGCGAATTCACCACGCCGGAAATGTTCGCGGAGATCCGCGTCGACCTCGCTTCACGCGGTGCCGAAACGAATCAGACGGACGTCGTTCAGCTCAACGCCGATCTGTTGGGCGTGGAAGAACGTGCGAACGAATACTTCGCGAGCGTGCGCTTCTCCGGCCTGATTCGCGAAACGCCAGGTGCGGCGGCGCAGCCGTTCGTCGAAGTGTGGAACCTGTCGAAAGCGAACCGTCCGGGCGAAGGCTGGCTGCTGGCGGGCATTCAGCAGCTCGCGCAGCATTGAGATGGCGCGGGCTCGCGGCGCTGCTTGCCCCGCGTCCGCGTGCAACGTTGGCCTGCGGCCGGCCCGCAGTTAGCCGTTCAGCCGAGCAAGCCGCGAAGCGAACGGACGTTACAATAGGAACCCGCGCGAGCACTCGCTTGCGCGGGTTTTTTCTTGCCACTTTCAATGACCCTCGCCGCCAAGCCTTTCGCTGCTGCTGTCAATCATCTGCTCGCCCGCGAATCGTGGGCCCGTGAGCGCCTCGCCCCTTATGCGGGCAGGACCGCCAGACTGTCGTCGCCACCTGTCGTGCTGATGCTGCTGGTGCAGCCGGACGGCTATCTGACTACGCTCGGCGCAAGCGACGCCCAACAGTTCGACGTGACCATCTCGGTCCCGTCCGACGCGTTGCCCGCGTTCGTGCAGGGTGGCCAGGCGGCTGTCATGAAACACGTGAAGATCGAAGGGGACGCGGAGTTCGCCACGGTCATTGCCCACCTCGCCGAGCATTTGCGCTGGGAGCCGGAGGAGGATCTCGCAAAGCTGATCGGCGACGGCCCCGCGTGGCGGGTTGCGTCGATCGTGCGCACGGTCGGCGAACATGTCCAGCGCACCGGTCGCAATCTGCTCGATACGGCCACCGAATATCTGCTCGACGAGAATCCTCAGCTCGTGCGCCGCGCCGCGCTGCAAGATTTCAACGCCGAGCTGGCGCAGGCCCGCGACGCGTTGGCGCGAGTGGAAAAACGTATCCAGCGTCTTGAACAGAAGGTCGAAGCCCACGGCGCAGTTGTGCCGGGCGGCGCCGCCACGTTGCGCGGCACGCGCTAGTCACCGGGCACAACCATGCGTTTTCTGCGTTTCCTCAAGATATTTTTCACGGTTATCCGCTTCGGTCTCGACGAGATGATGCTCGGCCGCGTCAACGACCGGCGCGTGCGCATGCTGCTGCGTATCACCACGATCGGCCGCAAGTTCGACGCGCCGCCCGGCGTGCGTTTGCGGCTCGCGCTTGAAAGCCTCGGGCCGATCTTCGTCAAGTTCGGGCAGGTATTGTCGACGCGGCGCGACCTGTTGCCGGTCGATATCGCGAACGAACTCGCGAAGCTTCAGGACCAGGTGCCGCCGTTCGATTCGGCGGTGGCGATAGGGCTGGTCGAAAAGTCGTTGGGCGCGCCGGTCGACGTGCTGTTCGACGATTTCGAGCGGGTGCCTGTGGCGAGCGCGTCCATCGCGCAGGTGCACTTCGCGACGGTGAAGGCCGGACAGCATGCGGGCAAGGCCGTCGCTGTGAAGGTGCTGCGTCCGAACATGCTGCCCGTTATCGATTCGGACCTCGCGTTGCTGCGCGACATCGCCGTGTGGGCCGAGCGTTTGTGGGCGGACGGCAAGCGCCTGAAGCCGCGCGAGGTGGTCGCTGAGTTCGACAAGTACCTGCACGACGAACTCGATCTCATGCGCGAGGCGGCCAACGGCAGCCAGTTGCGCCGTAATTTCGCCGGGCTCGATCTGCTGCTCGTGCCGGAAATGTACTGGGAGTTCTGCACGCCAACCGTGCTCGTCATGGAGCGCATGGTCGGCGTGCCGATCAGCCAGGTGGATACATTGCGGGCGGCGGGCGTGGATATCCCGAAGCTGGCGCGCGAAGGCGTCGAAATTTTCTTCACTCAGGTGTTCCGCGACGGCTTTTTCCACGCGGACATGCATCCCGGCAACATTCAGGTGAGCCTCGATCCGGCGCATTTCGGCCGTTATATCGCGCTGGATTTCGGGATCATCGGGGCGCTGTCGGACTTCGACAAGAACTACCTCGCGCAGAACTTCCTGGCGTTTTTCAAGCGCGACTACCACCGCGTCGCAACGCTGCATCTGGAATCGGGCTGGGTGCCGCCCACCACACGCGTGGAAGAACTCGAAAGCGCCATTCGTGCTGTGTGCGAGCCGTATTTCGACCGCGCGCTGAAGGACATCTCGCTCGGTCAGGTGCTGATGCGTCTGTTTTCTACGTCGCGCCGCTTCAACGTGGAAATCCAGCCGCAACTGGTGCTGTTGCAAAAGACCATGCTTAACGTGGAAGGTCTCGGCCGATCGCTCGACCCCGAGCTGGATTTGTGGAAGACGGCAAAGCCCTATCTCGAGCGCTGGATGAATGAGCAGATCGGCCTGCGCGGCTGGTACGAGCGGCTCAAGATCGAGGCGCCGCAGTGGAGCAAGACGCTGCCACAGTTGCCGCGCCTGATCCATCATGTGCTGGCCGAGCGCCACGATCACGGGCGGGTCGGCAACGACGACATGATCCGGCAGATCCTGCTCGAACAGAAGCGTACTAACCGGCTGCTGCAGGGCTTGCTGCTGTTTGGCGTAGCGGTCGGCGTCGGCGCGGCGCTTGCGCGAGTGGTCCTCGCGCTGGCCTACGGCAGCTAATGAGTTTGCGAGGCACGTGATGAGCGACACGACCCAATCCCCGGTCCCCGATTTCGAAAACCGTGATCCGAATTCGCCGGCGTTCTGGAACGAGCGGTTCGAGCAGCATTTCATGCCGTGGGATCAGGCGGGTGTGCCGTCGGCGTTTCAGTCGTTTGCGAGCCGGCACACCGGAAAAGCGGTGCTGATTCCGGGTTGCGGCAGCGCATATGAAGCCGTCTGGCTGGCAGAGCACGGCAGCCCGGTTCGGGCGATCGATTTCTCGCAGGCAGCGGTTGCGGCGGCGCGCGCGCAATTGGGCGAGCAACATGCCGAACTCGTGGAAGAAGCCGATTTCTTCACCTACGAGCCGCCGTTCAGGCCGGCGTGGATCTACGAGCGGGCGTTTCTCTGCGCGTTGCCGTTGGCGCGGCGCGTCGACTATGCGCGTCGAATGGCGGATCTGTTGCCGGCGGGCGCGCTGCTCGCCGGATTCTTCTTTTTCGGCACGACGCCGAAGGGGCCGCCGTTCGGCATCGAGCGTGGCGAACTGGAAGGGCTGCTGACGCCGTTTTTCGAACTGCTCGAAGACGAACCCGTGACCGATTCGATCGCCGTATTCGCCGGGCGAGAGCGCTGGCTGACCTGGCGCCGCCGCGCGTGAGCGTGGCGCGACGGGAATTGGCGGGCGACTATAGCGGCAACTGGAAGCGGCAACGTGCGAGACGTGTAACGCGCTTCCGGCGCCAGCGCGGCCCTTGATTTTCCCGGTAGCCGCCCTCATCTGGCGCATCGGCGGTCGCGTCGGACGCTTATCCCCAAAATGCGGGGAGCGTTATCGTTTGCGGCTATAATTCAAGGCTTTGCAAGCGTTTACAAGATTTCAGTAGGGAACAGGTCATGCCGATCTACGCTTATCGTTGCGAGTCATGCGGCTTCGGGAAAGACGTGCTTCAGAAGATGAGCGACGCCCAGTTGACGCAATGTCCCGAATGCGGGAAAGACACTTTTCGGAAACAGGTCACGGCCGCAGGCTTCCAGTTGAAGGGCTCCGGCTGGTACGTGACCGATTTCCGCGGCGGCAATACCGGCACGAGCGCGCCGGCGAAGGCGGACGCGGACGGTGCGTCCAACGGCAGCCCGGCCGGGACTGCCGCACCTGCCGGCAATGGCGCCGCGAAATCCGACACGGCCACGGCCAGCAGCGCAGCCGCCACGCCGGCCGCGCCCGCTGCGGCGCCGGCGGCTAGCACAGGCGCTAGCAGTTCGGGCAGCGCCTAGTGGGACTGCCGCCCTCGCGGGCGGCGCACACGCCGCGCAGCGCTTTCGCGGCGCGGCTTTCTGGCGGTACACATGACGACGAAAAAAACGACACTCAAATCGGTGTTTCTGACTGGCCTGCTGGTGCTGGTGCCTTTGGCCATCACACTGTGGGTGCTCGGTCTGATCATCGGCACGATGGACCAGACGCTGTTGCTACTGCCGCGCGCATGGCAACCGGAGCGCGTGTTCGGCTTCCGTCTGCCCGGTCTCGGCGCGGTGCTGACACTGGCGTTCATCTTTGTCGTCGGGCTGCTGACGCAGAACTTCGTCGGGCAGAAGCTCGTGAAGTGGTGGGAAGTCGTCGTCGCGCACATTCCCGTGGTCGGACCGATCTACACGAGCGTCAAGCAGGTGTCCGACACGCTGCTGTCGAGCAGCGGCAACGCCTTTCGTAAGGCGCTTCTGATCGAATATCCGCGCCGTGGCTCCTATACGATCGCGTTTCTCACCGGTATTCCGGGCGGCGACGTGATCAATCACCTGAAGGAAGATCACGTCAGCGTCTACGTGCCGACTACGCCGAACCCAACGTCCGGCTTCTTTCTGATGGTGCCGAAGAGCGAAGTGATCGAACTCGACATGACCGTCGACGCCGCGCTCAAGTACATCGTCTCGATGGGCGTGGTGGCGCCGTCCGCGCCGCCGGCGCCGGTACGCCGCACGACAGTCGAGCCTCCGCTGTAATGCCGGCGCGCAACGTTTCACGCAGTGTTCAGCTGCGGCGCGCCGTTCAACTAATGCAAAACGAAAGTCAAACATCATGTCGATGAGATCTGAATACTGCGGTCTGGTGACCGAAGAACTGCTGGGCCAAACCGTCTCGCTGTGCGGCTGGGTAAGCCGCCGCCGCGACCATGGCGGCGTTATCTTCATCGACCTGCGCGACCGCGAAGGCCTCGTCCAGGTCGTCTGCGACCCGGACCGCGCGGAGATGTTCAAGGCCGCCGAAGGCGTGCGCAACGAATTCTGTCTGCAAATCAAGGGCGTGGTGCGCAGCCGTCCGGAAGGCACGACGAACGCCGCGCTGAAAAGCGGCAAGATCGAAGTGCTGTGCCACGAGCTGATCGTGTTGAACGCGTCGATCACGCCGCCGTTCCAGCTCGACGACGACAATCTGTCGGAAACCACGCGTCTTACGCATCGCGTGCTGGACCTGCGCCGTCCGCAGATGCAGCACAACCTGCGTCTGCGCTACCGTGTGGCGATCGAAGTGCGCAAGTATCTGGACGCGCAGGGCTTCGTCGACATTGAAACGCCGATGCTCACCAAGAGCACGCCGGAAGGCGCACGCGACTACCTGGTGCCGTCGCGCACCAACCCCGGCCAGTTCTTCGCGCTGCCGCAATCGCCGCAGCTTTTCAAGCAGCTGCTGATGGTGGCGAACTTCGATCGCTACTACCAGATCGTCAAGTGCTTCCGCGACGAAGACCTGCGCGCCGACCGTCAGCCGGAATTCACGCAGATCGACTGCGAAACCTCGTTCCTGTCGGAACAGGAAATCCGCGATCTGTTCGAAGCGATGATCCGTCACGTGTTCCAGGAAACGATCGGCGTCGAACTGGACGAGAAATTCCCGGTTATGCAGTATTCGGAAGCCATGCGCCGCTTTGGTTCGGACAAGCCGGACCTGCGCGTAAAGCTCGAGTTCACCGACCTGACCGATGCGGTCAAAGACGTCGACTTCAAGGTGTTCAGCACGCCGGCTAACACCAAAGACGGCCGAGTCGCGGCGATCCGCGTGCCGAAGGGCGGCGAGCTTTCACGTGGCGACATCGACAGCTACACGGAATTCGTGCGCATTTACGGTGCCAAGGGTCTCGCGTGGATCAAGGTCAACGAAGTGGCGAAGGGCCGTGACGGCCTGCAAAGCCCGATCGTCAAGAACCTGCACGACGAAGCGGTCAAGGCGATCATCGAGCGCACCGGGGCGCAAGACGGCGACATCATTTTCTTCGCGGCGGACCGCGCGAAGGTGGTGAACGACAGCCTCGGCGCGCTGCGCCTGAAGATCGGCCACTCGGAATTCGGCAAGGCAAACGGCCTCGTCGAATCGGGCTGGAAGCCGCTGTGGGTGGTCGACTTCCCGATGTTCGAATACGACGAGGAAGACAACCGCTACGTCGCCGCGCATCACCCGTTCACGAGCCCGAAAGACGAGCACCTCGAGTATCTGGAAACGGACCCGGCGCGCTGCCTCGCAAAGGCTTACGACATGGTGCTGAACGGCTGGGAAATCGGCGGCGGCTCGGTGCGTATTCATCGTGAAGAAGTGCAGAGCAAGGTGTTCCGTGCGCTGAAGATCAACGCGGAAGAAGCGCAAGCCAAGTTCGGCTTCCTGCTCGACGCGCTGCAATACGGCGCGCCTCCGCACGGCGGCATTGCGTTCGGCCTGGACCGCATCGTCACGATGATGGCCGGCGCCGACTCGATCCGCGACGTGATCGCGTTCCCCAAGACGCAGCGCGCGCAAGACTTGCTCACGCAAGCGCCGAGCGAAGTGGACGAGCGCCAGTTGCGCGAGTTGCACATCCGCTTGCGTACGCCGGAACCGAAGGCGTAATCGAGGTGACCCGCGGCTGCCTGTGAACGGCAACGCGGGCTAGCACGCAAGCTGGCATAAGCAACATCGAGCAAGATACGCTTGATGAAATAGCAAAACGAGAAAGGCGCGTCATGCGCCTTTTTTGCTTTTTGCGTTACAGTCCATGCAACAGCTTCTGCTCGCTCATTGGACCACTCGCCGACATGTACCGCGCAAGCGTTGCGCCCAGTTTTCACGCCATGCCGAAACCGCCAAAGATCCCGCAGTCCGTACTTGTCGTCATTCATACGCCCTCGCTCGACGTGCTGTTGATCGAGCGCGCCGATATTCCGGGCTTCTGGCAATCGGTGACGGGTTCCAAAGACCGGCTCGATGAGCCGCTCGCCGAGACGGCGATCCGTGAAGTGGCCGAAGAAACGGGCATCGTGATTGGCAGCGCACTGGTGCCGGAGAGCGCCTTGTTCGACTGGCAATACTCGATCGAGTACGAGATCTATCCGCAGTTCCTGCATCGTTACGGCGAAGGCGTGATCCATAACACCGAGCATTGGTTCAGCGTACAAGTGCCCGAACAGCTCGAAGTGACATTGGCGCCGCGCGAACACACCGCATTTCTCTGGCTGCCATATGAAGAGGCGGCGTCGCGTTGTTTCTCTTCGTCGAATGCGGATGCGATTCTGCAATTGCCCAAGAGGCTGCGCGAGCGTTCGGAGTCTCGCGCATGAGCGTCGGCGGCGCACGCCGTTTCGCCCGCCTGCGGCAATCGCTGCTCGGCCGCCGCTATTGGCAGCGCTACCGCTTCACGAGCGGCAACGAGGTCAAGCTGCTGCGCTCGGGCGGCGAGTACTTCAGCGCGCTCATTGAGCGCATCGATGCCGCGGAGCGCGACGTCGTTCTCGAAACCTACATCTTCTGCAACGACGAGGCCGGCCAGTCGGTCGGCGCAGCGTTGCTGCGAGCGGCGGCGCGCGGCGTGCGCGTGCGAGTGATTACCGACGGCATCGGCACTGCGCGCCTGTCGATGTTCGACGAGTGGGCCAGCGCGGGCATCGAGCATCGAATCTACAACCCGCATATCTTCGGGCGCTTCGGCTTTTCGCGCACGCACCGCAAGCTCGCCGTGATCGACGATCAGTTCGGGTACTGCGGCGGCATCAACATCGTCGACGATTACGAGAACGACGGCGAAAGGCTGCCCTATCGACGCTGGGATTTCGCGGTGGAATTGCACGGGCCGGTGGTTAACGACATCCGCGAGGCCTTCGAAGTGCAGTGGCGCCGGATTCGGGTCGGGCATCGGCCGCTCGATTCGTTGGAGCCGGATCTGACTCCGAAGACGGCAGCGTCGCTCGGCAACCTGAGACGTCGCCGCCGGCGCCGCAACGAGGAGCTGTGGGCGGGCGGCGAACCCTGCGTCGCCTTCGTCGCACGCGACAACCTGATCAATCGCCGGGCGATCGAAAAAGCGTATCTGACGGCGATCGGCCAGGCTCGCGAGGAGGTGCTGCTGGCGAACCCGTACTTCATGCCGGGCCGCAAGCTGCGGCGCGCGCTGGTGTACGCGGCGCGGCGGGGCGTGGTGGTGAAGCTGATCATCGGGCGTAAGGAATTCAAGGCGCTCGATTACGCCGTGCCGTTTCTCTATCGCGCGTTGCTTCGAGCAGGCGTGCAGATCGCCGAGTACGAGAAAACCCTGCTGCACGGCAAGGTCGCGGTGGTCGACTCGAACTGGGCGACCGTGGGTTCGTCGAATCTCGACGCGCTGAGCCTGATGCTCAATAACGAGGCTAATGTCGTGCTGGTGAACGATCCGTCGATCGACGCGCTTCGCGAGGCGATTCTGGTCGCTTTCAAGGACTCACGGCGCATCGACGAAGCGCACTACGATGCGCGCCCGGCCGGCGAGCGCCTGCTCAACTGGCTCGCCTACACGACCTACCGGGCGGTGATGAAGCTGCTCACGGTGGGCGGCTACGATTGAAGGGGCGCCGACGCAACACAGACGCAATGCCAACTCGGCGTCCGCCCCTTCCTGATGGCGGCCTTTGTACGGCATCATGCCGGCCTTACGGCAAAAACGGCAACGGAAGCAGCAATCAAACGGGTGTCCTCCTGAGCAACAATTGCCTCAAGGCGAACCCCTCTAAAAAATCAGCTTCCTCCGATTGCCAGATGCCGCAGAATTGAAACCTGGTTAGAAACCGGTTTCTAATAAAGTCCTTGTTTCGCGGACGGCGCCACTCAATAATAGTACGGCCGTTCGATTTTCATTTCGGTCACATTAGAACGGTAAAAAGCTATGCGAAAAGGCGAACAGACGCGAGTCGCGATTCTCGATGCAGCACTTGATCTCGCAAGCCGCGACGGACTTGAAGGTCTGACGATTGGCCTCCTGGCCGAGCGCATGCAGATGAGCAAAAGCGGTGTGTTCGCGCATTTCGGATCGCGCGAAGACTTGCAGGTTGAAGTGGTGCGCGAATATCACCGTCGTTTCGAAGACGAGGTGTTCTTCCCGAGCCTGCGCGAACCTCGCGGACTGCCGCGCTTGCGAGCGATGATTTCCCGCTGGATCGAGAAGCGCATTCAGGAAGTCACGACCGGGTGCATCTACATTAGCGGCGCCGTCGAGTACGACGACCGCGCGGATAGCCAGGTGCGCGAGCAACTCGTGTCGAGCGTGACGATCTGGCGCGCCGCGCTGACTCGCGCGATTTCGCAGGCGGTAGAGGAAGGGCATTTGCGTGCCGATACGGACCCGCAGTTGATGCTCTTCGAACTGTACAGCTTCACGCTCGGCCTGCATCACGACGCGCGCTTCCTGCATCTGCCGGATGCGGTGCGTCTTACGTGGGCCGCGCTGGAAAAATTGATTGTTTCGTATCAGAGCGAAAGCCGTTAGTGCAAACCGCGGCAAACCGCGAAACCTGAACAAGGTTCAGCGGCGAGAACGCAAACAGCATCCGCGTGACGCACTTGCGCTAACGGCCTGGCTTCTTGTCAAACTTTGGAGAGAGTCATGGGACAGTACGCCGCGCCGCTGCGCGACATGCAATTCGTGTTGCACGAACTGCTCAACGTCGAAGCCGAGATCAAGCAGATGCCGAAGCACGCGGATCTCGACGCGGAGACGATCAACGCCGTGCTCGAAGAGGCCGGCAAGTTCTGCTCCGAAGTGTTGTTCCCGCTCAATCACAGCGGCGACCAGGAAGGCTGCACGTACGTCGGCGACGGCGTCGTCACCACGCCGAAGGGCTTCAAGGAAGCCTATCAGCAGTATGTGGAAGCTGGCTGGCCGGCGCTTGGCTGCGATCCGGAATACGGCGGCCAGGGGCTGCCCGCGTTCGTCAACAACGCGTTGTACGAAATGCTGAACTCGGCGAATCAGGCGTGGACCATGTATCCGGGTCTCTCGCACGGCGCCTACGAATGTCTGCACGCACACGGCACGCCCGAGCTGCAGCAGCGCTATCTGCCGAAGCTCGTTTCCGGCGTATGGACCGGCACGATGTGTCTGACCGAACCGCATTGCGGCACCGATCTCGGCATTCTGCGCACCAAGGCCGAGCCGAACAGCGACGGTTCGTACTCGATCAGCGGTACGAAGATTTTCATCTCCAGCGGTGAGCACGATCTCGCGGAGAACATCGTCCACCTCGTGCTCGCGCGTTTGCCGGATGCACCCAAGGGCACCAAAGGCATTTCGCTTTTCATCGTGCCGAAGTTCGTTCCGAACGAAGCCGGCGAGCCGGGCGAACGCAATGGCGTGAAGTGCGGCTCCATCGAACACAAGATGGGCATTCACGGCAACGCGACCTGCGTGATCAATCTCGACAACGCGAAGGGCTGGCTCGTCGGTGAGCCGAACAAAGGCCTGAACGCGATGTTCGTGATGATGAACGCGGCTCGCCTTGGCGTCGGCATGCAGAGTCTCGGCCTCACCGAAGTTGCGTATCAGAACTCGCTCACGTACGCGAAAGAGCGTCTGCAGATGCGTTCGCTGACCGGCCCGAAGGCGCCCGAGAAGGCCGCCGATCCGATCATCGTGCATCCCGACGTGCGTCGCATGCTGCTCACGCAGAAGGCCTATGCGGAAGGCGCGCGCGCGTTTTCATACTGGTCCGCGCTGCACATCGACAAGGAACTGTCGCACGCCGACGAAGCGGTGCGTAAGGAAGCCGCCGATCTCGTCGCGCTGCTCACGCCGATCCTGAAAGCGTTCCTGTCGGACAACGCGTTCGAAGGCACCAATCACGCGATGCAGATTTACGGCGGCCACGGCTTCATCGCCGAGTGGGGCATGGAGCAGTACGTGCGCGACGCGCGTATCAACATGATCTACGAAGGCACTAACGCGATTCAGGCGCTCGACCTGCTCGGCCGCAAGATTCTCGGCGACATGGGCGCGAAGATGAAGAAGTTCGGCAAGCTCGTCACGGAGTTCGTCGAAGCGGAAGGCGTGAAGCCGGAAATGCAGGAATTCATCAACCCGCTCGCCGACATCGGCGAAAAGGTGCAGAAGCTGACAATGGAAATCGGCATGAAGGCCATGCAGAACCCGGACGAAGTCGGCGCCGCTGCCGTGCCGTACTTGCGCACTGTCGGCCATCTCGTGTTCTCGTACTTCTGGGCGCGCATGGCGCGCATCGCGCTGGACAAGGAAGCGTCGGGCGATCCGTTCTACAAGGCGAAGCTCGCCACCGCGCGCTTCTATTTCGCGAAGCTGCTGCCTGAAACCGCCATGACGATCCGTCAGGCGCGCGCCGGTTCGAAGCCGCTCATGGAAGTGGAAGAAGCGCTGTTCTAAGCCATCTCACGGAACGCGTCGCGCTCATTCGAACAGCGCGGCGCGTTCGCCAGCCACACATGTCGCGAACCAGCCGACACATTCGCGACACCGCATAACTCCCCGGAGGAACGACGTGAGCAATCTGATCATTCGCAAGGTAGCCGTGCTCGGCGCCGGCGTGATGGGCGCGCAGATCGCCGCGCACCTGATCAACGCCAAGGTGCCCGTGCTGCTGTTCGACCTGCCCGCCAAAGAAGGCCCGAAGAACGCAATCGCGCTGAAGGCGATCGAGAATCTGAAGAAGCTGTCGCCGGCGCCGTTCGGCGTGAAAGACGACGCGCAATACATTCAGCCGGCGAATTACGACGACGACATCGAGAAGCTCGCCGAATGCGACCTCGTGATCGAAGCGATCGCCGAGCGCATGGACTGGAAGCACGACCTGTACAAGAAGGTGTCGCCGCATATCGCGCCGAACGCGATTTTCGCGACCAACACGTCGGGCCTGTCGATCACCGAACTCTCGCAAGGTTTCGCGGACGAGCTGAAGGCGCGCTTTTGCGGCGTGCACTTTTTCAATCCGCCGCGCTACATGCATCTCGTTGAACTGATTCCAACCGCGACGACGCGCCCCGAAATTCTCGATCAACTGGAAACGTTCCTGACGAGCGTGGTCGGCAAGGGCGTTGTGCGCGCGAAGGACACGCCGAACTTCATCGCGAATCGCGTCGGCATTTTCTCGATTCTCGCCGTCATTACCGAAGCCGCGAAATTCGGCCTGCGTTTCGACGAAGTGGACGACCTGACCGGATCGCGTCTCGGCCGTGCGAAGTCGGCCACGTTCCGGACCGCCGACGTGGTCGGTCTGGACACAATGGCGCACGTCATCAAGACGATGCAGGACAACCTGAAGGACGATCCGTTCTTCCCCGTCTACGAAACGCCGGCCGTGCTCGCCGAACTCGTGAAGAAGGGCGCACTCGGTCAGAAGACCGGCGGCGGCTTCTATCGGAAAGAAGGCAAGGCGATCAAGGTGCTCGACCCGAAAACGGGCGACTACGTGGATGGCGGTGCGAAGGCGGACGAACTGGTCGGCCGCATCCTGAAGCGCCCGCCGGCCGAGCGCCTCAAACTGCTGCGCGAATCGCAGCATCCGCAGGCTCAGTTCCTGTGGTCGATTTTCCGCGACGTGTTCCACTACATCGGCGTGCATCTGGAATCGATCGCCGATAACGCGCGCGACGTCGACCTGGCAATCCGCTGGGGCTTTGGCTGGAACGAAGGCCCGTTCGAAGGCTGGCAGACCGCGGGCTGGAAGCAGGTCGCCGAATGGGTGCAGGAAGATATCGCAGCGGGCAAGGCGCTTTCGAACGTGCCGCTGCCGTCGTGGGTGCTCGACGGCCCGGTCGCCGAGAAGGGCGGCGTGCATACGAACGAAGGTTCATGGTCGCCCGCTTCGAAGACTTTCGTGCCGCGTTCGTCGCTCGGTGTGTACGACCGGCAGGTGTTTCGCGCACCGCTCGTCGGCGAAACGGTTGCTGACCCGAAGACCTACGGCAAGACGCTGTTCGAAACCGACGCCGTGCGCGCCTGGGTGGACGACCGCGCCGGCGAAAACGACGTGCTGATCGTGTCGTTCAAGAGCAAGATGAACACGATCGGACCGTCGGTGATAGACGGTCTCACGCAGGCAATCGAACTCGCTGAGAAAGAGTACAAAGGTCTCGTCGTATGGCAGCCGACATCGCTGAAGCTCGGCACGCCGGGCGGCCCGTTCTCCGCGGGCGCCAACCTGGAAGAAGCGATGCCCGCGTTCATGATGGGCGGCGCGAAGGGCATCGAGCCGTTCGTAAAGAAATTCCAGCAAGGCATGCTGCGCGTGAAGTACGCGAGCGTGCCGGTCGTTTCCGCGGTATCGGGTATCGCGCTTGGCGGCGGCTGCGAGCTGCTGCTGCATAGCGCGAAGCGGGTCGCGCACATCGAAAGCTATATCGGTCTGGTGGAAGTCGGCGTGGGTCTGGTGCCCGCGGGCGGCGGCCTGAAGGAAGCGGCGCTGCGCGCAGCGGAAGCCGCGACGCAAGTCGGCGCGACCAACGACCTGTTGAAGTTCGTGCAGAAGTCGTTCGAAAACGCGGCGATGGCGAAGGTCTCCGCCTCCGCGCTCGATGCTCGCGCAATGGGTTATCTGAAGCCGTCCGACACGATCGTCTTCAACGTGTTCGAGCTGCTCGACGTCGCGAAGAAAGAAGCGCGCGCGCTGGCCGGCGCGGGTTATCGTCCGCCGCTGCGCGTCACGCAAGTGCCGGTCGCCGGACGTTCGGCGATCTCGACGATCAAGGCTTCGCTCGTGAACATGCGCGACGGGCGCTTCATCAGCGAGCACGACTTCCTGATCGCAAGCCGTATCGCGGAAGCCGTGTGCGGCGGCGACGTGGAAGCAGGCAGTCTCGTCGACGAAGAATGGCTGCTGCAACTGGAGCGTCGCGCGTTCGTGGATCTGCTGGGCACGCAAAAGACCCAGGAACGGATCATGGGCATGCTGCAGACCGGCAAGCCGGTGCGGAATTGAGCGACTAGCGCAAATACATTTGCATGGGGCGGGAGTAAGCGCGAAAGCGTCACCGCCGCCTACATCGGAGCTTCAAATGACAAAGCAATTGCAAGACGCATACATCGTCGCCGCGAGCCGTACGCCGATCGGCAAGGCGCCGCGCGGCATGTTCAGGAATACGCGCCCCGACGAACTGCTGGTTCACGCTATCAGATCGGCCGTTGCGCAGGTGCCCGGGCTCGACACCAAGGTGATCGAAGACGCCATCGTCGGCTGCGCGATTCCCGAAGCGGAACAGGGCTTGAACGTCGCGCGGATGGGCGCATTGCTGGCCGGTTTGCCCAGTTCGGTCGGCGGCGTCACGGTGAACCGCTTCTGCGCGTCGGGCTTGACCGCGCTGGCTATGGCTGCGGATCGCATCCGCGTGGGTGAATCGGACGCGATGATCGCAGGCGGCTGCGAATCCATGAGCATGGTGCCGATGATGGGCAACAAGCCGTCGCTGTCGCCGCATATCTTCGATCGCAACGAAGACGTCGGCATTGCGTACGGCATGGGCCTGACCGCGGAAAAAGTCGCCGAGCGCTGGAAGATCAGCCGCGAAGCGCAAGATGCGTTCTCGGTCGAATCGCATCGCCGTGCAATCGCCGCGCAGCAAGCCGGCGAGTTCAACGACGAAATCGCCGCTTACACGATCACCGAACGCTTCCCCGATCTGGCCACCGGCGAAGTGCGCGTCAAAACGCGTGAAGTCGCGCTCGACGAGGGCCCGCGCGCGGATACCTCGCTCGAAGGTCTCGCGAAGCTGCGCACGGTGTTCGCGAACAAGGGCTCAGTGACGGCGGGCAACAGCTCGCAGACGTCGGACGGCGCGGGTGCGCTGATTGTCGTGTCGGAAAAGATCCTGAAGCAATTCAATCTGACGCCGCTCGCACGCTTTGTGAGCTTTGCGGTGCGAGGCGTGCCGCCGGAAATCATGGGCATTGGGCCGAAGGAAGCGATTCCCGCCGCGTTGAAGGCTGCGGGGCTCAAGCAGGACGACATCGACTGGATCGAGCTGAATGAAGCGTTCGCCGCGCAGTCGCTCGCGGTGATTCAGGACCTCGGTCTCGATCCGTCGAAGATCAACCCGCTCGGCGGCGCGATCGCGCTGGGTCATCCGCTTGGCGCGACGGGCGCGATTCGTGCGTCCACGGTCGTGCACGGCCTGCGCCGTCGCAACTACAAGTACGGCATGGTGACGATGTGCGTGGGCACGGGCATGGGAGCAGCCGGCATTATCGAGCGGCTGTGACACAGTTCCCGCCGGTGTTAGCGGCAAGCCGTTGAGGCGCGCAGAACGGTTCGCAGGCTTGCCGCTTGCGAACCGTTTTCGCATTCGCAGCAGCAGTTTTCCAGCAGTTTCCGCAGCAGTCGAGGAGACAAAATGACGACGGATATTCTGGTCGAGCGCGCAAATGGCGTGCTGACAATTGCCTTCAACCGGCCGGACAAGAAGAACGCAATCACGGCCGCGATGTACCAAACGATGGCCGACACGCTGGTGCAGGCGCAAGGCGACGCGTCGGTGCGCGCGATCCTGATTCGCGGCAGCGCAAACATCTTCAGCGCCGGCAACGACCTCGAAGACTTCATGAAGTCGCCGCCAATGGGCGAAAACGCGCCGGTGTTCCAGTTCCTGCGTGCAATCAGTTCGGCCGAGAAGCCGGTGGTCGCGTCAGTGGCGGGGCCGGCGGTGGGCATCGGCACGACGCTGCTGCTGCATTGCGATCTTGTCTATGCCGCCGACTCCGCGAGCTTCTCGCTGCCGTTCGCGCAACTCGGATTGTGTCCGGAAGCGGCGTCGAGCCTGCTGCTGCCGCGCGTCGCCGGCTATCAGGCGGCAGCCGAGAAACTGCTTCTTGGCGAGGCGTTCGACGTCGCCGAGGCACAGCGCATGGGCTTCGTGAACCGCGTACTCCCGGCTGCGGAAGTCGATGCGTTCGCGGCATCGCAAGCAGCGAAGCTGGCCGCGCTGCCGGCGTCGTCATTGCGGGTGACGAAGAGCCTGATGAAGCGCGCGAGCCACCAGGAACTGCAAACGCAGATGTCGGAAGAAGCCGTGCATTTCGGCAAGATGCTGATCGCGCCCGAAGCGCGCGAGGCGTTCAAGGCGTTCTTCGAAAAGCGCAAGCCCGACTTCCGGCAATTCGACTGAGCGGCTGCTCAGCTTTGTGACGGCTGCGCTGTGTCGTAATCGACGTAGCTGGTTTCACGGCAGAAGCTGACGAGCCGCACGCCCGCCTTGCGGGCAATCGCAATTGCGAGCGACGAGGGCGCCGAGATCGTCGCGACCATCGGCACGTCGACGCGAGCAGCTTTGCGCACGAGCTCGTAACTCGCGCGGCTCGACAGGAACACGAAGCCCTCTTTCGTATCCACGCGATCGAGCACGAGTTGGCCGATCAGTTTGTCGAGCGCATTGTGGCGGCCCACGTCTTCGAACGCGTAGCGTATTGCGCCCGCCGCGTCGCACCATGCGGCGGCGTGCAAGCCGCCCGTGAGGCGCGTGAGCGCCTGATGCTGCGGCAGTTCGCGGGCGGCGCGCGCAATCGCGTCCGGTGCGAGCCGCTGCAGAAACCCAGTGTCGGGCACGCGTTCGGGTTTCAGATCGAGCAGGTCGATGCTTTCGATGCCGCACACGCCGCAGCCGGTGCGGCCGGCGAGCGCACGGCGCTTTTCCTTCAGCGCGACGAACGCCTGCTGCACGACCTGCAACTGCACTTCGGCGTGCGGCAATTCGCCGTCGTCATGCAATTCGACCTCGATGTCCTGAATGTCGCTGCCGCGCGCGACGATTCCTTCCGAGATCGCGAAGCCCACCGCGAACGCTTCGAGGTCGCGCGGGGTGCACATCATCACCGCATGCGAAATGCCGTTGAAGACGAGCGCGACCGGCCACTCCTGACCGACGTGGTCGGTGACCGTTTCGACCGCCGCACCGCGATGGCGGTGCACCTGACGCTCCACCGCGCCTGGCTGGCCGGCTGTTTCCAGTTCGTTCAAGCTGATTCACTCCATTTATGCTGCGTGCGCACCGTACCGGACTGCGCCGCCGGTGTGCGAATAAGGTTCTAAAATACCTCAAGCCGGGCTTGTGCGTTGCCCGTCAACAATGAGGAACACTGTCATGGGACTCAACGAGGCACCGCTGCTGTTCAACTTCGAGGTGAAGTCGTCGGAGAATTTCACTTACATCCCGATGTCGGTTCGCTTCAATCTCGATCGTTTCGGCCTGCGCATTTCGCTCGCGCAGTGGCAAATGCTGCCGCTCGAAGACCGCAAGCTGCTCGCACGTTTTCCCGTCGAGGAGGACGCGGAGATCGAGCCGAACTTCGATCACGCGCTGTTCGAAATGCTGCGCACTCACGCGAACGTCGAACCGGAGTGGTTCACGCCTGACGAGGCGCCAGCCTGGCGCAACACGGACGGCGTGCCCGAGAGCGTACTGCGTCAGGCGAAACAGGCCGGCCTGGCGGCGCCGAGCGCCGCGCTGTGGGCGCAGCTCGATCCGTTCAAGCGCTACGTGCTGGCCAAGCTTTCGCGCAAGCAGGAGATCAACCACGACTTCATCCCGGCGATGAAGGAATTTGGAGCGGCCGGCTAGGTGCGGCCGGCTAGGCGCCACCGAAATTTTTTTCACTCCAACCCTCAACCTGTTCCGAACGCTGCCGTTATCCATGGGTTGGCGCGTAAAAGACTCGCATCGATGCGGCCGGACGCATCGGAAGCGGCCTCGCGCTCCCGCCTGAAGAACGATCGACGTTCGGAACCCATGACCCATTTCATCTCGAAGCGGCTGCTGATCAATATCGCGGTCGTAGCCGCCGCGCTCGGCGCAAACGTGTTCGTCGCGTATTTGCAGATCGGCGGGCAGCGCGATGCCGACGCCCGCATGCTGCATTCGACGCATGTTCGCCAGAGTCTCGACGCCTACCAGACGGCGCTCGACGCCGGTCTCGCCGCGCTCGCCCGATTCGAAGCGTCCGCTGAACCGTCGCCGGGAAACGCCGCCGCGACGATGAGCGCTACGCTCGCCAGTCTCCAGCGCGAGTTGCGCGACGAGCTCGCCGATGAGCCGGCCATGCTCGCCACGCTGGCGCAGGTCGACGCCGACAGCCGCGCGCTGCAACGCGACATCGACGATGCGCTGCTGGGCCGCGATGCCGCCGAGCCGGCAGCGTCACGCGCATGGGCGGCGGCGTCGTATATGCATGTCGGGCTCGGGCTGCAACGTGTCGAAGCGGGCCTCGCCGCGCTGCGTGACGCCGAAAACCGCGCGTTCAAAGAGTCGCTCGCGGCTTCGGCGAAGCGGGCGAAGCACGCCATGTTCATGTTGGTCGTGACCATGATCGCGGGCAGTGCGCTCCTCATTTTTACTTTCGGTATGCGCGAAAGCAGTGCGCGCAAGAAACTGCACAGCGCGCGGGCGCTTGGCCGCAACGACGAGCGTTTTCGCAGTCTGTTCGACGATCATCCGGTGCCCATGTATATCTTCGACCGCGAGACGCTGCGCTTTCTCGCTGTCAATTCTGCGGCGATTCAGCAGTACGGCTATTCGGAGGCCGAGTTTCTCGACATGACGATTCGCGCGATCCGGCCGAATGTGGAGATCGCGCGCCTCGAGTCGCATCTGCAGCGCGCCGACAGCGTGCAGCACGGCCGCACGATGGCGGGCATCTGGCATCACCGGCGCAAGGACGGCTCGACTATCAGCGCGGACATCTCGTATCACGCGCTGAATTTCATGGGACGCGCCGCGTTTTTCGTTCTCGCCGACGACGTCACCGAACAGATCAACGCCGAAGCCGAGGCGCAGCGTTCCAATCAGATGCTCGAAGCGGTGATCGACAACATTCCGCAGCGCATTTTCTGGAAAGATCTGGAGTCACGCTATCTGGGCTGCAACATGGCGTTCGCGCGCGACGGCGGGCTCTCGTATCCAGAGCAGGTGGTAGGCAAGAGCGACGCCGACATGCCGTGGCGCGCCTTCGCCGAACTGCTGAGCGCGCACGACAAGGAAGTGATCGACACCGGCGTGCCGAAGATGAACTTCGAGGTCGACATGGTGATCGACGGCGTGCATCGTACGACGGTGACGAGCAAGCTGCCGTTCACCGACGGCGAAGGCCGCGTGATCGGCGTGCTCGGCTCATACACCGACATCACGGAGCGCAAGCGCGCCGATCTCGCGCTGCGTCTGCAAAGCCGCGCGCTCGACGCGAGCGTCAACGCAATTCTGATTACGGCGCCCTCGCCGTCGGGCAATCTGATCGAATACGTGAATCCTGCGTTCATGCGGATCACAGGCTACGATCCCGCCGAGGTGATCGGCCACGATTGCCGGGTCTTGCAACGCGACGATCGCGAGCAGGAGGGCGTTGCGTCGATCCGCAAGGCGCTCGCCGCGAATCGCGAAGTGAGCGCGGTGGTGCGCAACTATCGCAAGGACGGCGCGCTGTTCTGGAATCAGTTGTTCATTGCGCCCGTGCCGAACGCGGAAGGCGTGATTACGCATCACATCGGCGTGATCAACGACGTCACCGACCTGATGCGCTATCAGGAACAGCTCGAATATCAGGCCAACTACGACAGCCTCACGCGCCTGCCCAACCGCAATCTGCTGCGCGACCGTCTGCAGCATGCGCTGATCGTCGCGCAGCGTCAGCACAAGGGCGTGGCCGTGGTGTTCATGGACCTCGACGGTTTCAAGAACGTCAACGACAGCCTGGGCCACAGCGTCGGCGATCGGCTGCTCGGCGTCGTGGCGGAGCGGCTCGCGCGCTGCACTCGCACGAGCGATACCGTCGCGCGTCACGGCGGCGACGAGTTCGTGATCGTGATGACGGACACTGTGGACGAACAATCGCTGATTGCGTGGATGGAGCGCGTGCGTGCTTCGATTTCGGAACCGGTCTGGCTCGACGGCACGGAACTGTACGTCGGGTGCAGCATGGGCGCGAGTCTTTTCCCGCAAGACGGCGACGACGCCGAAACGCTGATGAAAAAGGCGGACCTCGCGATGTATCGCGCGAAGGACATGGGCCGCAACACGTTCCAGTTCTATCAGCCGGAGATGAACGCGAGCGCGGGCGCGCGTCTGAATCTCGAAAGGCGCTTGCGCCGCGCGCTGCGCGACAACGAATTCCTGCTGCACTATCAGCCGCAGGTCGATATCGACAGCGGACAGATCGTCGGTACCGAGGCGCTGGTGCGTTGGAGCGATCCTGAAGTGGGGCTCGTGCCGCCGTCGTCGTTCATTCCGGTTGCCGAGGAAAGCGGTCTCATCGGCCCGCTGTCCGAGTGGGTGCTGCGCGAGGCGTGCCGTCAAAACAAGGCCTGGCAAGACCTCGGCTTGCCGCCGGCGCGTGTGTCGGTCAACCTGTCGGCGCGTGTGTTCCAGCAGCGCGATATTGCAAAACTCGTCATGCAGGTGCTCGACGAGACCGGCCTCGAGCCGCAATACCTCGAACTGGAACTGACCGAGAGCGCGATCATGCGCAACGCCGAAGAAGCGGTGTCCATGCTCAACGAGCTGCACGCGCTCGGCATTGGCCTTGCCATCGACGACTTCGGCACGGGTTATTCGAGCCTCAGCTACCTGAAGCGTTTCCCAGTGGACCGGCTGAAGATCGACCGCTCGTTCGTATCCGACATCGGCATATCCGGCGACGACGAGACGATTACCTCGGCCATCATCGCGCTCGCTCATTCGCTGAAGCTGCAGGTGATAGCCGAAGGCGTCGAAACGTCGGCACAACTCGACTTCCTGAAGGAGCGTGCTTGCGACGAGATGCAAGGCTTCTACTTCGCGAAGCCTTTGTCCACCGAGGCAATTTACGACTTGATGCAAGGCGGCGCGGCGCGCGAACTCGCGCTGGTTTGAATGCGGCGGCGGCGCGGGCGGTCGCTGCTGCTGGATCGGTCGCGATACACCTACGCCCGCGTTAACGCCGCCGACCTCACACTGCCGGCGTGCTCGCGAAAACCGGCAACTGCTCCGCCGCAGCCGAAAATGCCTGCAAATGCGGATGCGCACTGGCGCGCACGATCTGCGGCAGCATTGCCTGAGTGAAGTTCCACGCGACCGCGAGCGTCACTTCCGCCGCGCCGAGGCGCTCCGCCTCGGTTGGCAACGGCGCGGCCGCGGCTTCCTGTTCGAGTTCGGCATACGCGGCGAGCATCTGCCCGCGCACCCGCTCCATCCACGGCTCGTGCTGCTTGTCCACCGGCCGCAGATTGCGTTCGTAGACGATCTGCACCGTCTTGTCGCACGCGGCGAGCGAGAGGCCCGTCAGGCGCGCGGCGCGCAGGCAGTCGTCGGGACTGGACGGAAATAGCCGCTGCCCGGAACCGGCGAGCGACGCGAGATATTGAAGGATGACCGTCGAATCCATCACCGTCTTGCCGTTGTCGGCGACGAGCGTCGGCGCCTTGACCACCGGGTTGATGGCCGCGAACTGGTCGTAGGTACTGAACACGGAAATGGGCGCGTGTTCGAAATCCAGCTTCAGCATCTTCATGCAGATAGCCACCCGGCGCACGTAAGGCGAGTCCAGCATTCCGATCAGTTTCATATTGCTCCCGTTAGAAGTTCTATCGCGATGCGCGGGCGCTCGCGGTGGCGTGCATGTGGCCGCCGGTGCAGTATGGCGCGCGTCAGGGCAATAGATTAAGCATCTCCGAGCGGCAGAAAAAGCGAAATTAATCGACGGTTTACGTCAGAATCTCTTACATGAAACCGATCCCGCCTTTGACCGCTCTGCGCTGCTTTGAGGCCGTCGCCCGGCTGGGCGGCGTCACCCAGGCCGCGCGCGAATTGCATGTCACGCATTCGGCGGTGAGCCAGCAGATCAAGGTGCTCGAAGATGTAATGGGCGTCGCGCTTTTCGTACGCGAGGCGCGCGGGTTGCGCCCAACCGAAGAAGGCCGCCTCTACGCACTCGATATACGCGCGGCGCTCCGCGACATTACACAGGCCACGCGACGCGCGCAGGCTCGTCCGCATGACAGCGAACTGGTGATCGCGACGTTGCCGTCGTTCGCGCAGCATTGGCTCGTGCCGCGTCTGCAGAACTTTCGTGAAGCGCATCCGTACTATCGCGTGCGTCTTGCCACCGGCTTGCAACTCGAAGACTTGCGCCACGGCGTGAGCGATATCGCCATTCGTATGGGGCAGGGCCATTGGCCCGACGTCGCGCAGCAAAAGCTATTCGACGATGAAATGGTCGTGGTCGCGGCACCGCATTTCGGGCTCGGGCCGGACGGGCGCTTTCCCGTCACCGCCGAAGACGTGGTCGCGTGTCCGCTGATTTCGAGCCCCGACGCGCCGTGGGGCGACTGGTGCGAAGCGGCGAAGGTCGCGCAGCCGGTTGCCGCGCGCATGGTGTTGTCCGCGAACGACTCGAACGTGGTGATCAGCGCGGTGTTGCTGGGCCAAGGTGTCGCCCTGGAGCGGCGCAGTCTCGTCTCGCATGCGCTGAGCCGGGGCGAACTGGTGCAGATCACGTCGATTCGCGTGCCTTATCGCTACCCGTACTGGCTCGTGTGGCAGCAACGCGAAACGCTCACTGCCCAGCAGGCGCATTTTGCGCAGTGGATAGAAGGACAAGTCGACGCATATCTGCGCGCCGATGGTGCGCTGGCGTCTCAATAGCGGCGGGTGCCGGTTCGTGATTGCGCAATACGTGCGCCATACGTGCGCGATACATGCGCTATTGAGCGCCGGCATGCAGTGTCTCAATGAACCCGGTCGAGTTCAATCGAGTGCGGGCAGCGCGCGCGGACGGCGGTCGCTGTCGGTAGCGACGTAGGTAAGGATCGCCTCGGTTACCTTCACGAGATCTTCTGTGAGGCTCATACGTTGCGCGTAGACCTCGACGGAAACGGTGACCGACGTATTGCCCGTCTTGACGATGTCCGCGTAAAAGCTCAGCAGATCGCCGACGAACACTGGTTGCTTGAACACGAACGAGTTGACCGCGATGGTCGCGACACGTCCATTCGCGCGGCGGCTCGCCGGAATCGAACCGGCAATGTCCACTTGCGCCATGATCCAGCCGCCGAACACGTCGCCGTGAACGTTCGCGTCCGACGGTTGCGGCATGACGCGCAGTGCGCATGGCTTTTGCGGGAGTTGGAGAATATCGGTCATTGGTACCCTGGAAACGCGTGTTGATCTGTTTGGCTCTGTCAGCCGGCCCAGCAGGTGGACTACGCGGCAACCGCTCCACGCAAGCTGCGGACATCGCCAGACGGCACGCCCGCTCGGTCAACCTTCGACCGAATGCCCGGATAGCCCACGAAAAGCGGCGCCGGCCGGCTTCTGCGACAATAGGAAGATCAGGAATTGTACGGGAAAGCGCCCAGCGAGGTTGCGCCGCCAGGCGAGGTGCCACGTGCACACAATGGCCGGCGTACCGCTGTGAACTCCGGCATTTCCACCTCCTCCCCAGCCAAATCCATGCGCCGCTCGCTTCCGTCAGAACCCTCGCCCATTTCCACCCAACCGCGCAACGACTGGCAGACCATCCTGTCGCTGCTGCCTTACCTTGCGACCTACAAGTGGCGCGTGATCTTCGCGCTCAGTTGCCTGATCGGCGCGAAGATTGCCAATCTTGGTGTGCCGATCGTGATGAAGCGTATCGTCGACAGCCTCGCGTCGGTGCAGCATCTGACCGCACTCGGCCGCGCGCACGATTCGCCGGGCATCGTGCTGCTCGGCGGCGTCGGCCTGCTGGTGGTCGCGTATGCGGTGGTCCGGCTTTCTACTTCGCTCTTCACCGAATTGCGGGAAATCCTGTTTTCGAAAGTGACAGAAAGCGCGGTGCGGCAGCTTGCGCTCAAGGTGTTCCGGCATCTGCATGGCTTGTCGTTGCGCTTTCATCTGGACCGGCAGACGGGCGGCATGTCGCGCGACATCGAACGCGGCACGCGCGGCATCACGCAGCTCATCTCTTATTCGCTGTACAGCATTCTGCCGACGCTGGTCGAAGTCGGGCTCGTGCTCGGGTTTTTCGTCGTCAAATACGAGGCGTATTACGCGGTGGTCACGTTCGTGGCTCTTGCGGTGTACATCGTGTTCACGGTGAAGGTGACCGAGTGGCGCACGCATTTTCGCCGCACGATGAACGAACTCGATTCGAAAGCGAACTCGCGCGCAATCGACTCGCTGCTGAACTATGAGACCGTCAAATATTTCGGCAATGAAGAGTGGGAAGCGAGCCGCTACGACGAAAATCTGAAGCGCTATCGCACGGCTGCGATCAAGTCGCAGCGTTCGCTGTCGGCGCTGAATTTTGGACAGCAGGCGATTATCGGCACGGGGCTCGTGTTCATTCTGTGGCGCGCGACCGAAGGCGTGATGGCCGGACGCCTCACGCTCGGCGATCTCGTGCTGATCAACACGTTCATGCTGCAGCTTTATATTCCGTTGAATTTTCTTGGCGTGGTCTATCGGGAACTGAAGCAAAGCCTCACCGACATGGACCGCATGTTCACGCTCCTCGGGGCCGCGCAGGAAGTGCCGGACCTTCCCGACGCGCCCGCGTTGCAAGTGAGCGGCGCGCAAGTCCGCTTTGACCGGGTGAACTTCTCATACGAGCCGGCGCGACAGATTCTGCACGACGTGAGCTTTACGATTCCAGCTGGCACCACCACGGCGGTGGTCGGCCATAGCGGCTCGGGCAAGTCGACGCTCGCGCGGCTCATGTTCCGCTTCTACGACCTGGACCGCGCGACGGGCGGCGCAATTACCATCGACGGTCAGGACATTCGTGACGTGGCGCAGGCTTCGCTGCGTGCTTCGATCGGCATCGTGCCGCAGGACACGGTGCTGTTCAACGATTCGATCTACTACAACATCGCCTATGGACGGCCGTCCGCGACGCGCGACGAAGTGATCGCGGCGGCGCGCGCCGCGCACATTCATGAGTTCATCGAAGGACTGCCGAAAGGATATGACACGCCCGTCGGCGAACGTGGGCTGAAGCTCTCGGGCGGCGAGAAGCAGCGTGTCGCGATCGCGCGGACCATCCTGAAGAACCCGCCGATCCTGTTGTTCGACGAAGCCACGTCGGCGCTCGACTCGCGTTCAGAGCGCGCCATCCAGCACGAGCTCGATCAGATCGCACGCGAACGTACGACGCTCATCATCGCGCACCGGCTTTCGACGGTGGTACACGCACAGCAGATCATCGTGATGGACAAGGGGCGCATTGTCGAGCGCGGCACGCACGCCGAACTGTTGCGCGCGAATGGCCTGTTCGCTCAGATGTGGGCGTTGCAGCAGCAACGCGCGGCCGAAGCCCCGGAGTCGGCGGAGATTGTGGGGGCGGGCAATGGCGAGGCGTGAAGCGGCTGGCGGCGCGCGTAGGGCGCCGCGCGGCTGAAGCGCGCTCTCGCTCGGCGTCGCTCAGCGCTCGACCAACCGCTGATTCAGCGCCTGAAGCTGCGCCGGCGTTCCGACGTTTTCCCACAGGCCTTCGTATAGCTCGCCAGTGGCGAGACCGCGCGCGATCGTCTCGCGGTAGTACGGCTTGAGTGCACGCCGCGTACCGCGCGGGAGATCGCGGAACATGCGCGTGTCGTAGAGCCCGATATTGCCGAACGTGAAGCGCGGGTCGGCGTCGAGCGACAACACGCCGTCCGTGAGCGCAAAGTCGCCGTTCGGATGAAACGCCGGATTGGGCACCATCACCAGATGCATGCCCGGCTCCGCCAGCGACTTCATTGCCTGCGCATGCGCATTCAATGCGCGATAGTCGAAATCCGCGTACACGTCGCCGCTTACAGCGAGGAACACCTCGCTCACGCCGTTATCCTCGATAAGCGGCAGCGCGTTGACAATGCCGCCCGCCGTCTCGAGCGCTTCCTGCTCGGGCGAATAACGCAACTGCACGTGCCAGCGCGAACCGTCGCCGAGCGCGGCTTCGATCTGCTCGCCGAGCCAGGCGTGATTGATGACAATCGTCTCGAAGCCCGAGCGGGCGAGCCGCTCGATCTGCCACACGATCAGCGGTTTGCCGCCTACTTCGAGCAAAGGCTTGGGGCACGCGTCGGTCAACGGACGCATGCGCTCGCCGCGGCCCGCGGCGAAAATCATCGCTTTCTTCAGAGACATTGTGTTGGGTCAGAACGTGTAGCCGACTTCGTTCGAGCGGCCTTCGAGATCGTCGAGCAGCTTCGCGAACGGACGCAGCGGCGCATAACGCTCGGCCACCTTGCGCGCATAGCCGATGAAGCGCGGCAGATCTTTCATGTAGTGCGGTTTGCTGTCGCGGTAATTGATGCGGCAGAACAGACCCAGCACCTTGATATGCCGTTGCAGTCCCATCCACTCGATCTGGCGGTAGAACTCTCCAAAATCGGGATCGACGGGCAAGCCGGCTTTCTTTGCGCGCTCCCAGTAATACACGAAGCAATCGAGCTCGAACTCCTCGTCCCAACTGAGGAACGCGTCGCGCAGCAACGACGCGACGTCGTAGGTAATGGGGCCGTACACCGCGTCCTGGAAGTCGAGCACGCCGGGATTGGCCTTGGGACTCGCTTCGCTCGCCGCGTTCGGCGCGGCGCAGACCATCAGATTGCGCGGCATGAAATCGCGCAGCATGAACGCTTGCGGCTGCGCCCGCGCGCTCGCTATCAGCAATGCGAACGTGCGGTCGAGCAGGCCGCGGGTGTTGTCGTCCACCTCGCGGCCAAGGTGCCGGCCGATGAACCACTCGGGCATCAACTCCATCTCGCGGCGCAGGAAGGCTTCGTCGAACGGCGGCAGCGCGTCTTCGCGCGACGTGAGCTGCCAGCGGATCAGCGCGTCGATTGCGTCGCGCATCAATGTGCGGGCGCGGCGCGGGTCGTTGTCGTTTTGCGCGGCGGTGAGTGCGCCGAGGTACGACTCGGTGCCCAGGTCGGTGACGAGCATGAACCCGGCGTCGAAGTCGGCCTCCAGCACGCGCGGCACGTGCACGCCAGCGTCGCCGAGCAGATGCGCGACCTGCACGAATTCCCGGCACTTTTCGGGCGGAGGGGCGTCGACCGCGATCAGCGTGCCGGCGCTTTCTCCTTGCGCCGCCTTACCGGCGAGCCGGAAATAGCGGCGAAAACTGGCGTCGGACGAAGCCGGCGCGAGCGTGCCCAGATCGAGCGAATAGCGCGCCGCGTGGCTTTGCAGCCAGGCCTCGAGCAGTTCGAGGCGGCGGTCGGCGGAGTGGTGTGTGAAGTCTTGGGAAGGGGGCAGCGTCATGAAAACCGGCGGCAAATTCAGGGGGGCAACGTCTTGCCATATAATACCCCACGACTTTTTTGACGCGACTCACGCCAGCTTTCGCGTATTCCGCTTTACCGCCCGCCTCACCGTTCGAAGATTGTAAATATTGATGTGCAGCCGACTGTCACGGTCGTGGTGTGCAGGCGGTGGATCGTGACTGCAGAAGCTGACGGACGGGCCGATTCGCCAAACGATACATGCCGCCTAGACAGCTTTCCCAAACGATTCCCTCTTGTGCCGCGGTGCCGCGCAAAAGGCGGCTCGTCGCGGCGTTGATCGCCGTTCCGGGTCTCATGCCCGCGCTCGCTCACGCCCAACTGGCGGGCGAGGCCGCGCAGCCGCAGCCCATCGACCCGCCCTGGGGCATGCAGCTCGCCCCGCAACTCGAAGATCATGTGCTTCAGCCGGGGCAGAAGCCGGCCACGTTCGTCCTCGGCGATTCGACCAACGGCACGACCGATCAGGACGTGGCCGTCAAGGGCTCGGCTGAAGTGCGCCGCAATACTGTCGTGATCAAGGCCGACGCGCTGCATTACGATCAGGACACGGACATGGCCGACGCATACGGCCAGGTCCGCATGAACAACAACGGCACCACGTTCGCCGGACCGGAAGCGCACATGCGCGTGGATTCGAGCGAAGGCTTCATGACCGCGCCGAAGTACCACTTCAACGTAACGGGCGGTTCGGGCAGTGCGGAGCGCGTCGACCTGCTCGATAACGAGCGCTCGGTGTTCACCAAGGGTACTTACACCGCCTGCGCGTGCGCGGACGATCCGGCTTGGTACATCAAGGGCAGCGAATTCGACTTCGACACCGGCGCCGACGAGGGCGTGGCCCACAACGGCGTGCTGTTCTTCCAGGGCGTGCCGGTTTTCGCGTCGCCGTGGCTGTCGTTTCCGCTGTCCGGCGAGCGGCGCAGCGGTATCCTGCCGCCCACGTTTTCGCTCAGTTCGACGAACGGCTTCGAACTGTCGGTGCCGTATTACTTCAACATCGCGCCAAATCGCGATCTGACGGTTACGCCGCGCATCATTTCGAAGCGCGGTGTGCAGTTGCAGAGCACGTTCCGCTATCTTTCGCCTACGTATTCCGGGTCGATCTCCGGCGAGTTCCTGCCGGACGACCGGCTGACCAAGACGAACCGCTACGCGCTGTACATCCAGCACAACCAGAACTTCGGCAACGGGTTCGGCGGCTACATCTACTACAACAAGGTTTCGGACAACACGTATCCGGAAGACCTGTCGTCGTCGGTCAATCAGTTCATGAACGGCACCCAGCTCCTGTATCAACAGGAAGCCGGGTTGACGTATAACAACGGCCCGTGGTCGGTGCTCGCACGCGAGCAGCACTGGCAGACGCTGACGCCGTCGGTCGCGCCGTATGGCCGCGAGCCGCAGTTGAACGTGAAGTACTCGAAGTACAACGTGGGTGGGTTCGACTTCGGCGCCGAAGCTGACTACACGAACTTCCGCATTACGACCGCGGACATGACCGAAGGTCAGCGGGTGCTGTTCAACCCGTACATTTCGTACTCGGTCGTCGGGCCCGGCTACTTCGTCACGCCGAAGGTGCAATGGCATTTCGCGTCGTATAACCTGCGCAACATCAGCGGCGACGTGCCGGTCGGGACGCCGAAGAATTTCACTGAATCAATCCCGACGCTGAGCTTCGACACGGGGCTCATTTTCGACCGTTCGGTCCGGCTCTTCGGCGAGGATTACATCCAGACGCTCGAGCCGCGTCTGTACTACGTGTACACGCCGTATCGCAATCAGGAGTCGGCGCCGCTCTTCGACACCGCCGAATCGGACTTCGGGCTCGCGGAAATCTTCACGCCGAACACCTTCGTCGGCAACGACCGCATTGCGGACGCGAACCGTCTGACCGCGGCCATCACCACGCGCTTCATCAACCCCGCAACGGGCGACGAACGCGCGCGTTTCGTGATCGCGCAGCAGTACTACTTCCAGGATCAGCGTGTCACGCTGCTCCCGAATCAGACGAGCACGCAAGCCACGCATTCGGACCTGATCGTGGGCGCGTCGCTCAAGCTCGGGGCTGGTTTCGCGTCGGAAACCGCGTTCCAATATAATGCCGACAACAATCAGCTGGTCAAGACGAGCGTCGGTTTCGGGTTCAGTCCGGCGACCGGCAAGGTGCTCAACGTCGGGTATCGCTACACGCGTGCGAACACCACGCTGGAGAATCAGCCTATCAATCAGGTGCTGGTGTCGGGGCAATGGCCGCTCACGCATCGGGTATTCGGGGTCGGGCGGTTCAATTACGATCTGGGGGGGCATCGGATCGTCGACGGGCTCGTGGGCTTGCAATACGACGCGGACTGCTGGACGCTCGGCGCCGGTATCCAGCGCTACGCAAACGGCCTGAATACGTCGGGGCAGCATCAGTCGAGCACGCGTTTTCTCGCGCAGTTGACGTTCAAGGGCTTGTCGAGCGTCGACAACGGGCTGATTTCCGCGTTCCGCAGCAGCGTGGCGGGCTACACGCCGCTGCCGCCTCCGCCGCCGCCCGAGTCGCGGTTCATCAATTACGAATGACGCTCGCCCGGTCGTTCATCGAATGCGAAAAGACGGGCCAGGCGTGCCCGACATCATTGGAGTATCTGTGGCAATCATGAAAAAGCTTCGCTTGGCAACGCTCGCGGCAGGTCTTGCCGCCGCGGCGTCTTTCCTGTCGGTTGCGCCGGTACAGGCGCAGGCGCTGGGCGGCAACCGCGGCGGCCAGACCGTCGACACGATCGCCGCAGTGGTCAACAACGGTGTCATCACACGGCGCGAGCTCGAAGAGCGCGTGGGCCTGATTACCCGGCGTCTGAGCCAGCAGAACGCCCCGATTCCGCCGGCCGATCAGTTGCGTCAGCAGGTGCTCAACCAGATGGTGCTGGAGCGCATCCAGTTGCAGAAGGCGAAAGAAGACGGCATCAATATCGACGACGCAGCGGTGCAGAAAACGCTCGAGCGTCTTGCGCAGGCGAACAACCTGTCGCTCGACGTGTACCGTTCGCGGATCGAGGCGCAAGGCGTGCCTTGGGCCACGTTCACGAGCGACGCGCGCACCGAGCTCACGCTTTCGCGTCTGCGTGAAAAGGAAGTGGACAGCAAGGTCACGGTGTCGGACGCTGAAGTCGCGAACTACATCGCCAGTCAGCGCGGCCCGAATGCCGGCGCGACGAGCGACCTGCACATGCAGCATATCCTGCTGAAGGCGCCGCTGAACGCGCCGCAAACGGATATCGAAGCGGCCCAGAAGAAGGCCGAGGCATTGCTCGCCGAAGCCAAGGGCGGCGCCAACTTCGAGAAGCTCGCGAAATCGAATTCGCAGGCGCCGGACGCATCGAAGGGCGGCGACATGGGTTTCGCCGCGCCGTCGAAGCTGCCGCCGGAATTCGTCAAGGCCGCCTCGGCGTTGCGTCCGGGGCAGGTCAATCCGGAAGTGATCCGCACCAACGACGGCTTTGAAGTCGTGCGCCTTGTCGACCGTCGCAGCGGTCAGGGCACGAGTTCGGACGCGCCGAAGCTCGTGCAAACGCACGTGCGGCACATCCTGCTGCGCGTGGGCGACGGCATGTCCGAGCCGCAAGCGCGCCAGAAGCTGCTCGAAATCAAGAAGGAAATCGCTGCGGGCGGCGACTTCGCGAAGTTCGCTCACACGTATTCGCAAGACGGTTCGTCGTCGCAAGGCGGCGACCTGGGCTGGATCAGCCCGGGCGAGACGGTGCCCGAATTCGAGCGCGCGATGAACACCTTGCAGGACGGTCAGATCAGCGACCCGGTGCGCAGCGAATACGGCTATCACCTGATTCAGGTGCTGGAACGCCGCGAGTCTGAAGGCTCCATCGCGCAGCAAATGGATCTTGCGCGCCAGGCCATCGGTCAGCGCAAGGCGGAGCAGGCTTACGCCGACTGGCTGCGCGAACTGCGCGACACCGCCTACGTCGAAGTAAAGCCCGACCTGTCTCGCGTTCAATAAACCTCATGAATTCCGCCGCCCCGTCAGCCAGCTTGCCGTTGCAGATCGCGATCACGACGGGCGAACCCGCCGGCGTCGGTCCCGAGCTGACCGCGCAGGCGCTTGCGGGCGCGGCGGCACACTGGCCCGGCGCGCGGTTCACCGTGCTGGGCGATGCGGCTCTTGTCGCCGAACGGGCGCGCTCAGTCGGCGTAGATTGGCCGGCGCTCGTGGCCGACGCGTCGCACATTCAGATGCAGCACCGGCCGCTCGGCGCGCCGGCTGTCGCGGGCAAGCTCAACGCGGCCAATGGACGCTACGTGCTGGATCTGCTGGATAGCGCGATCGACGGCGCAATGGCCGGCACATTCGACGCGATCGTTACCGCGCCGCTGCAAAAGAGCACCATCAACGACGCGGGCGTGCCGTTCACCGGCCACACCGAGTATCTCGCCGAGCGCACGCGCACGCCGCGCGTGGTGATGATGCTGGCGGGCACCGGCGAGCGTCCGTTGCGGGTTGCGCTCGCCACCACGCATCTGCCGCTGAAGGACGTTTCCTCCGCGCTTTCGGTGGAGGGCATCGTCGAAACGCTGCGTATTATCGATCACGATTTGCGGCATCATTTCGGGTTGCCTGCGCCGCGCATTCTCGTCACGGGATTGAACCCCCATGCCGGCGAGAACGGTTATCTTGGTCGCGAGGAAATCGACGTGATCTCGCCGGCGCTCAAGCTCGCGAACGGTGAAGGCATCGACGCGCGCGGCCCGTATCCGGCGGACACGCTGTTTCAGCCGCGTTATCTGGACGAGGCCGACTGCGTGCTCGCGATGTTCCACGATCAGGGCTTGCCGGTGCTCAAGTACGCGACGTTCGGCGAAGGCATTAACGTCACGCTGGGCTTGCCGATCATCCGCACGTCGGTCGATCACGGTACCGCGCTTGATCTCGCCGGCACGGGCCGCGCCGACGCGGGCAGCCTGATCGCCGCCATCGACACGGCCGTTCTCATGGCGCAACATCGCCGCGCGGGCTGATTCAACGTCGCATCGGCGCCTCGCGCGTAATCATTTCCAGGCAGTTTTCTTTCTTTAGCGTTTCTTCGATGTCCACCAGCAGACAGCAGCAGGGCCGGCACCAAGGCCATATCGCGCGCAAGCGTTTCGGGCAGAACTTCCTGGTCGACATGGGCGTGATCGATTCGATCGTCGATGTGATCGGGCCGCAGCGCGGCCAGCGCATGGTCGAAATCGGGCCGGGGCTCGGCGCATTGACTGAACCGTTGATCGAGCGTCTCGCGACGCCCGAGGCGCCCTTGCACGCGGTCGAGCTTGACCGCGATCTGATCGGGCGTCTGAAGAACAAGTTCGGCGAGCTGCTCCAGCTGCACGCCGGCGACGCACTCGCGTTCGACTTCGGCTCGCTCGCCGCGCCGGGCGACGAGCCGTCGCTACGTATTGTCGGCAACTTGCCGTACAACATTTCGAGCCCGCTGCTGTTTCATCTCACTGCGTTTGCGCACCGTGTGATCGACCAGCACTTCATGCTGCAGAACGAAGTGGTCGAGCGGATGGTGGCCGAGCCAGGCACCAAGGCCTTCAGCCGTCTCTCGGTGATGCTGCAATACCGCTACGTCATCGACAAGCAGCTGGACGTGCCGCCCGAGGCATTCCAGCCGCCGCCCAAAGTCGATTCGGCAATTGTGCGAATGATCCCGTATGCGCCGCACGAACTCACGCCCGTGGACCAGCGCGTACTCGGCGAAGTGGTGACGGCGGCTTTCTCCCAGCGTCGCAAGATGTTGCGCAATACGTTGGCTGCGTTGCGCGATACCGTCGATTTCGACGCCATTGGCTTCGACCTGCAGCGCCGCGCCGAAGACGTGCCGGTGGCCGAATACGTGCGCGTCGCACAGATCGTGGCGGGTAAGCGTTAAGCGGTGGGCGCGGGGGGTAGAGCGCTGGGGTTCGTGGGCTGAAGCGTCGGCAGGAGTTCCGAGCCGTTGAGCCGGGAGTTCAGGCGCAATGGTTACGGACGAAAGCTCGAGCCGTTCAGCGCTTTCCCGGCGCATTGACCAGCGCGATGCCGGTCAGCACGAGTGCTGCGGCCATCAGAAACCGCAAGCTGAATGACTCGCCGAGCAGCAGCACTCCGAAGGTGACCCCGAACATCGGTGTGAGAAACGAGAACACCGACAGGCGCGAGGCGACATAGCGCGTGAGCAGCCAGAACCACACCAGATAGCTGACGAACGCGACCACCACCGCCTGATACGCGAGGCTCGCGATCGCCAACGGCGTAACCGTGTCCACGTGTGCCTCGCCGAACGCAAGCGCCAGCACAAGCAGCACCACGGCGGATACCGCCAGTTGATAGAAGAGCGTCTTGCTTGCGCTGGAGTGCGCAAGCCGCGTCGCGCGCACCACGACGGTCGTCGCCGCCCAGGCAATGCCTGCGAGCACGCCGAGTGCGTCGCCGGCTACAGCGGCCAGCGACGCGCTGCGCGCCGTTGCGCCATGCAGGAAGCCATCCGCGAAAGCCAGCGTGATGCCGGCAAAAGCCACGAAAATGCCGAGCCATTGAATGCGCCGCATCCGCTCGCCATCGACGAACCAGTGCAAGCCCAACGCCGTAAAGCAAGGTGCGGTGTACAGAAAAACCGCCATGCGCGACGCACTCGTGAGTGTGAGTCCGAGGAAGATGCACACGAACTCGGCAGCGAACAGGACGCCCGCCAGCAGACCAGCGCTCAGCGTGCCGTCGTCGCGGAAAAGCGGCGTGCCGCGCGAGCGCGCCCAGCCCCAGACCAGCAGCGTGGCGATCGCCGAACGCAAGCCCGCCTGGAAAAGCGGTGGCAACGCGGCGTTGGCGCTTTTGATCGCCACTTGCTGGAATCCCCAGATCGCGCACAAGCCGACCATCAGCAGGATGGCGAAGCCGTCGGGGGTGCGTCGCGTGGGAAGGGCAGTGGTGCTCATGGCGTTGTGGTGACGAAAAGGGCAGGACGGGGTTGTCCGGCGCAGCGCGTACGATACCAAACCCGCTCGCGCGTCCATTCGATGACCCCACCGCCTACGCGTGCTTCCGACAAGTCGCAAGTCATTTGCGAATTCCGGGACGCCTGCGCAACTCCCGCGCAACACCTCGCGCAACATCTATTTCTTACCATCCTGATTTCGCGCTAAGGTTCGACGACATGTTCTGTCGGTACTTTCGTACGCGCTGCGTCGCGGAATCGGGCTTCAGCAGCTTCAGTCGCTTCAGTAAGAAGCCGGCCACCGGGCGATGCGTCGCGTGAGCAGACAAACTCCATCCGCGCAAAGCGGAGCCTGTACGAGGAAACGGCATGAAGACCCTCAGCAGAGGCGCGGCGGTCGTGGCGTTGGTATCGTTCGGTTGTCCAGTTGCGCAAGCTCAATCGAGCGTGACGCTTTACGGCGTGGTCGACGAGAGCGTGCGCTACCTGACGCATGCCAACAAAGCGGGCGACTCTTCTCTCGGGCTGGGCACGGGCGGCATGACGCAAAGCCGCTGGGGGCTGAAAGGCGTCGAGGACCTTGGCGGCGGGTGGTCTACCTTCTTCAAACTCGAAAATCGCCTGTACATCAACAGTGGACAGAGCGATCCGACCTTGCCGTTCTTCAACGAAGCGCAGGTCGGTGTGCGCTCCACTTCCTACGGGCAGGTCATTTTGGGCCGTCAGTACAACGTGATGATCGAGGGCATCACGGTAGGCGGTTACGGCAGCAATCCGTGGATTCCTTACGACTTCAGCTTTCAGCCCGAGGTGACGATGACGGGCGGCATCTGGACCAGTAATCAGGTGCAGTACCAGGCAAAGTACAACGGCTTGAGCTTCGCGGCGGGCTACGCGTTCGGCGGCAACGCCGGCAATTCGTACGGCAGCCAGATCGGCGCGGCGGCCGCTTATGCGCCCCCGGGAGGACCATTCACCGTCGGCGGCGCATACGAGGAGTCGAAAGACTCGGTCAACGGAGCCTCGGCCAAAGCGTGGACATTCGGCGGCTCGTACACGTGGAACAAAACGCGCTTTGCGCTGGGTTACATCGTCAATCGGGCCGACGCCGGTTTCTCAACTTTCGCGAACGGACCGTTTACGGCTGCCGCGCTGACCGCGCTGAAATACACGGACTTTTCGCGACGACGCATGTTCATGGGCGGTATCACGCAGCAGGTGGGCGACGCCTGGCACCTCGCGGCCAACGTCTGGCGCACGCTGCAGGACGGCAAGACCGCGGCCAAAGACGGTTCGGCATGGCAATATCAGCTCGTCGCGGACTACAACCTGTCAAAGCGCACTGATGTGTATGTGGAAGGCGATTATTCGCTGTATCGCGGCGATCTGATCGGCGCGCAACTGCAAGGCGTGAATGGCGTCGGGCTCGCGCAAAAAGGCTCGCAAATCGGCTTGATGGCGGGGCTGCGGCATCAGTTCTGACATATGGGTACAAGGCGGCGCGGCGCGCGCTCCACGCCGCCCGCTGAGCGCCGGCGTCCCTGCAACGACGGTCGATTCCGGGTACATTTACGGTCTCGACATCAAGCAACAGGGAGTACACGATGCGCCTGCTTCACACCATGCTCCGGGTCGGCGACCTGGACCGTTCGATCGCGTTCTACACCGAACTGCTCGGCATGAAGTTACTGCGCCGCGAAGATTATCCGGACGGCAAATTCACGCTGGCGTTCGTCGGCTACACGGACGAGCGCGACGGCACTGTCATCGAGTTGACGCACAACTGGGACACGCCGGCCTATGACCTCGGCAACGGCTTCGGGCATCTCGCCGTCGAGGTGGAAGACGCCTATGCCGCATGCGACAAAATCAAGGCGCAAGGCGGCACGGTTGTGCGCGAAGCGGGGCCGATGAAACACGGCACCACCGTCATTGCGTTCGTCACCGATCCGGACGGCTACAAGATCGAGTTCATCCAGAAGAAAAAATAAGCGCCGGCGCCTGCGAGCCGAGGTCTCATTCGATCACGTCATGAACAACAACAATCCCTACTTCAACGAACTCGATGCGATCCACGTCGAAATCGAGGCCTTGTTCGACGGTTCCGCGGACGACCTCGCGCTCGAACGGATCATGGCGCGCTTCGCGCCGCAGTTCACGTTGATCATGCCGTCCGGCGCCGCGCTCGATCGCGCCGCGCTGCGCGAGACGTTCGCGAGGCTGCGCGGCGCGCGGCCAGGCTCGCAGATCGACATTCGCGACAGGGAGATCGTCGTCGAATATCCGACTGGCGCGGTCGTGAAATATCGCGAGTATCAGCGGGACAATGCGGGCAATGCGAACGTGCGGCGCTCAACCGCAGTGATGGACGTCGACGCGCAAGGCAAGGTGACGTGGCGTCATCTGCACGAGACGTTTTGCACGGAGTAGGTCGCGCGGCGTTGATCACTGTCCATGCCGCGTCGGCCATTCACGTGCTGCGGGAAAACACGAGAAACGCCGGCTCTAGAGCGTCGGCAGCAGTTCCGGCGGATGCGACTTCAGCGTCTGCCGCGCTTCGCGGAATTCCGGAAAAATCGATTCGACCGTTTGCCAGAAGCGCGGGCTGTGATTCATTTCCCGCAGATGCGCCAACTCATGCGCGACGACGTAATCGATGATGGAAAGCGGAAAGTGAATCAGCCGCCAGTTCAGGCGAATCTTGCCGTCACTCGAACAACTACCCCAACGCGTGGCCGCTGAAGAAAGCGCATACGCGCGATAGTTGACGCCCAGCTTCTCCGCGTAAATGGCGAGGCGCTCGCCGAACACACGCTTCGCTTCGTTCTGCAACCAGCCTTGCACGCGGTCCTTGATCTGCTGCGGGTCCGCTTGCAGAGGCAGCGGCACTTGCAAGGCGGAGTCGGTCGCGCTAAATGCGAGCGTGCCTTGCGGCGAGCCGAGCGTTACGCGCACCGGCTGCCCGAGATAGGGCACCTCGGCGCCGTCTTTCCAGTCGACCTTCGGCAACGCGCGCTGTTCGACGCGCGTTTGCCATTCGATCAGCTTCGTGAAAATCCAGCGCTGTTTTTCGGTGATCGCGGTTTCGATATCGGCGAGCGTGACCCAACGCGGCGCAGTGATCGTTAGACCGGTGCTGTCGATTGCGAAGCCGATCGAGCGGCGCGCCGAACGCTTGAGCGCGTAATGCAGCGTGCGCGACCCGATGACGAGACTGCGCAGCTTGCTGCCGTCTGGTGCAAGCGGCACCGCGGGCTGCTGACCCTGAGGCGTTGCCGAAGGCGCGGACGGTGAAGGGGACGACGAAGTCGACCCCGGCTCTGCGAAGAGCGGGAGATCGAGTTGCCGGTTATCGAGCGCCGCAGCGGGCTGCGGCGTAGGAGACTTCTGCATCGGATTCGGCTTCGCGCAAGTACGCCTTCGAGGGCGTGGGCGCGTCAGATAGGTGCGGCGGCGGAACTGCTTCCCGCCGCGCGATACGCAGTAGGATCGATGCGACGCATTTCAGCTTCGATCCACTGTTCGACGCGCGTGTTCACTTCGTCGGGCGTGAGCCCCGTGGTCTCGATCGGCTTGCCGATCGACACTGTGACTATACCCGCATATTTGATAAACGAGTTGCGAGGCCACACGCGTCCGGCGTTGTGAGCGATCGGCACGACCGGCGCGCCGGTTGCAATCGCAAAACGCGCACCGCCGGTTTTGTACTTGCCCTGCTTGCCAGTCGGCGTGCGTGTGCCTTCCGGAAACATGATCACCCAGGCGCCTTCCGCCATGCGTGCCTTGCCTTGCCTGATCACCGATTCGAACGCGTACTTGCCTTCTTTACGGTCGATATGAACCATCTTCAGGAGGCCGAGCGCCCAGCCGAAAAACGGCATATACAGCAACTCGCGCTTGAACACGTAGCACAGCGGCCGAGGCATCAAGGCGGGAAACGCCAGCGTTTCCCATGCCGATTGATGCTTCGACAACAACACCGCCGGACCGTTGGGCAGGTTCTCCATGCCCTCGATCTTGTAGCGGATACCGTTGAGCCAGCGCACCGCGTTGAGCGTTGCACGGCACCAGCCGGCCGCCATCCAGTAGCGGCTATCGGCGCGCATGAACGGGAACGCAATGAAGCATGCGGTCGCGTACGGCACCGTGAACACGATGAAGTAAATCAGCAGCAGCAAAGAACGAATGAAGCGCATCGGCGTGGTCAGTAAGAGGTGGGGACTCGCGTGGTACGCATCACTCTTGAGCGTCGGCGAGGAAGTCGAGCGCGAACGCTCGCAGGTCGTCGTGGACGACGGTGCCATCCGGCAGGCCGCCCGCCGTGAGCGTCTTGCGGCCTTTGCCCGTGAGCACCAGATGAACCGGGTGGCCGAGCGCCGCGCCCGCTTGCAGGTCGCGCATCGCGTCGCCGACCACCGGCGTGTTTTCCGGGTCGACCTCGAAACGCTCGTTGATCATCTTCAGCATGCCGGGCTTCGGCTTGCGACATTCGCAGTGGTCTTCCGCCGTGTGCGGGCAGAAGAACACCGCGTCGATGCGCCCGCCTACGGACGCCGCCATGCGATGCATCTTGAGATGCATTGCGTTGAGTGCGTTCATGTCGAACAGGCCCCGGCCGATGCCCGACTGGTTCGTTGCGACCGCTACGCGATAGCCCGCCTGGCTGAGACGCGCAATCGCTTCGAGCGAGCCCGGCAACGCGACCCACTCGTCCGGCGACTTGATGAACGCGTCGGAGTCGGCGTTGATCACGCCGTCGCGGTCGAGGATCACCACTTTTTTGGTCGGCATGGCGTGCGGCTCAGGCGGCGAGTCGGGAAATGTCGGCGACGCAATTCATCTGCTGATGCAGCGCGCCGAGCAACGCCAGACGATTCGCGCGCAGCGCCGGATCTTCAGCGTTGACCATCACGTCGTTGAAGAACGTGTCGACCGGTTCGCGCAACGCGGCAAGCGCGGTAAGCGCGCCCGTGTAATCGCGTGCGGCGAGTTGCGACTGCACGCGCGGCGCTACCTGCTCCAGCTGCGCATGCAAGGCCTTTTCCGCCGGTTCGAAGAGCAGCGTGACCTGCACGCCGCCGGTGGCGGTCGCGCCTTCCGACTTCTTCAGGATGTTCGAGATGCGCTTGTTGGCTGCCGCGAGCGATGCCGCTTCCGGCAATGCCGCGAACTCGCGTACTGCATCGAGGCGCGCGACGATATCGTCGAGACGCGTCGGGTTGAGCGCGAGCACCGCGTCGATTTCGCCCGGCGCGTGACCGCGTTCGCGCAACAAACCACGCAGACGATCCATGCTGAAGTCGTAGATGGCTTGCGTCGAATCGACGACGTTCGGCACTGCGGCAAATTGCGCGTAAGCGGTGCGCAGCAGTTCGACGAAGTCCACGGCCAGTTGCTTCTCGACCAGAATGCGCAGCACGCCGAGCGCGTGACGGCGCAACGCGAACGGGTCTTTCTCGCCGGTGGGTTGCAAACCGATGCCCCAGATGCCGACCAGCGTTTCGAGCTTGTCGGCCAGCGCGACGACCGTGCCGGTTGCCGTGCCCGGCAACGCGTCGCCGGAAAAACGCGGCTGATAATGTTCCGAGCATGCGAGCGCGACTTCTTCCGGCTCGCCGTCGTGGCGGGCGTAGTAGGTGCCCATCGTGCCTTGCAGCTCGGGGAACTCGCCGACCATGTCGGTGATCAGATCGGCCTTGGCCAGACGCGCGGCGCGCCTGGCGAGCGCCACGTCCGCGCCGATCAGTTCGGCGATCGCGCCGGCCAGCGATTCGACACGCTCCACGCGTTGCAGCGCCGAGCCGAGCTTGTTGTGATACACGACGTTCGCAAGCAAGGGCACGCGGTCGGCGAGCGGCTTCTTCTTGTCCTGCTCGAAGAAGAATTTCGCGTCGGCCAAACGCGGGCGCACCACACGCTCATTGCCTTCGACGATATCGCCAGGCGTGGACGTTTCGATGTTCGACACGATCAGGAAGCGCGAGCGCAGCTTGCCGTTCTCATCCGTCAACGCGAAGTATTTCTGGTTCGTCTGCATGGTGAGGATCAGACATTCCTGCGGCACTTGCAGGAATTCGTCCTCGAAACGGCATGCGTAGACCACCGGCCATTCGACCAGCGACGTCACTTCGTCCAGCAGCGATTCAGGCATCACGACCTGATCGCCGTCAGCGTGCGCAAGCAGATGCGTGCGGATGGTTTCCTTGCGGTCGGCGAAGTTCGGTACCACACGGCCTTTGTGCATCAGCGTGTCGGCATATGAATCCGCGTGCTGAATCTGCACGAAGCCTTCGGACAGGAAGCGATGACCAAGCGTGGTGTCGTCAGCGTCGATGCCGAGCGCACTGACCGGAACGATCTGCTCGCCATGCAGCGCGGTCAGGCGATGCGCCGGCCGCACGAACTGCACGTTCGTGCCGTCGGGGCGCTGGTAGGTCATGACCTTGGGAATAGGCAGCTTGGCAAGCGTTTCGTCGAGCGCAGCCTGCAGGCCTTCTGCCAGCGTGGCGCCCGGCGCGGCGTAGCGCAGGAAGAAGGCTTCGGCCTTACCGTCCTGCGCGCGCTCCAGGTCGTTCACTGAAAAGTCGGGGAAGCCGAGCGCAGCGAGCTTTTTCGCGAGCGGCGCGGTGGGCTGACCGTCTTTATCGAGCGCGACGGAAACCGGTAGAACCTTTTCGCGCACATGCTTTTCCGGCGCAACCGTACGCACGTTTTTGATTGTGACTGCGAGGCGGCGCGGCGTCGCATAACGCTCGAATGACAGCTCGCCTTCGATCAGATCGCGCGCCGCGAGGCGCTCCGCAATACCTTCCGCGAAGGCGTCGCCGAGACGGGCAAGCGCTTTCGGCGGCAGTTCCTCGGTCAGCAGTTCGACCAGCAGCGTAGCTTGATGGGATTGAGTCATTTCTTGATGTTCTCGTCAGTCCGGGTCGATCTTGCGTTCGACTTTCAGCGGCGGCGCCCACGCGGGCATGGCGGCGTCCTGCTCGTCGGTGGTGAGGCCGGGCACGGCGTGCACCGGATTGCCGAGCATCGGGAAACCGAGCTTCTCGCGTGAATCGTAGTAGGCCTGCGCGACCAGGCGCGACAGCGCGCGAATCCGGCCGATGTAGGCCGCGCGCTCCGTGACCGAGATGGCGCCGCGCGCGTCGAGCAGATTGAATGTGTGGCCGGCCTTCAGCACGAGCTCATAGGCGGGCAGCGCGATCTGCGCTTCGATCATGCGCTTCGCTTCGGCTTCGTAGCTGTTGAAGAACGTGAACAGAAGATCGACGTTCGCGTGCTCGAAGTTATACGTGGACTGTTCCACTTCGTTCTGGTGGTACACGTCGCCATAAGTGAGGCGGCGCGTTTCCGGGCCGTTCGGGCCTTGCTCCTCCCACTCGGTCCAGACGAGGTCGTAGACGTTCTCGACCTTTTGCAGATACATCGCGAGGCGCTCGAGACCGTACGTGATTTCGCCGAGCACCGGCTTGCAGTCAAGGCCGCCGACCTGCTGAAAATAAGTGAACTGGGTCACTTCCATGCCGTTCAGCCACACTTCCCAGCCGAGTCCCCACGCGCCGAGCGTGGGATTTTCCCAGTCGTCTTCGACGAAGCGCACGTCGTTCTGCTTCAGGTCGAAGCCGAGTGCTTCGAGCGAGCCGAGATACAGATCGAGGATGTTCTCCGGCGCCGGCTTCAGCACCACCTGATACTGGTAGTAATGCTGCAGGCGGTTCGGGTTCTCGCCATAGCGGCCGTCTTTCGGGCGGCGCGACGGCTGCACGTAGGCGGCGCGCCACGGTTCCGGGCCGACCGCGCGCAGGAAAGTGTGGACGTGCGAGGTGCCCGCGCCGACTTCCATGTCGATCGGTTGGAGCAACGCGCAACCCTGCTTATCCCAATAGGATTGCAGTGTCAGAATGATTTGCTGAAACGTGAGCATGAAGTGCCTTTCGGGCATGAGGCCGCGCCGCGAGCGCGTGAGCGCGCGAGGCGGCCGTGGAGCGAAGTGCTAAACCTGCGATTTTAACGGAAAGGCGGGGGGGCGTCCGGTTTTGGGGAGGGACTGGCAGGACGAGCGGCGCTCCCTCACGCCACCGCCAACTCCGCCTTCGGCGAAAACGAATCGCTTTGTGCCACCGGCCACCACTTCTCATACAACGAGTAGCGGTATTTCCCGTTGAGCAGATCGTCCGGTTCGAGATACTTGAGCAACTCGGACATCAACTGCACCTCATGCGACGACACTCGCCGCACGATGTGATGCGCGCGCAACTCGGCGGGGTGTTTCAACCCGGCGGCCTGAATGATTTCCTTCAGCGCATGCAGCGTGTTGTGGTGGAAGCTGAACACGCGGTCGGCCTTGTCCGGTACGACGAGCGCACGCTGGCGCACCGGGTCTTGCGTCGCGACGCCGGTCGGGCAGCGTCCCGTGTGGCAGGTTTGCGCCTGAATGCAGCCCACCGCGAACATGAAGCCGCGGGCCGCGTTGACCCAGTCCGCGCCGATTGCGAGTGTCTTCGTGATGTCGAACGCGGTGATCATCTTGCCGCTCGCGCCGATGCGAATCCGTTGCCGCAAGCCGATGCCGACCAGCGTGTTGTGCACGAGCAGCAGGCCTTCCTGCAACGGCACGCCGACGTGATCGGTGAACTCGAGCGGCGCTGCGCCCGTGCCGCCTTCCGCACCGTCTACTACGATGAAGTCCGGCAGAATGCCCGTCTCCAGCATCGCCTTGGCAATGCCGAAAAATTCCCACGGGTGCCCGATACATAGCTTGAACCCGGTCGGCTTGCCGCCCGATAACGTGCGTAAGCGGTCGACGAATTCGAGCAGCCCGCGCGGCGTCGAAAACTCCGAGTGCGTGGCCGGCGAAATGCAGTCGCGGCCCATCGGCACGCCGCGCGTCTCGGCGATTTCAGGTGTGATTTTGGCGGCCGGCAACACGCCGCCATGACCCGGCTTCGCGCCTTGCGACAGCTTGACCTCGATCATTTTTACTTGGGGTTCGGCCGCCTGCTTCGCGAATTTTTCCGCGCTGAAGGTGCCGTCGTCGTTACGGCAGCCGAAATAGCCCGACGCGATTTCCCAGATGATGTCGCCGCCGTGCTCGCGGTGATACTTCGACATCGAGCCTTCGCCGGTGTCGTGCGCAAAGTTGCCTTTCTTCGCGCCGAGGTTCAGCGCCATGATCGCGTTCGCCGACAGCGAGCCGAAGCTCATTGCCGAGACGTTGAAGATCGACATCGAGTAAGGCTGCGCGCGTTCGGCGCCGACGACGATGCGGAAATCGTGACTATCGAGCGTGGTGGGCGCAAGCGAGTGGCTGATCCATTCGTGCGCGACGGCTTTGACGTCGACCTCGGTTCCATACGGGCGGCTATCGACGTCGTTTTTCGCGCGCTGATAGACGATGCTGCGTTGAGCGCGCGAAAACGGCTTTTCGTCGGTATCGCCTTCGACGAAATATTGGCGGATTTCCGGGCGAATGAACTCGAACAGAAAACGAAGATGGCCCCACAGCGGATAGTTGCGAAGAATTGCGTGCCGCTGCTGACCCAGATCGAAGAGGCCGAGCGCGACGAGCGCGAGCGGCACGGCGATCCACAGCCACGACATATGATGCGTCGCGGCGAGCGCCGCGCAAACGGCGAGGAGCGCGACTGCGCTCCACATGGCCAGATAACGTCGAGCAAACATGGGGACTCCGGTGCAGTGAAGATCGTCGCGGAGGGATCGCCGGCGCCGGCGGCGCGGACGGATCCACCGCGAAAGAAAACGAGCGACTGCCCGTCGGGAAAAGCGGACTGCCGGGAAAAGCGGACTGCCGGGAAAAGCGGACTGCCGGGAAAAACGGACTGCCGGAGACGCGAGCGGCTTTAACGCACGCTCAGCAACGCCGCTTTTTGCGGCTCGCTCGCGGTCGGCTGCGCAGTCGCAGCATGTTCGATGATGCCGCCGCCGAGGCACACGTCGCCATCGTAGAGCACCGCCGATTGCCCCGGTGTGACAGCCCATTGCGCATCGTCGAAATTGAGTTCGAAGAGGCTTTCGCCGTAGTTCGCTGTGGTGAACGTGCAGCGTGCATCTGCCTGCCGGTAGCGGGTCTTCGCGCCGCAGGCGAAGCCTTCCGCCGGCGGTTCGCCCGCGACCCAGCTCGTGTTGCCCGCGCTGAGCGTATGACTCAGGAGCCATGGATGATCGTGACCTTGCGCGACGTACAGCGTATTCGACGCGATGTCCTTACCCGCCACGAACCACGGCTCGCCGCTGCCTTCCTTGCTGCCGCCGAGACCGATGCCCTTGCGCTGTCCGAACGTGTAAAACGCGAGTCCGATATGCTCGCCGACTGTTTTGCCGTCGGTGGTTTTCATCGGGCCCGGCCTGGTCGGCAGATAGCGGTTCAGGAAGTCGCGGAACGGCCGTTCGCCGATAAAGCAGATGCCGGTGGAATCTTTCTTCTTCGCATTGGGCAGCGCGATCTGTTCGGCGATTTCGCGCACCTTCGTTTTGGGAATTTCGCCGAGCGGAAACAGCGTCTTCGACAACTGCGCCTGGTTCAACCTATGAAGAAAGTACGACTGATCTTTCGTATGGTCGAACGCCTTCAGCAGTTCGAAGCGGCCATTGTTCTCACGCACGCGCGCGTAGTGGCCGGTCGCGATGGTTTCCGCGCCGAGCGACATAGCGTGGTCGAGAAAGGCCTTGAATTTGATTTCGGCGTTGCACAGCACGTCCGGGTTCGGCGTGCGTCCCGCGGAATATTCGCGCAGGAACTCGGCGAACACGCGGTCTTTGTATTCGGACGCGAAGTTGACCGCTTCCACGTCGATGCCGATCAGGTCCGCGACCGACACCACGTCGATCCAGTCCTGGCGCGTCGAGCAGTACTCGCTGTCGTCGTCGTCTTCCCAGTTCTTCATGAACAGGCCGACCACGTCGTAGCCCTGTTCCTTGAGCAGCCACGCGGTAACCGACGAATCGACGCCGCCCGACATGCCTACTACGACTTTCTGCTTGCTCATAAGATGCTCACTGGGTACTGCGAAACTTCATGGATCGTGGGTCGATGCTGACGCGCGGTTTTATCCGCGGTTACCTTTTCGGCCCGACCGAATGCGTATGCACGAAGTCGAGCGGGAAACGCCGGCCTGCCAGGTAATCGTCGATGCATTGCATGACGAGCGGCGTGCGGTGCCGTTCGGGGCAGGCGCGCAGTTCGTCGGCGCTCATCCACAACGTTCGCACAATGTCGGGATCGAGCGCGCGTGTTGCCTCGCGTTCGCCGCCGGTGCCGCAATAAGTGAAGCGCAAATACGTGACGCCTTCACTGTCCGGCCGCTCGAAATGCGTCATGTACATGCCGACCAGTGCCTTGGGCGTGAACGGGTGCGCGGTTTCTTCGAGCGTTTCGCGGACCACTGCTTCCAGCAACGTTTCGCCGGCTTCCAGATGGCCGGCCGGCTGATTCAGGCGCAGACCGGCCGCCGTGTGTTCCTCGACCACGAGAAAGCGCCCGTCACGCTCGACGATGGCCGCGACGGTCACGTGCGGCAGCCAGGTTTCCGGTTTCATGGGTGCGCATTTTACCGTTTATAGGCACTCGCTGCCGGGAAGCGGGCGGCCGGCACGCCGGGCGGTTGGATCGCAGGCTGCGGGGCGCGCGGCTCGGACGCGACCCAGAACGGCCGCCGAACCCCGACACGCACGGTCCCGGGCGCGCCAGGCCACCGGCACCCCCGGATTGTCCCCGATTTCTGCGGCCCCCCATGTTTCGGGTAAAGTGAGGCGTTAGCCGTTGCACTTGCAAGCCGGCGTGCCTCGTCGGCCGATCTGTCGTCAAACAGTAAGTCGAGGAGGAAGCACGATGCACATCGGAGTGCCAGCCGAGACGCGCGCGCACGAAACCCGCGTCGCCGCGACGCCCGAAACGGTCAAGAAGTACGTGAGCCAGGGCCATCGGGTCACCATCCAGAGCGGCGCCGGTGCTGGCGCCAGCTTTCCCGACGACGCCTTCACAGCCGCCGGAGCGGAAATCGTCGACGCCGCCAGCGCGTTCGGCGCCGAGCTCGTCCTCAAAGTGCAGTCTCCAACCGAAGCCGAACTGCCGCTTCTCAAGCGCGGCGCAGTGCTGGTCGGCATGCTCGATCCGTTCAACGCAGAGAATGCGCTAAAACTGGCTGCGGCCGGCGTTACCGCGTTCGCGCTCGAAGCCGCGCCCAGAACGACCCGCGCGCAAAGCCTCGACGTGCTGTCGTCGCAGGCGAACATCGCCGGATACAAGGCCGTGCTGCTCGCGGCGACGCTGTACCCGCGCTTCATGCCGATGCTGATGACCGCGGCCGGCACCGTGAAAGCCGCGCGCGTGCTGATTCTCGGCGCGGGCGTGGCGGGCCTGCAGGCAATCGCGACGGCCAAGCGCCTCGGTGCCGTGATCGAAGCGTCCGACGTCCGTCCGGCTGTGAAAGAGCAGATCGAATCGCTTGGCGCGAAGTTTCTCGACGTGCCTTATGAAACCGATGAAGAGCGCGAAGCCGCCCAAGGCGTCGGCGGCTATGCGCGTCCCATGCCGCCCTCGTGGCTGCAGCGGCAGTCGGCGCTCGTCCACGAGCGCGCGAAGCAGGCCGACGTGGTGATCTCCACGGCATTGATTCCCGGCCGCGCGGCGCCGACGCTGATCTCAGTCGAAACCGTGCAGGCGATGAAACCCGGCTCCGTGCTGGTCGACCTTGCCGCGGGCCGCGGCGCGGACTATGAAGGGCAGCGCGGCGGCAACTGTCCGCTGACCGAAGCCGACAAGGTGGTCGTCAAGCATGGCGTGACGATTGTTGGCTACACGAATCTGGCCTCGATGGTGCCCGCCGACGCTTCGTCGCTCTATGCGCGCAATCTGCTCGACTTCCTGAAGCTGATCGTGACGAAGGAAGGCGCGCTGAATATCGACCTCGCCGACGACATCGTCGCCGCCACGCTGCTTGCCCGCGACGGCGAAGTCGCGCGCAAGGCATAAAACGAATCCACCGAGGAGAAACGGCGATGGAAGTGCTCAACCACACCGTCATCAACCTGATCATTTTCGTGCTGGCGATTTACGTCGGCTACCACGTGGTCTGGAACGTCACGCCGGCTCTGCACACGCCGCTCATGGCCGTGACGAATGCCATTTCGGCGATCGTGATTGTCGGCGCGATGCTGGCAACCGGCCTCACGCTCGGCACGCCGGGCAAGTTTTTTGGCACGCTCGCCGTCGCGCTCGCGGCGGTCAATGTGTTTGGCGGCTTCCTCGTCACGCGGCGAATGCTGGAGATGTTCCGCAAGAAAGAGCCGAAGAAGCTGATCGCCGACAAGAGCAAGGAGAACGCGTAATGAGCCTGAACGTCGTCACGCTGCTTTATCTGGTCGCGTCCGTCTGCTTCATTCAGGCGCTCAAGGGGCTGTCGAATCCGAAGACCGCGCGCATCGGCAATACGTTCGGCATGGTCGGGATGGCGATTGCGATTCTCACGACCATTGCCTTGATCGCGAAGCAGGCCACCGCGCTCGGATCGAATCTTGGCCTGGGTCTTGGACTGCTGCTGGTCGCTTTGATCATTGGCGGCGCTATCGGCGCGTTTGTCGCCGCGCGCGTCGAGATGACCAAGATGCCGGAGCTCGTCGCGGCCATGCACTCGCTGATCGGTCTCGCGGCGGTCTGCATTGCGTATGCGGTGGTGTCGGAGCCGGCCGCATTCGGTCTCGTCGATCCCGAGTACCCGGTGCCGGGCTTTCTGCCTTACGGCAATCGCGTCGAGCTGTTTATCGGCACGTTCGTCGGCGCAATTACTTTTAGCGGTTCGGTGATCGCGTTTGGCAAGCTCTCGGGCAAATACAAGTTTCGCCTCTTTCAGGGCGCACCGGTCGTGTACGCAGGCCAGCACCTGATCAACCTGATGCTCGCCATCGCGATGCTCGGCTTCGGCATCATCTTCTTTTTTACGCAGTCGTGGCTGCCATTCATTGTCATGACGGCGATCGCGTTCGTGCTCGGCGTGCTGATCATCATTCCGATCGGCGGCGCGGATATGCCGGTCGTCGTGTCCATGCTCAACTCGTACTCGGGCTGGGCGGCGGCAGGGATCGGCTTCTCGCTCAACAATCCGATGCTGATCATCGCGGGCTCGCTGGTTGGGTCCTCGGGTGCGATTCTGTCGTACATCATGTGCCGCGCGATGAACCGCTCGTTCTTCAACGTCATTCTGGGCGGCTTCGGCAATGAGGCGGGCGCGGCGGCAGCGGGCGGTTCGGCCGAGCAGCGTCCGGTGAAATCCGGTTCCGCCGACGATGCGTCGTTCATGCTCGGCAACGCCGAAACGGTCGTGATCGTGCCGGGTTATGGCCTTGCGGTGGCGCGCGCGCAGCATGCGTTGAAGGAACTGACCGACAAGCTCGTCGAGAAAGGCATTGAGGTCAAGTACGCGATTCACCCGGTGGCGGGACGGATGCCCGGCCATATGAACGTGCTGCTTGCCGAAGCCGAAGTGCCGTACGACATGGTGTTCGAGATGGACGACATCAACGGCGAGTTCGGCCAGGTCGATGTGGTGCTCGTGCTCGGCGCGAACGACGTGGTGAACCCGGCCGCGAAGAACGATCCCAAATCGCCGATTGCGGGCATGCCGATCATCGAGGCTTACAAGGCACGCACTGTCATTGTGAACAAGCGCTCGATGGCGGCGGGTTATGCCGGGCTCGACAACGACCTGTTCTACATGGACAAGACGATGATGGTGTTCGGCGACGCCAAGAAGGTGATCGAAGATATGGTGAAGGCGGTCGACTAGAAGCGCGTGGGAGTCTCGCGGATTTTTGACCGTTGACGCGGGACTCCGTCCACACCGGAAGTCTGTATTTTTAAAATCCGGCCGCCGCGACGCATCGCTCGCGTTGTCGCGCTAGCGCGGCTTTGCGTTGACGTGCCGCAACAGGTCCGCGAGCCGCCTGCCTTGCTGGTCCGGATAAGGTTCGTGCACTTCCAGTTCCTGAATCCGCTCCAGTCCAAAGTTGCGGAAGTCGCCGCGCAATTCACACCACGCGCCTAGCGTCCAGCGCGCACCCCAATACGCGAGCGCGAGCGGCCACACGCGGCGCTCGGTTGCCGCGCCGTTTGCATCGGTGTACGAAAAGCTCACCACTTGCCGGGTGTCGATTGCTCGATGCAGCGTGTCGAGCTGTGCCGAGAAATCACTCCTGATATGGAACGACGGCGCGAAGACAGCGAGTCTTTCGAGCGACGCGCGCTTGTCCGCCGGCATCGCCGAGGCAATCTTGGCGAGCGCGCCGCGCGCTCCGCTTGCAAAGTCGGCGCCGCCCCAGGATTCCAGCATGCGCGCGCCGGCGGCGAGTGCTGCGAGTTCGTCGGCGGTGAAGGTGAGCGGCGGCAAACTCGCCGCACGGCTCAGCCGGTAGCCAATGCCGGCCTCGCCCTCGATCGGCACGCCCGACAATTGCAGATCGCGCACGTCGCGATAGACCGTGCGCAGCGAGATGTTGAGCCAGTCGGCGAGTTGTTGCGCGGTGGTCAGGCGCCGGCCGCGCAGCAGTTCGGCGATCTGGAACAGGCGGTCGGCGCGGCGCGTCATCGTGGGCGTCTTGTAGAAGAGGACTGGGACAGTCCCGCGATGATAGCGCCGCATGCCGCGCTCCGGTCAGCGTTTCGGGCGCTGTGCGCGTGGTGTGGAGTGCCGCGCTGCGTACGCTTTGCGACCTAGCCGTTGGTCCGCGAGTGCAGGCCGAGGCGGTTGCCTTCGGTATCGGTGAAGAACGCGATATAGCCGATATCCTGCGGCAGCTTGACGACCGGACCGTCGGTCTTGCCGCCGGCTTCTTCGATGCGGGCGAGGGCGGCGTCCACGGTCGGCTGCGCGTTCAGATAGACGAGCACGCCGTCGCCGTTCGGCGTCATCGACGGACTATGGACGATCGCGCCGCCCGTCGCCGGTTCTTCGTAGCCGAACACGGCAATCGGCTGCCCGCCTATTTCCTGGCGATTCAATTTGACGTCGAGCGCGATTTCATAGAAGCGGACGGCGCGATCGAAATCGACGGACGGGATCTCAAACCATGCAACAACTTTCGACGATGCAGACATGACACTCTCCTGTTGACCCGAGCCAGTGCTTCAGCGCTTGCTCTGGTCCCATGCAAGATGGTTCGGTGGATGGACGGCGGATAAGCCGTATAAAGCGCCGGATGGCGTGAGGAGAAGTGTGCGGGCGTGCTGCTGACAGCGTGGTGTCAGTAGGGTGCGAGAAGGAGGAGTCGGGCGTGCGGTTTCGGCGACGCGAAAAAAAACCGCGGGAGTCGGTTCCGCGGTTTCTTTGGCCTGCTTCTGCTTTTACTTGTGCTTCGGTCTGTGCTCGGGTTTATGAGGTGCGCAAGCCGCGCCTCTACGCCGGAAAAACGGTGCGTGGCGAGCGGCTGGCGTCAGTCGGCGGGCGTGTCGTTCTGCGGCCGCTGGCGCACGCTGCCTGCGATGAGGTCGAAGCGGAACAGTCGGCATTCGAGCGCGCCGTTGAAGAGCGGCGTCTTGGTCGATTCGCGCAGACGCAACTGGCCGGGCAGCTTGCGGTCCGAAGTCAGGATGAACGCGTGCCAGCCGGTGAAGCGCTGCTTGAGCGCGTCGCCGAGCGACTGGAAAAATTCGCTGTCCGGCGTTTCTTCCTGGGCGCGGCGGAAGCTGTCGTCATCGCGATTATCGCGGTTGCGCGGCTCGCGGATTTCGCCGCGCGCGTTACGTCCGCGCACTTCGATCCGTTCGCCGTACGGAGGATTCGCGACGAGAATGCCCGGCTCGGAGCTCGGCGGCGTCATGCCGCGAGCGTCGACCTGTTTGAGCGGGATCGACGGCAAGCCTGCGCGCTGGAAATTCGCACGCGCTTTGTCGAGCATGTCGCCGGAAATATCGCTGCCAAATATCTGCAGATCGGCGCGCGAGGTGCGAGCGGCGTGCTTGGCGTCGAGTGCGGCGGCCTTCAGTGTTTGCCAGGTTTTGCTGTCGTATTGCTTGAGCTTTTCGAAGCCGAAGCGGCGTTCCGCGCCCGGCGCGATGTTCAGCGCGACTTGCGCGGCTTCGGCGAGGAATGTGCCGCTGCCGCACATCGGGTCGTACAGCGGCGTGCCTGCATTCCAGCCCGTCAGACGCAGGATGCCCGCCGCGAGATTTTCGCGCAGCGGCGCGGCGCCCTTGTCGAGGCGCCAGCCGCGCTTGAAGAGCGGATCGCCGGACGTGTCGAGGTAGAGCGTGCAGTCGGTCGCGGTGAGAAACGCGAACACGCGGACGTCGGGCGTCGCGGTGTCAATGTTCGGGCGCGCGCCGCTGACTTCGCGCAGCCGATCGCAGATGGCGTCCTTTACGCGCAGCGTGGTGAATTCGAGGCTGCGCAGCGGCGACTTGATCGCGGTAACGTCGACGCGCAAAGTTTCGTTCGCGGAGAACCACTGCTCCCAACGTTGTTCGACGGCGAGCGCGTAGATGTCCTGTTCACTGCGATACGGGCGATGCGCGATTTTCAGCAACACGCGGCTCGCGATGCGCGAATGCAGATTGGCCGCCATGCCGGCTGCCCAACCGCCGCGGAAGTGCACGCCGCCGGGGACTTGCGACCCCGCCGAGAATGGCGCGCCGTTCAGATGTTTCGCGGCGATTTCGGCGAGTTCAGTGGCGAGCGAGGCTTCGAGGCCGCGCGGGCAGGGGAGGAAGAAATCAAAGGACATGGGGTGGGGCGAGCCGGTGGGCGTTGGGTAAGGGCGTATTGTACGCGGTTGGCTGGCGCGTTTTTTCGCTGACGGAATGAAGGCGAGCGGTTCGAGAGCAGACCTTTCCGACGAGCACGCAGTGCGAGGCGGGAGGTATGACTGCCTTGTCACAAACGCGGAGTGTGCGAGGGCACAGATTCCAGATGCACCGCTACCCCCTCCGAGCCAGGGGACCCGCTTATGAGCTAGCGGTGCAAAGCCGCTTTCGTTGCTTACTTTCTTTGCGGCATGCAAAGAAAGTAAGTGCCGCCCCGCACAGGGGCAGTGCCAATAGACCACCGTGAAATCAAGGAAAGGCCAAGGGGTTCAAACGGCGAAGGAACCCACGCACCTTCGAAACCTACCCCGCAGCAACAGCTGCCCCGTCGGAAGGACAAGCCGGCACATTGACCCGCGCCGCCCCCTTTGCCTGCGAAGCAGAAGCGCCAGCAGCAGCTGCACCGGAAGAAGCAGAAGAAGCAGCCATCGCCCGCAAAGCCCCCGCCACCTGCTCAGAAACCCGCTGCAAAGCCCTCCGATGCCCATCGACAAGCGAATCGTACCCACTCCCGACCTGCTCGCTCACGACACTGCGACAAGTCATCACAGCAGTACTCCGAACAGCCCGCACACTCCACACCGCGTCGATCAGCGCATGCGACCCCGGCCACGATTCGAACCGCTGCACATTCACGCTGACCCGGTACACGGGCGTCGTATCCGAATAAGCGGTGCCATACACATCGATCGTATTCAACTGCTGCGTGAGACTTGTCGACAACGCCCGGCGCAGTTCGTCGCCCGGCAATGACGCCCAGCGCTCCTCTTCAAGCACCTTCACCTGCGTCGGGCCTGTTTGCACGACCAACTGCGTCTTGGCAACTTGCGGCGGCACGTCGATCGGTGCGACTTCGATCAGCCACGCCGGCGCCGCCGCCGTACGCACGCTCGACGCGCCCGCTGGCGTGTTCCCTGAAGCGCCCACAATTGCGCCGCCGAGCGTATAGAACCGGCTACTCGGCGATGCACACGCCGCCAGTGCGAGCACGGCGACGAGTGCACCGGCTTGGAAAGCGTTGCGCGCGGGCCCCCCCGGCAGGCGCGAAAGCCGGGACAGTCTGGAAAGGCGGGCAAACATCATGGTTTATCTCCTGCTTTACCGCGCAACAACGATTCGGGGTGACGCTCCAGATAATCCGACAGCGCATTCAGCGACTGCAACGTCCGCGTCAATTCCTGCAACGCCTGATGCACGTCCGACTGCAACGGCGAGTCCTGCTGCAACGTCGCCTCCGCCGAGCCGAAGGTCTGCTTCGCCGCCGCCAGGGTGTCGCGGGCTTGCGGCACGACTTCCGTGTCGAGGCGCTTGAAGAGCTGATCGGCATTCTTCAGCGCGCTGTTCAGGTTGTTGCCGATCTGGTCGAACGGTACCTTGTCGAGCTTCTTCGCGATGTCCGCCACCTGGAGCTGCAACTCGTCGAGCGTGTTCGGGATCGTCGGCAATTCGAGCGGATCGCTTGCTACGTCGACGGTGGCCGGCGGCGCCTTCGGGAAGATATCGAGCGCAACATAGAGCTGGCTCGTGATCAGATTGCCTGTGCGCAACTGGCCGCGCAGACCGTGTTTGACCAGCTGTTGCAACAGGTTCTGACCAGCAAGGCTGCCCGGCGCCGGAGCCGTTTCGCGGAAGCGCTTGCCGAGGCGGTCCGGGTAGATGTTCATGGTCACGGGCATCGTGAAGCTGCGCGTTTTCGGATCGTAGTCGATGCCGATGTTCGTCACCTGACCTAGCACGATGCCGCGGAAGTCCACCGTAGCGCCGACCGACAGCCCACGCAGCGACTGGTTGAAGTTCATTACGACGCGTAGCGGCTCGCCGTCCGGCTCGCGCATCGCGTCGCCCTCGTCCGAGCCGAGGCGGAACGTCATGTTGTTCGGCGCCTGCGCGCCCACGCCCTGGCCGGGCGGCGACTGGAACGACAAACCGCCGACGATCACCGTCGCGAGCGACTGCGTATTCAGCTTGAAACCGCTCGAATCGAGCCGCAGATCGACGCCACTCGCATGCCACCAGCGTGAATTGGTGCCGACGTACTGGTCGAACGGTGCGGACACGAACACCTGCATCGTCACGCCGGTGCCGTCCTTGTCGAGCGAGAAGCCCACCACCTGGCCGACCTGCACGCGACGGTAGAAAATCGGCGAACCGATGTCGATCGAGCCTAGCGAATCGCCGTGCAGGATGAACTGGTGGCCCTTCTGGTCGCCGGTAATAGGCGGGGGCGTCTCGAGGCCGACAAAATTTTTCTCGCTGTCGGGCGAATGGCCGGCGTCCGCGCCGATATAGGCACCCGAAAGGAGCGTGGTGAGCCCGGACACGCCGCTTGCGCCCACCCGCGGGCGCACGACCCAGAAGCGGGAGTCCTTGACCGCGAAGTCTTCGCCTTCCTTCGTCAACTGCACCTGCACGAGCACGTGAGAAAGATCTTTCGACAACGTGATCGACTTCACCGCGCCGACGTCGACGTCCTTGTATTTGACCTTGGTTTTGCCGGGCTCGAGCCCTTCGGCGCTGACGAAACTGATCGTGATGGTCGGGCCTTTCTCCGTCGCCGACTTGATGACGAGCGCAATACCGATCAGCGCGGCGATCAACGGAATCACCCAGACGAGCGACGGCAGCCAGCGGCTGCGCGGCTCGATCTGGGGGTCTGGGAGTTGGGGCGGCAACTGCGGTCCGTTCGAATCGTTGCGCGGCGCATCGGGGGCGGGCGTCGGTCCTGGCGGGCTAGTCATGTTCGAGATCCTGAGGTTTTTGAGTACTGCCGTCCACGTCGTCCCAGATGAGCCGTGGATCGAATTGCATGGATGCCATCATCGTGAGGATCACCACCGAGCCGAACGCGATCGCGCCCGGTCCAGCCGTGATGACTGCAAGCGACTTGAAGCGCACCAGCGCGACCGTCAATGTGACCACGAACACGTCGAGCATCGACCAGCGGCCGATCCGTTCGACCATCCGGTAAAGCGTGGTGCGTTGCTCCGGACGCCAGCGCGAGCGGCGCTGCGCGGTAATGGTGAGGAGCGCGAGCACGCTCAGCTTGAGCATCGGCACCATGATGCTGGCGACGAACACGATTACCGCAAGCGGCCAGTCGCCGGACGTCCAGAAGTACACGACGCCGCTCATGATGGTGTCGTCCTCCGAACCCAGCAGCGACGAGGTATGCATGACCGGCAACAAATTTGCCGGAATATACAGCAACGCCGCCGCGATCAGCAGCGCCCACGTGCGCATGAGGCTGTCCGGATTGCGCGAGTGCAGGCGCGAGCCGCACCGTGAGCAATGCTGCGGCGTGATCGAGCGGATGCGCGGTTCGACACGTCCACACGCGTGGCAGGCGACGAGGCCCGCGCGTCTTGCGGTGATGTATTTCATGCGCGGGTCACCCTCGATGCGGCGCCGGCGGTACGCCGGGGCTTGCGTCGGGGGCCTGGCCGCGGTCTACGCCCGGCTCCGCGTCGACTAGCAGCGCGGGCGGAGCGGGCGGGCCGGCAACCGCGCCGACGGCGAGTGCCGCGCTATCGGCCGAACTGCGCGGCAGTGGCCGCTGACTGCGTGCGCCGAGTTCGTCCGCGAGATCCCACAGAATGCGCGGGTCGAAGGTGACGACCACGGCGAACATCAGTGTCAGCGCGCCGAACGCGAAAAGCGCCGCCTCGGGTATCACGCGCGCGAGACTGACCATCTTCACGATGGTGATCAGCACACCGAGCATGAACACTTCGATCATCCCCCAGGGACGGACGAACTGGATAGCGCGCAAGACGCGGTTGAAGCCCGCAGGCACATAGCCGGAGCGCAGCGGAATCAGAACGTAGAGCAGCGCGACGAGTTCGGTGAGCGGAAACAGAATGGTCGAACAGAACACCATGACCGCGACGATCTGCATGTCCTCGTTCCAGAGGGCGACGAGCGCGCCGAACAGCGTGGTCTGCGAGGTAATGCCATTGGTTTCGAGTTCGACGATGGGAAATCCCTGCGCGATCAGGAATGTGATCAGCGCGGCAAGAGTCATGGCGCTGATGCCCTCCAGCTTGCGCGACACGCCGCTGTAGAGCGTCGCACGGCAACGCGGACAGCGCGCGAGTTTGCGCCCGGCAAGCCGCGGCTTGCGGAATAGCGTATCGCACTCGTGGCACGCAATCAGGTTGTCATTTTCCATACGGCAGCGGGCCAACGATATGTGAGTAAGCGTGCAATGCCGGTCGCAAGTGTGGGCGAATAACGCAGTTCGAAAAAATTTGTGCAGCAATAGTACCAAACGCGTTGCAGGCGCGCGCGTGGGCGCTGCGCCTTGTGAATGAAAGCTCTGACAGCGTCCGTCCCCAATTGTTCAACGGCGTGGCGAGGCGCGCCCCAGGTCGCCTTTCGGTAAATTTCGCGTTGCCGCAGCCAGCTTTTTCCGCTTCGGGTAGCATGGCGGCCTGGCGTGTCTCGAAGGCCGCGGCACCGGGTTATCCGCCGATAGACTTTGCATCGGCACGGAATAGCCGGGCCTGCCGCACCGTTAACCTCTCTTAGCAAGCGTTCACCTGTCATGGCACACAATCCTTCATTCGGTGGCCGGGAGTCGTACACGCGGACTGCCATTGCCTTTCATTGGCTGATCGCATTGCTGATCGTCTGCGGCTTTGCGCTCGGCTGGGTGATGACCGACATCCCTGGCTTCACGCCGACCAAACTGCGCTATTTCTCGTGGCATAAATGGATTGGCGTGACGGTATTTGCGCTGGCCATCGTGCGCATCCTGTGGCGCGCGACGCATGGCGCTCCGGCGATGCCGCGCCGCATGCCCGCCTGGCAGCGCGGCGCCGCGCACTTCGTGCATTTGCTCCTCTATGCATTGATGATCGCCATTCCCGTCTCCGGCTATCTGTACAGCTCGGCGGCAAATGTGCCGGTTGTCTATCTCGGGTTGATTCCGCTGCCGCGTCTGATCGCGCCGGACCCGCATCTGAAGGAATTGCTCAAGAACGTCCATATCGTGCTGAATTACACATTGCTGGTGCTGGTCGGGCTGCATGTAGCGGCGGCGCTCAAGCATCAGTGGCTGGACCGCGACGGCTTGCTGTCGCGCATGCTTCCCTTCCTCAAATAAGGACAACCATGAAGGTCTCGATTTATCGCTATATGCTCGCCGCATTTGCCGCGGTTTCGCTGACCGCAACTGGCAGCGCGCTGGCCCAGGTCGATGTCGCAAAGAGTTCGGTGACGGCCACGTCCAAGCAGATGAACGTGCCGGTGGAAGGCAAGTTCGGCAAATTCAGTGCGCAGATCAAGTTCGACCCGGCCAAGCCGACCGAGGGCAGCGCTCAGCTGAACATCGACGTCGGCAGCTACGATCTCGGCGACGAGAGCTACAACGATCAGGTGCGCGGCAAGGAATGGTTCGACGCAAAGACCTATCCCAGCGCCACGTTCGTTTCCAGCGCCATTGCGCCGGCCGGCGGCAACCAGTACAAAGTGACTGGCAAGCTGACCATCAAGGGCAAATCGCAGACGGTGGTGGTGCCGGTCACCGTCACGCAGCAAGGTGCGACGCAAACGTTCGACGGTTCGTTGCCGATCAAGCGCTCGCAATTCGACATCGGCACGGGCGAATGGAAAGACACGTCGGTTGTTGCCGATGACGTGGTCATCAAGTTTCATATCGTCGCCGCACATAAATAACTTGCGCTGCGCGGTTCAGTGCAGCCGTTTTTAACTGACTGGGAGCATGAATTGAAGACATCCATGTTGATCGCCGCCGGTGCATTGGCCTCCTGTGTTTCGCTCAGCGCATTCGCCGCCGCCGACACTTATCAGCTCGACCCGACTCACACCTATCCGAGCTTCGAAGCAGACCACTTCGGCGGACTGTCCGTATGGCGTGGCAAGTTCACTAAGAGTTCCGGCACTGTCACGCTGGACCGCACCGCAAAGACGGGTACCGTCGAAGTGAACGTGGATCCCGCTTCGATCGCCACCGGGAACGGCAAGCTCGACGACCATCTGAAGTCGGCTGAATTCTTCGACGTGTCGAAGTTTCCCGCCGCGACCTACAAAGGCACGGACATCAAGTTCGACGGCGACAAGCCTTCGGAAGTGATCGGCACCTTGACGCTGCACGGCGTGACGAAGCCGCTGAACCTGAAGGTCGAGTCGTTCAAGTGCATGCAGCACCCGGTGCTTAAGCGCGAAGTGTGCGGCGTGGAAGCGAGCGGTCATTTCGACCGCGCGGACTACGGTATCGACTTCGGCACAAAGTACGGCTTCAATATGGACACCAAGCTGCACATTCAGGCTGAAGGCATCAAGCAACAGTAACCGCTGAGGTGCGTGCATGCGCACCGATTCACAATGACGCGATGACGCCGCCGTTGCGGCGCAGCACGAACAGCGCTTCGCGTCTCGCTGAATATATGACCGCTTCGTTCGCTTCCGCGACGAAGCGGTTTTTTCATGGAGCAGGCCGCGCATCGCGCCGTGCGAGCGTTATGCGGCGCGGGCGCGTAATTTGCCGCTCGCCTCGGTTTAATTTTTCGGGTACATAGAGCGCTGGCACCGCGTTGGTTGTGCGCGCATCCAATACGGCGAGATGGGACCTGAGTCCGCATCCATAATATTCGCGCAAACTGGAGATCTGCATGAACGCAACGACAGCAGCAAGCCTTGCGGGAAGCCGGCGAAATTCGTGGCGGGCGGTGATCGCCGCATCGATCGGCAACGCGCTGGAGTGGTTCGATCTGGTCGTCTACGGCTTTTTCGCCGTGGTCATCGCCAAGCTGTTCTTTCCCGCCGGCAACGACACCGTTTCGCTGCTGCTCACGCTCGGCACGTTCGGCGTGTCGTTCTTCATGCGTCCGCTCGGTGCAATCGTGATTGGCGCATATGCGGACCGCGCCGGGCGCAAGGCCGCGCTCACGCTGTCCATTCTGCTGATGATGGGCGGCACGCTGATCATCGCGGTTTTGCCGACTTACAGGAGCATTGGCATTGCCGCGCCCGTGATTCTCGTCATCGCGCGATTGATGCAGGGTTTTTCGGCGGGCGGTGAGTTCGGCAGCGCCACCGCCTTCCTCGCGGAACATGTGCCGGGGCGGCGCGGCTTTTTCGCAAGCTGGCAGGTCGCAAGCCAGGGGCTCACCACGCTGCTTGCCGCGGGTTTCGGCGTCGCACTGACGGGCAATCTGACGCCGGACCAGATGGCGTCTTGGGGATGGCGCGTGCCGTTCTTCTTCGGGCTCCTGATCGGACCAGTCGCCTGGTACATCCGCACGAAGCTCGATGAAACGCCGGAGTTTCTCGCTGCCGAAACGACGAGCACGCCGCTGCGCGACACGTTCACGAGTCAGAAATTGCGGCTACTGATAGCAATCGGCGCGGTGGTGCTTGGCACCGTATCCACTTACCTCGTGTTGTTCATGCCGACGTTCGGCGTGAAGCAACTGGGGCTTGCACCTTCGGTCGCGTTCTCCGCCATCGCGCTGACGGGCTTGATTCAGATGGTGTTTGCGCCGGTGGTCGGGCATCTGTCGGACCGGCATGGGCGCACCACGATCATGCTGATTTCGGCAGTGCTGCTTCTCGTGCTGATTTATCCGGCGTTCGTGTATCTCGTCGCGCATCCAACCTTTGGCACGCTGATCGCACTCCAGGTGGTGCTCGGCTTTCTCATGACAGGCTATTTCGCGGCGTTGCCGGGTTTGCTGTCTGAGATGTTTCCGGTGCAAACACGCACGACCGGCATGTCGCTTGCCTATAACATCGCGGTGACGGTGTTCGGCGGCTTTGGGCCCTTCATCATCGCGTGGTTGATCGGCTTTACGGGTTCGAAGGCCGCGCCCAGTTACTACCTGATTTTTGCCGCGCTCCTGAGTGTCGCAGCGCTGATTGCGGCGCGGCGCAAATTGGGCTTTCGGTAGATGTCTACGGTTTCAGTCAGCCGGCGGACCCGGCGAGCCGGGCAATGAAGCGCTGAGGACAACGCCACAAACAGAAAGGCCGGTTCGCGATGAACCGGCCTTTTTTGTTGCCAATGCGTTACTTACTTTAGCGCGATCAAACCTGAGCGCCCGCGTTCGGATCGTTCGGATCGACGCGATCTTTCTTGTCCTTGATCAGATCGTCGCGCTTCACGCCGAACCACATGGCAAGCGCCGCGGCAACGAACACCGACGAGTAGATACCGAACAGGATACCGACCGTCAGCGCCAGAGCGAAGTAGTGCAGTGTCGGGCCGCCGAACAGGAACATCGACAGCACCATCATCTGCGTACATCCGTGCGTGATGACGGTTCGCGACATGGTGCTGGTGATTGCGTGGTTGATCACTTCGATCACGGTCATCTTGCGCTCGCGGCGGAACGTCTCACGAATCCGGTCGAAAATAACCACCGATTCGTTCACCGAATAGCCGAGCACCGCGAGCACGGCGGCCAGCACCGACAGCGAGAACTCCCACTGGAAAAACGCGAAAAAGCCGAGAATGATCACGACGTCGTGCAAGTTCGCGATCACGCCCGCCACCGCGTACTTCCATTCGAAGCGGAACGACAGATAGATCACGATGCCCGCGACCACGCAGGCGAGCGCAAGCAAACCGTCGGTGGCGAGTTCCTTGCCGACTTGCGGGCCGACGAACTCGACGCGCTGCAACTGCACCTGCGGCGTTTCGGTTTTCAGCGCGCTCATGACCTGATCGCTTTGCTGCGCGGACGTCAAACCCTGCTTGAGCGGCAAACGGATCAGCACGTCGCGTGAGGTGCCGAAGTTCTGCACCTGCGCGTCGGCGTAGCCGAGCTTGCTCAGCGTGCCACGCACCGGATCGAGCGGCGCGGCACCCGGATACTGGACTTCGATCACGGTACCGCCGGTGAACTCCACCGACAGATGCAGTCCCCGGTGCACGAGAAAAAACACCGCGGCGAGGAACGTCAGCAGCGAAATTGCGTTGAAGATCAACGCACGCTGCATGAACGGAATGTCTTTACGAAAGCGGAAAAATTCCATGGTCTTGTTCTCCGGGACTCAGCGGGATGAACCCGGTTTCTGCGGCGTGTTCGGCGTGCCCTGTGCATTGCGGCGGCGTACGGTCGGCTTGCCCGCGCGCGACTGCGCGGCAGCGACCGGCGCCTTTGGCTTCGCGGCGGCCGATGCGGCACGCATGGCCTGCGCCGTGTCGGTCGGTGCGTCGTCGGTGCCGAGATAAGCAGCGGAGCCCGCAGGCGCCGTTTCCGGACGCCACACCTGGCCGATTGCCAGCGACTTCAGTTTCTTCTTGCCGCCGTACCAAAGGTTGACGATGCCGCGCGAGAAGAACACTGCCGAGAACATCGACGTCAGAATGCCGATACAGTGCACGATCGCGAAACCGCGCACAGGGCCTGAGCCGAATGCGAGCAGCGCGATACCGGCGATCAGCGTGGTGACGTTCGAGTCGAGAATCGTCGCCCATGCATGCGCGTAGCCGTTCTGAATGGCCAGTTGCGGCGGCGCGCCGTTGCGCAGTTCTTCACGCACGCGTTCGTTGATCAGCACGTTGGCGTCGATCGCCATACCGAGCGCGAGCGCGATTGCGGCGATGCCGGGCAACGTGAGCGTGGCCTGCAGCATCGACAGCACCGCGATCAGCAGCAACAGGTTCACGGACAGGCCGATCATCGAGATCACGCCGAACAGCATGTAGTACGCAATCATGAAGACGGCGATCGCCGCGAAGCCCCACACGACCGAGTGGAAGCCCTTCTTGATGTTGTCGGCGCCAAGGCTCGGGCCGATCGTGCGTTCCTCGATGATGTCCATCGGCGCGGCCAGCGAACCGGCGCGCAGCAGCAGCGCGAGGTCGGCGGCGCCTTGCGGCGTGGCCTGGCCGGTGATCTGGAAGCGATCGCCGAGTTCCGACTGGATCGTCGCGACCGTCAGCACTTCGCCCTTGCCTTTTTCGAACAGCACCATTGCCATCGGCTTGCCGATGTTGTCGCGCGACACGCTGCGCACCGCGCGGCCGCCGGCCGAGTCGAGGCGAATGTTGACGGACGGACGCTGATGTTCGTCGAAGCCCGCCGACGCGTCGATAATGCGGTCGCCGGTGAAAATGATCTGCTTCTTGAGCAGCACCGGCGTCTGGTTGCCGTGCGTGAACAGCTCGTCGCCCGGCGGAACCGGGTCGGACGGATTCGGATGCGTGTTGACCGGATCGGCGAGGCGCGCTTCGAGCGTTGCCGTGCGGCCGATGATGTCCTTCGCCTTCGCCGTGTCCTGCACGCCCGGCAGTTCGACCACGATGCGGTCGGCGCCCTGTTGCTGGATCACCGGCTCGGCCACGCCGAGTTCGTTCACGCGGTTATGCAACGTGGTGATGTTCTGCTTGAGCGCTGCGTCCTGCACGGCTCTTTGCACAGCCGGCGTGAAGGTGCCGACGAGCTGCACGGAGCCGTCAGTGCCGTTCTGCGACGTCCACTGGAGCTCGCTGATACTGCGGCTCAGTTGTTTCACTGCGTTGTCCGCCGTGGCCTGGTCGGCGAAATTGATCACCACCGTCTGGTTGACGCGGTTCACGCCGCCGTCGCGAATGTTGTTGTCGCGCAGGAGCGTGCGCGCGTCCGACGCGTCGGAGTCGAGCTTCTTGTTCAGCGCGCCCGCCATGTCGACCTGCAGCAGGAAGTGCACACCGCCGCGCAAGTCGAGACCGAGGTACATGGGCAGCGCGTGCAATGCGGTCAGCCAGCGCGGCGACGCACTTTGCAGGTTGAGCGCCACGATGAACTGCGGGTCGGTGGGGTCGCTGTTCAGCGACTTCTGCAGCAGGTCTTTCACGCGCAATTGCGTGTCGGTGTCCGGCAGGCGCACGCGAATGTTTGCGTTGGCCGACGTGTTGTCGAACGTGACGTCGTCTGCTTTGATCTGATTGGCTGCGAGCGCGGCTTCGACTGCCGACAGCGTGGTCGAGTCGAGCTTGACCGTTGCCTTGCCGCTCGACACCTGCACCGCCGGCGCTTCGCCGAACAGGTTGGGCAGCGTGTACACGAGGCCGATGACGAGAGCCACCAGCATCACGGCATATTTCCAGAGGGGGTAACGATTCATGAGTAGTCCAACGGAAGGTTGGCTTGAAAGCGATGCGCCCGGCGATGAGCGCGGGCGATCCGGCGTCTGCTTGCCTGATCGCCGGCGAGGCCGCGCCGGACGCGAGAGAGCAGGCCTTTACAGCGACTTGATCGTGCCCTTCGGGAGAATCGTCGTGACCGACGCTTTTTGCACGGTGATTTCCGTGCCTTCCGAGATTTCGACGCCGACGTAAGCCTCGCCCACCTTGGTCACCTTGCCGACGATGCCGCCGTTCGTCACAACTTCGTCGCCCTTGGCCATGGCGGCGAGCATGTTGCGATGTTCTTTCTGGCGCTTCATTTGCGGGCGAATCATGATGAAGTACAGCACGCCGAACATCAGGATCAGCGGCAGGAAGCTCATCAAGTTCGATTCGATGCCACCTGCGGCTGTGCCTTGGGCGAAGGCATTGGAAATGAACGACACGTTGGTCTCTCCGTTATAGATCAATTCAATCAAAAAAATCAGCCGGTTATTCTACCACCGGCATTGCGCGCGTCGGCGCGGCGATTCGGCTTTGGGATCAATCGTTTAAAGCCGTTTTTCGCCGTCCGCGAAAGTAGATTGTAAGGTTTTCCGCAAGCATCTGACGGATTCTTCCGCCGAATCCGACGAACGAGGCGATCAAGGCGCCTCGTCGATGCCGCGCGCGCGGTTCTCGTGAAAGCGCTTGCGGAATGGTTCGAACATTTTCGCGTCGATGGCGTCGCGCATTTCCTGCATCAGTTCCAGGTAGTAGTGCAGGTTGTGAATCGTATTCAGTTGCGCGCCGAGAATTTCCCCCACGCGATGCAGATGATGCAGGTAGCCGCGAGTGAAATTTCGGCACGTGTAACAACCGCATTGCTCATCGAGCGGACGCAGCGAATTCTTGTGCGTGGCGTTGCGGATCTTGATGTCGCCGAAGCGCGTGAAGAGCCAGCCGTTGCGCGCGTTGCGGGTAGGCATCACGCAATCGAACATGTCGACGCCTGCAGCCACGCCGGCCACCAGGTCTTCTGGCGTGCCGACGCCCATCAGATAGTGCGGCTTGTCGGCCGGCAGCTTCGGGCCGATGTGATTCAGCACGCGCATCATGTCTTCTTTCGGCTCCCCGACCGACAAGCCGCCGATCGCGAGGCCGTGGAACTCTTTCTCCGCGAGACCCGCGAGCGACTCGTCGCGCAGGTCCTCGAACATGCCGCCCTGGACGATACCGAAGAGCGCGTTCGGATTGCCGAGCCGCTGGAATTCGTCGATCGAGCGCTGCGCCCAGCGCATCGACATGCGCATGGAGTCGGCCGCTTCCTTGTGCGAAGTCGGCACGTTGTTCGTTGCGTAGGGCGTGCATTCGTCGAACTGCATGACGATGTCCGAGTTCAGCACCTTCTGGATCTGCATCGACACTTCCGGTGACAGGAACAGCTTGTCGCCGTTGATCGGCGACGCGAACGTGACGCCGTCTTCGGTGATCTTGCGCAGGTCGCCGAGCGAAAACACCTGGAAGCCGCCGGAGTCGGTCAGGATCGGCTTTTTCCAGCCCATGAAACCGTGCAGGCCGCCGTGCGCGCCGATCGTTTCGAGGCCCGGGCGCAGCCAGAGGTGAAACGTATTACCGAGGATGATCTGCGCATGCATTTCCTCGAGTTCGCGCGGCTGGACGGCTTTCACGGTGCCGTAAGTGCCGACGGGCATGAAAATCGGCGTTTCGACGACGCCGTGATTCAGCGTGACGCGGCCGCGGCGCGCCTGGCCGTCGGTGCCGAGCAATTCGAAGTGGAGGCCGTTGGCGGGGCGCTCGGTGGTTGTCTGTTGCGAGTGGTGACCGGAGGTCATTGAGGTAACTCCATGGGCAACCGGAAAACAGTCCGGCGCAAACAATGAAACGCCGCCGAAGATGTTCGGCGGCTGAGGAAACTGCAAACTCGTGGACGGCGCGTCAGACGGCTCGGTCGTCGCGCCGCGTCAACAGCATCGCGTCGCCGTAACTGAAAAAGCGGTAACGCTCTTCGATCGCATGGCGATACGCGGCGCGAATTGTCTCGACGCCCGCGAATGCCGACACCAGCATCAGCAGCGTCGACTTTGGCAAATGAAAGTTCGTCACCAGCCGGTCGACGACGCGAAACCGGTAGCCCGGCGTGATGAAAATGTCTGTCTCGGTGCTCGCCGCAGCAAGCGGGCGGCCGGCCGCTTCGGCGTCGCGCGCGGCGGCTTCGAGTGCGCGCATCGACGTCGTGCCCACTGCTATCACGCGGTTGCCGCGCGCCTTCGTCGCCGCGATTTTGTCGGCCAGAGACTGCGGCAAGTGATACCACTCGCTGTGCATCTTGTGCTCGGCCAGATTCTCGACGCGCACCGGCTGGAACGTGCCGGCGCCGACGTGCAGCGTCAGTGTGGCTCGCTCAACGCCCGCAGCGTCGAGCCGCGCGAGCAGCGCGTCGTCGAAGTGAAGGCCCGCCGTGGGCGCCGCGACCGCGCCGGGATTTTGCGCGAAAACGGTCTGATAGCGGGTTTCGTCCGTTGAGTCGGGGTCGTGCTCGATGTACGGCGGCAGCGGCAAACGCCCGAACTGCTCGATCAGCGTCAGGCAGTCGTCGGGGAAATGCAGCGTGTAGAACGGCTCGACGCGCTCGCCGACGGTCACGTCGAACGCATCGGCGAGACGAATCGTCGTGCCCTCCTGCGGGCTCTTGCTCGCGCGGATCTGCGCGAGCGCCGTGCGCTCGCCGGTGAGGCGTTCGACCAGAACTTCGATCTTTCCGCCACTGGCCTTCTGGCCGAGGAAGCGCGCCTTCAGGACTTTGGTATCGTTGAAGACCAGCAGGTCGCCGGCCGAAATGCATTCGGGCAGTTCGGCGAAGCGGCGGTCGACGAGACGCGCGGCGCCGTCGGCATCGGCCGCGTTGTCCACCTGGAGCAGGCGACTGGCGCTGCGCTCGGGTAGTGCGACTTGCGCGATCAGCTCAGGCGGCAGATCGAAATCGAAATCGGAAAGCTTGAACATGCGAACGACTGGAAGCGAATGGAGACTGAATTGAGCCGAAGGCCGAGCCGGGCGGCTATGATTGCGGGGCGCCGCAGCGTGCCGCGAGCCCGCGCTTGCGCGCCAGCCAGATAGCGACGCGCCCTTCGATACTTTTGACAGCCGATATTGTACTTGCGAAGCAGCCCATGCCTTTGTCCGACCGCCGATTGCCCTCCGCTACCGATGAAGTCAGCGCCGAACCGGCAGCCCCGGTCGCGCGAGGCGGCACGGCGGCGGATGCAAGCGGGCAGGCCGACGGCGCGGCGCAACCCAGGCGGACGGCGCGCGCTGTGAAGCGAGCGGACCAGACATCTGGTGACGAGCCTGATGAAGCGTCCCGGCGAACATCTCAGCAAGCGCGTCAGCAAACACCAGACGGAATGACCGCCCCCGCACCGCAGGCGGCGGCTGGAAAAGCGAGCGCGTCGGCGAAATCGGCGGCGAAGTCATCGGCGAAATCGTCCGCCAAGCCCGCCGCCAAACCCGTCGACAAGCTCGCCAAACTCGGCCTCACGCGCGACATCGACCTGGTGCTGCATCTGCCGATGCGCTATGAAGACGAAACCTCGTTGACGCCGATCGGCCACCTGCTGCCAGGCGGCATTGCGCAGACCGAGGGCGTCGTGTTCGACAACGAGATCGCCTATCGACCGCGTCGGCAGTTGCTCGTCAAATTGCGCGACGACGCGGGCGACGAACTCGTGCTGCGCTTTCTGAACTTCTACGGTTCGCAGGTCAAGCAGATGGCGATCGGCGCGCGGCTGCGCGTGCGCGGCGACGTGCGCGGCGGCTTCTTCGGCATGGAGATGGTGCACCCGGCGGTGCGTGTGGTCGACGAAGACACACCGCTGCCGCAAGCGCTCACGCCGGTCTATCCCAGTACAGCCGGCGTGACCCAGGCGTATTTGCGCAAGTCGATCGACAACGCGCTGTCGCGCACGTCTTTGCCGGAACTGCTGCCCGAGGCTGTCGCGCGGCAATGGTTGCAGCCGCTCGGCGTGCCCTCGCTGATGGACGCGGTGCGCACGCTGCATCATCCCGGCGCGCAATCCGACGAAACCGCGTTGATCGACGGCACGCATCCGGCATGGGTGCGCATCAAATTCGAGGAATTGCTCGCGCAGCAGATGTCACTCAAGCGTGCGCACGAAGAGCGCCGCACGCGCTCCGCGCCGCCCATGCCGCGCCGCAAGCTAGGCGACGAATCCGCCTTGGTCGCGCGTCTGCTCAAGGCGTTGCCGTTTTCGTTGACCCGCGCGCAGGAGCGCGTCGGCGGCGAGATCGCGCTCGATCTGACGCAGCCGCATCCGATGCAACGGCTCTTGCAAGGCGACGTCGGCAGCGGCAAGACAATTGTCGCCGCGCTGGCCGCCGCGCAGGCTATCGACGCCGGTTATCAGGCCGCGCTGATGGCGCCGACCGAAATCCTCGCCGAACAGCACGCACGCAAATTGCGCGGCTGGCTGGAGCCGCTCGGCGTGAACGTCGCGTGGCTCGCCGGCAGTCTGAAGGCCAAGGAGAAACGCGCCGCGATCGAAGCCGCGGCGCTCGGCACTGCCCAGCTCGTGATCGGCACGCACGCGATCATTCAGGACGCCGTGGAATTCGCGCGTCTCGGGCTCGTGATCGTCGACGAACAGCACCGTTTCGGCGTCGCGCAGCGGCTCGCGTTGCGCGCAAAAGCGAAGAACGCCGCCGACGGGGCGCGCGACTTCCAGCCGCATCAACTGATGATGTCCGCCACGCCGATTCCGCGCACGCTCGCCATGACCTACTACGCGGATCTGGACGTATCGACCATCGACGAATTGCCGCCCGGGCGCACGCCGATCCTGACCAAGCTCGTGTCCGACGCGCGCCGTGAAGAAGTGATCGGCCGGGTGCGCGAGGCCGCGCTGACCGGGCGTCAGGTCTACTGGGTCTGTCCGCTGATCGAGGAAAGCGAAACGCTGCAACTGCAGACCGCAGTCGAGACGTACGAAACTCTGGTCGCGGCGCTGCCTGAACTGAACGTCGGACTCGTGCACGGCCGGCTGGCACCGGCTGAAAAAGCGGCTGTCATGGACGCCTTTACGCGCAACGAAGTGCAGTTGCTGGTCGCGACGACGGTGATCGAAGTGGGCGTCGACGTGCCCAATGCGTCGTTGATGGTGATCGAGCACGCCGAGCGCTTCGGCCTCGCACAGTTGCACCAGTTGCGCGGGCGTGTGGGACGCGGCAGCGCGGCGTCGGTGTGCGTGCTGCTGTACACCGGACCGTTGTCGATGACGGCGCGCGCGCGCTTGCAGACCATGCGCGAAACGACGGACGGCTTCGAAATCGCGCGCCGGGACCTCGAAATTCGTGGTCCGGGCGAGTTCCTCGGCGCACGGCAATCCGGCGCGGCGATGCTTCGTTTTGCCGATCTGCAGAACGATCAATGGCTGATCGAGCCCGCGCGCGAAGCAGCTGCGGCTTTGCTGGAGACGTATCCGGATGTCGTCACGCAGCATCTGGCGCGCTGGCTGGGGGCTCGCGAGCAATATCTGAAGGCATAAACGAACGCACCGGCCGTCGGCCTTCGCCTGGTGCCGCACCCATGGCGCGTTTCGCGGATATTGAAAGCCCGCGTACCGGGTTGGCGAACCGACCCTATGGGTGTATAACTGAAACCTATCGAATCCACCGCACTGATTGGTCCCCCAATGACGCTCACCGAATTGAAGTACATCGTTGCCGTTGCCCGCGAACGGCACTTCGGCCGGGCCGCCGAAGCGTGTTTCGTCAGCCAGCCGACCTTGTCGGTGGCCATCAAGAAGCTCGAAGACGAGCTCAACGTACAGATTTTCGAGCGCGGTACCAGTGAAGTGAGCGTCACGCCGATCGGCGAGCAGATCGTTACGCAAGCTCAGCGGGTGCTGGAACAAACGCTCGCCATCAAGGAAATCGCGAAGCAGGGCAAAGATCCGCTCGTCGGACCGCTGCGCCTCGGCGTGATCTACACGATCGGACCGTATCTGCTGCCCACGCTCGTCAAGCAGATGATCAAGCGCGTTCCGCAAATGCCGTTGATGCTGCAGGAAAACTACACGCTGAAGCTGATCGAACTGCTCAAGCAGGGCGAGATCGACGTTGCAATCATGGCGCTGCCGTTTCCCGAAACCGGACTGATGCTGCGTCCGCTCTACGACGAGCCGTTCGTCGTCGCGCTGCCGTCGGGTCACGCGTGGGAAAACCGTCAGAAGATCGACGCCGACGATCTCAAGCAGGAAACCATGCTCCTGCTCGGCAGCGGCCATTGCTTCCGCGATCACGTGCTGGGTGTTTGTCCGGAATTGATGCGTTTCTCGCAGAACGCCGACGGCATCCAGAAGACGTTCGAAGGATCGTCGCTGGAAACAATTCGCCACATGGTCGCAAGCGGCGTGGGCATCACCGTGTTGCCGCGCATGTCCGTGCACGAGGTCAAACCGCACGCGGGCGGCATCGACTCGGGGCTTTTGTCGTATGTCCCGTTCGGCGAACCGGTGCCGGACCGCCGCGTCGTGCTCGCGTGGCGCAAGAGCTTTACGCGGATGCCTGCCATCGACGCGATTTGCGATGCAATCAGCGCCTGCGACCTGCCGGGCGTCAAAAAGCTGGATTTGCCGGTCGCCGTGAACTGAACGGCGGCAAGGCGCACGGGCGCTGACGGCTTCGCGCCGCAGCCGCCGCTTCGCCTGGCGGCGGCGCGCCAATCTGCGCCGCGCCAATCTGCGCCGCGGTGCGCCGGGGTGCGCCGGGGTGCCTATTGGATAGATTAAATTTATAAAACGCGTGTTTCCAATAGTATTGATATAGTGTTTTCCATGGATCGCAAGATCCCCAAGGCCCGGAGAACACCATGACTCAATCAGACTCGCCGCAAACTCAGACATTCGCCGCCAACGCAGCCGGCGCCAACACCGGTTTTGCCGCCGCCTTGCTCGGTATGCGCATGGTCGCGCTTTCTCTCCTCGTCGACCGCGCTCTGTCGGCCTGATTGTTCGCATAAGCCTTCGGCATTGCTTTGCCGCGCTTCTCCCCACATTCCTTTCCAACGAAAAACCATCCAGGAGTTCCGCATGTCAGAACAGAAGCTCACCAATGCCGCCGGCGCGCCCGTCGCCGATAACCAGAATTCGATGACAGCCGGCGTGCGCGGCCCGGTCGTCCTGCAAGACGTATGGCTGATCGAAAAACTCGCTCACTTCGACCGCGAAGTGATTCCCGAGCGCCGCGTTCATGCAAAGGGCTCGGGCGCGTTCGGCACGCTGAAGGTGACCCACGATATTTCGCGCTACACGAAGGCCAAAGTGTTCGCCGAAGTGGGCAAGGAAACGCCCTTGTTCATGCGGTTTTCGACGGTCGCGGGCGAACGCGGCGCGGCCGATGCGGAACGCGACGTGCGCGGCTTCTCGATCAAGTTCTACACCGAAGAAGGCAACTGGGACGTGGTGGGCAACAACACGCCGGTGTTCTTCATTCGCGATCCGCTGAAGTTTCCGGACTTCATCCACACGCAAAAGCGTGACCCGTACACCAACCTGCGCAGCAACATCGCCGCGTGGGATTTCTGGACGCGTCATCCGGAGTCGATGCATCAGGTCACGATCCTGATGAGCGACCGCGGCATTCCGAAAAACTACCGTCAGATGCACGGTTTCGGTTCGCACACGTACTCGTTCATCAACGCGAACAACGAGCGCTTCTGGGTGAAGTTCCACTTCAAATCGCAGCAAGGCATTGCAAATTTCACCGATGGCGAAGCGTCGCAAGTGGTCGCGCAAGACCGTGAAAGTGCGCAGCGCGATCTGGTGGGCAACATCGACGCGGGCAACTTCCCCAAATGGCGCTTTGCGATCCAGGTGATGCCGGAGGCGGAAGCCGCAGCGTATCGCTTCAACCCGTTCGACATCACGAAGGTGTGGTCGCAGAAAGACTATCCGCTGATCGACGTTGGCACGATCGAGTTGAACCGCAACGCGGCCAACTATTTCTCGGATGTGGAGCAGGCAGCGTTCACGCCGGCCAACGTGGTGCCAGGCATTGGCTTCTCGCCGGACCGGCTGTTGCAGGGGCGTCTCTTCTCGTACGGCGACACGCAGCGCTATCGTCTCGGCATCAATCACCACCAGATTCCGGTGAATGCGTCGCGCGTGCCGAACCCGCACTCGTTCCATCGCGACGGGGCAATGCGTACGGACGGCAACCTCGGCGGCAACGTGAACTACGAGCCGAACCGCTTCGGCGACTTCGCGCAGGACACCAACGCATTGGAGCCCGCGCTCGCAGCAGGTGCGGTCGATCGCTACGACCATCGCGCGGACGACGACTACTACACGCAGCCGGGCATGCTGTTTGCGCTCTTTGACGCGGCGCAACGCGAGCGTTTGTTCGGCAACATCGCGCGTCACATCAACGGCGTACCGCAAGACATCGTTGCGCGCGCGGTTGAACATTTCCGCCGCATCGATCCCGCCTATGCCGAAGGCGTGATCGCCGCGATGGCAGAACTCGCGGAAGGCGGCAAGAAGTAACGAGGCAGCACGAGCGGGACGCGTAGGCGTCCCGCGATAGGTGAACGGAGTGAACGGCGCTAACCGAGGAGCACGCTGATGATCGAGATGATGAAAGCCACTGCGGGCAAATCACGAACCGCTCATCGCGCGCAGTTGCACTACGCGCTGGGATTGCGCAGAGCCGTGGGTTTCGCGATCGTGACGAGTGGGCTCGCGGTTATCGCGGCGCAGGTGCTGCAGCATGCAGTGGGCGGGTAAGCGGGCAATGGCAGGCAGCGACATGCAACTGCGGGCGCGAGTGGGCGCGTAGCAGTGTGTGAAGGGCGAGTAGGGCGGGCAGGGCAAGCCACCGTTGCCAGCTGCGCAACACGGCGCGCCCGCTAGTGCGCGCCGTAGTGACCACGCGTCACACGAGTCCGGCACTTTTCTACGATAAACTGTCGAGCGCCCGTTTTAACGGCTTCGTCGTCAGTCAGTCAGTCCATAGCACGCCGTTACTTTGCCACCGGTTCGTATCACTCTTCAAAGGAGTCATCATGGCCAAAAAAGAAGCTGTACAACACGTCAATATCGGAATCAGCGACAAGGACCGCAAGAAGATTGCGGAAGGTCTGTCGCGTTTGCTCGCTGACACCTATACGCTGTACCTGAAGACCCACAACTTCCACTGGAACGTGACGGGTCCGATGTTCAACACGCTGCATCTGATGTTCGAAACGCAATACAACGAACTGGCACTCGCCGTCGATTCGATCGCTGAACGGATTCGCGCGCTTGGCGTGCATGCGCCGGGCAGCTACAAGGATTTCGCGAAGCTGTCGTCCATTCCCGAAGCGGACGGCGTGCCGGCTGCAGAGGAAATGATCCGCCAGCTGGTGGAAGGTCAGGAAGCCGTGGTGCGTACCGCGCGCGCAATTTTCCCGTCGACGGAAGCCGCGAACGACGAGCCGACCGCCGACCTGCTGACGCAGCGCATGCAGACGCACGAAAAGACCGCTTGGATGTTGCGCTCGATGCTGGCCTGATTTCGCGCTGCGGCCGTTCGTTTGCCGGTCCGTCGCCCGGCCGGAGCACGATCTGATTCCGGTTCCAGGAACCGGAATCGGCCGGGGGCACGGGCGAAAACGTCCAGACGCGCTCAGATACAGCCGGACATATCAAAGCCTCCCTCGCGGGAGGCTTTGTTTTTTCCGACGCCGCTTTCGCAACCGCAGTTGCGGCATGAGCGTTCACCGCGCGGGCCGCACGACGCTGGACGCCGGCTGCATCCCGTAAAATGTCGGCACTGTTTCCGCATTCCGCCCGCTTTTACAGAGTCCGCCATGTTTGCCCGACTTCCGCTCTATCTGCGCCTTGTGCGTATGGACAAGCCTATCGGCAGTCTGCTGCTGCTGTGGCCGACGCTCAACGCGCTGTGGATCGCGTCCGACGGTCGTCCGTCGTGGCCGCTTCTCGTCATCTTCACGGTCGGTACCGTGCTGATGCGCTCGGCGGGATGTGCGATCAACGACTACGCCGATCGCGATTTCGACCGTTACGTCAAGCGCACCGAAAATCGTCCGATCACCTCAGGCAAGGTCAAAGCATGGGAAGCGGTGGCGCTCGCCGCCGGCTTGTCCTTGCTGGCTTTTCTGCTGATTCTGCCGCTCAATGCGTTGACGAAAGAGTTGTCGGTGGCCGCGCTGTTCGTCGCCGGCTCGTATCCGTTCACCAAGCGTTTCTTCGCGATTCCGCAGGCGTACCTGGGTATCGCATTCGGATTCGGCATTCCGATGGCGTTCGCGGCCGTGCAGAACCACGTGCCGATGCTTGCCTGGGTCATGCTGCTGGCGAACGTGTTCTGGTCGGTCGCTTACGACACCGAATATGCAATGGTCGATCGCGACGACGACATCAAAATCGGCATCCGTACTTCGGCGCTCACTTTTGGCCGCTTCGACGTTGCCGCGATCATGCTCTGCTATGCGGTGACGCTTGGAATCTACGTCGGCATCGGCGTGATGCTGGGTTTCGGCGTTCTGTACTGGTTAGGCTGGGTTGCTGCGGCGGGCTGCGCGGTCTATCACTACACGCTCATTCGCAACCGTGACCGGATGGCGTGCTTCGCGGCGTTCCGGCACAACAACTGGCTGGGCGGCGCGTTATTCGTGGGCATTGCCGCGCACTATGCGGTGGCGTCGTTCTGAGTTTTGGTGCGGTCTGTCCATTGCCCGCGTGTCTCTTCTTGCGCTGGACGCGGAGCGGGTTGACCCGACTCCGCGTCGCACGGCTTATCCCATTGCAGCAGGCAGTAAGCGATAGACAGTAATCAGCGAACCCGCGATAACCGCGCTCACTGCTTACCGAACTCGTCGCCCATTTCTTTCGCGCGCGCATCGGCGGCCAGCGCGCCGCGAACGATTGCTTCCTTCACGCCGCTTGCGTCGAACGACGCGAGCGCCGCCGCGGTAGTGCCGCCCTTCGACGTCACGCGTTCGCGCAACAGGCTCGGCGGCTCGTCCGAATTCGCTGCCAGTTGCGCGGCTCCCGTGAAGGTCGCCACGGCGAGTGCGCGGCCTTGCGCTTCATTCATGCCGAGCTGACGCGCGGCTTCCTGCAGCGCTTCGATGAAATAGAACACGTAGGCCGGGCCGCTTCCCGAAATGGCGGTGACGGCGTCGATTTTCGCTTCGTCGTCGAACCATACCGTTTCGCCCACGGCGCCTAGCACCTGCGATGCAAGCGCGCGGCCCGCTTCGTCGACACTCGCGGTTGCGGCTAATCCGGCAACGCCCATGCCGATCAACGCCGGCGTATTCGGCATGACGCGCACGATCCGCGTATGGCCGTTCAGCCAGCGCGACATGTCGTCCATGCGAATGCCGGCGACAATGCTGATTGCCAGTTGCGACGCCTTGAGATGCGGCGCGAGCGATTCGGCAACGCTCTTCAGAATTTGCGGCTTCACCGCGAGCACGACGGCGTCATACGCAGCGAGCGCCGCGTCGGCGGCGGCGCCGGTATTGATACCGAACTGTTCTTCGTTACGCTTGCGCGCGTCTTCGTTAGGATCGATCGCATAGAGATCGGCGGGCGCGACGCCACGCTTGATAAGGCCGCCGATCAACGCCGCAGCCATGTTGCCGCCGCCGATAAAAGCAATTTTCATGATGGTCCGGAAGGTTTGATTGAGCGTATGAATCCGCGCTTACAAATGAGCTTGCAGCCGTAGTTGAAACCACGTTTGCAACCGCGCTTGCAACCACGTTTGCAACCGCTAGTTCGAGTAATCGCGCGCGCCGAAGATGGCGGTGCCCACCCGCACGATGGTCGCGCCTTCGAGTACCGCAGCCTCGAGATCGCCCGACATGCCGATCGAGAGCGTATCGAGCGTGAGACCTTCTTCGCGCAAACGCTCGAACAGTTCGCGCAACCGGCGATGCGGCACGCGCTGTTCGTCGATGCTGCCCACCGGTTCGGGAATTGCCATCAGGCCGCGCAATTTCAGCTTGGGCAGCGTGGCGATTTCCCGGGCGACTTCGGCGGCTTCCTCGACGCTCACGCCGCTTTTCGAGCTCTCGCCGCTGATGTTGACCTGCAGGCAGACATTCAGCGCAGGCAGATCATCAGGCCGCTGTTCGGAAAGCCGCTGTGCGATCTTCAGGCGATCGACCGAATGCACCCAGTCGAACTGCTCGGCCACCGGACGGGTCTTGTTCGACTGCAACGGCCCGATGAAATGCCATTCGAGCGAGCGGCGCAAATCGGCGAGCGCTTCGATCTTCGTGAGGGCTTCCTGCACGTAGTTTTCACCGAATGCGCGTTGACCGGCGGCGTGCGCCGCGCGCACGTCTTCGGCGGGGAAAGTTTTCGAGACCGCGAGCAGCGCGATGGAACGCGCGTCGCGCCCGGCCACGTGTGCGGCCATTGCGATGCGCTGCTTAACCGCTTCGAGGTTATGAATCAGATCTGGCATGGAGCGAACGGGGAACGGACGGAAGTCGATGCCCCGATTATACGGACAGCATGTGCTCCACCAGTTCGATCCAGTGCGCGACCGGTGTGGACGTGCCGCTCTGCAGGTGAGAAATACAGCCCACATTCGCGGACACGATCATTTGCGGCTCCTGCGCGTGCAGCCGCTCGAGCTTCTGATCGCGCAACGCATACGAGAGCCTCGGCTGCGTGAGCGAGTAAGTGCCGGCGGAACCGCAGCAAAGGTGGTTGTCGGCGGGCAGGCGCACTTCGACGCCCAGTCGCGTCAGCAGATGTTCCACTGTGCCGCGCACCTGCTGTCCGTGCTGCAACGTGCAGGGCGGATGAAACGCGACCGTGTGGATCGCGCGGCGGCGCGTGATCGACGCGAGTTGTTCCTCGAAGTCCGGCAGGATCTCGGCAATGTCGCGTGTCAATTCGACGATGCGGCGCGCTTTGTCCGCATACGCCGGGTCATGGCGCAACAGATGCGCGTATTCCTTGACGGTCGCGCCGCAGCCCGATGCGTTCATCACGATCGCCTCGACGCCCTGTTCGACATACGGCCACCATGCGTCGATGTTGGCGCGCATGTCCACGAGCGCTTCGTCGTTATAGCCAAGGTGCAGGCGCACGGCACCGCAGCAGCCGGCGTCGGGCGCGACGAGCGTTTCCACACCGAGCGCATCGAGCACGCGCGCGGTGGCGACGTTGACGTTGGGCATCATCGAAGGTTGCACGCAGCCCGCGAGCATCAGCATCTTGCGCGTGTGTCTTGCGGTCGGCCACTCGAGCGGACGCTGTCGCGCGGGCACCTTGTCGCGCAATTTTCGCGGCAGCAGCGCCCGGAAATGCTGGCCGAGACGCATGGCCGGCGTGAATAGCGCGCTGTTCGGCACGAAGCTCGCAAGGAAGCGGCGCGTGAGACGCTGGCCGAGCGGACGCGTCACTTTTTTCTCGGTGATCTTGCGGCCAATCTCTACCAGCTTGCCGTACTGCACGCCGGACGGGCAGGTCGATTCGCAATTGCGGCAAGTAAGGCAGCGGTCGAGGTGAACCTGCGTGCTACGCGTGACTTCGGCGCCTTCCACCATCTGCTTGATCAGATAGATGCGGCCGCGCGGGCCGTCGAGTTCGTCGCCGAGCAGTTGATAAGTCGGGCACGTGGCCGTGCAGAAGCCGCAGTGAACGCAATTGCGCAGAATGGCGTCGGCTTCGTCGCCGTCGGGTGTGTTGCGAATGAAGTCCGCGAGATTGGTTTGCATCGCGCGCTCAGAAGTCGGGGTAGAGACGGCCGCGATTGAAGATGCGGGCCGGGTCGAAAGCGGTTTTCAGGCCGCGATGGATTTTCATCAGCGGCGCGGGCAGCGGTGTGAACACCCCGGCTCCGCGGTCATAGCCATGGCCGGTGCGGAAGATGGTCGCGTGACCGCCGGCTTGCTTCGCGCTGATGCGCACCGTTTGCGCGTCGGTGTCCGTGATCCACCAGCGCTGCGCGCCGCCCCATTCCATCAATTGAGCACCGGGCAATTGAAGCGGCTCGGTGATGGACGGCAGCGCAAGCCGCCACAGCGCGGCTTTCGGCGGAATTGCGGCGAAGAATGTGTCGGTCTGCTCGCGCAGGCCTGCCCAGAAGCGTTCTGCCTCGACCGCATCGACAACCTCGCCTCCCAGCGACGCACGCGCCGTCTTGACCGCGCTCTCCGCGCCCGCGAGACGCACGGCAAGCGTGCCGTGACGCCACGCGCTCGCGGTGATCGGCAATGGGCGGCCGCCCCATTCGTTGAGCTTACGGACAGCGTCGGTGCCGTTCACGTCGAACTTGAGCGTGGCTTCGGCCTGCGGCTGCGGCAGCACCTTCACCGAGAGTTCGAGGATGAGCCCCAGCGTGCCGAGCGAGCCCGCCATCAAGCGTGAGACGTCATAGCCGGCGACGTTTTTCACCACCTGGCCGCCGAAATGCAGCGCTTGTCCCTGGCCGTTCATAACGACCGCACCTAGTACGAAGTCGCGCGCCGCACCGGCCGACGGACGGCGCGGGCCGGCGATGCCCGCGGCGATGCAGCCGCCGAAGGTGGCTTGCGGTCCGAAGTGCGGCGGCTCGAAGGCGAGCATCTGATGGTGTTCGGCGAGCGCGGCCTCTATTTCGAGCAGCGGCGTGCCGGCGCGCGCGGTGATGACCAGCTCCGCCGGGTCGTAAGCGATGATGCCGCGATAAGCGCGCGTGTCGAGGATCTCGCCTTCCAGCGTCTGACCGTACCAGTCTTTCGTACCGCCGCCGCGAACGCGCAACGCGCGACCTGCGGCGCTGGCGGAACGCACGCGTTCCGACCACATGGCGACGATGTCGTCCTCTTCCATGATGCCCTGCTTCGTTATGTTTCGATCGATTGTACCGGGCGGGGGCTCGCTGACAACCCGGAGCGGACCCGCATCGGGTAATCAGGGTGGGATGGCGGCAAACGCCGCCGCGGCGGGCTATGCGTATTGCCTGGTGCTAGAAGCGCGGTAGCTCCGGATGCGGCAGCAGACCGCCGCGCACGTGCATCTTGCCGTACTCGGCGCACCGCGCTCGCGTGGGAATACCCTTGTCCGGGTTCAGCAGACCGGGCGGATCGAACGCACGTTTGACTGCGTGAAATGCATCGCGCTCTTCCGGCGAGAATTGCACGCACATCGAGTTGATCTTCTCGATGCCGACGCCATGTTCGCCCGTCACCGTGCCGCCCAGCTCGACGCATGCTTCCAGGATGTCGCAGCCGAATGCCTCGGCTCTGTGCCATTCATCCTGGTCATTGCCGTTAAAGAGAATCAGAGGATGCATGTTGCCGTCGCCCGCATGAAAGACGTTGATGCAACGCAGCGCGTACTTCTTCTCCATCTCCTCGATGCGGGAAAGCAGCGGTCCGATACTGCGGCGCGGCACGGTTCCGTCCATGCAGTAATAGTCCGGCGAAATCCGTCCCGCAGCCGGAAACGCGTTTTTGCGACCGGACCAGAAGCGCAGCCGCTCGTTTTCCGTGCGCGAAATCTGGATGCGGGTTGCGCCGTGCTCGCGCAGCACCGCGGTCATGCGGACGATTTCGTCGGCGACTTCCTCGGGCGTGCCGTCGGATTCGCACAGCAAGATTGCCGCTGCGTCGAGATCGTAGCCCGCGTGGACGAATTCCTCGACCGCGCGCGTGGCCGGCTTGTCCATCATCTCGAGGCCGGCCGGAATGATGCCCGCGGCAACGATGCCGGCGACCGCATCGCCGCCTTTTACGACGTCGTCGAAGCTGGCCATGATGACCTGCGCCGTTTGCGGTTTTGGGATCAGCTTGACGGTGACCTCGGTGACGATCGCGAACATGCCTTCGCTGCCGATCAGCACCGCAAGCAGATCGAGGCCGGGCGCGTCGGGCGCGAGCGAGCCGAATTCGACGATTTCGCCTTCCATTGTCACGGCCCGCACGCGCAGCACGTTGTGCACGGTGAGGCCGTACTTGAGGCAATGCACGCCGCCCGAGTTCTCCGACACGTTGCCGCCGATCGTGCAGGCGATCTGCGACGACGGGTCCGGCGCATAGTACAAACCGTAAGGCGCGGCAGCTTCGGAAATCGACAGATTGCGCACGCCCGGTTGCACCGTGGCGGTTCGCGCGTAAGAGTCCACCTCGATGATCTTCCTGAAGCGTGCGAGCGATACCACCACGCCGTGGCGAATCGGCATTGCACCGCCGGACAGGCCCGTGCCCGCGCCGCGCGGCACGATGGGCACCCCGAGACGATGGCAGATCTGCACGATGCGCTGCACTTGCGACTCCGTCTCCGGCAATGCGACGGCGAGCGGCAGACGACGATAGGCGGCGAGGCCGTCGCAGTCGTACGCGACGGTATCTTCGTCGCGATATAGCAGACAATGGTTTGGCAACACCGCCATCAGCGCCTGCACGACTTCGCGCTGGCGCTGGGCGAGAACCTCTGCTGACAGTTCGGCGGGTGCATTCATGTGAGTCGTCTCCTCCTGTTTCCACCCAGCGCTATCCGGCGCTTGCGTGGCGGCCCGTTTGCGGCCGCCGCGGCTCGATAACGCTCAGCCGCGTTCAGTCCTGCTCAATCGTTGCCGACAACGCGCCTTGAAACGACGCGTCAGGCGGCCCAGCTAAAAATCTTGCCGGGGTTCATCAGATTGTGCGGATCGAGCGCGTGTTTGATAGAGCGCATGGTGTCTACCGCAACGTCGCCATGTTCTTCCAGCAGAAAACCCATCTTGTGCAGACCGACTCCATGCTCGCCGGTGCAGGTGCCGTCCATGCGCAGCGCGCGCTGCACGATGCGATGGTTCAATCGCTCGGCTTCCGCGAGTTCTTCCGGCTTGTTCGGATCGATCAGGATCGCGACGTGGAAATTGCCGTCGCCGACATGGCCGACAATCGGGCAGGGCAGCGGCGACGCCTTCAAGTCCTGCTCCGTTTCGACGACGCATTCGGCAAGTCGCGAGATCGGCACGCAGACGTCGGTCGTGACGGCGCGGCAACCGGGCTTCAGTTGCAGCATGGCGAAATAGGCATTGTGACGCGCGTTCCACAGACGGCTGCGGTCTTCCGGACGCGTCGCCCATTCGAATCCTTCGCCGCCGTTCTGCGCGGCGAGTTCCTGCACGAGTTCGGCTTGTTCCTTGACGCTGGCCTCGGTGCCATGGAATTCGAAGAACAGTGTGGGCGCCTCGCGCAGCGTGAGGTTCGAATGCCGGTTAATCGAGCGGATCGCGAGCGCGTCGACGAATTCCACGCGCGCAATCGGCACGCCGATCTGAATTGTTTCGATGACGGCGCGAACCGCATCGCCCATCGACGGAAATGCGCAGACCGCGGCGGACACGGCCTCCGGCTGCGGATAAAGGCGCACGGTGACTTCGGTGATCACGCCGAGCGTTCCTTCCGAACCGACGAACAGACGCGTGAGGTCGTAGCCCGCGGACGATTTGCGAGCCCGCGTGCCCGTCTTGATCACGCGGCCGTCGGCCAGCACCACGGTGAGCCCGAGTACGTTCTCGCGCATCGTGCCGTAGCGCACGGCGTTGGTACCGGACGCACGCGTGGCCGACATGCCGCCGATGCTCGCGTCCGCGCCCGGATCGATCGGGAAAAAGAGGCCGGTGTCGCGTAGCGCTTCGTTCAACTGCTTGCGCGAAATGCCTGGCTCGACGGTGACCGTGAGATCTTCGGCGTTGATGGACAGCACGCGGTTCATTTCCGACAGATCGATCGACACGCCGCCCTGCACCGCAAGCAGATGCCCTTCCAGCGACGAGCCGTTGCCGTACGGAATGATCGGTACGTTGTACTGGCCGCACAGCTTGACGGCGGTCTGCACGTCTTCGGTGTTGCGTGCGAAGACGACGGCGTCGGGCAGTTGGGGATCGAACGGCGATTCGTCGCGGCCGTGGTGTTCGCGCACGGCTTGCGCGATCGACACGCGCTCACCGAAGGCGTTGGTGAGCGCGCTCAGCAATTCGGCAGGGAATGGCCGGCGCAACGCGGCCGGCGAAACGGAATGATTCACGCATGTCTCCTGTGTCGACCGGCGTTAGTGCTTCAGCACTTACGCCGGTCCCATCAATAATATGCATTCACGTTAGTGCTTCAGCACTTACGCCGGTCCCATCAATAATGTGTCTTCACGTTAGTGCTTCAGCACTTACGCCGGTCCCATCGATAATGTGCATTCACGTTAGTGCTTCAGCACTTACGCCGGTCCCATCAATAATGTGCATTCACGTTAGTGTTTCAGCACTTACGCCGGTCCCATCAACGATGTCGACCGTTAGCGCTTAACACTTACGCCGGTCAGCCGCATGAAAAGGTCTGTTAGTACTTGTCAGGCGAAGCTGCTTTTTGCAGCAGGCACTTCATTTTACGCCGATCGCTTTCTGCCGGGGGGGGCCGCTTCCATTGCTTCGGAGGCGTCGCGCCGGCTATCGCTCCTATAATGGCGGCGGCTAGTGGCTCCGCGCAACATGGTTAACGCGGTGACAAGACAGAGATAACGCGGCAGATGATGCGCTAACGATCTGCCGCCACCACAGTGCAAGAAACCGGGACTGCAGTCGGCGACCGATGCGCTATCGACGCGGGCTTCATCATTGAACGCAGGGAGAAATCATGGGTAACCGTCTGAGCAAGATTGCCACTCGTACCGGCGACGACGGCACCACCGGTCTCGGCGACGGCCGGCGCGTCCGCAAGGACAGCGCGCGCATTGCGGCGATCGGCGACGTCGACGAACTCAATTCGAATCTTGGCGTGCTGCTGTGCGAGCGCCTGCCAGATGACGTGCAAGCGGCGCTCATCTCGATCCAGCACGACTTGTTCGATCTGGGCGGCGAACTTTGCATTCCCGGTCACACAATGATCACCGACCGCCATCTCGCGCAACTCGACGGTTGGCTTGCCGACTACAACTCTGCGCTTCCGCCGCTGAAGGAGTTCATCTTGCCGGGCGGCTCGCGCGCGGCGTCTCTCGCCCACGTTTGCCGTACGGTTTGCCGCCGCGCCGAACGCTCCATCGTCGCCCTCGGTGACGAGGAGGCCGTCAACGCCGCGCCGCGTCAGTATGTGAACCGTCTGTCGGACCTTCTGTTTGTCCTCGCACGCGTGCTCAATCGCGCTGACGGCGGCGCGGACGTGCTCTGGCAGCACGATCGCGGGCAAAACTAGGCGCACGGCCGGCTTTCAGCAGTCGGCAGTGGCCTGCGACAATCTGTCAGAGCAAGTCGCGGCTTAAAGATGTATCGTATTTGCATCTTTAAGGAGAAGTACAAATGACCGCCCTGACCGCCGAACAGATTGCCCGCGTCAAAGCCACGGTGCCCGTGCTTGCTGAACATGGCACGACCATCACGAAGCACTTCTACAAGCGCATGTTTGCGCATCATCCCGAGTTGAAGAATCTGTTCAACCAGACGCATCAGCAAAGCGGCAATCAGCCCGAAACGCTGGCGCGCGCGGTCTATGCGTACGCAGCCAACATCGACAATCTGGGCGCGCTCGGCCCGACTGTCTCGCGGATCGCCAATAAGCACGCGAGCCTGAACATACGGCCCGAGCATTACCCGATTGTGGGCCGCCACCTGCTGGGTGCGATCGTCGACGTGCTCGGCGACGCGGTCGATCAACCCACGCTCGACGCCTGGCAAGTCGCGTATGGTCAGCTTGCGAACATCTTCGTGGGCACCGAGGCGAAGCTGTATGAAGGCGCGGCGTGGAGCGGCTTCCGTCCGTTCAAGGTGGCGCGCAAACAGGTGGAGAGCGACGAAATCACGTCGTTCTATCTGAGGCCAGCCGACGGTTCGGCCGCGTGTGACTTCGAACCGGGTCAGTACGTGAGTGTGAAACGTTTCGTCGACAAGCTGGGTGTCGATCAGCCGCGTCAGTACAGCTTGTCGGACGCGCCGCATGGCAAGTGGCTGCGCATCTCCGTGAAGCGCGAAGACGGCCGCGAAGACATAGCGCCCGGCCACGTGTCCAACCTGCTGCACGCAGATGTCGAAGAGGGCACCGTCGTGCATGTGAGCGCGCCGATGGGCGACTTCACGCTCGATCGCAAGAAAACCACGCCCGTGGTGCTGATGAGCGGCGGCGTGGGCGTGACGCCCATGACCTCGATGCTGTCAACCATCCTCGCCGACGGCAGCGAGCGGAGCGTGACTTTCGTTCACGCATGCCGCAACGGCCGCGTGCACGCGTTCCGTCAGTGGCTCAACGAGACGGTCGCGTCGCATTCGAACGTGAAGCGCGTGGTGTTGTACGAAGCGGTCGGCGAGGGCGACCGGCAGGGCGTCGACTACGATTTCGACGGTCGTCTTGACCTGTCAAGAATTGCCGGTCAGGTTATCGTGCCGGATGCCGACTACTACATCTGTGGACCGGTGCCGTTCATGCGCGCGCAGTGCGATGCGCTGGCGGCGCTCGGCGTGGACCCGGCGCGGATTCACACTGAAGTCTTCGGTTCGGGCGTGGTCGAGTGAAACGTAGGCGTGCATGGCAAGCTCCAAAAAGAAGAAGCGAGTCATGCCCGACATCGCCAACGTAACCGGCGGCTTCGGCCTAACGCAAGTCATGCTGAGAGCGATCATGACTTGTCACGGTACCGAGGCGGCCCATCCAGCACCATTCATCCGTTTCGCCACCCAAACAAAAAACCCGGCTCGACGAGCCGGGTTTTTCATCTGCCGATTGCGTCACACGACGCAATAGAACAGCAATCAGTTGCCGCTTCCGCGCGCCACGCGCCGTTGCTTGACGGCGTCGGCGAGACCTTCGAGTACGGCAACGCTTTCGTCCCAGCCGATGCATGCATCGGTCACGCTCTGCCCGTACGTGAGTGCGCAGCCTTCCTGCAAGTCCTGGCGGCCGGCCACCAGATGCGATTCCAGCATCACGCCGATAATTCGTTCGTCACCCGAAGCAACTTGCCGGCCGATGTCCGCGCACACCGGAATCTGGTTCTCATGCTTCTTCGAACTGTTCGCGTGGCTCGCGTCGATCATCAGGCGCGCGGCGAGACCTGATTTGCCGATGTCCGAACACGCCGCGTTGACGCTGTCCGCGTCATAGTTCGGCGTCTTGCCGCCGCGCAGGATGATATGGCAATCCTCGTTGCCCGCCGTCGATACGATCGCCGAGTGGCCGCCCTTGGTGACCGACAGGAAATGGTGCGGCTGCGACGCGGCTTTGATCGCGTCGACGGCGATCTTCACATTGCCGTCGGTGCCGTTCTTGAAGCCGACCGGGCACGACAGTCCCGAAGCGAGTTCGCGGTGCACTTGCGACTCGGTGGTCCGCGCGCCGATCGCGCCCCACGAGATCAGATCGGCGATGTACTGCGGGCTGATCATGTCGAGATACTCAGTGGCGGCCGGCAGACCCAGTTCGTTGATGCGCAACAGCAGCTCGCGCGCCGTGCGCAGCCCTTCGTTGATCTTGAAGCTGTTGTCCATATGCGGGTCGTTGATAAGACCCTTCCAGCCGACCGTCGTGCGTGGCTTTTCGAAGTACACGCGCATCACGACTTCGAGCTCGCCCGCGAAGCGCTTGCGCTGTTCGACGAGGCGTCCCGCGTATTCCAGCGCCGCCTTCGTATCGTGAATCGAACACGGCCCGACGATTACGATCAAGCGGTCGTCCATGCCGTGCAGAATGCGATGCATGGCGGTGCGTGAGTTGTAGATCAGGTCGGACACCGCTTCGTCGCAGGCAAATTCGCGGATCAGGTGCGCGGGAGGAGTGAGCTCTTTCAATTCGCGAATGCGGACATCGTCGGTGTTGTGCGGGGGCATGTTGTTCTCCTGAATCGGTTCGTAGCGTGTTCGCGCAGGCGGTGCGTGCAAAACATAATGTTCAAAGACGGAAGGCGAAAAAAAACCGCCAGACTCGCTGGCGGTTTTTCGGGAATTCTCGGTGTTCTACGTGCACTAACACCCCTCTCGATCCGCCAGCGGTCTGAGATACCAGAAAAAGTAAAAATAAAACTTGGCGGACATGGCGAAATGGAGTCGCTGGTCAAAAAGGGTGAGTGACTTTATAACCCGGCTAAGCTCGACTGACAAGCTGTAGGGCGAGAAAATGCGGAAAACCCGCATGATTCATGCAATCGATGCACGAATCATGCGGCGAGTTCAGTTTTAAGCCGTGCCGCCAACCGTCATCCGGTCGATGCGCAACGTCGGCTGCCCGACCCCTACCGGCACGCTCTGGCCTTCCTTGCCGCACACGCCGACGCCTGAATCGAGCTTCATGTCGTTGCCGATCATGCTGACGTATTTCAGCGATTCCGGACCGCTGCCAATCAGCGTCGCGCCCTTGACCGGGTACGTGATCTTGCCGTCTTCGATCATGTAGGCCTCGGAGGCCGAGAATACGAACTTGCCGTTGGTGATGTCGACCTGGCCGCCGCCGAAATTCACCGCGTACAAACCGTTTTTCACGGATTCGATGATTTCCTGCGGGTCCTTGTCGCCGTTGAGCATGTACGTGTTGGTCATGCGCGGCATGGGCAGCGCCGCGTACGACTCACGGCGTGCATTGCCCGTGACCGGCATCTTCATCAGACGCGCGTTGAGCGTGTCCTGAATATAGCCCTTGAGAATGCCGTCTTCGATCAGCGTCGTGCACTGCGTCGGATTGCCTTCGTCGTCGATATTGAGCGAGCCGCGCCGGTTCGGCAGCGTGCCGTCGTCGACGACGGTCACGCCCTTGGCCGCGACCTGCTCGCCGATGCGTCCCGCGAACGCCGACGATCCCTTGCGATTGAAGTCGCCTTCCAGACCGTGGCCGATCGCTTCGTGCAGCAACACGCCGGGCCAGCCCGGTCCGAGCACGACAGTCATCGCGCCGGCCGGAGCCGGGCGCGCTTCGAGGTTCACGAGCGCTGCGTGCACCGCGTCGTCGACGTAACGCGACAGCACTTCGTCGGTGAAGTAGCTGTAGTCGAAGCGGCCACCGCCGCCGCCGCTGCCGATCTCGCGTCGACCGTTCTGCTCGGCGATCACCGTGACCGACACCCGCACGAGCGGACGGATATCTGCTGCGAACCCGCCGTCGCTGCGCGCGACCAACACGACGTCGTATTCACCGGCGAGGCCCGCCATGACTTGCTGGATGCGCCGGTCGCGACCGCGCGCCATGTGTTCGATGCGTTCGAGCAGCTTGACCTTGGCGGTTGCGTCGAGCGAATGCAGAGGATCGGCGGGCAGGTACAGATCGCGCCCGGCAATGCCGGTCAACGACGACGCCACCTTGATCTTCTGCTTGCCGCCGCCGGCCTTGGCAATTGCACGTGTGGCAATGGCCGCCTGGCGGATCGCTTCGGGCGACAGGTCGTCCGAATACGCGAAAGCCGTGCGGTCGCCCGACACGGCGCGCACGCCGACGCCCTGGTCGATGCTGAAACTGCCCGACTTCACGATGCCTTCTTCCAGACTCCATGCTTCGCTGCGGGTTGCCTGGAAGTACAGGTCCGCGTAGTCGACGCGATGCGTGAAGATCTCAGCCAGCGTGCGGGTGAGCAGGGACTCGTCGAGACCGTAGGGCGTCAGGAGGATGTCCTTGGCGGTGGCGAGATTACGGATACCGGGTTCGATGATATTCATGCGAAGTATGTTCTGCTCGATACGAAGGATTCGGTTAGCGCCACCAACACTACCAACACTATATGGGTGAGGGGCGCCGCAGTTTCAATGTCAATGAGTCTAGCTCAGCACCCGGTGACGCCAGGCGGGCAGGCTCTGCCGCACTTCGTCGATACGTGTGCGCTCCAGCGTGCCGGCGACCACGCCGGCGCCTTCGTCACGCACTGCCACGATTTCGCCCCACGGGTCGATCAACATGCTGTGGCCCCACGTACGGCGGCCATTCTCGTGCTTGCCGCCTTGCGCCGCGGCCAGCACATAGCACTGGTTTTCGACGGCGCGGGCGCGCAGCAGCATCTCCCAATGCGCGCGGCCGGTCGTGTAGGTAAACGCCGATGGCACCACGATCAGCGCGCAATCGCCCATGCGCCGGTACAGCTCGGGAAAGCGCAAATCGTAGCAGACCGACAGACCGACACGGCCGAAGGGCGACTGGAAAGCACGGACCTCGTCACCGGGGCAGATGGTGCGCGCCTCGTCGAACGATTCCTCGCCTTTTTCGAAGTTGAACAGATGAATCTTGTCGTAGCGGGCCGCCTCGTGTCCTTGCGGGTCGAATACGAGTGTGGTGTTCAACACTCGCGACGGTTCGGGCGCCGTGACCGGCAGCGTGCCGCCGATCACCCACAGCTTGTGACGGCGCGCGGCATCCGCGAGAAAGCGCTGAATCGGGCCGTCGCGGTAAGCCTCGCGCACGGCGAGCTTGTCCGTGTCCTTGAAGCCCATGAAGCAGAAGTATTCCGGCAGGAGGACAAGCTGTGCGCCATCGGCCGCGGCTTCAGCAATCAGGCGCTCGGCGTCGGCCAGATTTCGATCGCGATCCGGCGTGCTCACCATCTGCAGCGCCGCGACGCGGAACGTGCTCTGTGTGCCGTTTGCCTGCCCAAGCTGTGAATCGCCAGGTGCTGCGGCCGACAAAGCAGGGGACGAAGATGAAGAGACGTGTGTTTCGCTCATGAGCGTTTCGAGAAACTCCCGGCAAAGGCGGCGGCGCGAATTGCTGGCGCCGCGTACGTCGTTGTGGCTGGCTCGGGCACTCCGTAACCCACCGACAGCGTCGAATCCGCCGCCGACTTGAAGCTCGAGCCAACGCTTCAACCGAAGACACTTACTGCGCGACCGCGGTCGAAGCTGGAGCGTCCATCTTACCCCGATCGTTCTTGACCCGCTCGATGTGCGGTTTCGACCACGAACCGGTGATCGCGTACTCCCGCGCGAACGCGTGCGAGATCGACTGGCTGAACGCCAGATCCGCCACCAGCGCGCCTAGGCCGAGCAATGGATTGATTACCGCGGCCGCGACGACCGCTGCGCCGGCGCTCACCGTCGGCACGATCTGGACATGCAGATCCTGCGTTTCCTGAGCCAGATCGACGGAGCCTTTCATTTCGGCGCGGGCCGGCGCGGTCACCATCTCGAAGTTGTCGGTGTGGCCGATGCCGTTGTGAATCTGCGCGGTTCCCGTGACGTGCTCGAACGGCAGACCTTCGCCGATCACGTCGCGAAAGTTCAGCGTCGCGAAGCGCGCGAGGCTTTGCAGACTGAGCACGCCGAGCAGCTTGGCGACGCCCGGATCGACCTTGAGAATCTGGCCGTGACGAAGATCGACGGCCATATTGCCGTTTAGCGTCGGGTAGTCGATCGCGGTCGGGCCACCGCGCCACACCATCTTGCCCGATAGCGTGCCGCTGCCCGCCTTCAGCGTGCGCGGCTGGCCGAAGCGCTGGAGCAATCCGCCCGCGTCCTTGATGTCGAGCTTGAAATCGAACACGGTGCGCCGCGACGTGGTGTCGTCGGCAGAGTTGGCCAGTTCGGCTGAGGTGCGCCAGTTCGCCGTCGCGGTGAGCGTCGCCGAGGGGTTCGCAATGTCCAGCTTGTCGAGTTGCCAGACGGGCACGCCGTCTTCGTTGAAATTGTGCGCCAGCACTTCGAGCCGGCCGATATCGCGGTCGCGCACGATCAGTTCGTTCACGACCAGATCGATCGACGGCATGTTCTGCGCTGGAGCAGAGATAGCTTGACCAAGCAGATCCTTGTCGGCCACCGACGGAATCACGACGCGCGCAAAGCGCGCCTGCAGCGTCCCCGGCGACGCCTTGTCGGCGCCCGGCAGCCACGAAACGTGACCCGACACCTGATTGGACGCGATATTCGCCTGCCATTTGCCGTCCGCGTGCGAAGCGCCGACGATTACGCTGTCCCAATGGCGCTTGAGCAGCGTCAAGGTGCCGATGTGGAGCGCGAAGCGGCTCGGCAGGAATTGCGCGACAGTCGGGTTGGGGGTGGAAGGCGTGGCCGATGCGGCGGGCGCTTCCTTGTTGCGCATCTGTGTAACGAGCGCGCGCCATGCGTCGGCATCGAATGCTTCGAGGTCGACCGCGGCGATTACCCCTTCCGAAGGCAGGTCGGCCGGCCGGTTCACGCCGATTGCGCCGCGCAGCACCGTCGGCGGGCTCTTCGGCTTGTAGTCCAGCAAGTAGCGCGCGGCGATCGGACCAAAGTTGAGTTCCGCACGCTCCAGCCCGCTTTCGCCGGCAACCGTGGACGGCCCGGCGGCGAGCCGCAGCGGCATCGGTGCGCCGACCGGCTTGTTGAACGGTGCCGGGAAGTCGAGCGCGAGGCCGGTCAGGTCCGAGTTCATGGTGAGTTGCGGCAGCCTGCCTTTTGCGCCGCTCACATTGAGCGCGTAAGGGGCGCTGCCGCTCATGCGCGAGAGCACCTGAGCCGCCGGACCATGCAGGCCGAGACCGCGCGCCGCATCGACGGCGAGATGGCCGTCCAAGTCGAGTGCGTAAGTGCCGTCCTGCTTCAGTCCGCCGCTTGCCCGCAAGTCGCCGCCAAGAAACTGCGCGGTGAGCCGGTCTGTCTGCGCGCTGCGTTCGGTAAAGTGCACTTTGCCCCTTACCTGCGACAACGGCGGCACGTTTTCTACCGTCAGTCGATTATTCTCGAAGCCAATCGCGCCTTCCACGCCGATATGCGGCTTGGGCGTGCGCGGAACCGTCAGCTTGAGCGCGAGCGAGGCCGGGCCTTCGGCACGGATCTTCTCGGTCTGGTGCCGCGCCATGATGCCGAGCGAGCTTTCGTTCACGTAGTCGAGCATGTCGGCGAGCGGCCCGAGCCCGTCGCCCTTGATCACGAGGTTCGACTCGCGCGTGCCGAGGTCCTCGATTCTGCCGTTCACGCCATGCAGCGCCACGCGTTTATAGCGTGCGCGGTCGATGTCGAAGCGCAACATCTTCTCTTTGAGTTCGAACACGCCGTCGATGCCGTCGAGCGGCGGCCACACGTTCGGCGTGCCGTTCCTCATCTTGCGCGGCGGGTATGGCGAAGGATCGAATTTGCCGCCCTTGAACGGCGCGACAATGTGAAAGACGCCCGCGTCGGGATCGCGCGAGTAGGGGAATTTCGTCAGATCGCCATGTATCTCGATCGTCGCGCCGCGCGACATGCCGGCCTGCAAGCCGTGACCGAGATAGATGCGCAGCTTTTCGCTGATGCTGGTCGGAAGATAGCGGGCGATGCGCGAGACCTGCGCGCGCTCGAAGTCCGCTTTCAGGTCGAGCGAGCCGCGGCCGTGGCCGGGGTTGCTGTAGTCGGCGGTGGCGCTCGCCGCGACGTCTGCATTCGAGACGCCGAAATCGGCCAGTTTCACTGTGAACGCAGGGTGGTTGTCGCCGGGAGCTTTCTTGCCGATGGTCCAGTCGGCGCGACCGTGCAGATGGTCGAGCTTGAGGCGCGGATCGTCGAAGACGCCTGGCAGCGTGATCGCTACGTTGGACGTGTCGAGCAAAGCCGTACCGTGACGTTGATCGGCGTCGACAGTGCCCCAAAGATTTTCGATACCCGGAATGCCCGCACGCGGGTGATTGCGCGCGGTGAGCCCAGGCGGCGGTTCTTGTGCGGCGAAGCTGATGCCTTGCAGATCGCCCTTGAAGCGATAACGCTCGACTGGCTCGGCGCCCGTCGCGTGCCGGTCGCCGCCAGGCTCGCCCGATTCCGGCTTGCCGCGTTCCACTTCGATCAGATAGTTGGCGACGATGCCGCGCGGGTTGAACCGCACCAGACCGTTCAGAAGGGGCCGCGGCAGCGGCAACGCGCGGCTGAATTCCGCGAGAATGCCCAGGTCCACGCGGTCGCCCGACACGCTCATGAGCTGTCCGTTTTGCTGCGAAGCTTTGCGATAGCGTCCGTCGAGCGTGTCGAACGTCAGTGTGCGCGTAAGCGGCGTGCCGTCCTCGAGCGGCGGCTGGCCGAGTTCGGCGCGCATGTCACTCAGTTGAAGCTTGTAGTCGCCCTGATCGGCTTCCATGCGCCACCCGAAATGGGCGACCGGCACAAGCAGCTTCGGCTGCGTGGGCCGCACGCGTAACGCGACATCTGCGCCGGCCATCTGGCCGCTGGCCGACTTCATGCGGCCGTCGGCGAAATCGACCCAGATTGCGTTGTCGATGCGGCCTGCGAACGTTTCGATCGGAAACCTGACGTAACGCGCAAGCGTCGGCAGATCGACCGGCCCGGTCGACACATAGGCCTGTCCCTTCCAGTTAATCGGCTTGCCGATCGCCGCGAGCGGCGCGTGCCGGAAATGCGTGCGGAAATCGATCGGGCCGTGTAGCAACCGGCCGTCCGGCGGCGCCTGCAGCGCAAGACGGTGATCGTAGCCGTCGTTCAGGATCGCTATGCGGATGTCGCGCAGCGCGAGTTCCGGTTCGTCACGCTGGACGTCACGCCAGCGCAGCACACCGCCGCGCACGACGATCGCCTGTTGTCGCACGAGCCACGTCGACAAGGTGTCGTTGCCGCTGTGACGTGTCGGCACCGGCACGCCGGCGACCGAGAGTTCTCCGTCGCCGCCGCGCGCAATCAGCACATCCGGTTGATCGACGATCAGACTCGAGAGCGTCGGATAGAACTGCCAGAGCGAGCGCCACGACAAGCTCGCGGTGGCGTGCGGTATGGTGAGCGCGGGTTTGCCTTCACGATCTCGAATCACCAGGTTAGTGATGTCGAGCCCTGGCTGGAACCCGCTCCAATGCGGCGCCAGCTTGCCGATGGTGAACTGCGCGTGCAGCTTTTCGGAGACGGCGGCTTCGATGCGCGGGCGGAAAGCGTCGGCGCGCGGCAACACCACATAGCGCAAGCCGAGGTACAGTCCCGCCGCGATGAAATAGAGGACGAGCGCCAGCGCCAGAACGACGTGAAGAGTCCGGCGCAGCACGACGTGGTCGCTTCCGCTCAGAGGCCGGGCCTGCCCGGTTTCCTGCGGGTCGGCGGATTCGTTTCGCTCGGACATGCTGCGGCGGGTGGGCGTATGGTAGTTTTGCGATTTAACGACGAAATGTAACACACGGGAAAGCGTCGGCAGGACTTCGTGCAGGCCCTGTCAGCACGCCGCCGCGCGAGCTTCATCGGCGTGCGCGAAGACGTGGTGCGCCGAAGCGGTCATGCCTCTGGGCACAGTCCCCGACAATCAAGCAACGAGCGAGCCAGACCTTTGATGACTCACGCTACTCTTCTGAGTTCCGACTATTCGCACTACGCGGCGCGCGCCGCCGCGGCGCATCCCAAACTCGCCGTGCAGGTGGCGGAGCTTGCGTCCGCGCCGCTGACCCGCGAGCGCATTGACGCCCGCTTTGACATGCTCTGCGCGGAGGCCGCCGGCGGCGCTGCCGCTCCCTTGACCGAAGAGGCACTGAAACGGGCGCTGCGCCGGTTGCGCACCGAGGTGTTTTGCGCCGTGATGGAGCGCGACCTGGCTGGCGAGGCGGACGTCGCCGAAGTTACCGGAGCGATGACCGATCTGGCCGAGACGACAATCCAGCGCGCGCTTGCCGTGCTTTCCGCCGAACTCGAGGCGCTCTTTGGCGAGCCGCGCGGCCCGCAAGGCGAGCGGCTTACTCTGGGCGTGGTCGGCATGGGCAAGCTCGGCGGTCGGGAACTGAACGTGTCGTCGGACATCGACCTGATCTTCATATATGAAGAGGACGGCGAGACCGCCGGCGGGCAGCGCGCGGCGATCGCCACCCAAGACTTTTTTACAAGGCTCGGCAAGCGGTTGATCGGCGCTCTCGCTGAAGTCACCGCCGACGGCTATGTGTTTCGCGTCGACATGCGTTTGCGCCCGAACGGCGATTCGGGGCCGCTCGTCTGCAGCCTCGGCATGCTCGAAGAGTATTTCTACGTGCAGGGCCGCGAGTGGGAACGCTATGCGTGGATCAAGGGGCGGCTCGTTTCCGAAGCCACGAGCGAGGCGGCGCGGCGTCTCTCGAAACAGCTCGATGCGATCGTCACGCCGTTCGTCTATCGCCGCTATCTCGACTTCGGCGTGATCAGTGCGATTCGCGCGCTGCATCTGCAGATTCGCCAGGAGGCGCAGCGCCGCGCGTCGATGCGCCCTGACAAGGCCGACGACATCAAGCTAGGGCGCGGTGGCATCCGCGAAATCGAATTCAGCGCGCAGGTGTTCCAGTTGATCCGCGGCGGCCAGGACGCCGGTTTTCGTGTGCGTCCGACGCTCGCCGTGTTGCGGCACGCCGCGACGCACGGGTTGATCGACACGTCGGTCTGCGTGAAGCTTTCGCAGGCGTATCGGTTCCTGCGCGAACTGGAACACCGGCTGCAATATCGCAACGACGCGCAAACTCACGCGATGCCCGTCGATCCCGAGGACCGTGCGGCGCTCGCCCGTGCCATGGGCTGCGACGACTATTCGACGTTGATGGCTCGGCTCGACGCACATCGCGAGTTTGTCGAACAGCAGTTCGATCAGATATTTGCCGACAAGGTAAGCGGCCGCGATGGCTGCGGCGCCCCCGAAGACGGCGCGGCGGCCTGGGTCTGGAGCAGCGCACTCTCGGACGACAGCGCCGAAGATGCGTTGCGCGCGCGTATCGTCGAACTGGGTATCGCGGAGCCGGGCGATCTGCTCGCGCGGCTGCGCGGCGTGTGGCAATCGTCGCGTTATGCGGGGCTCGCGGAGCGCAGCCGGCAGCGTTTCGACATCGTCGCGCAGCGCGCCCTCGAAGCCGCGCGCACGCTGGAGCCGCCCGAGCGGCGCGGCGATACGCTCGCACGTCTTTTCGATCTGCTCGAAGCCGTGAGCCGGCGCGGTGCGTATCTGGCGCTGCTGACCGAATATCCGCAAGCGCTGCATCGGGTGTTGTCGGTGCTGGGCGCCTCGCGCTGGGCGGCCGGCTATCTGATCCGCCATCCGCAATTGCTCGACGAGCTGCTCGACGACGAAGCGATCAACAGTCCATTCGACTGGCCCGAGTTCAAGCGCACGTTGCGCTTGCGGCTTGCCGCCGCGGACGGCGTCGAGCAGCAAATGGACTTGCTGCGCCACGCGCACCAGGCAGAAGTGTTCCGTATTCTGCTGATCGACCTTGCAGGCAAGCTGAGCGTCGAACATGTGAGCGACCGCCTGTCCGAACTCGCCGATGCTGTGCTCGATGTAACGCTCGAAGCCGTGTGGAACCAGTTGCCGAAGCGCCACCGCGAGGTGCCGCGTTTCGCGGTGATCGCATACGGCAAGCTGGGTGGCAAAGAGTTGGGCTATGCGTCCGACCTCGACGTCATCTTCCTCTACGACGATCCCGACGACGCCGCAGCCGATATTTATTCGACGTACACCCGCCGGCTGATTACGTGGCTGACCACGGCGACCGGCGCAGGCACATTGTTCGATATCGACCTGCGCCTGCGGCCGAACGGCGAGTCGGGTTTGCTCGTCACCGATCTGGACGCGTTCCGCCGCTATCAGTTGCGCGAGGGCGACGCAGCCAACACCGCATGGGTCTGGGAGCACCAGGCACTGACCCGCGCGCGTTACTGTGCGGGCGACGCGCACATTGGCGCGCAGTTCGAGGCGATCCGTGAACAGGTGCTGACCACGCCGCGCGACGCCGCGCAGCTTGCCGCCGAGATTGTCGAGATGCGCGAGCGGGTGATCGCCGGGCACCCTAACCATACGACGCTGTTCGACCTCAAGCATGATCGGGGCGGCATGGTGGATATCGAATTCACTGTGCAGTACTGGGTCTTGCTGCACGCGGCGCGCGATCCCGAGTTGATCCGCAATACCGGGAACATTGCTCTGCTGCGCGAAGTGTCGCGCCTCGGGCTGATGAGCGAGGCCGAAGCCGAGACGGTCGGCGCGGCTTATCGCACGTACCGGAAGCTGCAGCACAAGCTGCGACTGGATGGGATGGAGAAGGCGCGCGTGGAGCCGGCTCTCGTCGCGACGGAACGCGATGCCGTGCTCGGACTTTGGGAGCGGGTGTTTGGCGAGCGTTGAAGGAGACGTGCGTTATGGCGGGCCGCGGCACAAGCGCGTGTTGCCGGCGCTTTGTCTGGTGCCGCTGCGGCGGTAAAGACCTGTGTCCGCGCTGAAGGCCGGCCTTCGCCGCAGCCTTGGGACGACTAAGCCGCCAGCATTTCCTTCGCGTGCTTGCGAGTGGTCGGCGTGATTTCGAGCCCGCCGAGCATTCGCGCGACTTCTTCCACGCGGCTCGCCTTGTCGAGGGAAACGACGCTGCTTACCGTACCGCCCTTGCCGTTGCCGGTCTTCGCGACCTGGAAATGATGATCGCCCCGTGCGGCGACCTGCGGCAAATGCGTCACGCAAAGCACCTGGCGCGCTTCTCCGAGTTGATGCAATAGCCGTCCGACCACTTCGGCGACGCCGCCGCCGATGCCCGTATCCACTTCGTCGAAGATCAGCGTGGGCGTCGGGCTTGCGGCGCTGGCAATCACGGCCAGCGCAAGGCTGATCCGCGCGAGTTCGCCGCCCGATGCGACCTTAGCAAGCGGCCGCAGCGGGACGCCTGCGTGCCCCGCGACGCGGAACTCGACCTGCTCCAGCCCATGCGCGCCGCCTTCCGGCAGCGGCACGAGCGCTACTTCGAAGCTGCCGCCTTTCATCGACAGTTCCTGCATGCCCGTGGTGACCGCCGCGCCGAGGGCCTTGCCGGCCTTTGCGCGTGCCTTGGACAGCTTTTTAGCTTCCGCGACGAATACCTCACGCGCCTTCGCTTCTGCTGCATGCAGACTATCGAGGTCGGCGGCAGCGTCTAGCGCGGCAAGCTGCGCACGGCGTGTTTCATGTTCGTCGGGCAGCGTTTCGGGCTGCAAACGGAACTTGCGCGCCGCCGAATGCAATGCGTCGAGGCGCTTTTCGACCTGGGCGAGCCGGTCGGGATCGAGTTCGAGCTTTTGGGCGTAATGGCTCAGCGAGTACGCAGCTTCCTGAAGTTGAATCTCTGCGGGTTCGAGCGCGGCCAGCACGTCGTTCAAGGCCGGATCGATTTCCGCGAGGTCGCGCACCTTCGACACGATCGACGCAAGATGCGTGATCATCGCTTCGTCCGATTCGGATAACGCAGTCAGCGCACCTTGCACGCCGTCGATCAGATTCGCCGAATGCGACAGCCGCCGATGCTCCGCGTTAACTTCTTCCCACTCGCCCGGCTGGGGCGACAGCTTGTCCAGCTCCGCAAGCTGCCAGGCAAGCCGCTCGCGTTCCAGTTGCAACTCGCGATCGCGCGTTTGCGCATGCTCGACCGCCTGAACCTTCTCGCGCCATGTGCGCCACGCGCGCGTGACGCCCGCGGAAAGTTCGCTCAGACCCGCGTGGGTATCGAACAGCTCGCGCTGGGCGTCGGGACGCATCAGCAACTGGTGCGCGTGCTGGCCATGAATGTCCACCAGCATTTCGCCGACCTCGCGCAGTTGCGCCAGTGTCGCAGCCGTGCCGTTGATGAAAGCGCGCGAGCGCCCATTTGCATCCACCACGCGGCGCAGCATCACCGTGCCGCCGTTCTGGCCGTCGGCTGCCGACGCGGCGAACGCCTGCTCGTCGAGCCACTGATCCACCTGCGCGTGCGTGTCGAATTCCGCGGTGATGTCGGCGCGGCTCTCGCCGGTGCGAACGACGCTCGCGTCAGCGCGCGCGCCGAGCGCGAGCGCCAGCGCGTCGATGAGGATCGACTTGCCGGCGCCGGTCTCGCCGGAAAAAACGGTAAAGCCGCTGTCGAATTCAAGATCGAGCGCGGCGACGATGACGAAGTCGCGTATCGAGAGGTGGCGAAGCATGAAGGTGGTCTGTGAGCCTGATATTCGGGTTTCTCTAGCGGCGCTTGTATCCCGGCATTCTGCGGGTCAGAGCTTGCCGTCTTCTTCGTGCGACGGGTATTCGTTCCAGTGCAGTTTCTTGCGCAGCGTCGCGAAATAGCTGTAGCCGACCGGATGCAGCATGGGCACCGTATGACGCGAGCGGCGCACTTCGATCGCGTCGCCCAGTTCGAGCGATGTGAACGACTGCATGTCGAAATTGACGTTGACCTCGCGCCCCGAAACGATCTGGATACTGACCTTCGAATCGTCCGGCAACACGATGGGCCGGTTTGACAGCGCGTGCGGCGCGATCGGCACGAGTACGATGCCCTGCAGCTGCGGATGAAGAATCGGCCCTTGCGACGACAGCGCATAAGCCGTCGAGCCGGTGGGCGTTGCTACGATCAGGCCGTCCGAGCGCTGGTTGTACATGAAGCGCCCGTCCACCGAAACGTGCAGTTCCGCCATGCCGGAGAAGCCGCTGCGATTGACCACCACGTCGTTGAAGGCAAGCGCGTGATAGATCGGATTGCCCTGGCGCATGATGCGCGCTTCCAGCAGCACGCGCTCCTCGCGTTCGAAGTTGCCCGCCAGCATTTGCGGCACGATCTCGCTCATGTCCGAGATCGGGATGTCGGTAATGAAGCCCAGCCGTCCGTGGTTGATGCCGATGAGCGGAGTGCGGTAAGGCGCCAGCTGCCGCCCGATGCCCAGCATCGTGCCGTCGCCGCCCAGCACGATCGCCACATCTGCACGCGCGCCGATCTCGGCCGGACGCAGCGCCGGATACTCGGTAACGCCGATTTCCGCAGCGGTGTCGGCCTCGAAAAAGACTTCGAAGCCGCGCTTCGCGATGCAGGAGGCGAGCGCCGTCAGGGGCTCGCGAATGCCCGGGGTGTTGTTGCGCCCGACGAGCGCCACGGTCTTGAACTGGCTGGTTACTTGCATGCCGGCATTACACCATAGGTAAGGCCCGAAAAGAACCGCGCGCGGACCCGGTGGCCCGCCGGCACGGGCAGGCCGCCAGCGCAGTTAGGGATTATCGTTAGAATGGTGAAGCCTTGATGACATGCGCGCCCTGCAAACTGCAACGGCGCGCTGCGGGCGGGGCCGTCGGCAACAGGGCTGGCGGCGCACCGGACCGAATGCGGCACCGGGCGCTGAGGCCGGCGCTGAAACCGGCGCTGAAACCAGCGCAAGACGCAGTCCTGGCGAGCGGCGGTTGATCCGCCGGTGTTGGGCGCCGTTAGTGCTCGCGGTAGTCTCACCATTGAGCTAAAATTTTCCGTCATGCTAGATCCTCGCGCACAAACCCTCCTAAAAACTCTGATCGAGCGCTACATTGCCGAAGGTCAGCCGGTCGGCTCGCGCACGTTGTCGCGCTATTCCGGCCTGGAGCTGAGTCCGGCGACCATCCGCAACGTCATGTCGGACCTCGAGGATCTGGGCCTTGTGATCAGCCCGCATACTTCGGCTGGACGCATTCCCACGCCGCGCGGCTACCGGCTTTTTGTCGACACAATGTTGACTGTCGAGTCGGCCGCAGACGAAGAAGCAGTCACGCGTACCGTCAAGACTACGCTGCAGGCCGGTGAGCCGCAGAAAATCGTCGCTGCGGCGGCGAGCGTGCTCTCGAATCTGTCGCAGTTTGCCGGGGTCGTGCTCACGCCGCGACGCAGCCACGTGTTCAAGCAGATCGAATTCATGCGCCTGTCGGACAAGCGCATTCTGCTGATCATCGTTACGCCCGAAGGCGACGTGCAGAACCGCATGATGGCGACCCAGCGCGACTTCACGCCATCCGAACTGGTCGAAGCATCCAACTACATCAACGCCCACTTCGCCGGTCTTTCTTTCGACGAAGTGCGCCGCCGCCTGCGCGAAGAGATCGACCAGTTGCGCGGCGACATGACCACGCTCATGCACGCGGCCGTCACCGCAAGCACCGACGAATCGGACACCGGCGAGACCGTGCTCATTTCGGGCGAGCGCAATCTGCTCGAGGTCGCGGATCTTTCCTCGGACATGGCGCGCTTGCGCAAGCTCTTCGATGTGTTCGATCAAAAGACCAGTCTCCTTCAGTTGCTGGATGTGTCGAGTCATGCGGCTGGCGTGCAGATCTTCATAGGCGGCGAGTCGAACCTCGTGCCTATCGAGGAAATGAGCGTCGTTACCGCGCCGTACGAGGTGAATGGCAAGATCGTCGGCACACTTGGCGTGATCGGACCCACGCGAATGGCCTACAACCGCGTGATCCCGATCGTGGACATCACCGCGAGACTGCTCTCGCTGACGCTCAGTCAGCAGTAGCGCGTCGCCGCTGCGGCGTTTCGTCCAGTACATGATGCGCGAGCCGGCGCCGCCTGCCAATTGGCCGAACGGCCAGGGGTCTCCAGGGCGCGCGGCCACGAGGCGCGCCGCTATAATGAATCTCACCTGATTCCACTTCCCGCCTTGAGCGGTTATCCCTGCTGCCTATGCGCTTCGACCTCGAGCGGCCCTCGCAGAACGCCACGTCGCACCGCGTTGCCGTGCTGCTGATCAATCTCGGCACGCCCGACGCGCCAACGCCTCGAGCGGTTCGCCGCTATCTCGCGCAGTTCCTCTCCGATCCTCGCGTGGTGGAAATTCCGGCGCTGCTGTGGCAAATCATTTTGCGGCTTTTGATCCTGCCGTTCCGGGGTCGCGCATCCGCGAAGAAATATGCGGCCGTGTGGATGCCCGAAGGCTCGCCGCTACGCGTCTATACGGAAAAGCAGGTGGAAGGTTTGCGCCACCTGCTGCAATTGAATGACTACACGGTGCTCGTCGAGTACGCCATGCGCTACGGCACGCCCGGCATCCCGGCCATGCTCAATCAGCTGAAGCTCGCCGGTGCCGAACGGGTGCTGCTGGTGCCGATGTATCCGCAATACTCGTCGTCGACCACGGCGACCGCGTTCGACGACGCATTCTCCGCCTTGAAGCGCATGCGTAACCAGCCCGAGATCCGCACGGTGCGCCAGTACGCCGATCATCCCGCGTACATTTCAGCGCTCGCTGCGCAGGTGCACCACTACTGGCATCTGCATGGTCGTCCGGATTTCGCTGCCGGCGACAAGCTCGTTCTCAGTTTTCATGGCGTGCCCAAGCGAACACTGGATCTTGGCGATCCGTACCACGAGCAGTGCCAGACGACAGGCGCGCTGCTGATGCAGGCGCTCGGCCTCACGCCGGTGGAATGCCGGATCACGTTCCAGTCGCGTTTCGGCAAGGCGGAGTGGTTGCAGCCGTACACGGCACCCACGCTGAAGGAGCTCGGGGCAGCAGGCGTGCGACGTGCTGACGTATTTTGTCCCGGCTTCACCGCTGATTGCCTCGAGACGATTGAAGAGATCGGCATGGAAGTGCGCGACGAGTTCCTGCATGCCGGCGGCAAGGAGTTTCATCGCATTCCTTGCGTGAACGCGTCGCAGGCGTGGGTTGCCGCGCTTGGCGAAATCGTCGCGCAGAATCTGCAAGGCTGGCCCGTGCAGGCGGTCCCCGTGCCGCATCACACTCCGGCTTGAGCACGCTTATGAACTACCGAATTTCGACGGAACCGGGCGCGAAGCTGCGCATCGACAAGTGGCTTTGGGCAGCACGCTTCTTCAAGACGCGCTCGCTTGCCGCGGACGCGGTCGAGAAGGGACGTGTGCGCATAGGCGGAGCCAACGTGAAGCCGGCCAAGGACGTGCGGGTCGGCGATCTCGTCGAGATCGAAATCGAGCGGTTCGTATGGCAGGTGCAGGTGCTGGGCGTATGCGACGTGCGCGGCCCAGCGAGCGTCGCGCAGACGCTTTACGCCGAGACGGACGAAAGCCGGCAAAAGCGGCAGGCCGAGCACGAGCGCCGCAAGACCTATCGCGAGCCGGCCGAGGCACTACACGGCCGCCCCACCAAGCGCGACCGCCGGACTATCGACAGATTTTCAGGTGGGGATTGAACAGTTGTTCCATGGTCGCGTTCACGCCGCCGTATTCGGTTGTGTGATCGTTGACCGCCCCAGACATACAGATGGTCGTGGTGCCCGCAACGAGTACCAGTGCGACCACCGAGATTGCAAAGGTCAGTTTCACGGTACCCCCTTTTGGGATGGTGCGGAAAAGAAACGAGCTAGCCAGGTGGAAATTGCAAAAAGGCGGAAAGGTTTATGTCAGATTAGGGTTAACGCTGTTTTTCCGCCGCGTAAACTGGAGCATAGGTCACTTGCACGCCGCGCTCAATCTGAATCTGATCGCCGCGCACTCATGGTTGTAACCGCGCGTTTCGGCCGGCTGCTGCCGGTTTGAAAATTTCGGCGAAGGCGCTTGAAATGGCGCATTTGCGGCCCCAACTGCCGTTTCGATACGTGGTAGCGCGCCTGGATAACTGTCGCGATTTTGCAACGCACAAATCGCGTTGGTGTCATGCGCCGTTGCTGCCGTTGGCTTTTAATTTTTTAACGACTTTCAGCGACATGGAAAACACGCAAGAGAACCCGACGAGCCAGAATCCCACGCCCGCGGACGAAACCGCGCGCCAGGCCGCCGAGGCGGTCACGCCCGAGCAGGAAGCCGCTGCGAGCGTCGCCACGGACACGCCGGCAACGGGTGCGGAAGCTGCATTGGCCGAAGCGCAGGCGAAGATCGCCGAATTGCAGGAAAGCTTCCTGCGCGCGAAAGCCGAGACGGAAAACGTGCGCCGCCGCGCGCAAGAAGACGTTGCGAAGGCACATAAGTTTGCAATCGAGAGCTTCGCGGAGCATCTGCTGCCGGTGATCGATAGTCTGGAAGCAGCCGTCGCTCACTCGACCGACGACCTGCAGAAAGTGCGCGAAGGTGTCGAGCTTACGCTGCGTCAGCTCACAGGCGCGCTGGAGAAAGGCCGCGTCGTCGCGCTGAATCCGGTGGGCGAGAAGTTCGACCCGCACCGCCATCAGGCTATCTCCATGGTGCCGGCCGACCAGGAGCCGAACACGGTTGTCGCCGTGTTGCAAAAGGGCTTCGTGATTGCCGATCGCGTGCTGCGTCCGGCGCTCGTCACTGTCGCCGCACCGAAGTAAGGCCGGTTTGCTCCGTATTCCGTTCGAGTTTCGCTGGCGTTCGCTAGACACAGCCGTAGACAACGAGTAGGCACCAAGTAGGCATCGTCATGGCCAAAATTCCCGTCGACGCAACCGCGTTTTCGGCGTTTGACATGCAGGAGCTAAGCGCCGAGTCATTCGACGCCAGTCTTGCCGAAGCGGGTGACCAACTCGCGGTGGTGTTCTTCTGGGGACTCGACTGCTTCAACTGCGAGATCGCCAAGAAGGCCATGCTTGCGCAACCGGACGCGATTCGTGCGCTCGGCTTGCGGTGGTTTCACAGCAATGTCTACGAGCACCGCGAGCTTGGCCGGCGTTTCATGCTTCATGGTGTGCCGACGTGGTTTTTCTTCCACCGCGGCAAACGGCTGGGTCGGGCGACAGGCTGGCACGGTCTCGCGCAATTCGAGGCGGCGGTTGCCGCGGCGCGCGAGAAGATCCGCCCGGCCAATGCCGCAGGCGGTTCGCAAGCCGACGGAGCGGATTCGGGCAAAAGTTCGGTCGATTGAAAAAAATTAAAGACCGCATCGCAAAAGAGGTCTTGAAAACGATGCGGACGCACTTATGTTGAGTGCAGGTATGAATTTAGGGCGGATTGCCTTGCCGCCGGACGGCAAACAGGGCGATTCCCGCAGCGATCAAAGTCAGGAGATTAGTAAAAATGGGCAAAATCATCGGTATCGACCTCGGCACGACCAACTCGTGCGTGGCGATCATGGAAGGCAATTCGGTCAAGGTGATCGAGAACTCGGAAGGTGCACGCACCACGCCGTCGATCATCGCCTACATGGAAGACGGCGAGATTCTCGTCGGCGCGCCTGCCAAGCGTCAGTCGGTCACGAATCCGAAGAACACGCTGTACGCGGTTAAGCGCCTGATCGGCCGCCGCTTCGAAGAGAAGGAAGTTCAGAAAGATATCGGCCTGATGCCGTACAAGATCATGAAGGCCGACAACGGCGACGCATGGGTCGAAGTACGCGATCAGAAGCTCGCTCCGCCGCAGATCTCCGCGGAAGTGCTGCGCAAGATGAAGAAGACCGCTGAAGACTACCTCGGCGAGCCGGTCACCGAAGCTGTGATCACGGTTCCCGCGTACTTCAACGACAGCCAGCGTCAGGCAACCAAAGATGCAGGCCGCATCGCCGGTCTGGAAGTCAAGCGCATCATCAACGAACCGACCGCAGCCGCGCTCGCGTTCGGTCTCGACAAGAACGAGAAGGGTGACCGCAAGATCGCCGTGTATGACCTGGGCGGCGGTACGTTCGACGTGTCGATCATCGAAATCGCCGATGTCGACGGTGAAAAGCAGTTCGAAGTGCTGTCCACGAACGGCGATACGTTCCTCGGCGGTGAAGACTTCGACCAGCGCATCATCGACTACATCATCGGTGAGTTCAAGAAAGAGCAGGGCGTCGATCTCTCGAAAGACGTGCTCGCATTGCAGCGCCTGAAGGAATCGGCTGAAAAGGCAAAGATCGAACTGTCGTCGAGCCAGCAAACCGAAATCAACCTGCCGTACATCACGGCCGACGCGTCGGGTCCGAAGCACTTGAACCTGAAGATCACGCGCGCCAAGCTCGAAGCGCTGGTTGAAGAACTGATCGAACGCACGATCGAACCGTGCCGCGTCGCTATCAAGGACGCAGGCGTGAAGGTCGGCGAAATCGACGACGTGATTCTGGTCGGCGGTATGACCCGCATGCCGAAGGTGCAGGAAAAGGTTAAGGAATTCTTCGGCAAGGACCCGCGCCGCGACGTGAACCCGGACGAAGCCGTGGCCGTTGGCGCCGCGATCCAGGGTCAGGTGTTGTCCGGCGACCGCAAGGACGTTCTGCTGCTCGACGTGACCCCGTTGTCGCTCGGCATTGAAACGCTCGGCGGCGTGATGACGAAGATGATCAACAAGAACACCACGATCCCGACCAAGCATTCGCAGGTCTACTCGACGGCTGACGACAATCAGAGCGCCGTGACGATCAAGGTGTATCAGGGCGAACGCGAAATGGCGGCGGGCAACAAGCTGCTGGGCGAGTTCAACCTTGAAGGCATTCCGCCGGCACCGCGCGGCACGCCGCAGATCGAAGTGAGCTTCGACATCGACGCGAACGGCATTCTGCACGTCGGCGCGAAAGACAAGGCGACCGGCAAGGAAAACCGCATCACGATCAAGGCGAACTCGGGTCTGTCCGAAGCCGAAATCGAGAAGATGGTGAAGGACGCCGAAGCGAACGCGGAAGAAGATCACAAGCTGCGTGAGCTGGCGGACGCCCGCAACCAGGGCGACGCGCTCGTCCACAGCACGAAGAAGGCGCTCACCGAGTACGGCGACAAGCTGGAATCCGGCGAGAAGGAAAAGATCGAAACCGCGCTGAAGGACCTGGAAGACGCACTGAAGAGCGGTTCGACCGACAAGGCTGCACTCGAAGCCAAGATCGAAGCGGTGGCGACTGCCTCGCAGAAGATGGGCGAAAAGATGTACGCCGACATGCAGGCTGCGCAAGGTGCCGAAGCTGCGGCAGCAGGCGCGGCGGGCGCGAGCGCGGGCCCGTCGGCTGGTGGCGCGAGCCAGCAGCAGGACGACGTGGTCGACGCTGACTTCAAGGAAGTCAAGAAAGACTAAAGCCAGGTCGCATTCCGACCGTAAAGCCGCACACGGGTCATGTGTGCGGCCCGGCTGCACGAAGTACTGCGGGCATCTGAACGCGGGAACGTGCAAGAGCGGTTATCACGCCTGGCGAGCCTTTTAGGCTCTCCGGGCACATTTGTTTTATGGAGGCCGTTGTTTTGAACCGCATTCACGCGGCACGAAACACGACCGGACGAGTCGTGAGACTCCAGCATTCAAGAGGAGCCACCGCGCGGCACTCTCGCGAGGGGCGTTGAACCGATATGGCGAAACGGGATTACTACGAGGTTCTGGGCGTCGCAAAGAACGCGAGCGACGACGAAATCAAGAAGGCTTATCGCAAGCTGGCGATGAAGCACCACCCCGACCGCAATCCGGGCAACAAGGATGCGGAAGAGCATTTCAAGGAGGTGAAGGAAGCCTATGAAATGCTCTCGGACTCGCAAAAGCGTGCGGCATATGACCAGTATGGTCACGCGGGCGTCGATCCGAACATGGGCGGCGCCGGTGCGCAAGGCTTCGGCGGCTTTGCCGATGCGTTCGGCGATATTTTCGGCGACATCTTCGGCCAGGCGGCCGGCGGCGCGGCGCGAGGCGGCGGCGGACGCGCGGGCCCGCAGGTGTATCGCGGCGCCGATCTGCGCTACAGCATGGAAATCACGCTGGAACAGGCGGCGCACGGTTACGACACGCAGATTCGCGTGCCGAGCTGGGTCTCGTGCGAAGTCTGTCACGGTTCGGGCGCGAAGCCCGGCACCAAGCCGGAAACCTGCCCGACCTGTAGCGGTTCGGGTGCTGTGCGGATGTCGCAAGGCTTTTTCAGCATCCAGCAAACCTGTCCGAAATGTCACGGCACCGGCACCTATATTCCTGAGCCGTGCGCGCACTGCCACGGCGCGGGCAAGGTAAAGGAAACCAAGACGCTCGAAGTAAAGATCCCGGCAGGTATCGACGACGGCATGCGCATCCGTTCGGCCGGCAACGGCGAACCGGGCATCAACGGCGGGCCGTCAGGCGATCTGTACGTCGAGATTCATATCAAGCAGCATTCGGTATTCGAGCGCGACGGCGACGATTTGCATTGCCAGATGCCGATTCCGTTTACCACGGCGGCGTTGGGCGGCGAAATCGAGGTGCCCACGCTCGCGGGCCGCGCGAGCTTCACGGTGCCCGAAGGCACGCAGTCGGGCAAGACGTTCCGGTTGCGCGGCAAGGGTATCAAGGGCTTGCGTTCGAGCATTGCCGGAGATCTGTATGTGCATGTGCAGGTCGAAACGCCGGTCAAGCTCACGGAACCGCAACGCGATCTGCTCAAGCAGTTCGAAAAAGCTTTGGTGGAAGGCGGCGCGCGGCACAGCCCGCAAAGCAAGAGCTGGTTTGATCGGGTGAAGAGCTTCTTCGATTAACGGCAGTTAGAAGTTGGCGGTACGCATGACGGCAGATGAGCGCGGCGCTGTGTTTGCATTGCTCGATGATTGCGACGCGTCGGCGGCGCGCCGCTCGAGCAGGCTGTACACCGGTTTCGCGCATGAGCGGGTATGCGCCGACCCCGCGCAGCTCGAAGCCGTTTGCGAGGCCGCCGAATCGGATGCACGGCACGGCCTGCACGCTATCGTGCTCGCCGACTACGAGTTCGGCCGGCATCTTCTCGGCGGGGCATCAGATCCGTCGTTCAAAACGCAGCATGGCGACGCCACGCTGCGTTTTTTATTGTTCGAGCGTTGCGAGAAACTCTCACGCGACGAAGTCGACGCGTGGCTCGTAAAACAAGATGGCGACCTCGCAGAGCCGTCTGTGGCGGGCACAGCCAATGTGCGCGAGAGCGTCGAACCCGCGGAGTTCAATGCGGCCATCGGCGCAATTCGTGCCGCCCTGCGCGACGGCGAGTCCTATCAGGTCAACTACACATACCGGCTCCGCTTCGACGTATTCGGCCCGCCTATCGCGCTTTATCGGCGGTTGCGGGCGCGTCAACCCGTTCGGTACGGCGCATTGATCGCAATGCCTGGTAACGGGTGGGTGCTGTCATGTTCGCCGGAGCTTTTCGTCGAGAAGCAGAATGCAACATTGCGCGCGCGCCCGATGAAAGGCACCGCGCCACGTTCAGCCGATCCGTCAGCGGATCGCGGCGCCGCTGAATTCCTCGGCAACGACCCCAAGAATCGCGCCGAAAACGTGATGATCGTCGATCTGCTGAGGAACGATCTTTCGCGCGTCGCTCAAACGGGCTCCGTCAAAGTGCCCGCGCTCTTTTCCGTCGAGCCGTATGCATCGGTCTGGCAGATGACGTCGACGGTTGAAGCCGCTTTGCGGCCCGGCACGTCGTTCGCCGCGATAGTGCGCGCGCTCTTTCCTTGCGGCTCGATCACCGGTGCGCCGAAGCATCGCACGATGCAGTTGATCGACGAACTGGAGAGCACGCCACGCGGCCTGTACACCGGTGCGATCGGCTGGCTGGACGCGCCCGCGCCCGAGCCGGCGGCGAATGAAAATAGCGGTGGAGACTTCTGCATGTCCGTCGCGATTCGCACGCTGACCTTGAAGCCGTCCGCGCCCACGGGAGAATTGCGCGGCACGATGGGCATAGGCGCGGGCATCGTGCTCGACAGCGTCGCCGAAGACGAATATGCGGAGTGTCGATTGAAAGCGCGTTTCCTGACCGGTGCGGAACCCGGCTTCGAGCTGTTCGAAACCATGTACGCGACGCGGGAAGAGGGCGTGCGCCATGTGTCGCGCCATCTCGCGAGGCTGTCGGCGAGTGCAGCGACGCTAGGCTTTCAATTCGATGCGGCAAGCATTCGCGCGCAGATCGCGGAGCGATGCTCATCGTTGCCCGCAGCCACACCGCACCGCATGCGCGTCGCGCTAGGCAAGAGCGGTGTGACGCAAATTACGGCCGCGGTGTTGGTGCCGTTGGCCGATTCGACGGTCAACGTTCTGCTCGCAACGGATCACGATTTTGCATCGACCCAATCCGGCGATCTACTGCTGCGTCATAAGACCACGCACCGAGCACAGTACGATCGCGGCTGGCGCGAAGCCGAGGCAAAAGGCGCTTTCGACACGTTGTTCTTCAACGAACGAGGCGAGTTGACGGAAGGCGGGCGCTCGAACGTATTCGTGAAGCTGGCGGGGCGGTGGTGGACGCCGCCGCTCGCGTCGGGCGTGCTGCCCGGTGTGATGCGAAGCATCCTGCTTGAAGACGACGCTAATCTGCAGGCGGCTGAAAAGGTGCTGACAGAGGCTGACGTACTGAGCGCCGAAGCGCTGTTGATCTGCAATGCATTGCGCGGCGCGCTGCCGGCCCGGATCGTCCGCTAGAAACACCGAAGCGCGGCCACGCTAATATCGCCCCCGCGAAAGCACTCTCAGAACGAGTGCTCAGGCCCAGGAAAAGTCCCGTCCTTCACGGCCTGCACATACGCTTCCACCGCAGCAAGAATGCTTGGCTGCCCGACCATGAAATCCTTCACGAAACGCGGCCGTTTGCCGGGAAAGATGCCCAGCATGTCGTGCAATACCAGCACCTGACCTGAGCAGTCGAGGCCCGCGCCGATGCCGATGGTTGGAATCCGCAACTGCTTCGTGACTTCGCTCGCGAGGAGCGTCGGAATCGCTTCCATCACGATGAGCTGCGCGCCGGCCGTTTGCATGGCAAGCGAGCCGCGCAGCAACTGGTTCGCGCCTTCCTCGGTCTTGCCCTGCACCTTGAAGCCGCCAAAAGCATGCACCGACTGCGGCGTCAGCCCGACATGCGCACACACCGGAATTGAGCGTTCCACGAGAAAACGGACAGTATCCGTGAGCCATTCACCGCCTTCGAGCTTCACCATCTGCGCGCCCGCGCGCATCAATTCGACGGAGCTTCTATACGCTTCTTCCGGCGTGCCATACGTGCCAAACGGCAAGTCCGCGACGATCAGCGCAGACGGTCGCGCGCGCGCCACGCTCGCCGTGTGATAGGCGATGTCGGCGAGCGAAACCGGCAGTGTGGTGGTCTGTCCTTGCAGGACGTTGCCGAGCGAGTCGCCGATCAGCATGACGTCGACACCCGCGCGATCCAGCAGCGCGGCGAAGCTGGCGTCGTAACAGGTGAGCATGGCGATTTTCTCGCCAGCATCGCGCATTGCCTGCAGTTTCGGCACGGTGACGGCGCTGCGGCTCGTCTCCTGCAAATAGGTCATGGTCGATCCGTTGAAGAGAGAGGCGCGCGCCGCTCAGAGCGACGTGCCCTTGACAAAGAATTCCTTGCGTCCGCGCATGGTTTCGATGCGCTCGGCGAGCAGCGCAAGGTCCGCGTCGGAGTCGAGCGGATTCAGATGTTCGGCGTTAACCGTCAGCACCGGTGTGCGGTCGTAGTGATAGAAGAATTCGTTGTAGGCGTCGCAAAGGGCATGCAGATACGCATCGGAAATCTGCAACTCCATCGGCACTGCGCGCTTTTGAATGCGCGAGAAGAGCACTTCGGGACTCGCTTGCAGATACACGACGAAGTCCGGTGCCGGCGCGCTCACTTCCAGCCGCGCGGCGAGCGCGCGATACAGATGCCACTCGTCTTCCTGCAGCGTGAGGCGCGCGAAGATGTCGTTCTTTTGCGTCATGAAATCGGCGACGAGCGGCGTGCCCGCCACTTGCGCCGCGTTCACTTCCTGCGCCTGCTGCGCGCGTTGCAACGCGAAGTGCAATTGCGCGGGCAACGCATAACGCGCGGTGTCGCGATAAAAGCGCTCGAGGAAAGGATTGTCCTGCGGCCTCTCGAAGAGTTCCTGCATCGACCAGCGTTGCGCAAGACGCCGCGCGAGCGAGGTCTTGCCGACGCCAATAGGTCCTTCGATCGCCAGATAGCCGAATGGAGGCCGCAATTGCGGCGCGGTGACGGTAAGCGGAGTGGAATTCATTCGCAGCGGCCCTTGCCCGCGGCGAGTGCGTTCAGCATCGGGCACTGGCAGGGTCCTTTCACTTTCTCGATGCGCTGATCGCGCACGGCGTCGAGCAGCGCGTCGGCGCGCCCATGTCGCGGAATGATCAGCGCAGCGTCGATTTCGACAAGCGGCACCAGCGCGAAAGCACGCTCGACGAGGCGAGGATGCGGAACGATCAGATCGGCTTCGTCGATCGGTTGATCGCCGAAAAGCAGGATGTCGAGATCGAGCGTTCGCGGTGCATTGCGAAAGGGCCGCTCCCGGCCGAACTGATGCTCGATCTTGTGGCACAGCGCGAGCAGATGCCGCACGGGTAGCGTTGTGTCGATCTTGACGACGCAGTTGAAATAGTCGTCACCGCCCGCGTCGATCGGGGCCGTGCGATACAGGCTCGACTTGGCGAGCACGGTGATGGTGTGCTGTTGTGCGAGGCACACCACTGCGTCTTTCAGGGTCTGGCGCGCGTCCCCGAGATTCGCGCCGAGGCCGAGATAAGCAACCGTCATGGCATAACTTCCTGCAACTATCGTTCGACGGCTTCAGCGAACGCCGCGTCAGTCTTCGTGCGGGCCTTCATGGCCCGCTTCGGCGTCTGTGCGTTCGGCTGGCGTGCCGCCCTCCATTCCGTCGCCCGATTTGCGGTTTCTCGCGCCACTGCTGCGTCTCCGTCGTTTTCTGGGGCTTCGGTCCTTCCCGCCTTGCGTAAGCAATGTTTCACGCGCCGCGATGTCTCCTTCAATGAACTCCGTCCACCACGCTCCGACCGACTCGTCGAGTTCGCCTGATTCGCAGCGCAACAGGAGGAAATCATACCCCGCTCTAAATCTTTGGTGTTCCAGCAGCTTCAGCGCGCTTCTTCCCGAGCGTTTTTCGAGGCGCAGCTGCAGGCCCCAGATCTCGCGCATGTCGGACGAGAAGCGTTTGTGAATAGCAAGCTTTTCCGTCTGCATGTCGAGGACTTCGTCCATCGCGCGATGCAGCGCCGGCACCGGATATTCACCGTTCGCTTCAAACTTCTGCCAGCGCTGTTGCACGTCGTGCCAGAGCAGCGTGGCGAACAGGAAGCCTGGCGATACCGGCTTGCCGGCGCGCACACGTGCGTCCGTGTTGGTGAGCGCGAGCGTGATGAATTTTTCGCCGGTGGGCTGCTCGAGCACGACGTCGAGCAGGGGCAGCAAACCATGATGCAGGCCTTCCTGACGCAGGCGCTTCAGGCAGGCGAGCGCGTGGCCGGACAGCATGAGCTTCAGCATCTCGTCGAACAGACGCGCGGCCGGCACGTTGTTGATCAGGTCGGCCATTTCGGCGATCGGCGCGCGGGTCGCGTCTTCGATCTCGAAGTCGAGCTTTGCCGCAAACCGCACCACGCGCAGCATCCGCACAGGATCTTCGCGATATCGCGTGGCCGGGTCGCCGATCATGCGCAGCAGACGCGCGCGCACGTCCGCCATGCCGTTGTGGTAGTCCAGCACCGTTTCGGTGGCGGGATCGTAGTACATCGCGTTGATCGTGAAGTCGCGGCGCGTGGCGTCTTCGTGCTGCTCGCCCCACACGTTGTCGCGCAATACGCGCCCGCTTGCATCGACCGCGTGCGTGCGGCGGTCGAGCTCGTCGCGTTTCAGGCGCCGCGGCGGCGCGGCGTCAGCGGCGGGTGGATCGACCAGCGCGCGGAACGTGGAGGTTTCGATGATTTCCTGGCCGAACTGCACATGCACGATCTGAAACCTGCGGCCGATGATGCGCGCGCGGCGGAACAGCTTCTGCACCTGTTCGGGCGTGGCGTCGGTCGCCACGTCGAAGTCTTTCGGCTTGATGCCGAGCAGCAGGTCGCGCACCGCACCGCCGACGATAAACGCCCGGTGCCCCGCCTGTTGCAGGCCTTCGGTCACGCGAATCGCGTTGCGCGAGATCAGCGTGGGGTCGATGCCGTGTACGTCGTGCGGAATGATGACCGGCACGTCTGGGTCGCGCACTGTCTTTGCGGGCGCGCCATTGCGAGTCGGCTTGCGGCGCGCGCGGCCGGTTCCCGCGGCGCCTGCTGCATTGCGTGCCGGTGCGCTGCCGGGTTCGTCTGAGTCGGCTTCAGCCGGCACGGTGTCGTCGGCGGACGCTGTGTCCTGGCCGAATAGCTTACGGATGAGTTTTTTGATCACGTGGGTTGAAAGAGTTCGAGGATGCGCCAGCCTTTGGCCTGCGCATGGGCGCGCAATGTGTCGTCGGGATTCGTTGCGATCGGATCGGTGACTTTTTCGAGCAGCGGAATGTCGTTGTGCGAATCGCTGTAGAAGTAGCTGCGCTCGAAGTCGCTCCAGCTTTTGCCGAGCGATGCAAGCCATGCCTCGGTGCGCACGATCTTGCCTTCCTTGTAGCTCGGCGTGCCGGTGGGGCGGCCGGTGTAGGCCGAATGCGGCTGGCCGTCGACGGTTTCCGCTTCGCAGGCGATCAGCGTGTCGACGCCGAACGCGCTCGCGATGGGACGGGTGATGAATTCGTTGGTCGCGGTGACCACGCAGCACAGGTCGCCGGCTTCGCGGTGCCGCTTGACCAGTTCGACGGCCGCCGGAAGGATGGCCGGCGTGATCACTTCGTGCATGTACTGCGCGTGAAAGTCCGCGAGTTGCGCGCGCGTGTATTTCGCGAGCGGCGTGAGCATGGCGATCAGATAGGCATGAATGTCCAGCTTGCCGGCTTTGTAGTCGGCATAGAAGCGGTCGTTTTCACGAGCGAAATTTTCGCCGTCGACCAGACCGTGTTTCACCATGAAGCGGCCCCATTCGTGGTCGCTGTCGGTGGGAATGAGAGTGTGATCGAGGTCGAAGAGTGCGAGATTAGCCATGGGGATCTATTTTACTTGAAGCGGCGGACGACGCGGCGGGCCCGTCCGCGCCCGGCGAAGCCAGCATCGTGCGCAAAAGCGGCAACGTAACCGCCCGCTTCTGTTCGAGCGAAAAACGGTCGAGCGCGTCGAGGAGCGCCATCAGGCTTGGCATGTCGCGACGAAAGTGCGTGAGCAGATAGGCCGGCACGTCGTCGGCCAGCATGATGCCGCGCTCGCGGGCCGCGTGCTTGAGCACCGCTGCCTTGCCTTCGTCGGGCAGCGGCGCGAGGTGGAAAACGAGTCCCCAGCCGAGCCGCGTGCGCAGGTCTTCGCGCACCGTCATGCCGATCGGCGCCGCGTTGCCGGTGGCGACGAGCGCGCTCGTCGGATGCGCGCGCACTTCGTTGAAGAGATTGAACACGGCGATCTGCTGCGCGGCCGACAGGCCGTCGCAATCGTCAATGGCATACAGCGCCACGCGCGGATCGAAACTGAACGCGGCAAGGCTGCTTTGCGGACCCGCGAAGCGCGCGTGGCCCGGCGGCGCTTCGTGCACGAGCGCTTGCAACAGGTGAGTGCGGCCGCTGCCTGCTTCGCCCCAGATATAGAAGGTGCGATCGGCGACAGGCCCGGCCGCGAGCGCGCCGTCGAGTTCACGCAGGCGCGTCACCAGCTCGGCGTTTGCGCCAGCGAAAAAATTATCGAATGTCGATGGCGGCGGAGTGCCGAGATCGAGCGTCAGTTGACGAAGCACAGTAGGTTGATGCCGAAAGTAGGGCTGAGGCTGCCGATGGTCCTGGCGAGCCGGGTCACTGGAGCAGAAGGTCAATTGTTGTACAGGGTGCTTTCCAGATAGCTTTGCCGCAATTCGCGCACCGCCACGGACAAAATCGCACTCACGGGCAACGCAAGCAGCACGCCGAAAAAGCCGAACAGTTGCCCGAACGCGAGCAACGCGAAGATGACCGCGAGCGGGTGCAGCCCGATCCGCTCGCCGACGAGGCGCGGCGTCAGGAAAAAGCTCTCCACGATCTGACCGACGCCGTAGATCACAGCCACCGCACCAAAGCCGTACCAGTTGCCGAACTGCAGCAATGCCGCAAGAAGCGCCAGCGCGAGCCCGGTCGCAAAGCCAATGTACGGGATGAACACTGCGAGCCCGGTGAAGATGCCCACCGGCAGCGCGATCTCGAAGCGGGCAATGCTGAGCGCCACCGCATAGAAGGCTGCGAGCACGCCCATCACGAGCAGCTGGCCGCGCAGATATTGCGACAGCATCTGATCCATGTCGCGCGCGAGTTGCAGCGTCTTGTCGAGCCAGCGGCGCGGCACCACGCCCTGTACGCGCAACAGCATGCGGTTCCAGTCGTACAGCAGATAGAACAGCACGAGCGGCACCAGCACGAGATTGCCGATCACGGTCATCATGACGTTGCCGCTCGTCACGATCGAGGTCCACGCATAACGCGCGACGGTCTGCGCGCTGCCTTCCAACTGGCCCATCACGAGATCGCGCACGCTCGCGAAATCCAGCGAATCGGCGAGCCCCAGCATGGCCAGCTTGGGCTGCAGCCACGCATTCACATGGGCGAACAGTTGCGGCACCTGCTGCCGCAGCTGGGGGCCTTCCTTCTGGATGACGGCGAAAACCAGCAGCGCGAGCATTGTCACCAGCAACGTGAAAAGCAGCATCATCAGCAAGGCAGCGATCGCGCGCGGCACGCGCCGGCGCACCATCCACGCGACGCCCGGCTGCAGAATGTACGCGAGAATCGCGCCGAGCAGAAACGGCGTGAGGACGGGGCTCAAGAGCCACAGCAGAATGCCCACGCCGAGCGCGATGGCTAGCCAGATGAAAGCGCGGCGCTGGACCGGAGTCAGTATCGAGGAGTTCTGTTGCAAAGTTGTTTCCCTGGTGTCGCCGGAACGGATGATTCGAAATCCAGCCGGCCGGCAACTCTGTATGGGACCGGAGTAAGCGCTGAAGCGCCAACTCTGGATCGGCATCGGGTAAAATCGCATTTTACCGACCTTCGAGCTCTCCCCCATGAATCAACCGAAATCCGCCCCGAATTCAACCGGTTCGGCCCAAGGTCTGTCGTACCGCGACGCCGGCGTGGACATCGACGCGGGCGACGCCCTTGTCGACGCGATCAAGCCCTTTGCCAAAAAGACGATGCGCGACGGCGTGCTGGGCGGCATTGGCGGATTCGGCGCGCTGTTCGAAGTGCCGAAGAGGTACAAGGAACCGGTGCTGGTATCGGGCACAGACGGCGTTGGCACGAAGCTGCGCCTCGCGTTCGAGTTGAACAAGCACGACACCGTCGGCCAGGATCTGGTCGCCATGAGCGTGAACGACATTCTCGTGCAAGGCGCCGAGCCGCTGTTTTTCCTCGACTACTTTGCCTGCGGCAAGCTGGACGTGAACACGGCGGCAACGGTCGTCAAGGGTATCGCCTACGGCTGCGAACTGGCGGGCTGTGCCTTGATCGGCGGCGAAACGGCTGAAATGCCGGGCATGTATCCGGACGGCGAATACGATCTCGCGGGCTTCGCGGTCGGTGCGGTGGAAAAGAGCAAGATTATCGACGGCAGCACCATTGCTCCCGGCGACGTGGTGCTGGGCCTCGCTTCGAGCGGCATTCATTCGAACGGTTTTTCGCTGGTGCGCAAGATCATCGAGCGCGCGCAGCCCGATCTGAATGCGGATTTCGACGGCCGTTCGCTAGCCGACGCTCTGATGGCGCCCACGCACATTTACGTCAAGCCGCTTCTCTCGCTGATGCAGCAAATCGCGGTGAAGGGCATGGCGCACATCACCGGTGGCGGGTTGGTCGAAAATATTCCGCGGGTTCTGCGCGAAGGCCTGACGGCCGAACTGGATCATCGCGGCTGGCCGCTGCCGCCGCTCTTCTCGTGGCTGCAAAAGCACGGCGGCGTGGCGGATGCGGAAATGCATCGCGTATTCAACTGCGGTATCGGGATGGCGGTGGTTGTCTCGGCTGCTGACGCGGACGCTGCAATCGGTCTGTTGTCCGCAGCCGGCGAGCAGGTCTGGAAGATCGGCACGATTCGCGAGAGCGCACCGGATGAAGCACAGACGGTAGTGGTGTAAGGATTGGCAGCCTGCGCGGCGTGAATACTAAATGCCGCGCAGGCTCGCAGTTTCAAGGTTTTCTGAGGTCTCGTAGTTCCCCAGCGTGCTCGCCATCGAGTTTGCTCAAAAGCGCAGCACTTTGGCGTGCTTCACCAAAGCGCATCAAACAGGCTGCGAAACCAGCGCGTCGATCAAATCAATTACCCGCGCGCTCGCGTTTGGGTCGCAACAGTCCACTACCACCCGCTCGTTCATGCTGCGCAGCCATGTGAGTTGCCGTTTGCACAATTGGCGCGTCGCAAACACGCCCTTGTCACGCATGGTCGGATAGTCGACGGTTCCATCGAGATATTCCCAGACCTGCCGGTAGCCGACGCAACGCATCGACGGCATCTCGGGCGATAAATCTCCGCGTTCGCGCAGCTTCACCACTTCATCGACAAAGCCGTTCGCCAGCATGGCATCGAAACGCTGCTCGATGCGCGCGTGCAGCACGCTTCGGTCCGACGGCTCGAGTGCGATCGGCGCGAAGCGCCACTGCGCCGCGGCGTCGTCGATGCGAGCGGGCGCGGCCAGCAATGCGGACATCGCTTGACCCGTTAGCAAGAAGACTTCGAGCGCGCGCTGGATTCGCTGCGAATCGTTGGGCGCAAGACGCGCGGCAGTCGCCGGATCGACGGTAGCCAAACGTGCATGCAGCGCGGGCCAGCCATCGCGCGCGGCGTCCGCGTCGAGTTGCGCGCGTATATTCGCGTCGGCTGCGGGCAAGTCGTTGAGCCCTTGAGTCAGCGCCTTGTAGTACAGCATCGTCCCGCCGACCAGCAGCGGCAGCCGGCCGCGCGCAGTGATCTCCGCGGTCAACCGGAGCGCGTCGGCGCGAAATTCCGCGGCGGAGTAGGCGTCGGCGGGATCGACAATGTCGATCAGGTGATGCGGCGCTACCGCGCGCTCGTCGGCAGTCGGTTTTGCGGTGCCGATGTCCATCTCGCGATACACGAGCGCCGAGTCGACGCTGATGATTTCGACCGGCCGCCGCGCGGCGAGAGCCAATGCAGCCGCGGTCTTGCCCGACGCAGTCGGGCCGAGCAGGCATGGAATGGGCGTGGCGGTGCGTGCGTTCATGAACGTGCCGGCGCCCGGCAATCGAGCCTCAAAAAACGCACCGTCACTGTCCGCGCATGAAGAGGCGGTCGAGGTCGGAGAGCGTCAACTGATACCACGTGGGACGCCCGTGATTGCACTGGTCGGCGCGCTCGGTCGCTTCCATCTGACGCAGCAGCGCGTTCATTTCGTCCAGCGTGAGACGCCGGTTCGCGCGCACCGCGTGATGGCAGGCGAGCGTGCCGAGCAGTTCGTGCTGACGCTCGGTCAGGACACGCGAGCCGCCGTAAGCGTGCAGATCGGCTAGGACCGCGCGCGCCAATGCCTGAAGGTCTGTATCTTTCAGCAGCGCCGGCACCGCGCGGATGGCGAGGGTAGTCGGCGACAAAACAGCCAGGTCGAAGCCGAGTGCGTCGAGCGTGTCGCGCTCTTCTTCCACCGTGCCGATTTCGACAGGGTCCGCCTGCATCGTCTGCGGAATCAGCAACGGCTGCACGGCGATCGTGCGGTCGGCGAGCGCGTTCTTGAACTGCTCGTAAAGGATGCGCTCGTGCGCCGCGTGCATATCGACGATCACGAGCCCGTGCGCGTTCTGCGCAAGCACGTAGATGCCGTGAATCTGGCCGAGCGCGAAGCCGAGCGGCTGGTCGTCGGCGGGATTGAACGCGGGCGGCGCGTAGGACGCTGAGGCGTTATAGGGCGACGGACCTTCGGCGGCGGAATCGCGCGCTTCGAAGAGCGTCGCGCCTTGCGCGGTTCCCGCGCTGGCGTCCTTGCGGCCGAACAACGCGTCATAGAATGCGAGCGGTTGGGCGACCGGCAGCGTGCCCTGAGTCATGCGCGACTGGCGCATCCACGTATTGCCCGCTTGCGACGCGCTGAAGCCGCTACCCGTCGATCCAGGCGTGCCGTTGGAACCCAAGCCGCCGACAAAGCTTCCCGCAGCGGAACCGCCGAACCCTGCGACGCCGGCACCGCCCGGCGACGTTCCGAACGAAACCGCTCCGTCTGCCGACGCTTGCAGATGTGCCGCGTGCCCGCCCGCGGTCGTCTCCGGCGACGCGCCCGCATGGCGCGCCAGCGCACGCTGGACCGCGTGGAAAACGAACTGATGAATCGAGCGTGAATCGCGGAACCGAACTTCGATCTTCGAAGGATGAACGTTCACGTCGACCGCTTCGGGCGGCAGATCGAGAAACAGCACATACGACGGATAACGGTCGCCATGCAGCACGTCTTCATAAGCGGCGCGCACCGCGTGCGTCAGCAGCTTGTCGCGCACGAAACGGCCATTGACGAAGAAGTACTGCTGATCGGAGCGTCCGCGGCTTGCGGTCGGCAAACCCGCGCAACCGTAGACGGCGAGCGGACCTGCGGATTCATCGAGCGGCAGATGAGCCGTCGCGAAAGTTTCGCCCAGTATCTTCGCGACTCGCGCGGGCGGTTCGCTGGCGTTCCAATGCTCGACGGCCTTGCCGTTGTGCAGGACCGAAATGGCGACGTCCGGTCGCGCCAGCGCGGCACGGCGAATCTGTTCAAGACAATGGCCGAGTTCGGTCTGTTCGCTTTTCAGGAATTTGCGGCGCGCGGGCGTGTTGAAGTACAGCTCGCGCACTTCGATGGTGGTGCCTTGCGTGCCCGCAGCCGGGCTCAGCACCCCGGTTTGTGCATCGACGCGCACTGCATGCGGCGCGTCGGCAGTGCGGCTCGTGATGGTCATCTGCGCGACCGACGCAATCGACGCCAGCGCCTCGCCGCGAAACCCGAGAGTCGCGACGGCCTCGAGCTCGGCGAGCGAGCGGATCTTGCTGGTGGCGTGGCGCATCAACGCGAGCGCAAGTTCGTTCTCGGGAATGCCGCAGCCGTCGTCGGTGATCGAAATACGTTTGACGCCGCCCTCGTCCAGCATGATGCGAAGCGTCTGCGCGCCCGCGTCGAGCGCGTTTTCAAGCAACTCCTTCACCACCGATGCGGGCCGCTCGACCACTTCGCCGGCGGCAATCTGGCTGATGAGCTGATCGGGCAGCGGCAGGATTGCCCGCAGCGGGCGCACGGCCGGTGTAGCGGCGGCGGCCGTGGCGTCGACGGGCGTTTCGGAAAATTCGGACATGGCGAAATTATAGCGATTCGCGCGGCGGCCCTCGAATGGCGGAAACACGCCGGAGATTTTCGAAGTTCGCCCGGGCACTTTCTGTATCATGACGCGGTCAATTCGGGCGGCGAGCGAGCGCTCGCCGTTATCCCGCGGGTCTGCTGCCGACCCTCCCACCACGTTCACTCTTGCCTTATAAAGGACGCTTTTTGGACACGCTGCTACATCTAGCCAATCTTGTGCTGCACATCGACAAGTTCCTGGGAGAATTCATCCACGTGTACGGCGCCTGGGTCTATGCGGTGCTGTTCCTGATCGTGTTCTGCGAAACGGGGCTCGTGGTTCTACCGTTTCTTCCGGGCGATTCGTTGCTGTTCATCGGCGGGGCTTTCTGCGCGTCTGGACAGATGAATCTCGGTCTGCTGATCCTGTTGCTGTTCGTCGCGGCGACCACGGGCAATACCGTCAACTATATGATCGGGCGAGCGATCGGGCCGAAGGTTTTCAATTCGCGTATTCCAGTGCTCGAGCGTTTTCTCGACCGGCGCGCGCTGCAGAAAACACATGACTTCTACGAGAGGCATGGCGGCAAGACCATCGTGCTTGCGCGTTTCATTCCGGTTGTGCGGACGTTTGCGCCGTTTGTCGCGGGCGCTTCGGAGATGACGGTTAGCCGGTTTCAGCTGTTCAATGTAGCCGGCGCGCTGTTCTGGGTATTGCTGCTTGTTCTGCTCGGCTATTTCTTCGGCAATATTCCGTTTATCCGCCAATATCTGAATGTGATCGTGCTCGTCGGGATTGGCGCTGCGATTGTGCCGGTCGTGCTCGGCGCGCTCTGGAAGATGATGCGCAAGAGTGCGTCGAAGCCTGGCTAACGTGGCGCGGGCACTTAGTCCGCTGACCTACTTGCATGAGCAAATGGCGTCGCGTAAATTGCGACGCCGTTTTTTTGCGTGCGCGGCCACACGCCTGCGTGCGCGTTCACGTGACTGCACGGGGCGCGAGCGGTGTTTCGGGCGTTGGGTAACCGGCCTCGCGGAATGTCTGGATGATCGCGCGGTTGGTGTCGAAGTACACCTGCCAGTAATGCTCATTGTGTGCGTAGGGTCGCACGCAAAGCAGCGGTCCTTCGGGCGTGAAGCTCAGCACTTCGACATCGGGCGCGGGGCTTTCCGCAACGTTCGGTATTTCGGCGATGGCAGCCTTCAGCCGGTTCATCGCGTCCGTCGCGTCGACGCCGTTCGCGATCTTCGCTGTCAGTTCGACCCGTCGCACCGGCAGCGCGCTGTAATTGGAAATCGTGTCGGAGAAAATCTTGTTGTTGCCGATGATTGTCGTCACGTTATCTGGCGTGACGATGGTCGTGCCGAACAAACCGAGTTCAGAGACCGTGCCGGTGACGCCGCCCGCGGTCACGAAGTCGCCGACCTTGAACGGACGCAACACCTGCATGAAGATGCCGGCCGCGAAATGCGCGAGCAGTCCGCCCCACGCCGTGCCGATCGCGAGGCCGAGCCCGGCGAGCAGCGCCGCGAACGAAGTGGTTTGCACGCCGAATACCTGCAAGATCGCGAGGATCAGAAGCAGGTTCAATAGCGCGCCGAGAATCGAGCCGAGGTAATGCGCGAGTGTCGGATCGACGCGGCTGTTACGCGTTAGCACCGCACGCAGCAAGCGGGTAATCAGTCCAATGACCCAGCGGCCGACGATCCACAAGACGATCGCACCGAGCACTTTGACGCCGAGGTCGATGCCGCGGGTCATCATGAAAACGCGTACGGTTTCGAAATCCAAGATGTTCCCCAATCGGTGAACTTGCTTTGACTGATTACGACGTGACGCGATGCTGCGGGCGGCGCCTGGGTGGCTGAATCCAACCGGATGCTGCCTGGTCTTGGGAAGTTATAGGTGAAGGCGCGAGGGTGTGCAAGGACCGTTCCCGCCGCGCCTCGCGCTCGCACGACGCGTTTTACATCGGCAGGTGAGAGTCTGAGTAGGGCGATGTCGGAATGACCAACGTCTTGCCTAACGTCGATCTGGCGGGGCAGTTTCGGCGACCAAAACTGCGCCACGCAACTGCCGCAACGATTGCGAGCGCATATGCGGCGCTGCGTACGAAGAACGCGGTCGGCGTGCTGAACTGGCCGTAACGTGTGCGGGCGTCGGCAAAGACAAGGAAAGTGAGGGCTGCATCCAGCAGCATTGCGGTGAGCGCCAGCGCGGAAAAAACGCGAGAGCCGTCTATCGCGGCGCCGGATATCAGGCGATTGCACCCATTGCACGCGACAAGCACGATCGCCAGCAACGCAAGATTCGAAGCGAGATCGAACAGAAAATTGGTCATATCGATGGAATGAAAGCGCCGCAGGTTGCGGTGTTGCGAGAGCGTCTGCGTCCGTCGGTTCTCGGCGGATTGACAGACGGCGGCGATCATTGCACGTCTTTATGTCTCAATAAATGCTCACGTTCGCAGTCCGTAGCGTTGTCGGAATGTGCGAGGTATCGCGTGAGAAAAGTCAGGGGCGTAACGAGAAATCGCGGCGAGTTGTGGGCTGTTTTGCTTTGGACTTCGCCGTGTTCGCCGTGTGGTGTGCGCTAATTCTTCTTGACGAGAAGAATGTTGCCAGGAGACGTAGGGGAGCGCGCGCTGAAAAGAAACAGCGACGAAAAGAAATCAGCGACAAAAAAGAAAAGGGCTTACGGCGCTGACGCGTGTAAGCCCTCGAATCTTTTGGTAGGCCGTACGGGATTCGAACCTGTGACCAACGGATTAAAAGTCCGCTGCTCTACCAGCTGAGCTAACGACCCAAAAGAGAAGCGAAATTATAGCGATAGCCCCGGAGGACTGTCAACCCGTTCCGAGCAATCCGATATACACGTTAGTGCAGCCCAGATAGTGAAAAGCCCGGGGCGTGAAGACCCGGGCTTTTCAGCGAGAGGCGCGCGTGACCATCTTTTTGGCGCTCACGGACACTGCGCGTTACTGCCAACTGCTCGACACTACTACGACTACTTGATCTGCGACAGCTTGCTTTGCGCCGACTGCGCGACGTCCGAGCCGCCGTATTGCGCGACGATCTGCTCGAGCGTCTTCTTGGCCGCGGCCTTCTGACCTTGCTCGAGCTGATTGTTCGCGATTGCCATCAATGCTTCAGGCGCTCGCGGATGCTGCGGATAATTCTTCACCACACCCTGCCAGGTCGCCGTCGAGCCCTTGTAATCGCGCAACGCATACAGCGCATTGCCGAGCCAGTACTGCGCGGTCGGCTGATAGGGGCTGTTCGGATACTTGGAGATGAAGCTGCGGAACGACGCCGCCGCATTCTTGAAGTCGCCGTTGCGGAACTGCTGTGAGGCCGCATTGAACGACTCCGTTTCGCCCGGCTGCACCTCGCCCTGAACGCCATCCACCGTTTGCTGCTGCGGCTCGAATTTCTTCAGGCGCGTGTCCAGATCGGTGTAGTAGTCCTTCTGCTGTTTTTGCAGCGTGGCGAGCTGATTGGCCATGTCCTCGTTCTGCCCGCGCAGCGTCGCGACCTGTTGATTCATCTGGTCGAGACGGTTGGACTGATCGAGGATCGTGCGCTGTGCTGCCGACAACTGGCTCGACAGGCTGTCAGTCTTCGACCGAAGATCGAGAATGGCCTGGCGGGCCTGATCGTCGTCGAAGATACCGGCGTGCGCGGGCACAGCCATGAAGACCGTGCCCGCGACGCAGGCCGCTGCGGCAAATCGCAGCCAGGAGAAACGATGCGTCATTCGGCTCATCACCTGTTACTTACTGTTGGTACACGAGATCGGCGCGGCGGTTCTGTGCCCACGACGATTCGTCATGACCGGTAGCTTGCGGCTTTTCCTTGCCGAGGCTCACGGCTTCCATTTGCGAGTCGGTCACGCCCATCAGCGACAGCGAACGACGCACTGCTTCAGCACGCTTCTGGCCGAGTGCCAGGTTGTACTCGCTCGTGCCGCGCTCGTCGGTGTTGCCCTGGATCAGCACGTGGCGTTGCGGATGGCTCTTCAGATACTGCGCGTGTTGTTGCAGCAGCGACTGGTAGTCGTCCTTCACCGAATAGCTGTCGAAGTCGAAGTAAATGCTGCGCTTTGCGAGCGGGCTGTTCGGATCGTTCAGCGGGTCGACGTTCACTTGCGCAACATCGTTCGGGTTCGGTTGCGTCGAAACGGCGCCGCCCTTGTTTGCGTTTTCGTCGAGCTTGACGCCCGAGTGACATGCGGCCAGTGCACCGACCATGAGGACTGCGAATGCGAAGCGAAGTTTAGACATCATTTTTTACTCTCCTTGTGTTATTGCATCAACGTTATTGCATGAAAGGGCCCCAGGACGGCTCACGTACGCTGCCGCCCTGCACTGACAGGACCTGCCGGGTGCGACCGTCGGTCGAAACCGCAGCCAATACGCCACGGCCGTTCACCTGAGTGGCGTAAAGAATGTACTGACCGTTCGCCGCGAAACTTGGCGATTCGTCATGTGTCGTGTCCGTCAGGCCCGTGGCCGTTCCGCCTTGCAGGTCCTGGATATACAGCTTGAAACCGCCGCCGACGCGCGAAATATACGCGAGTTGCTTGCCGTCCGGGCTCACGCGCGGACTGGTGTTGTAGCTGCCGGTGAACGTGACCCGTTGTGCCGCGCCGGCGCTTTCACCCTGCGCCGACATCTTGTAGATCTGCGGTTGACCGCCGCGGTCGCTCGTGAAATAGATCGTCTGGCCGTCTGGCGAGAAAGTCGGCTCCGTGTCGATCGAGCTGCCTTGCGTGAGACGGCGCATGCCAGTGCCGTCCGCATTGACGGCGAAGATTTGCGTGTTGCCCGTGCGCGAGAGCGCCACGGCGAGCGTGCGCCCGTCCGGCGACCATGCAGGCGCGCTGTTATTGCCTTTCTGGTCCGAAACGACAATACGCCGACCCGTAGGCAGATCGTGGATATAGACGATCGGTTTCTTCTTTTCGAACGATACGTAAGCCACCTTGGTGCCATCGGGCGACCATGCCGGCGAGATGATCGGCTCCGGGCTCGACAATGCGATGTGCGCGTCCTGACCGTCCGAATCCGAGATCTGCAACTGATAACGGTTGCCGGTCTTGATGACATACGACAGCCGCGTCGCGAACACGCCGCGGCCGCCCATCAGCTTCGCGTATATGTAGTCGGCCACCTTGTGCGCGCTCATGCGCAGGCCGCTTTCGGGGCTGACCAGCACGAGGCCGCCGAGGCTCTCGCCCTTGACCGTGTCGTACAGCTTGAAGCGCACTTCGTACTGGCCGTTCGGCAGGCGGTTCACGCTGCCGGCTACGAATGCATTCGCGCCTTTGGCCTTCCAGCTACCGAGGTCGACCGAGGCCGTTTCGGGAACCGGCGTCGAGCCTGCGTCGATATTGGTGAATTTGCCGCTGCGTTGCAGGTCCTGACGCACGATGGTGCTGACCTGTTGCGGCGAGTTCGCTTCGTTGGCGAAGTTCGCCGTTGCGATCGGGAACTGGGTGGACCCGACGCCCGTCACGAGGACGTTGAGTTGTGCGTTCGCGGCGCCACCGACGGCGATCAGGCACGACGCTACAAGTGTCCGCAGGCCTAGCTTGGTCATCAAACTCATGCTGTATCAATTCCCCAAAAAACGGTTTTACTAAAGCTTCGCGACAGCAGACAGACCGGAAAAGAGCTAATTCGTTCCCGAGCACGCCGCGCCGGGCGGGGCGCTCGGTCTGCTGTCAAGGTACTGTCAGGCTTTCATCAACCTGCCGGTCGCAACGTAATTCTGAAGCTCGCCGGCGTCTTGCCGTCGATGTCCTGAGGCATTGGGTCCGAGCGCTGAACGGCTCGCAACGCCGCGTCGTCCCACGCGGAATTGCCGCTGCTGTGAGCGATCGTTGCGCTCAACAGGGTGCCTGTTGGTGAACAACGAACGGCGATCACCGTCTCGAGACCCTCCGTCTCACCGCCCCACGAAATGTTTGGCCGCACCACGCGACGCACCTTGTCAGCGTAACCCGGCGATGCCGCGCTACCACCCGAGCCGCTGCCCGTGCCGCTCTTGCCGAGGCCATTGCCAGTCGAGCCCGGAGGCCCGGCCATGCCTTGCATCTGCGCAAGCCGCGCACGGCGTTCGGCGTCAACCTTCTTCGCTTGCGCCGCTGCTTCGGCTTGTGCGGCTTGTGCTTTCGCCTTCGCCGCCTTTTGCGCCTCCGCCTTTTTCTGCGCTTCGGCCTCAGCCTGCTTTTGCTGTTCCTGCTGCTTTTCCTGCTGTTGTTCCTTCAACTGCTGCTGCTTTTGCTGCTCGGCCAACTGCTGTTGCTTCAGCTTTTCCGCCTGCTGCTGTTGTTGCTTCTGCTTCGCGGCCGCCGCTTTCTGGGCAGCCAGTTGCGCCGCCTGTTCGGCCAACTGTTGCTGACGCTTCGCCTCGGCTTCCTGCTGAGCCTGCAGCTTTTCCTGACGTTGCTGCTCCGCAAGTTGCGCCTGACGAGCCGCTTCCTGTTGCTTGCGTTTCTTCTCCTGCAGCGCGATCTCGGCCTGTTCGTCGGCCACGGGCGGAGCAGGGACCACAGGCGCGGGCGGCGGCGGCGCCACGCGCGGGATCGCGGTGTCCGGCACTTCGGTCCACAGTTCCGCTTCGGCGCCTTCGGGTGTGCTGTTCTGCCACTGAATGCCGTGATAGAGGAAGAACCCGAGCAGCGCATGCATCACCAGCGCGAACGCAAAGGCGCGGCCGGTGCCGCGTTCACGCGGTGGCTGGAGCGGATAGTCGGTGTTCTTACGGATCATTGCGATTTGACGAGCAATCCAACGCGTTTGACGCCCCGTGCCTTCAGTTCGGACATCACGTTCATCACGGCTTCATACTTCACGGTCTTGTCGGCGGCGATCACGACGGGCTGATCGGGATGCGACTGCGCGCGGTCGGCGATAAAGCCGTTGAGGCCCGCTTTCGTCATGTCCTCCTGCTGCTGCGCGCCGGAATCGTCCTTGTATTTGACGCTCATGTTGCCGTCCGCGCGAATGTTGACGATCACAGGCGGCGTTTGCTGCTGCGGCGCTGCGCCGCCGACAGTCGGCAGATTGACGATGGACGGCGCGACGAGCGGCGCGGTCACCATGAAGATGACGAGCAGCACGAGCATCACGTCGATATACGGCACGACGTTGATGTCGGACATCGCGCGGCGCGAGCGGCCGCCGCGCATGCTGGAGGAGCGAGAGCCTGCCATCGTGGCCTCCTTAGTGCGCCTGGCGCTGCAAGATGTTCGAGAACTCTTCGATGAAGGTCTCGAAGCGGATCGCCAGACGGTCGATGTCGTGCGCGTAGCGGTTGTATGCGACCACGGCCGGGATCGCGGCGAACAGGCCGATCGCGGTCGCGGTCAGCGCTTCGGCGATGCCAGGCGCCACGTTCGCAAGCGTGGCCTGCTGCACGTTGGCGAGTCCGCGGAACGCATTCATGATCCCCCACACCGTACCGAACAAACCGATATACGGGCTGACCGAACCGACCGACGCCAGAAACGCGAGGTTCGCTTCGAGCACGTCCATTTCACGCTGGAACGCCGCACGCATTGCACGGCGCGCGCCGTCGAGAATCGCGCCCGGGTCGTTCAGGCGTTTTTCCTTGCCCTTGAGGAATTCGCGCATGCCCGACTCGAAAATCCGCTCGAGCGCGCCGATGGTGTGACGGTTATTGGCAGCGCTCTGATACAGCGCCTGCAAGTCGCCGCCCGACCAGAAATCACGTTCGAAACGCTCAGTCTGCGCGCGGGCGCGGCGGATCGCAAACCACTTGCGGAAGATGAAAGTCCACGACAGCAGTGACAGCAACAGCAGGAGCGCCATGACGGCCTGCGCCAGCAGGCTCGCGTTGAGTACGAGAGAAACGATCGACAGATCTTGTGTAGTGTTCATAAAGGTTCGTTTTATCGTCCCGAAAGGGGCGTCCGGCTTTGCAAGGCCACGCGAAGCTTTCCGTGAGCAAAACGGAAGCATCGGCGGTGCTGCAAGCCGAACCATGCTTTTGTGCTGCTTGGTCGATGCGAGTTCACTGGCCCCGTAACAACGAGAGTCAGCATGCGTTCGTTGACACGCCGCCGTCGCGCACGCCTGGTCCGCGCCGCAAAGCTGCCAGAACCTGCGGCGGAATCGCGGCGGGGCGCAGCGCTGTACGCTCGACGCAACCGACCCGGATCGAGCCGGTAGCAAGCAACGTGCCGTCGCGCCACGCTTCTTGCGCGAAGTTGACGGAAGCTTTGCCGAGCCGCTCGATCCGGCTCACCACTTTGACGACGTCGTCGAGACGCGCGGGCGCCCGATAGTCGACTGCGGTGCTGCGGACGATGAAGATCACCCCCGTTTCATCGGCGAGCCGGTTCTGGTCGATGCCGCACGCGCGCAGCCATTCGGTGCGCGCCCGTTCAAAGAACTTCAGGTAATTCGCGTAAAACACGATGCCGCCGGCGTCGGTATCTTCGTAGTACACGCGGATGCCCCACGAATGGCCGATTTCCGTGCCTGGCTGGCTGGTCGTCATATTCATGCGGCGCATTTTACCGGATCGCACACTGCGAGGTCTGTTTCAAGATGTGCGCGCCGTCTGGCGGGCGTTTAGCCCCGATGAACGGACAAACCCGCGAACGATTGCGCCACCGGCATCAGTTCGATCGTGTTGATGTTGACGTGTGCCGGGCGCGTGGCGATCCAGTAGATCGAATCGGCGATATCTTCTGCCGTCAGCGGCTGGACGTTTTCGTAGACCTTGCCGGCCTTTTCGTCGTCGCCCCGAAAGCGTACGTTCGAAAATTCGGTGCCGCCGCACAGACCCGGTTCGATGTCCGTCACGCGAAGCGAAGTGCCCGCCAGGTCCGCGCGCAGGTTCAGGCTGAACTGGCGCACGAACGCCTTGGTGGCGCCGTAGACGTTGCCGCCCGCATAAGGCCAGCGGCCCGCTACCGAGCCGAGGTTGAAGATATGGCCGCGGTTGCGCTCGACCATGCCGGGCAGCAGCGCGTGCGTGACCTGAACGAGGCCGGTGCAGTTCGTTTCGATCATCGTCTGCCATTCGTCGAGGCTCGCCTTCTGCGCCGGCTCGACGCCCAGTGCAAGGCCGGCGTTGTTCACGAGCACGTCGATCGCGGCGAAGTCGGCCGGCAACGCTGCTGGGACCGCTTCCACCGCCGCGCGATCGCGCACGTCCAGTTCATAGGGCAGGAGGGCGTCGCCGAGTTCGGCGGCGAGCGCATCCAGACGGTCTTTGCGGCGGGCCGTGGCGACGACGCGATGGCCGCCCTTGACGAAGGCACGAGCGATGGCGGCGCCGAATCCTGCGGACGCACCGGTGACGAACACGATCATTACAGTTCCTGGTCGGTAGAAGACAAAGGCCCCAAGCCTACTTCCAATGCGGCGCTGCGGCAAGGATAGGCGAGCCGGATGGATCGCGTCGCGAGACCCCCGCACACGCTTCCCGGCGGGCCTTCACGGGACGGCTGTGCGCTGTGTTTCGCGCCCTCGGGTGCCGTCGTGCCGGTGCCTTGCGCGACGGGGGAAACCTGGTTGCCTATTCGATCCTCTTCCAATAAACTAACGCGCTCATCCCTGCGTGACTGGCGATAGAACCGATCCAACCAATCGGGTTCAAGGTGGAAAAACCCACCGTGAAGCGCAGGGTGCCGTTTTGCCGTTCGCCTGGGCAGCCGTGATCCGCGCGCATCAATCTGCGCTGACGGTGGCTGTCCTGCCTCGCGTGTGCGGCGACTCTCCTCTCGCCACGTCAGGGCTGGCCCAGCCGCCAGCAGCGCCGCGTACCCTCTACGCAAGATTCGGCGCACGATCCGGTCAACCTGAACACACTCAACGGAATCCGTATGTTTGACAGAGCCCAAAGCACCATCGCCAACGTCGACCCTGAACTCTGGAAGGTGATCGAACAGGAAAACCGTCGTCAGGAAGAGCATATCGAACTGATCGCGTCGGAAAACTACACGAGCCCGGCTGTGATGGCTGCACAAGGCTCGCAACTCACGAACAAGTACGCCGAAGGGTACCCGGGCAAGCGCTACTACGGCGGTTGCGAATACGTCGACGTGGCGGAGCAGCTCGCGATCGACCGCGTGAAGCAGCTGTTCGGCGCCGAGGCTGCCAACGTGCAACCGAACTCGGGCTCGCAGGCGAACCAGGGCGTGTTCTTCGCCATGCTCAAGCCGGGCGACACGATCATGGGCATGAGCCTCGCGCACGGCGGCCACCTGACTCACGGCTCGCCCGTCAACATGTCGGGCAAGTGGTTCAACGTCGTGAGCTACGGCCTGAACGAAGCCGAAGACATCGACTACGACGCTGCCGAGAAGCTGGCCCAGGAACACAAGCCGAAGTTGATCGTTGCCGGTGCGTCCGCGTTCGCGCTGCGCATCGACTTCGAACGTCTGTCGAAAATTGCGAAGTCGGTCGGCGCGTACTTCATGGTCGACATGGCCCACTACGCGGGTCTGATCGCTGCGGGCGTGTATCCGAACCCGGTGCCGCATGCAGACTTCGTCACCACCACCACGCACAAGAGCCTGCGTGGCCCGCGCGGCGGGGTGATCCTGATGAAGGCCGAATTCGAAAAGCAGATCAACTCGGCAATCTTCCCGGGAATTCAGGGCGGCCCGCTGATGCACGTGATCGCCGGCAAGGCGGTTGCGTTCAAGGAAGCGCTGTCGCCGGAATTCAAGGCTTACCAGCAACAAGTCGTTGAGAATGCCCGCGTGCTGGCCGAGACGCTCGTCAAGCGCGGTCTGCGCATCGTGTCGGGCCGTACTGAAAGCCACGTGATGCTGGTCGACCTGCGCGCGAAGAAGATTACCGGCAAGGCTGCGGAAGCCGCGCTCGGCGCCGCTCACATCACGGTCAACAAGAACGCGATTCCGAACGACCCGGAAAAGCCGTTTGTGACGAGCGGTATTCGTCTGGGCTCGCCGGCCATGACCACGCGCGGTTTCGGCACCAAGGAAGCCGAGCAGGTGGGTAACCTGATCGCCGACGTGCTGGACAACCCGGAAGACACGGCCACGATCGACCGCGTGCGCGGCCAGGTCGCCGAGTTGACGCAGCGTTTCCCGGTCTACGGCTAAGCCGCCATGCATTGCCCTTTCTGCCGTCACGCCGATACGCAGGTTGTCGACTCGCGTGTCTCCGAAGACGGCGCGACGATTCGCCGGCGCCGCCGCTGCCCGGCCTGCGACAAACGTTTTACGACGTATGAGCGGGTCGAGCTGGCGTTGCCGTCGGTCGTCAAGAAAGACGGCAGCCGTACCGAATTCGATCGCCGCAAGATTGTCGCGAGCATGCAACTGGCGCTGCGCAAGCGCCCGGTTGCAGCAGACGCAATCGACGCGGCCGTCGCCCGGATCGAGTACCAACTGCTCGGCAGCGGCGAGCGCGAAGTGCGCAGCGAGCGCCTCGGCGAACTCGTAATGAACGAGTTGCGCGCGCTCGACACCATTGCCTACGTTCGTTTCGCCTCCGTTTACCGGCGCTTTGAAGACGTCTCTGAATTTGAAGACGTGATCGAAGAGTTCCGCCACGCTTCCTCTCCTCCCAAGCCGTCGCGCAAGCGCTGAGCGCCCACGCCCCTCGCGTCGCGTCCGACTATTCGTGTTGTGCCGCGTCGCTTCGAGTCTCTGCATTTCCCGCTCCCTCATCGTTCGTCGCGTGAATTCTTGCGCGCAATAGCGTCTGAATGCCACCTGGCCATTCGGCCGATTGTTGAGCCGTCCTTGAACCGCTAGATTGGCCGCATTCTTTGAAGTATTCAGGGATGCAAATGAAACAGCATGCAATCGCTTCGCCGCCGTGCGGCGGAATTACGCTTGTCGAAACGCTGGTCGTGGTCGCGCTGCTGGCGGTGGTCGTGCTATGGGCGACTCCTTCGTTCGTAGCGTGGCAGGTGCGGGATCAGGTCGATGCCCGCGCAAAGGCGCTCGTGTCGACGCTCGGCTATGCGCGCAGCGAGGCTTTGCGTCGCGGCGCTCGCGTGACCGTATGCCGGGCAGATGCGGCGCGGCACTGCCTGGCCGCCGGGCAACCGTGCGGCACGGGCCCGACCGACTGGTCTTGCGGCTGGGCGGTACTGGCGGATCGAGGCGGCACTCTTACGTTGCTGCGCGCCCATCCCTCGCTTCCATCGGTGAGCATTGTGGGTACGCAGACGAATCTGACGTTCACGCCGCCCGCGGGTCAGTTGATCGGCACTTTCCGCAGTTTCGACATTGCGCCGCGTGCGCCATCGAAAGCGACTCAGGGCGATAAGTGGCGGCGCTGCATTCGCATTGCTGCGGGTGGTCGGACGCGGATTGCAGAAGGTGCGTGCGGGGCGGCGTCATGAGTCGGCTCATCGAACCATCTTTGGCGCAAGCACCATCGCAGCGTTGCCGCAGCAAGTGCGGCGGCAGCTCGTTGATCGAAGTGATGCTGGCCGTCGCAGTGCTCGCGGTCACGGCACTCGGTTTGATCGCCGGGCAGTTGTGGACAGCGCGCGAGGCCCGGGCAATGTCGATGCGGGAACAGGCCGCGTGGATAGTCGATTCGGTGGCTGAGGCGATGTCTGCGCCGTCAGGCAACGAGGCGGCGCTCGCGTGGTGGAACTCGCGCGCGGCAACAGTGTTGCCGCGCGGCGACGCGTCGGTCGTCGCGACAGGTGGCGTGTCGGCGGCTCGCGTGACATGGTCGGCTTCGCAGAACTTGCCGCGCACAAACGACGTGATCGACAAGACCGAGCCGTGTGGCGGAGTGAGCGCGCCCGTGGGCTTCTCGTGCATCGCACTGGCGTTCGTCAAATGATGTCGCGCTTGCATCGTGCGTGCGGTCATACGTTGGTCGAGTTTGTTATTGCCGTCGCGCTGGGGCTCGTGGTGACCGCAGGGACGGTGTCGCTCTATACGACGCAGCGCGCAGCCTTTGAGCGCGCGAGCAACGGGCTGCGAATCCGCGAGGCCGGTTGGACGGCGCTGACCGTTGTCGGGCAGCAGTTGCAAATGGCAGGGTTCGTGCCGGCAGACGCTTCGCAATACCGCGCACCGGCGCCATTGTTCGGCTGTTCCGGCGGTCACCCCGCCGGCACGGATGACAGCCGTCTGACCTGCGAGACATTGCCTGGTAAATCAGACGGCGTCGCGGTGCGATATGTCGGCGATAGCGTGTCGACGTGGCCGTCATCCACGGGACAAACAACGGACTGTCTCGGACAAGCCGTGACCAGCAGCAGTGCTGCGCTTGGCGAGCGCGGCGTGCCGGTGGTCAATCGCTTCTACGCCAAGGCGAGCGGCTCGACCGGCGAGCCGGAGCTCTATTGCGAAGGCAATGGCAAGACAGGCTCTGCGCAACCGCTGGTCGAAGGCGTCGAGCGGCTGCGCATCAGGTATTGGCTGGCCGGCGCGGTGAATTCAATCGACGCGTCGGCGGTAATGCCCGACCAGTGGGCGAGCGTTGTCGCGGTCGATCTGTGTGTGCTCGTGCGGGGCGCGTCCCAAGGGCAGCGCTCGCGCTATGCGGATTGCGATGGCGTCAGCAGCATTGCGAGCGACCTGCGTCCGCGGCAGGCATTCTGGCGACGGATCGCGCTGCGTAACTACGTGGAGGCTGTTTCGTGACTGACACACCCGGCAGAACGGCGTGCCGCTGCGTCGCTCATGCGTTGTGCGGCTGCTCGCAGCAATTGGCGACGTTGCAGGTGGCGCGTGCTAGCCCGAGGCGTCGTGCTTCGCGTCCACACCGCCACGCGCATCGCACGCGTTGCCGCGGCGCCGTGCTGCCCATCGTTTTGCTGATTTCGGCGATGCTGCTGGCGACATCGGTGGCCTGGTTCGAAGCATCGGTCGCGGCTGCGCGTAGCGCCGTCAATGTGCGCGACTGCTTGCAGGCATTCCATGCTGCCGACTCGGCATTGAGCTTGTGTGCCCGCAGCGTCGTTGCAGGTACGGGCATCGGCGCATTGGCATCGCCGCCAGTCGCCCACGAGCCGACTCAGTGGAAAGTCGAAGCTACGTTCGAGGCCGCAGCCGCGACACCCGTCGCTCAGTGGCCCGGGGCACTGCGCGCGCCGCAATGCATGGTCGAAGGATGGAGTCTGCCGGCTCGCCCCGACGCGCGGGCGTACCTGCTGACATCGCGCGGGTATGGCATGAACAAGGACTCGCAGGTATGGCTGCAAATGGAACTTGTTATCGACGGCGACAGGATCGAACGCCATTGGCGGCGCGTCGCCGCGCGGCCATTTTAGTGAGGCATAGATGAGAAGGGCGCACGTATCCGCATTCACCTTGCTCGAGCTGATTATCACTCTCGCGATAGTCGCGGTGCTGGCCGTCCTTGCCGTGCCGTCGTATCGCAACCACGTCGTACGAACGCATCGGGTCGACGCGGCATCGGCGCTGTTTCGGGCGGCGCAGTTCGTCGAAGGTGCAGCAAGTGACAGCATTGCCGCGTTGCCGCCGGGCCTCGATCAGGCTCCGCAATTCGGCACGGCTGTCTATCGGCTGCATGTACTGCCGGCGGACGATGCTAACGGCGGTTATTCAATTGAAGCGGCCCCGGACGAATCGGGGTCGATGCGCGATGACCCGTGTGGCGTCTTCACGCTCGACGCAACAGGGATGCGAAGTAACAAGAATGTCGCGAACGGGTCGGCACCGTCCACCGGGCAGTGTTGGGGCACTGGCTAGCAAGAGCTACGAAGTCGCCACACGCGGCAGTGCGTTCGTTGACGGCCAGGAGAGCAGGCAACCACTGGGCGCTCAAGTAATCAGCCAACAACCCGGCACGTCACCTTTCGTCGCCCGAACCGCCCGAACCATACGATGCACGCGACTCCCCCTTGATCTGCTGCCACACGCGGTACGCTTCCCACGCGGCAAGCGCAAGGCCACCCCATTTCAGCGCGGGTTTTGCGCCAGCAGCAACGGTCGCACGCAGCGGCTTCGCGAGGACGAGCGAGGCGAACGAACTGACTAGCGGATATTGTTTGAGGAGCGCGCCGATGGTCCCGGCGTTCAGGAAATTCGCTTTAGAGCCTGTGCCCATGCGCAATCCGCCGAAGCCCGGCACGATGAACTTGAGCCAACTGAAGTGTGTGACGGCTTCGCGCAATTCGATCGTCGCCTGGGCCAATTCCATGCGCTCGACGTCCGCGCGCACGAGCAGCAATTCCTTGCGTAGCGCTCGCAAGTGCGGCGCGCTAAGGTCTCTCGCCGGCTGGCGCTTGTTGCGGAATGCGGAACTTGAATGGCTCTGGCTCATGGCGTATCGGCATTATGGAGGGCTAGGAACAGCGCACGGAACGGCACAACGAGCGGCGCAAAGAACGGCACAAAGAACGGCATGAGAAGAGTGGGTGCAACCAAAGCGCTTCACATGCGCTACACAACCGGTTCACGAACTTGCCAATCGACAAAAAACGTCTCGCGCTCCGTGCGCTCGCGCTGCTACGGTCTACGAAATACGTCGCGGTCTTTTTCGAATTCGGCGATGGTGGACTCGAAGACCATCGGCGCATTACGCAGACCACTGCGCGCTTTTAGCGCGCAGATCAGTCCGGCAATCGCATAAACCAGTGTGATGCCGGCAAGCGCCTGCCACCGGTATGTGTCCCAGAACGCGATGGCGACCAGCGCGGTAAGAGCGATCAGGGCCATGGTGGTCAGCATCATCGCCGCAAGGCCAAGAAAGAGCACGCCCAGAAGGCGGTCTTTTTCCTCAGCCAGTTCAATGCCGACCAGTTCAAGGCGTGTTTGCAGAATGGCAGACACCGAACCGATGATGCGGCGTAACGGGCTATGTAGTTCGCGCTGCGAATGTGTGTCGGTCGTCATGGCTGTGGGCGTTGCGCGTGGTGGCCTAAGCGGCGCGTGCAAACGTGCGCGCCAAGATAAGCGGACCGGCCGGACATGCGCCGGTCCGCTTGATTCGCTGGCAAGCCGGACTTAGTTCGTCCGGCAACGTGCAATGGTGTTACTTGCGGTTGATCAGCAGACCCAGCAACACGCCGGCGCCCGCAGCAATGCCGATGGATGCCCACGGATGCTCGTGAACGTAGTCGTCGGTTGCGCGAGCAGCCTTCTTGCCTTTCTCGACCACGACGACTTGCACGTCGGCAGCTTTTTCCCGGGCTTGCTTCAGACGGGACAGCGCCGTTTCGCGCAGTTCCGAAGCGCGCTCGCCCGTTGCGCTTGCGGCCTGTTTCAGCAGGTCTTCCGCGTCCGCGAGGACGGTTTTGATATCCGACATCAATCTCTCCTTGTTGACTTCCGACATTGACTGCTCCCCTTTTCGTCTCACGCCACGCGTGAATCCTAACCAAAGAAACGGCGGCTGGCGAGCGCACTGCCCGGTCTGCGGAGCCGAACGCACGAACCGTTCCCGGCGAGGCTCAACACTTCCGGACAACATCTGCATGACTCTCACAGATGATGTTAGTGCATGATTGAGTTGATCTGTCCCGCAAAGTTTCCACTAAATCGGCGAAAATTACAAAAAGGCATAAAGTAGTGAGCCGATGTTCGTTCGTCATGTACGGTCGCTGCCGTATGCTTTATCTTTGCCAAGCGCTGCGGGCAAATGCTCGCGCTGGTGTCCGAATACTTAAGGAGATGCACATGAGTCTACGTCTTGGCGATACCGCACCGGATTTCGAGCAGGAATCCAGTATCGGCCGCATCAAGTTTCATGAATGGCTCGGCGACAGCTGGGGCGTGCTGTTCTCGCACCCGGCCGACTTTACGCCGGTCTGCACCACGGAACTCGGCCTGACTGCCAAGCTCGCCGAGGAATTCGAGAAGCGCAACGTGAAGACCATTGCGTTGTCGGTCGACAGTGCCGAGTCGCACAAGGAGTGGATCAAGGACATCAACGAGACGCAGGCCGCCAACGTCGGATTTCCGATTCTGGCCGATGGCGACCGCAAAGTGTCCGAGTTGTACGACATGATTCACCCGAACGCCAATGAAACGCTCACGGTCCGCTCGCTGTTCATCATCGATCCGAAGAAGAAGGTGCGTCTGATCATTACGTACCCGGCAAGCACGGGGCGCAACTTCGACGAAGTGCTGCGCGTAATCGATTCGCTTCAGCTCACCGACAACCACTCGGTTGCAACGCCCGGCAACTGGAAGCAGGGCGACGACGTCGTGATCGTGCCGTCGCTGAAGGACGAAGAGGTGATCAAACAGAAATTCCCGAAAGGCTACAAGGCGCTGCGTCCGTATCTGCGCATGACGCCGCAGCCGAACAAGTAAGCGCGGGCTTGGCGCAAGGCCGAAGGCATTAAAAGGCAGAAAGTCGAAAGCAGAAAGGCGGAAGCCGAAAGTCGCGCCATACACGGACAAAAGGCCGGTTCATCGCGAACCGGCCTTTTACTTTTGACGCAGGAGCAAACCGCGCTGCGACAAACCTCGGTTTGCCGTCAGAAAGGCTTTAGAAAAACGCCTGGATGCCCGTTTGCGCGCGTCCGAGAATCAGCGCGTGAATGTCGTGCGTGCCTTCGTAGGTGTTGACCACTTCGAGATTCACCAGATGCCGCGCGATGCCGAACTCGTCGGAGATCCCGTTCCCGCCCAGCATGTCCCGCGCGAGCCGCGCAATGTCGAGTGCCTTGCCGCATGAATTGCGTTTCATGATCGACGTGATCTCGACGGCCGCCGTGCCTTCATCCTTCATACGACCGAGGCGCAGCACGCCTTGCAGCCCGAGCGTGATCTCCGTCTGCATATCGGCGAGTTTTTTCTGGATCAACTGGTTTGCCGCGAGCGGCCGGCCGAACTGCTTACGGTCGAGCACGTACTGACGCGCGGTGTGCCAGCAGGATTCCGCGGCTCCCAGCGCGCCCCACGCGATGCCGTAGCGGGCTGAGTTCAGGCACGTGAACGGACCGCGCAGGCCGCTCACTTCTGGAAAGCGGTTTTCTTCCGGTACGAACACTTCGTCGAGCACGATCTCGCCGGTGATCGACGCGCGCAGGCCCACCTTGCTATGGATGGTCGGCGCTGAGAGTCCCTTCCGACCCTTCTCGAGGATGAAGCCGCGAATCGCGTCCTTGCCGTTTTCCTCGAGCTTGGCCCACACCACGAAAACGTCGGCGATCGGCGAATTGGTGATCCACATTTTCGAGCCCGACAGCGAATAGCCGCCGTCGACCTTCTTTGCTCGCGTCACCATGCTGCCCGGATCCGAGCCATGATTCGGCTCGGTCAGTCCGAAGCAGCCGATCCATTCGCCGGTGGCGAGCTTCGGCAGGTATTTCTGCTTCTGTGCCTCGGAGCCGAACTCGTAGATCGGCACCATGACCAGCGAAGACTGGACCGACATCATTGACCGGTAGCCGGAGTCGACGCGCTCCACTTCACGCGCGATCAAGCCATACGCCACGTAGTTCAGCCCGGGACCGCCGTATTGCTCCGGAATGGTCGGACCGAGCAGGCCCAGTTCGCCCATTTCGCGGAAGATTTCGATGTCGGTCTTCTCGTGACGGAACGCTTCCAGCACGCGCGGCTGCAGCTTGTCCTGCGCATACGCCGCGGCGGCGTCGCGCACCATGCGTTCGTCTTCGGTGAGCTGCTGATCCAGCAACAGCGGGTCTTCCCAGTGAAACTGCGCGGCCTCGGCCATGACGTATCTCCTGATTCTTTGCTTGATTCAAGCTTGACTAGAGTTCCGCTATGCAGAACAATGTTTTGCAAACCACGACTGAGTGTATCACCCGATGACGCCCGCATCCACTGTGTCCGATCCGCTCGACGAGCGCAAATTCGTTGTCGCCCTCGCACGCGGGCTCGATTTGCTGCGCGCATTCAAGCCTGGCGAAACGATGCTCGGGAATCGGGACTTCGTCGAACGCACGGGTTTGCCCAAGGCGACTGTGAACCGTCTCGCCTATACGCTGACCGTGCTCGGCTATCTTCGGCTCGATGAGGCGTTGGGAAAGTACGCGCTCGATGCAGGGGTGCTGTCGCTCGGGTTTGCGCTGCTCTCGGGCACCGACACGCTCGAACTCGCCCGCCCGCACATGCGCGGGTTTGCGCGCGAGGTAGGCGCGGCTGTTTCGCTTGGCTGCCGTGACGGGCTCGACATGATCTACCTCGACACGATACGCAGCGAAACCGCGCTGACGCTCGGCCTCGCGCCCGGCTCGAAACTGTCGATGCTGACGAGTTCCATGGGTCGCGCATATCTCGCTGTGCAACCTGTCGACGCGCGCGCCGCGTTGCTTGCGGAACTCAGGAAAGCGGCGGGGAGGGGCGGTGCGGCGCTGGTGGCCGACGCCGTGAAGGAAATCGCCGCCTTCGAAAAGGAGCGTTGCTGCTATTCGTTCCGCGCCTGGCACGACGACGTCAACGCGGTTGCCGTGCCGTTTCGCGAGCCGCGCGAAGGGCGCTGGCTCGTGCTCAGTTGCAGCGGGCCGGCTTCGTCGATGGGAGAAGACGTGTTTCGGGAGAAGGTTGCGCCGCGGCTCAAAGCGCTTGCGCGGCGCCTCGGTGACGCTGGCTGAGGATTCGCGTTCGAGCCGAGTGGCTTGCATCAAGCGCATCGACCGCATCATCCGCATCAATCGGATCAAGCCAGGGGAACCGCCCCGAGCGGATCAAGCCAACCCGCGAATCAAGCCGCGCGGTCGTGATAATGCGCATTGAACAGCGGCCCTTGCACGAAGCGCACATCGTATTGCTGCAACGCTTCGAATTGCGGTTCGTCCATCACGCGATTGAAGATCAGCGGAATCCGCAGCCGGCTCGCGTATCCCACTAACGGCTTGACCGTCGCGTCGCGCAACGCGGTCGCCGCATCCATCTTGATGAAGTCCAGCCGAGCGGTGTCCGAGACCGACAGAATCTGCCCCGCGTTGGACAGGTTGCCTGCCACCTTGAAGCCGTAGTGCTGATAGCTCTTGGTCAAATAGCCGAGAAACGTCTTATGCGCGACCGCGGCTGCCGGCAGTTCGATCACTATCCTCGACGGGTTCAACCCGAACGACGTGAGCACGCTCGAAAAGTGCCGCCCGTGATCGTATTTCACGCTCTTCAGAAGCCGCTCGTGTACGCGTAGAAATAGCAGCCCGTGCCGTTGTGCGCCGAAGAAATTGACCGAGTGGAGCGCGCGCGACATGCGGTCGAGCGCAACGACTTCCTGGTCGTCGGCGATGCGGTCGAACGCGTCGAACATATCGAACGGCGCGGCGTCGAGCCGTTGCGTGACAGCCTGGAAGCCCAACTCATCGCCGAAACGGTCGACGTTTTCCACGTCCGACGACATCGATTGCGCCAGCGCATGCACGCTGATATCGAAGATCGGTTCGTAGGCGCTCGTGAGCTCGAGGTCGTGGAACCGGGCGAGCGCAATCTCGCCGTGCGCGCCATGTCCCATCGCCAGATGTGTGCCGAGGAACGGTTGCTCAGAGGCGCGGGCAACGAGGCTGGGAATGGTCGGCGGAATCATTTAGGCGAATGGGTCAGGTGAGTGGTGCGTTCGCTCGAGACTCCAGACAGAGCTCATGCGCCGCATGCTTCGATGGTAGCAGTCCGCATCGCGCGCACATGAACAAAATGCTGCTAACGATATCCGCCAGCCCTTGCCTGGCGGCGGCGCCGCGCGTTTGTTGTCCCGCTTCCAGGGTATACGTTAATTTCACTTAACGTAATTAGTTTTACCATGCGTAAATTGCCGCGCGACTGACGAGAGCCGACTCGCGCCGTTTCGTGCAATTTGCATTGGCCCGCAGCCGCCGACATTCCAACCATTACACGCGGAGACAATTCCCATGAGCGCCAAGCCGGCATCAGCCGCCACTAACGTGATCGAAGTCGAGCGGGTGCTCGGCGAGACGCATCACCCGGCATTCCAGTTCATGCTGCTCGCGCTGTGCGGACTCTGCCTCGTGATCGACGGCTTCGACGCGCAGGCCATGGGTTACGTCGCGCCGAGCGTGATCGGCGAATGGCATGTGTCGAAGGCGGCGCTCGGCCCGGTATTCAGCGCAAGCCTGTTCGGCATGCTGCTCGGGGCATTGGGGCTGTCGGTGCTGGCGGACCGCATCGGTCGGCGTCCGGTGCTGATCGGTGCAACGTTTTTCTTTGCGCTGTCGATGCTGGCCACGCCGTTTGTCTCGACGATTCCCGCATTGATCGCGCTGCGCTTCATCACGGGCCTCGGCCTCGGTTGCATCATGCCGAACGCGATGGCGCTAGTAGGCGAATTTTCGACGCCCGCGCATCGCGTCAAGCGCATGATGCTGGTGTCGTGCGGCTTCACGTTGGGCGCGGCGCTGGGCGGCTTCATCAGCGCTGCGCTGATTCCGGCCTACGGCTGGCGCGCGGTGTTCTGGGTCGGCGGCGCGGTGCCGTTGGTGCTGGCGGTCGCCATGCTCGTCGCGCTGCCCGAGTCGTTGCAATTTCTCGTACTGAAGGGCCGCAGCGAGCGCGCGTTGCGCTGGCTCGCGAAGTTCAATCCCAGCCTGCCGATCGATGCGAACACACGCGTCGTCGTGCGCGAGAAGGGCAATGCCGGTGCGCCGGTCGCGGAGTTGTTCCGCGCGGGGCGTGCTCCGGTCACCTTGATTCTGTGGGCGATCAGTTTCATGAACCTGATCGATCTGTACTTTCTGTCGAACTGGCTGCCGACCGTCATGCGCGATGCCGGCTATTCGCCGGGCACCGCGGTGATCGTCGGCACGGTGTTGCAGACTGGCGGCGTGGTCGGCACGTTGCTGCTCGGCTGGTTCATCGAACGCTTTGGTTTCGTGCGCGTGCTGTTCGTGTGCTTCGCGGGCGCGGCACTCGCTGTCGGCACCATCGGCAGCGTGGCGCATGCTTTGCCGTGGCTGCTGATCGTTGTGTTTGCGGGCGGCTTCTGTGTAGTCGGCGGGCAGCCAGCGGTGAACGCGCTCGCAGGCCACTTTTATCCGACCACACTGCGATCGACGGGCATCGGCTGGAGCCTCGGAATCGGGCGTATCGGCTCGGTAATCGGGCCGCTGGTCGGCGGTCAGCTGATCGCGCTGAACTGGTCGAACGAATCGCTGTTCCATGCGGCCGCGGTGCCGGTGCTGTGTTCCGCGTTGCTGGTGATCGCGCTCGCCGCGGCGACGCGGCAACGCAGCCGCCCGTCCGAACCGCAAACCGCGTGAAGTGATGTCTAGGGTCAACGGAGAATCTTGCATGGATACCTCAACACGTCAGCCGAATACCGTCAGGTCGCGGCTCGAGATCGAACCCGGCTATCAGTCGGGCTTCGGCAACGAATTTGCGACCGAGGCTTTACCGGGTGCGCTGCCTGAAGGGCGCAATTCGCCACAGCGCGCGGCCTATGGTTTGTATGCCGAGCAGTTGTCCGGCACCGCTTTCACCGCACCGCGCGGGCACAATCGGCGCACCTGGCTGTACCGCATTCGTCCCGCGGCAGTGCATAAGCCGTTCACGCCGTTGCCTTCGGAGCGGCTCGTCGCGAATTTCGCCGAAGTGCCGCCGACGCCGCCAAATCAGCTGCGCTGGGACGCATTGCCGATGCCAGGCGAGCCGACGGATTTCGTCGACGGCTGGGTGACGATGGCGGGCAACGGCGCCGCCGAATCGATGAGCGGCTGCGCGATTCACCTGTACGCGGCGAACCGCTCGATGACGGACCGTTTCTTCTACAGTGCCGACGGCGAGTTGCTGATCGTGCCGCAGGAAGGGCGCCTCGATATCGCGACGGAACTGGGCCGGCTCGAAGTGGGGCCGTTCGAGATCGCGGTGATTCCGCGCGGCGTGCGCTTCGCGGTGAGCTTGCCGGACGGCACGGCGCGCGGCTACATCTGCGAAAACTTCGGCGCGTTGCTTCGCTTGCCGGACCTCGGGCCAATCGGCTCGAACGGCCTTGCCCATCCGCGCGACTTCCTCACGCCGCATGCGGCTTACGAGGACCGCGAAGGCGACTTCGAACTCGTCGCGAAGATGAACGGCAATCTGTGGCGCGCGGATATTGGACATTCGCCGCTCGACGTGGTCGCGTGGCACGGCAATTACGCGCCGTATAAATACGACTTGCGGCGCTTCAACACCATCGGCTCGATTAGCTTCGACCATCCGGACCCGTCGATCTTTCTGGTGTTGCAATCGCAAACCGACACGCCGGGCGTGGATTCGCTCGACTTCGTGATCTTCCCGCCGCGCTGGCTCGCCGCCGAAGACACGTTCCGCCCGCCATGGTTTCATCGCAATGTCGCGAGCGAATTCATGGGACTCGTGCACGGCGTCTACGACGCGAAGGCCGAGGGCTTCGTGCCGGGTGGCGCGAGCCTGCATAACTGCATGTCCGGCCACGGCCCGGACGCGGATACATTCGAGAAAGCTTCGCACAGCGATACGTCGAAGCCGGTCAAGGTCGGCGACACCATGGCGTTCATGTTCGAAACCAGGACGCTGATCAAGCCGACCCGTTTTGCGCTCGAGACTGCGCAACTTCAGGCGCACTACTACGAGTGCTGGCAAGGTCTTAAGAAACACTTCAACCCGGAGCAACGATGAGCGCATTGAGCGATCTTCAGGCGACGCTCGATCCGTCGCGTAGAAGTTGGGTGCAGTCGGCCAACGAACCGAGCAACGATTTTTCGATTCAGAACTTGCCGTTCGGCATTTTCAGCGACAGCAAAGACGACACGCCGCGCGTGGGCGTTGCGATTGGCGATGAGATCGTCGGTCTGGCCGCGCTGGAAGCGGCGGGATTGCTCACGGTGCCCTCGAAGGGCGGCGTTTTCGCGCGCGATACCTTGAACGAGTTCATCGCGCTCGGCCGCGACGCATGGCGCAGCGTGCGCATCCAGTTGAGCAATCTGCTTTCGCGCGACACCGCGACTTTGCGTGACGACGCTGCGTTGCGCGCGGAGGCGCTGGTGCGTCAGGCCGACGCGCGGCTCCATCTGCCCGTGCAAATTCCAGGCTACACGGATTTCTATTCGTCGAAGGAGCACGCAACGAATGTCGGCTCCATGTTCCGCAATCCGAAGGATGCGCTGCTGCCGAACTGGTCCGAGATGCCGATTGGCTACAACGGACGCGCGTCGTCGGTCGTGGTGAGCGGCACGCCGGTGCGCCGGCCGAACGGTCAATTGAAGCTGCCCGATCAGGAGCGTCCCGTGTTCGGCGCGTGCCGTAAGCTGGACATCGAGCTGGAGACCGGCTTCGTGATCGGCGGCGGCAACGCATTGGGCGAGCCGATCGCCTGTACCGATGCCGAAGCGCATATCTTCGGCATGGTGCTGTTGAACGACTGGAGTGCGCGCGACATCCAGCAATGGGAGTACGTGCCGCTCGGCCCGTTCAATTCAAAATCATTCACGACCACCATTTCGCCGTGGATCGTCACGCTGGATGCGCTCGAGCCTTTCCGCGTCGCACAGCCCGTGCAGGAGCCGGAGCCGCTTGCGTATCTGCGGCACGACGGCGAGCATGCATTCGACATAGCGCTGGAAGTAAAACTACGTCCGCAAGGCGCGAAACAGGCCACGACCATTGCGCGAACCAACTTCAAGTACATGTACTGGACGATGGCTCAGCAACTCGCGCATCACACGGTGGGGGGGTGCAACACGCGAGTGGGCGACCTGATGGGCTCGGGCACGATCAGCGGGCCGACGGAAGACTCATACGGCAGCCTGCTCGAACTCACGTGGAACGGCAAGAAGCCGCTGGAATTGAACGAGGGCGGCACGCGCAGCTTTATCGAAGACGGCGACGAGTTGACGCTCTCGGGTTGGTGCCAGGCAGACGGTTATCGCGTGGGGTTTGGAACGTGCGTCGGCGAGATTCTGCCGGCGAAGGCGTGAGGTAGAAACGGCCGCGCTAGCGCGAAGCGCGCCGGCATGAACCGGCGCGAGCCCGCGCGGGCCGCTGTCAACCCGCCACCGCCATCCGCTGCGTGCGCCGGTCGATGGACACCGACCACAGCGTGAGCACGAGCGCCCCGATCGAGGTGGCGACGCCGACCCACGGCAGCGTGGTCAACGGCGCGCCCGCGCCGATCGCCATGCCGCCGAGCCATGCGCCGGTTGCGTTGCCGAGGTTGAATGCGCCCTGGTTCAACGTCGACGCAAGATTCGGCGCGTCGCTCGCGCGGTTGACGATCAGCATCTGCAATGGCGGCACGATTGCAAATGCCAGAACACCCCAAACGAAAACGGTGATCATTGCCGGAACTTCGGCATGCATGGTGCCTGCGAAGATCGCGAGAATCACGACGATGGCGAGCAGAAAGGCCACAAGCGACGGCATCAGGCGCCAGTCGGCGAGCTTGCCGCCAAGCGTGCTGCCGACCGTCAGGCCGAGCCCGAACAGCAGCAGCACGAGTGTGACGGCGTGCGGCGTGAAGCCGGTCACGTCTTCGAGAATCGGCGTGATGTACGTGAACGTGGAGAAGAGGCTCGCTGAAGCGAGCACGCTGATGCCGAGCACCATCAACACCTGCGGATTTTTCAGCACGCTGAATTCGCGCACGAGGCTCGCCTTCTGCATCTCGATCTGCGCCGGCAGGCACACGGCGAGCGCGGCAGCTGCGGCAATGCCGATGGCCGTCACGGCCCAGAAGGTCGCGCGCCAGCCGACAGCCTGGCCGAGCGCGGTGCCGAGCGGCACGCCGAGCACATTCGCGAGCGTGAGGCCGGTGAACATCAGCGCGATGGCCTGCGCGCGGCGGTTCGGCGCGACGAGACCCGCGGCGACCACCGAGCCGATGCCGAAGAACGCGCCATGGCAGAACGCCGTGACGATCCGCGCGGCCATCAACACCGCATAGCCCGGCGCCAACGCGCACAGCAGATTGCCGACGATGAATACGCCGATCAGGCTCATCAGCGCTTTCTTGCGCGGCATGTTGGCGACCGCGATTGCCACGATCGGTGCGCCGATGGTCACGCCAAGCGCGTATGCCGAGACCAGCATGCCCGCTGCCGGGATCGAGACAGACAGGTCGCGGGCGACGTTGGGCAACAGCCCCATGATGACAAATTCGGTGGTGCCGATGCCAAAGGCGGCAACGGCAAGAGCAAGCAGGGGCAAAGGCATGGCGGCAGACGGTGGATCGGCGCGGCGCGAAGCGTCGCGCGGCCGGCGCGCGTTTTCGGGACGAGAGCGCATGCGCCGTGCGGGATGCAAAACAGTCAGGGATTCTACCTAAGTCAAAACGATAGTGCTGAGCGCCGATGCACATGTTGTTTTTCGCTGAACACCGCGGGATTCCACGCCGCTTGAGTGTGTACGACCCGCGGTGCCGATAGCTGCAGCCACTCCTTTTCCGCGCCCCGCTAGTTGCTTCCTTCATGCGAATCCGGCGTCTCGCCGTGACGTCCAGCGCCTTTTGCAAAACGCGCGGCACCGGCGATACCTTCGTCGAATACAGCCCGATATCCGCCGGCGCCTTCGCGCTGGAGTGCCTCGGCCAGGTCGCCGAGCATGCTGTTTTCGAGCACCGAAAGGCGGTCAGCCAGTAGCGCCGCCTGCGGAATGCTGCGAGATCCGCGGCCAGTTGCTCTGCCGCAGCGCGCGCCTCGCCCCTTGCGACCACACGGTTAACGAGGCCGAAACCGAGCGCTTCCTGGGCGCTCACCGCACGTCCCGTCAGAATCAGATCGAGCGCGCGCGACATGCCGATCAGCCGCGGCAAGCGGATCGTGCCGCCGTCGATCAACGGAATGCCGACGCGCCGGCAGAACACGCCGAGCACCGCATCGTCCTCCGCGACACGTAGGTCGCACATCGCAGCCAGTTCCAGGCCGCCTGCCACCGCATAGCCCGCGATGGCCGCGATGACCGGCTTCGTGGAGCTCGTGCGCGTCGGTCCCATTGGGCCAGGTCCGCTGCCGTCTGCGTGTATTTCGTTGCGGAGGTTTTCGTCCGCCAGCGCGCTCAGATCCGCGCCCGCGCAAAAGGTGCCGCCTGCGCCGAACAGCACTGCGGCGCGCCACGCCGGTTCAGCCTCGAAGCATTGGAACGCGGCGCTCAAAGCGTCGGCGACAACGCGGTCGACAGCATTCCGCCGCTCGGGGCGCTCAAGCACGACCGTTGCTACGCCGTTATCCTGGTTAGCCTCTATGCGCACATATCGATTGAAATTCAGGGTGTCTTTCATCGTTGTGTCCTTGAAGGTCCGCGTTCGCCCGTCAGTTCGGGCGCTTGTGCCGCGCTCGTCGGCACTCATGCAGAGCAGTTAATACCGTGGCTTGACATGCTTCTTTCACAATCGACTCGTAGCGTTAGCGCTCTCTTAACGCGCTGGCGAACCTTCGCCGGCTCTTCGAGCCTGCCTTTGCCTCTAATCAATTCATCGTCCGGAACTGCGCCGGCCTGCGCTGAGACGGCCTGGATCGTGCCGCTGCATCAACATTCATGGTACGACCATGTGCGCCTGAAACGCGTGTTCGTCGCCGACGGCACCCGGCATCAGGTCGTGCTGGTCGACGTGCGCAAGCTGCTTGCCTGCGCCGATCGCGACAACACCGACTACGTTCTGAAGCCTATCGCCGAATGGCATGCGGGCAAGGTGCGGGGCATTCGCGAATTTCTCGATCCGGACAATCCTCGTATTCCGCAGATGCCCTACGTGACGATTTGCACGCGCCGCGCACCGGGTCTACTGGGTTGGTTCGGTTTCGAGCGCGAGGGTGTGGTGGCGTTTCGCAATGGCCAGCATCGCGCACGTTATCTTGCCGACGCCGGCGCACGCTGGTTTCCGGTGGAAGTGCACGAGCGCGAGGCGGCCTTGCTGCGTGAGATGTGCGGTGCGCCGGACGACGCCCGCACCGCGATCCGCCCCGTTTCGCTGAAGGTCGGCGGCGTCTAGCTTGCTGTGCCCGCTGCGCTCGTTGTGCCCGTTGCAGAGACCGTGTTGCGAGGCACACCCGTTTGCCAGGCGGCGACGTTATCGAGCGTGGTCTGCGCGATCTCGTTCATCGCCTCGCGTGTGAAAAACGCCTGGTGCGCGGTCACGATGACGTTCGGGAACATCAGCAGACGCGCGAGCACGTCGTCTTGCAGCGGGAGATTCGAATGGTCTTCGAAGAAGAGACCGCCTTCTTCCTCGTAGACGTCGAGCCCCAGATGGCCAAGCTGGCCGTCCTTCAGTGCACCGACCAGCGCATTGCTCTCGACGAGTCCGCCGCGCCCCGTGTTGATCAGCATAGCGCCGCGCTTCATTTTGGCCAGCGCGGCGGCGTCGATCAGATGGTAGGTCGACGGCACCAACGGACAGTGCAAACTCACGATGTCCGATTCCGCCAGAAGCGTGTCGAGCGCGACGTAGCGCGCGCCGAGCGCGAGCAGGTCGCTCGCGGGCGTGCCGGGGTCGTGCGCGAGAACACGCATGCCGAAGCCCGCCATGATGCGGCCGAACACGCGGCCAATCATGCCGGTGCCTATCACTCCCACCGTCTTGCCGTGTAAATCGAAACCGAGCAGTCCATGCAGCGAGAAATCGCCTTCCCGTGTACGGGCGACGGCGCGCGGAATGCGCCGGTTCAGCGCGAGGATCAGGCCCACTGCGTGCTCGGCCACCGCGTGCGGCGAATAGGCGGGCACCCGGGCGACCGCGATGCCGAGACGTTCAGCCGTTGCGAGGTCCACGTGGTTGAAGCCCGCCGAACGCAAGGCAATCATCCGCGTGCCGCCTGCATATAGCCGCTCCAGCACGGCCGCGTCGACCAAGTCGTTGACGAATGGGCACACCACCTCGTAGCCCTGCGCCAGAACAGCAGTTTCGCTGTCCAGATGCGATTCCTGGAAATGCAGCTCATAGCCATGGCGGCTGTTCGCTCCAGTGAAAGTTTCGATGTCGTACTGGCGGCTGCTGAAGAGAATGATGCGCATCGCGTATCCCCATGAACGTTTCGCGGCGCTCGCGAATTCCCGGCTAATGCCGACGAGTCAAGTCTGCCTGGAGCGAATGAGTATAAGGGAGCTATCGCAATAAGCAATGCGCTAAAGCGAATGCGGATGGAGTTTGTTTAGGTCCGCGCTCTGTGAAGTCAAGTGTTCATGGCAAAAAAATAGCATTGACAGGGATACTAAACTTTCATAATTTAAAAAAGCTCGTGAATCACCGCTCCATTCATGAGTAAAGGCATTTCGTGCAAACCGCACTTGCGGTGTTTCACCCTGCCGGGCGCATCAAGCGAAGTCCGGTCAGCAATTTGTTCCGTCTAATGACGCAGTAGTCAGCGCGGCATTCGTGATTTGCTGCGCGCTATCTTTGCGCCATATGACGCCATTCCATCTTTTCCGCGGGATAGCTGATTTAAGTCAACTATCGACAACTGCAACGGGCTTAATTTCTCTACGTAGATATTTAGCAATTTGCGAATAAATTCAAAAATCGGCTAGTCAACATGATCGGTGAATTGCTGAGGACTCAACCGGAGATCGCTCTGTTCACGAGCCTCGCAATCGGCTATTTGATTGGCTCTTTTCGTATTGGTCCTATCCAGCTGGGCGGTGTTTGCGGCACATTGATCGTTGCGTTGTTACTTGGCCAGACAGGCGCGCGCCTCGCGCCCGATCTGAAGAACATCGCCTTCGCATTGTTCATCTTTGCGCTGGGCTTCACCGGTGGGCCGCAATTCTTCGCCAATATCGGTCGGGGGTGGCGCTATGGGCTGCTGTCAGTGGTCGAGATCGTGTCGGTGCTCGTGCTGATCATGATCGCGGTGACCGTCATGCGGCTCGATGCCGGCACTGCGGCTGGTCTGCTGGCCGGCGCGGCGACGGAGTCGGCCGTGATCGGCACGGCCTCCGAGGCGATTGCCAGGCTCGGCTTCGACGAAGCGCAGACGCTGCGTCTGCAAGCCAACATCGTCACCGCGTACAGCGTGAGTTACCTGTTCGGGCTGATCACTATCGTCCTCTTCACGAGCCAGTTTGCACCTTTGCTGTTGCGCATCGATTTGCGCGAGGAGGCGGCGCGCGTATGGCGCAAGCTAGGCGGCGACGGAGCGTTGAGCGAGGGCCAGCATGCCGCCGCACCGGCGCTGGTGGGCCGCGTTTTTCGCATCGGCGCGGCGCATGGTGCGACAGTTCTCACCATCGAACAGCAGCACGGCTTCAATCTCACCATTGAGCAGGTGCGGCGCAACGGCGCGAATGTGCCGGTAGATCCGCACCTCGCGCTGGCCTCGGGCGACATTGTGCTCGTCGCGGGCCGCCGCGAAGCGATCGTCGCCGCGGCGCCCGATCTCGGCGATGAAGTCGACGGCGCCGGCTTCGGCCAGGTGCTTGCCGAGAAACTCGACGTCGTGTTGACACGGCGCGACGCGCACGGTCTCACGGTTGCCCAGATGCGTGAGCGGGCACCGCCGGACGAGGCGCGTGGCGTCTATATCGCGGCCGTCACGCGACTGGAGACGACGATACCCGCGTTGCCCGGCACCGAACTGAATCGCGGCGACGTGCTGACGCTGGTCGGCGCCAAGGCCGATGTCGAGCGCGGCGCGCGGCGTCTCGGCTATGTGCTCGTCGCAACGCAAAAGACCGACTTCGTCTATCTGGGCCTCGGCGTGCTGGTCGGCATGGCGATTGGCCACCTGGGCGGGCGCATCGGCGGCGTATCGCTCGCATTGGGCACCGGCGGCGGCTGTTTGTTGTCCGGGCTGCTGTTCGGCTGGATCCGCTCGCGCCATCCGCTCGTCGGCTCGCTGCCTCCGGCGGCTGCGCAGATTCTCAAGGACTTCGGGCTCGCCACGTTCATCGCCGCGGTGGGATTGTCGGCGGGACCGGACGCCATCAAGCTGGTGCGCGAATACGGCCTCGCGCTGCCCGCAGCCGGCATTCTGATGGTGCTCGTGCCGGGGCTGCTGTCGTTGTGGATTGGCCGCATGTTCCTCAAGCTCGAAACGCCGATGCTGCTCGGCGCCATCGCCGGTCAGCAGTGCAGCACGCCGGCAATCACCGCGCTCGTCGGTGTGACCGGCAACTCCACGCCGGTGATCGGCTACACGATCACCTACGCGCTTTCCAACATCTTTCTGCCGTTGATGGGACCGGTCGTGGTCGGCCTGGCCGGCAAGCTCAGCTAGCCGGTCGGATTCACCGCGCGGGGGTCGAACACCCGCGGCGGGCAGTGTCGGGTAATTAGCATCGCAAACTATTCAGCGAGGACATGATGGACTGGCTACATCACATATTCCAGAAATCACCTGAGATCGCGCTGTTTTTGTCGCTCGCGGCTGGCTACTTCATTGGCCAGATCAACTTCGGCAAGTTCCAGCTGGGCGGCGTCGGCGGATCGCTGCTGGCGGCGGTGGTGATCAGTCAGGCAGGCGTGACGATCGACAACGGCGTGAAGTCGGTGATGTTCGCCGTATTCATCTACGCGGTCGGCTACGACTCCGGTCCGGGTTTCTTCAATTCGCTGAACCGCAAGACGCTGCGGGAAATCGCGATGGCCGTTTTCCTCGCGGTCACCGCGCTGATCACTGTGGTGGTCTGCGCAAAGCTGTTCCACCTGAACAAGGGGCTGGCGGCCGGGCTCGCTGGCGGCGCGCTGACGCAGTCGGCGATCATCGGCACTGCGGGCGACGCGATCGCGCGCCTAGGGCTGCCCGCCGACGAGGTGAAATCGCTGCAATCCGACGTTGCGATCGCCTATGCGGTGACGTACGTGTTCGGCTCGCTCGGCGCGATCATCGTATGCGTGAATATTTTGCCGAAGTTCATGGGGCAGAGTCTGCGCGATGCCTCCATCGAAGCAGAACGGGAGCTCACCGCGGGCGCGCCGGCTCGCGGGCCAGGACAGCTTCTGGCGTTGCCGGAACTGGTAGGGCGCGCGTACCGGATTGACGTCAGCGCGGGCAAGACGGTGAAGCAGGTCGAGACGCTGCATCGCGACATGCTGACAATCGAGCGCGTCAAGCGAGGCGGCCATACGCTCGATCCCACACCCGACCTGGTACTGGATCACAACGATGTCGTGCTCGTCGTGGGCCGTCGCGAAGCCGTCGTCGAGTTCGGCTCGAACGGCAGCGAAGTTGCAGACATTGGCGATGTCGGCGTCGTCATGCAAACGCGCGAAGGCGTATTCACCCGCAAAGGCATGAACCACACGACGATCGCGGCCGCGAGGGAAATGGTGGATCGCGACATGCGCCATGGCGTCTACCTGCAGGGCGTGACGCGCGCCGGGCAGCCGCTGCCGCTGCTGCCGGAAACCCATCTGGAACATGGCGACGTGCTGACGTTTTATGGCTCGCCGAAAGACACCAAGCGCGCCGTGGAAGCCGCGGGTTACGAGCTGCCGTACAGCAACAAGACCGATTTCATCTACATGGGCGTCGGTCTCGTGCTCGGCTTGCTGATCGGGCTCATCGTTATCAACGTGGGTGGAATTCCGCTCACGCTCGGTTCAGGCGGCGGCTGTCTGCTCGCCGGCCTGCTGTTCGGCTGGATGCGCGGCAAGCACCCCATGTACGGCGTGATGCCCACGGCAGCCTCGCAACTGCTGAAGGACTTCGGGCTCGCGGCCTTCGTCGCCGTGGTCGGTCTGAATTCCGGCCTGCAGGCCGTGGTCACGGTCAAGCAGAGCGGTATGACGATCTTCCTGCTCGGCGTGTTCGTCACGCTGTTCCCGCTCCTGCTCACGATGCTGTTCGGCCGCTACGTGCTTCGCTACAACAACGCGGCCATTCTGGCAGGTGCGCTGTCGGGCTCACGTAGTGCGAATCCGGCTTTTGGCGGCGTGCTGGACAAGGCGGAAAGCGCGGTGCCGACCGTGCCGTTCGCCATTACCTATGCAATCGCGAACGTCGCGTTGACGTTGCTCGGCCCGCTCGTGGTGGGACTCGTGTAGCAAACGCGTTGTATCGATCTCTTCGCGCCGGCCGCGGCATCGCGCTAATCAATGCCCGGCGGCGTCTTTCATCTGGCTCAGGAGAACACATCATGGCAAAAGAGAAGGACGACAAGAAACATGGCGACATGGCACAGCCGGGTCTTGCCGCGCTCAGCCCGTTCGAGCTGAAGGACGAACTCATCAAGGCTGCGGGCGGGGGCGCAGTCGAGCGGCCAGCCAATGCGTCGATGCTGAACGCCGGTCGGGGCAACCCGAATTTTCTCGCAACGATACCGCGCCACGGCTTCTGGCAGCTCGGGCTCTTCGCCATGCGCGAGTCGGAGCGCTCGTTCGCTTATATGCCTGAAGGCGTCGGCGGATTTCCGCGGCGCGAAGGCCTCGAAGAGCGCTTTGACCTGTTCCTGCGCGAAAACAAAGGCGTCGCGGGGATCGACTTCTTGCGCGGCGCGGTATCGTACGTGCGCGATCAGCTGGGGCTTTCCGCCGGCGACTTCCTTTATGAAATGTGCGAGGGGATTCTCGGATCGAACTATCCGGTGCCCGACCGGATGCTCAAGCTATCCGAAGTTATCGTCGGACAATATCTGCGCCGGGAGATGATCGGCCGGCATCCGTTCGTCGGCGAATTCGACGTGTTCGCGGTGGAGGGCGGCACGGCGGCCATGACGTACATCTTCAACACGATGCGCGAGAATCACCTGATCAAGCCGGGGGACACCATCGCGCTCGGCATGCCGATCTTCACACCGTACATCGAGATTCCGCGGCTGAACGACTACCAGTTGAATGTGGTGAATCTGAACGCCGGTGTTGAGAATGGCTGGCAGTACACCAAAGAAGAACTCGACAAGCTGCGCGATCCGAAAGTGAAGGCCTTCTTTCTCGTGAATCCGAGCAATCCGCCTTCGGTGAAAATGGACGACGAGAGCCTGCAGTACATTGCCGACATCGTCAAGGAACGGCCCGATCTGATTCTGCTCACCGACGACGTGTACGGAACATTCGCCGACGATTTCGTGTCGCTGTTCGCGCTTGCGCCGAAGAACACGATTCTCGTGTACTCGTACTCCAAATATTTCGGTGCGACCGGCTGGCGTCTCGGAACCATTGCGACGCATCGCGACAACGTGCTCGACAGGCTGATTTCGGAACTGCCGAAAGACGTGAAGAAGCAGTTGCACGAACGTTATGAGTCGATCACCACAGAGCCTGAAAAGCTTAAATTCATCGACCGTCTGGTGGCCGACAGCCGCACCGTCGCGCTGAATCACACGGCGGGGCTGTCGACGCCGCAGCAGGTGCAGATGGTGTTGTTCTCGCTGTTCTCGCTGATGGATACGCCCGACGCATACAAGAACGCGCTGAAGCGCCTGATCCGCAAGCGCAAGCAGGCGCTTTATGAGGAGGTCGGCATTGCATTCGACGACAGCGACCCGAACCAGGTCGACTACTACACGATTCTCGACGCCGAGTACCTTGGCGAACGGATGTTCGGGCGCGAGTTCGTCGATTGGCAGTTGAAGAGCACGCAGCCTACCGAATTGCTGTTCCGGCTCGCGCGCGAGGCTCGGGTGGTGCTGTTGCCGGGGCTCGGCTTCGGCACGCAGCATGCGTCGGGGCGTGTGTCGCTGGCCAACCTCAACGAGTCGGACTACCGGCAGATCGGACGCGCGGTGCGGCGGCTGATCGAAGAATACGTCGAGCGTTTCAATGCGGAAACCGGCAAGAAGCTCGATAAGACCAAGGTGAAGTGAGGTTTTGCCGCGGTGCGGCCAGGCGCGTCGCCTACGCGCGTTTGCGGCGCCCGCCGGTAAGGCACGGTCAAAAAACTTGCGCAATTGCTCGGATCGGTGAATGATCGGACGACGGCCTCGCCAGTGTCATAGCTGGCGAGGCCGTTGGCTCCTGTGCATTCCATCTTTGCGCTTTCCTTCAAGTACCGATCATGCCGACTTCATCATCTAACGTTGCGTCTACTGCTGTGCCGTGTCCGGTTGTCGAATCGCTCGACGCCATTCTTCCCGAAGAGCCGTTACTGATGATGGGCGCCGGCCCCGTACCGATTCCCGCAGCGGTCGCCAAGGCCAATACGATCGTCATCAACCATTTGGGCGCAACCATGGTGAAGGTGATCGGTCAGGTGAAGACGATGGCGCGCTACGTGTTCCAGACCAATTCGAAATGGGTGCTGGGCGTGGCGGGACCCGGTTCGGCCGCGATGGAAATGGCAATCTCGAATCTCGCGTGGGAAGGTACGCGCGTGCTGAGCATCAAAAACGGCTTTTTCAGCGGGCGCATGGCGGAGATGGGCCGCCGCGTCGGCGCGCGAGTGACGGAACTGGAAGTGGCCGACCGCACGGTGGCGAGTCTCGACGAGATCGCCGAGGCAATCCGCCGTGAGCGACCGGAGATCGTCACGGTGGTGCAGGGCGAGACTTCGAATACGGTCTGGAATTACCAGCTGAAGGACATCGCCGCATTGGCGAAGGCGGCAGGCGCGCTGGTGATCGTCGACGCGGTGTGCACATTGAGCACCATGCCGCTCGCCATGGACGCGTGGGGTATCGACGCGGTGATCACGGGCGGGCAGAAGGGCTTGTCGTCTATTCCGGGAGTCTCGCTGATTGCGTTTTCCGATGCAGCCTGGGAGCGCGTGAAAGGACGTACCGCGCCGAATGCGCACTGGTGTCTCGACGCGTCGCTCGCCGAGAACTTCTGGCATAACGCGGGATATCACTACACGGCGCCCGTGTCGGGCGTGCTGGCTTTACATGAGGCACTGCGGCTCGTGTGCGCGGAGACGCTTGAAAAGCGTTTTGCGCGGCACCTCAAGTGTTCGGTGGCGTTGCAGGAAGGCGTGACCGCGCTCGGCTTGCAGCTATATGCGCCGGTCGCTTGCCGGCTGAATTCGGTGGTGGGCATCGAAGTGCCCGCGGGGCTGAGTCCAGGTGACGTATGCGCGCATATTTCGCGGCAGCATCAGGTCGAAATTTCGGGGTCGTTCGGATTGCCGATTGTCCGGATCGGGCAAATGGGCGAGCAATGCCGCGAGCACAATCTGTTTCGCACTCTGCACGCGCTGGGCCGGACGATGGTCGATCTCGGGGTGAAGGTCGATTTGCCCGCCGGGGTCGCGGCGTTGGAGCGGGGATTGTCGGAAGGGAAGTAGAGGGCTGGGAACCACTCCGCTAATGCGACACGCTCGAAAGTCCGCCTGCCGGAGGTAGTCTTGACGGCGGACCACTGTCGGTCAAACTGAACGCCGACATGGAACTCGGACAGTGGAACGTCTTCAGCACATCGCTCGTCAGTGGATTGGCAACGCTGCCCGCCCGCACAATGTTGAATATCGCTTTGCGCCCGCCGAAGTTGAACGCCACGCGCGTACCTCCGGATGTAGCTGTTCCCAGCACCAACGATGATCTTCGATGGTCGTCCGGTCGCCCGTATGGGCGACGAAGTCTTCTGCCCGCGGCATCCGGAAATTAGACCGAACCTAATTGTTGCGGGTGATGAGTCGATGATGGACGACAGCCTTCCTGTTGCTCATCATGGACATCGTGCGACATGTGGTTGCCGATTGATTTCCAGCCTGTCGCAACGATGATCGCTTTAGCCGCTCGACAAACGCAACTTGGGGCGACTCGAGGCCGAGCGTTCCCACGAGTACCAGCTGAACGTACGACTACCTGCTCACCAAGGCCAGGCGTTCCACGGCGCTGGTCCTGATTACACCGCTGCCTGCCCGGAGCCACGGAACTCAAGTGTGAGTTGGTGCGTTGAGCCGAAAAGCCCTCAAAGCGCCGCAGGCATCTTCCCAACCTTCACATCCCGAAGATAAAGAAAACTGGAAAGCCCCACAGCCGCTGCAGCGGCAATTGCTGCAAACAGAAACACTGACCCATATCCAAACTCGCCGGCAATATACCCCGCCAACGGCCCCGTAATTCCCAGCGACAGATCCAGAAACACCGAGTAGGCCGACAACGCCGCACCTCGGCTCGCGGGCGGTACGAGTCCGACTGCCTCGACGCCGAGCGCCGGAAATACCAACGCAAACCCGAATCCGGTCAACGCCGCCCCCACGAGCGCAATATGCGGCTCAGGCGCAAGCCACAGCATCAGCAAGCCGACACATTCAAACGAAAACGAAACAATCGCGACCCGGAAACCTCCGTAGGTCTTGATCGTGTTGGCGAACAGCAGCCGCGCGCCGATGAACAGCGTGCCGAACACCGTCAGCGACAACGCCGCGTTCGGCCACTGCTTCGCCGCATAGAACAATGTGATGAACGTCGCAATCGATCCAAAACCGGCCGAGCCGAGCGCGAGGCCGATGCCGTGCGGCAGGACGCGCGTGAACACGCTTCGGTACGACATCCGTTCGCCGTGCACGATTGGCACGGATGCCATCGGCCGCGCGAGGTAGAAGCCGAGCGCCGCCAGCAGAATCACTAGAATGCCGAGCGCCGCAAATCCGACCGTCCGCTCGATCGCAACGCCGAGCGGCGCGCCGACCGCCAGTGCGCCATACGTGGCGATGCCGTTCCACGAGATCACTCGCGCGTTGTTGCTCGTGCCCACTCGGCCGATCCCCCACAGAATGGCGCCGGTGCCGCACAGACTCTCGCCGAATCCGAGCACGAGCCGGCTGCACACGAGCAGGCCAAGGCTCAGCACGGGCCAGCGTCCGCACAAAACCGCCAGCAGCAAAAGAACGCCGCTCGCGCCGCATCCGAGCAAGCCGATCGTCACCGTGCGCTTTGGTCCCAACGTGTCTGCCGAACGTCCTGCCAGCGGCCGCGACGCCAGAGTCGCCAGATACTGCACGCTGATCGCCGCGCCCGCGAGCACCGCGCTGTAGCCGAGGTCGTCATGCACGTAGCCTGGCAGCACCGCCAGCGGAATGCCGATCGTCAGATAGCAAAGAAACGTGAAAAAGACGACCGGAATGATCTGCATGGTCGTGGCGAATTCGCTGCGGGGTGTCGCTGTGTCGGTGGACATGGGGAAAACCAGACTTGAAAACGGCGGGAAGGCGTGATTTTCCCATGGAACCGATTCTCTTGCAGCATTTGCTTAATAATTGGTCAGACGTAAGCCGGTGCGAAGCCCAGATAGTGGGGCGTCGGACGCTCAATTTGCCCTCGGCGAAGGGCGAAATGCTCACCGCGCGCCCTACAAAATGGCTGAAATCAAGCGTTGCACCAACAAACATCTAAAACCAGCCAACCCAATATAAGCCCACAGCGCGCCAATTCCATCTCGATATCGCATTGCGCATATGTCCCGCATGCGACCCGGGCTATGGGTTGTATTTATTGACGGTGATAGTTTTCGAACCATCCCTGCTGGACAAAGAACATTCGAGAGCGATAAGACATGACTGAGCCAATCCGCTTTTACCATCGCAACGCGATCCGCGAATTCAAGGACGCGCCTGTCACCCGCACGGTCCTGCAGTATCTGCGTGAAGATGCGCACTGCACCGGCACCAAGGAAGGCTGCGCCGAAGGCGATTGCGGCGCGTGCACGGTCGTGGTCGGCGAGCGCAACGAAAAGGGCGGCGTCGACTTCAAGGCGGTCAATGCCTGCATCCAGTTCATGCCGACGCTCGACGGCAAGGCGCTCTTCACCGTCGAAGATCTGCGTCAGCCCGACGGCTCGCTGCATCCGGTACAGCAGGCGATGGTCGAATGCCACGGCTCGCAGTGCGGTTTCTGCACGCCGGGCTTCGTCATGTCGATGTGGTCGCTCTACGAAAAGCACGGCCACGAGCATGGCTGCGCAAACAGGACGGTGCCCTCGCGGGAAGCAATCAGCAACGCGCTCACAGGCAATCTGTGCCGCTGCACCGGCTATCGTCCGATCGTGGATGCGGCCGTGCGCATGTTCGAAGTCCCCGCGCCCAAGGCACCGGTGAATGTGGAGGCGCTCGCAGGCGCGCTCGCGACGCTGCAACGCGACGACACGTTCCATTACGAGCACGCCGGCCAGCGCTTCGACGCGCCGCGCACGGTCGAAGCGCTCGCACAGATCAAGCAGGCCGAGCCGGCCGCGCGCATTCTCGCGGGCAGCACCGACATTGGCCTGTGGGTCACCAAGCAGATGCGCGAACTCGGCAATGTCGTGTACGTTGGACAGATCGCCGAATTGCAGAAGCTCGAAACGCGTGCCGACTGGATCGAAATTGGCGCGGGCGTGACGGTAGAAAACGCCTACGCGGAGATCGCAAAGCAGTATCCCGAGCTTACGGAAATGTGGCTACGCTTCGCTTCGCTGCCCATTCGCAACGCGGGCACACTCGGCGGCAACATCGCGAACGGCTCGCCGATCGGTGATTCGATGCCCGGTCTCATCGCGCTCGGCGCGCGCGTGATTGTCCGAGGTGGCGACGTCGAACGCGAAATGCCGCTCGAAGACCTGTACGTCGCGTACCAGAAGAAGAATATGGCCGAGCACGAGTTCGTCGTCGGCCTCAAAGTGCCGACTCGCACGGGCACGCGTGCAAAGCTGCAATTTCGCACCTATAAGCTGTCGAAGCGCTTCGACTCGGACATCTCCGCTGTGTGTGCCGCATTCTCGTTTATCGCGGACGGCGAGTTGATTCGCGAGCCGCGCATCGCGTTCGGCGGCATGGCAGCGACGCCGAAGCGCGCAACGCACGCAGAAGCCGTGCTGCGCGACGCCGAATGGCATGAATCCACCGCGCAAGCCGCGATGCTCGCGCTCGGCAATGACTACGCACCGCTTTCCGATATGCGCGCGACCAGCAATTACCGTCTCGAAGCTGCAAAGAACACGCTGTATCGCTTCTGGCTCGAAACGCGCCCCAACAATCCGTTGCCGAAAAGCTCGCTCGATGTGCGCGCGGTGGTTGCGGCGTGCTCGACTGCGGACGCCGGTGTCGCCGGCAATGTCGTGGCAAATGCCTGAAGCGCACGAAGCGCACGAAGCGCACGAAGAATACGGAGAACACAACAATGAATCAGCATGCTGAACCCTTCCTGAAGGACACTCAGGCGCTCGACGACTTCACGCAGGTTCATGTGTCGCGCCCGCATGAATCGGCGCATCTGCACGTGAGCGGCCGCGCGACTTATACCGACGACATCCCGACGGTCGCAGGCACGCTGCACGCCGCGCTCGGGCTGTCGAGCAAAGCACACGCGAAAATCGTGTCGGTGTCGCTCGACAAGGTGCGCGCGACGCCCGGTGTGGTCGCTATCTTTACCGCGGACGATATTCCCGGCGCCAACGACGTCGCGCCGATCGTCCACGGCGACGATCCGATTCTCGCCGAAGGCATCGTTCAGTACGTCGGTCAGCCGGTGTTCATCGTGGTCGCGACGTCGCACGAAACCGCGCGGCTCGCCGCGCGCCGCGCGGAGATCGTCTATGAGGAATTGCCTGCCATCCTGACCGCGCAGCAGGCGCGTGCCGCCAATCAGCACGTGCTGCCGCCGATGAAACTCGCGCGCGGCGAGGCCGGCACGAAGATCGCACGCGCGTCGCATCGTGAGGCTGGCGAAATGCTGCTCGGCGGCCAGGAGCAGTTCTATCTGGAAGGGCAGATTTCGTATGCCGTGCCGAAGGACGACGACGGCATGCACGTCTATTGCTCAACGCAGCATCCGACTGAAATGCAGCATCTTGTCGCTCACGCGTTGGGCATTGCGTCCCATAACGTGCTGATCGAATGTCGCCGAATGGGTGGCGGCTTCGGCGGCAAGGAATCGCAGTCGGGTCTCTTCGCGTGCTGCGCAGCGCTCGCCGCGTGGAAGCTGCTGTGCCCCGTCAAGCTTCGCCCGGATCGCGACGACGACATGATGGTGACGGGCAAGCGGCACGACTTCCACTACACGTATGAAGTCGGCTACGACGACAAGGGCGTGATCGAAGGCGTGGCCGTCGACATGACCTCGCGCTGCGGTTTTTCGGCCGACCTGTCCGGCCCGGTGATGACGCGCGCGCTGTGCCACTTCGACAACGCGTACTGGCTGTCCGATGTGACCATCGACGGCTTTTGCGGCAAGACCAACACGCAATCGAACACCGCGTTTCGCGGCTTCGGCGGTCCGCAAGGTGCGTTTGCGATCGAATACATCATGGACAACGTGGCGCGCTCGATCGGCGAGGATTCGCTCGACGTGCGCCGCCGCAATCTGTATGGCAAGACCGAGCGTAATCAGACGCCGTATGGCCAGATCGTCGAAGACAACGTGATTCACGAACTGATCGACGAACTGGAAGCGACTAGCGAATATCGCGCGCGCCGCGCAGCGATCAACGAATTCAACGCCAACAACGAGGTGCTGAAAAAAGGCCTCGCACTGACGCCGGTCAAGTTCGGCATTGCGTTCAACGTCACGCACTTCAATCAGGCCGGCGCGCTGGTGCATATCTACACCGACGGTTCGGTGCTCGTGAATCACGGCGGCACCGAAATGGGCCAGGGCTTGAACACGAAAGTCGCACAGGTCGTCGCACATGAACTGGGCGTCGGCTTCAACCGGATTCGCGTGACGGCAACGGATACCAGCAAGGTCGCGAATACCTCGGCGACGGCGGCTTCGACGGGTTCGGATCTGAACGGCAAGGCTGCACAGGACGCGGCGCGCCAGCTACGCGAACGGCTCGCCGCGTTTGCCGCCGAGCGTTTTGGTGCCGGCGAGGTGAATGCTTCCGACGTGCGCTTCGCGCATGACCGCGTGATTGTCGGCGAGGCAGTGGTGCCGTTCGAAGAAGTCGTCGCAAAGGCTTATCTCGCGCGAATCCAGCTGTGGTCCGATGGTTTTTACGCGACACCGAAGCTCTACTGGGATCAGGCGAAGCTGCAAGGCCGGCCGTTCTATTACTACTCGTATGGCGCGGCCGTGTCCGAAGTGGTGATCGACACGCTGACCGGCGAAATGCGCGTGCTGCGCGCGGACGCGCTGCATGACGTAGGCGCGTCGCTGAATCCGGCGCTCGACATCGGCCAGGTGGAAGGCGCGTTCATTCAGGGCATGGGCTGGCTCACCACCGAGGAGTTGTGGTGGAACGCCGGCGGCAAGCTCATGACGCACGCGCCGTCCACGTACAAGATTCCGACTGTCAACGATACGCCGCCGGTTTTCAACGTGCGTCTGTTCAAGAACCGCAATGCAGAGGACAGCATTCACCGCTCGAAAGCGACTGGTGAGCCGCCGCTGCTGTTGCCGTTCTCGGTATTCTTTGCGATTCGCGACGCGGTGTCGGCAGTCGGCGGTCATCGGGTGAATCCGCCGCTCAATGCACCTGCCACGAGCGAGGAAATCCTCAGGGCGATCGGCGCGGTGCGGGCTGCCGCGTCGGCCGCAAGGTGATTGAAGATGAACGCGATCAACCACTGTTCTTCGATTCGCATCGGCCGGCGCAGCGAGGTCGACGAGTCCCGTCCCGCGCCCATGCACATCGTGCTGTTCGGCGCGGGCCATGTGGGTCATGCGCTCATTCAATTGCTCGGCAACCTGCCGTGCGTGGTTCAGTGGGTGGACGAGCGCGATGAACTGTTCCCCGACGAAACGCCCGCGAATGTGCAGATCGAAGCCACCGACACGCCAGACGCGATCGTCGATACGGCACCGCCCGGCGCCTGGTTTCTGGTGATGACGCATAACCATGCGCTCGATTTCTCGCTCGCTGAACGCATCATGCGGCGACGCGATTTCAGCTACTTCGGCATGATCGGTTCGAAGACAAAACGCGTGAAGTTCGAGCGGCGCCTGCTCGCGCGTGGCGTGGAACTTGAACGGTTGCAGCAGATGACATGTCCGATCGGCGTGCCAGGTATCGTCGACAAGGCGCCGGCCATGATCGCGGTGGCGGTATGCGCGGAGTTGCTGCAGGTTCGCGGGCGGCGAGCCGCGGTTCAGCCCGCAACGGCAAACGGAACGCAAGCGGCGCTTCAACCTGTGGCGGCAAACGTCTGAAATGGATTGGCTGCGTTTAGCGCCGTTAGTACCATTAGCCGAAGCGACCTGATCGATTAAGTCATCCGCACGACAACATCAGCCGCCGATCACTCGTTAACCGTCTCAATCGCATGGACGCCTCATCGCTCCATTAGCGCGTTCGCCTCGCCCTCAGGTGGACCCTTACCGCGGCTGCTTCGCGCGCCGAACCTTCTGCGCGACCAGCCCGTCCGACACCTGTGACATCAATGCGCGCAGCCAGCCGAGATCGCTCGGGCGATCCGGCTGCGGATGCCACATCTGATAGCACTTGATACGCGGAAAGGGGATGGGCGCCTCGACAACCGCGAGCGGCAGAATGCTCGCGTAGTGCGTCGCGAAGCGCCGCGTCGTCGTGAAGATCAGATCGGATTGCAGCAGCGTCTGCGGTACGAGGCCGAAGTACGGCAGCGTGGCGACGATGCGCCGCTCGGCGCGCGCTCTCGCAAATCCGATGTCGATGGCGCCACCGCGCGCGCCGCTATAAGGAGTCGGTGCAAGATGCGGCGCCGCGAGATACGCGTCGCGCGTGAGCGGCGCGCGCGCCAACGGATGATCCGCCCGCATCAGACACACAACTGTGTCCGAAAACAGGTCGCTGCGCTCGAAACGCGGATCGGGCTTCGGCCAGTTGCCGATTACCAGGTCGAGTTCGCCCGCATCGAGCGAGGCAGTGTGGTCGAGCATCGGGCTCAGCGAATCGATTTCGAGCCGGGCGTGCGGCGCCGCCTCGCGGAACTGCGCGATCACGGTCGGCATGAAGAAGTCGTTCAGATAATCCGGCGCGGCTACCCGAAAGGTGCGGCGCGAACGGCCGGGGTCGAAGTCGCCGTGCGGCGTGGCCACGAAATCGACCTCACGCAACACCCGTTGCGCGGATGCAAGCAGCGACTCGCCATATTCGGTCGGCACCATGCCCGACTTGCCGCGTACGAGGATGGGGTCGTTCAGCGTCTCTCGAAGCTTACGCAGCGCAGTGCTGATTGCGGGCTGCGTCTGGTTCAGGCGCAGCGCGGTTTGCGTGACGCTGCGCTCGACCAGCAACGTGCGCAGCACACGCACGAGCCAGATATCGAGGGAGGCGGCGGTGTCGTCCATGGAAAAGAGGGAGGCGAAGTCGAGCGGGCGTCACAAGAATCCGCACGAGAGGCGATCAGCACGCGGTCTATGCGTGGCGCAAAGGTTATAACCTTAGGCCCGATTGCACTGCGGCCGCCATAGCGGGCGCGGTATGTCCGGCATCAGCAGCGCCCGGTCCACACGCGCGCCCCACGCACTCCACTGCATCGAACCGAACGCTCAGATGTTGGGCAAACCCGACGGCAGCGCACTGATCCGCTTCACTTCGCTCGATTCCAGCCAGTTGGGCGTGCGTGCGCAGTACAACACCATCGGCAACGCATCTTCGCCCCAGAACAACTGGTCGTTCAGCCGGAAGGTCGGCACGCCGTACACGCCGAGGCCGATGGCGTCGGCGGTATTGCGCTGCAACTGCGCCTTCACTTCTTCGCTCTTGATGAGTTCGGGGCCGTCCGGTATGCCCACCCGTTCGCACAATTCGGCGAATGCCGCGTCGCTCGACGGATCGCGGCCTTCACGCCAGATGAAGCGGAAGATTTCGCGCACACAGACCACGTCGGCCTGAGCGGCAGTGGCGAGCAGCAGCGGCTTCATGGAGTCGAAAGGATGAGCCGGCGGCATCTTGTACGGTATGCCGAGTTGCTCCGCGCGAAAGAGCGCGTGCCGGTACAGGAAGGTGCGTTTGGCCGGCACGCTGTAAGCCGGCCGTTGCCCCCAGTGACGATACAGGTCGTTCAGCACCACTGGCGTGAATGCGAAGTCGAAGCCCGGCCATTTGTCGTGTTGTTCGAGCAGCAGATACGTGAACGGCGAGACGAAATCGTAAAACCACAGGGGCTGCGCGGCGTCGATGCCAACGGTCATATGTGTCTCCCGGATTGCCTGTCCGACAGATCGGCGGTTGCGTCTGCCAGATCGTCGGAATTGTAATGATCTTACGCGGTGCGGCGGCGGCTTGCACCGTCAATCTGGTTTGCGGCGCTCGTCGGCGCGTGTCTCGCCGATCTCTGCGGCTTCGTCCGGCGCGCCAGGCGCGGCGGCCGCGTCGCCGGCTTCGGTCACCGCGTCGAAGTCCTGGCCGGCGCCTTCGTCCGGCTCTTCCTCGGACATCTCGCGCTGCGCTTCGCGGCTTTGCATGAGCCTTGCCCGCACGAAACCGATGTGCTCGCGCAGCACATAGAACTGATCGGCATAGGCGAGCGGCATCTTCAGACCATTCACCGAGTCTTCGATCGCGTCGAGCCGTCGCAGAAGCGACGCGCGCTCGGCCGGCGAATGGTCGCTAAGCGCGCTGCGCTCGATAGCGATCAGTGCGCCATACCAGCGATAGATGCGTGACCTCACCCGCCATGCATACAGCGACGGCACGAGCCGCAGCGCCGGGATCAGCAGCACCACGAGCGGCACGACCACCACGAGCAGCCGGTCGGCAAGGCTCGCGAGCCAGAACGGCAACAGACGGTAAAGGAAGCCCTTGCCCGACTTGTAGTAGCGCGCGGCGTCGTCGCTAATCGTGAAGTCATGGGCCAGCGGGGCAGGGAATTCACCCGCGCGCTGCATGATGTTGGCCCTGCCGTGCACTTCGCGCGCGGCTTCGATCAGCAGGTCCGACAGCGCCGGGTGCAGCGAGTCGCGCGCCACCAGTTCGGCGGTCGGCGCGACCATATGGATCGGCGCGGACGGCAGGTTCTTACCGAGATCGAACGCGCCCATCGGCAATTCGAGTTGCGTCAGGTACGGAAAGCGGCGGGTGTATGCGTCGGCCTGCGTGAAATCGTAGAACTGCACGTTTGGCGTGCGGTAAAGCTTGCCCATGACCGCGGGTTGCGCGGAATCGCCGGCGAGGAAAGCCGCGTCGACCTTTCCGGAGATGAGGGCCTGCGCCGCGTCTTCGCCGGATAGCGGCAGCAGTTTGGTCGCGCCGCCCGGCTCGATGCCGTTGGCCTTCAGGAGCGCGAGCGCCAGTTCCCGGGTGCCGCTGCCTTCGGCGCCGACTGCGAGCCGCTGGCCCTTGAATTCGGAAAGCCGCGCGACCGTCGGCCCGTGATAGAAGATCGCGAGCGGCACATACGACACGCTGCCGAGCGACATCAGGCCGTTGCTTGCTGCGCCGGGCGCGACGCCATCCTGCACGAAGCCCACGTCGACGTTCGAGTTCGGGTCTGACAGCCGTTTGAGATTTTGCAGCGAGCCTTCCGACGGCAGAACATTCAACGTGATGCGGTTGCGCGCGAGAATCTCCTTGTACTTTTGAGCCGCCGTCCAGAAGCTGCTGCCTTGCGGACCGGCGCTAATGGTGAGCGTGCTGGGCGGCGCGGGCTGGATCAGACGCACCGCGAGCCAGATCGCGACGACAGCGATCAGCACGATCGGCCCGAACGACACGGCCAGATCGCGCCACGAGATCGCGACGAAACGGGCAACGAGGTGGGTAGGGTGTTTGCGGCCGGTGGCTGGCTTCATCGGATGACAGGACGGCTACGGTCCGGAGTGAACTGGATGGGGCGCTGCGCGTGGCGCCGATGGTACCTGAGATTGCTGCGGCGGCGGAATGGACGACTAGGCAGGGCGCGGAGAAACCCGTAACAAAAAGTGACTACCGGGTAGCGGCCAAGCGGCGAGCGCGGGGCGAGGAGCGCGCAATGAAGGCTCGGTGACCGGCGAGAGCTTCGCCGGCAAGCAGAGCGCAGGCGGCCATTAAAAAGCGCCGCGGCGACAAGTGCTTCAGCAGGTTAAGCACATATAAGAAGCACGTGAACAGCATATGAACGCCTGCAAACATCCGTATTTAACTCAGCCCCCTCGCATCGAGCACAACTAAACCCTTTGCGCTTCTGGCGCGGCTAGATTAAATTGTGCATCGCTGCCGCGAACACACGTTTCGCGCGGCGCGACCCGGCACGACACACAAGAACCGGGCGCGTCTGCGAATATCGCGGCTTGCCGGTCTGCGGACCGCATCGCATGAGCGTCTTCGCCATCGCGTGCGGCACATGGCAGCCGGCCTCCCTTCGCCTCTCGCATCTCGTGTCGCAGCCACAGCCGGCTATTGCCTCGCCTCGCGCCTCGTCGCGCCTCGGGCATGGCCGCAGGTAGTCGTAACGAAGCCGCTTATTCAAGCGGTCCAATGTGAAGCTAAGGAGAGAAGCAATATGAAATCGGTCGGTTTTCTGAAGACGCTGGGCTCGGTGGTGGCAATGGTGGTGGCATGCAACGTCTATGCTCAGGCAAGCGATGCAACGGCAACGGGCACGACAGCCGCTCCCGCCGCCACCGCGAAGGCGAGCAAGAAGGCCAATAGCCAGCTGGGTCGCAAGGTGCGCGCCGCACTCGCCAAGACGCAAGGCATCGACGTGTCCAACATCGCGGTGCGCGCCCGCGGCGGCGCCGTGACGCTCACGGGCTCGGTGCCCGATCAAGGTCAGATCGACGCGGCCGGCGAGGCAGCGAAGGGTGTTGCCGGCGTGACGTCGGTGTCGAACAAGCTGAACGTGATGCAGCAGTAAGTGCGGCGAGCGGGCGCATCGGTAAGCCCGCTGTGACGGCGCACTGATCAGGCGGCTAGCGGCGCGGCAATCAGCGCGCCTCACAGGGCGCGGCTTGTGAGGTGGCGGTGCCGCGTCGGGCGTTTTCCGACGCAACGCACCACTTCGATGTGCACGAACGAAAAAGCTCCGGCAGCCATGCCGGAGCTTTTTTGTTTTGTGCGAATTCGTTGAAGAAACGGCAGCGGCAAAAGGGTGACGACAAAGCGGCAACGACGGTTTCATCAGACGCTGCACTGCAAGCCACGCGCCGTCGCCCAATGTGTGGGATGACACATTGGCGACGCCGCGCCAAGCGTACCGTATGCATGAAGAACCGGAGTCAACGCCATGCAAACTACGCTCCTGCGCTATACCGATCTGCCCATCACCGACCGGGCCGCATTCGAACTGGTGTGCGCGCGGCACGGCTTTGCGCCCTCGCATTTCGACGTCAGCATTTGCGCCGATCCCGCCGATGCTGCTCACGAGCGCCTCGTCACCGTGCGACGTGGCGGCTGGGCTCAATCGTATTACGACCGCCAGGGTCAATGGGTCAGACAGTTCGAGGCCGATCTGACCTGCCGCTTTTTCAGGTGACGGCGACGGCGGGAGCCCGGCATCGGGGTTGCGTCATCAGTCTGAGACAAGGCGAAAATCAGACCGGCCTGACGCCAGCATCTCGCGGCTTCACGCCAGCACCAGACGCACGCCTACCAGCGTGAGCGTCGCCGCGAGCAGATTGCGCAGCAGCGCATCCGGCGCGCGCGCGGAGAGCATGCTGCCCACCGCGATGCCAGGCAGCGACCCCACGAGCAGCGACAGCAGCATCGACCAGTCGACCGAACCGAGCAGCCAATGGCCCGCGCCTGCCAGCAGCGTAAGCGGTACCGCATGCGCAATGTCGGAGCCGACGATGCGGGTTGTCGGCAGCATCGGATAAAGCAGCAGCAAAACGGTCACGCCGATTGCGCCCGCGCCCACCGAAGTCAGCGATACGAGCACACCGAGCACCGCGCCCGTCAGCATGGTGAGTCCGAGCGTGCGTCCCTGGCTGGGCGTGCGTTGACGGTGCGCGCCCAGCGCCGCGAGTTGCGGGCGGAACACGAGCGCGACTGCCGTCACCAGAAGCGCGATCCCAAGCACGATCTGGATCAGTCGGCTCGCGCCCGGCGTGTCCATCCCGTAGCGGTGCAACAGCACCAGCGTGACCGTCGCGGCCGGCACGCTACCGGCGGCGAGTCGCAGCGTCACCTGCCAGTCCACGGAGCCTTTCAGGCCGTGCACCAGCGTTCCGGTCGCCTTGGTGGCAGCCGCGTACAAAAGGTCAGTGCCGACTGCGGTCGCCGGGTGTACGTTGAACAGGAGGACCAGGATCGGCGTCATCAGCGAGCCGCCGCCAACGCCCGTCAGCCCGACCAAAAAGCCGACGAACAGGCCGGAGGCGGAGTACAGCAAATCGATATGGGGAAGAGCCATTGATGAGACCGCTGGCGGTCGGTGGATTGACCGTGGATTGACAGTTAGGGCACGGGCGGCGCGCGTGTTCCCCACCGCCGACGCAGGTCGGCAGATCGGGCATCAGGCAACGCTCGGCGCAGCGAAAGCCGCTATTGTCGCAAAACTGACGCGCGAGCGTACGAACGGCGCGGAACGCGCGCGCCGGGGCCGTCCGCGCGAGGCTTAACGCGCTGCTCAGCGCTCACAGCGCGCGACGAATTTCGACGACGCCGAAGGCCGCGAGCATGATCCCGACGAGCCGGTCGATCGCGAGCCGCAATTTGCTGCCGATAGCGTGCCGCGCGAGCGAGACCACCGTCACCAGAAAGCACCACCACGCGATCGAGCCGCAGAAAACGCCGCCGACCGTCGTAAGCGCAATCGTCGACGAAAACGCGCCGCGCGGCGCCAGCGTCGTGAACAACGCGGCGAACATGATGACCGTCTGCGGGTTGGTCAGCGTGAGCAGCAAGGAACTCGCGTAAGCGCGCAGCGCCCCCGCACGGCCCACTTGCGCGAGCTTGCCGTTCCCGTTCGCTTCGCCGTTGGCCGCGTCGACCGGGGGCTTTTGCAGCAGCGTGCGCACGCCGAGGTACAGCAAAAACAATCCGGCAAGCAGATGCAACGGCCGGTCATATGCCAGCATGAACTGCGAAATGCCGACGAGTCCGAGCGCCGCGATCAGACCATAGAACGCGTCGCCGCTCGCAATGCCCAGGCCGATCGCGAGTCCGGCGCGCGGGCCGCCCGTCAGCGTGCGGCGGATGCAAAGCATACCCATGGGCCCGACCGGCGCGGCAATCGCAAGGCCGACGCCGGCAGCGGTAATGAAGAGGCTGGTCATGGACATGGCTATTTCCGTGAAGTGGTCATGGTCGGTTGCGATAAGTCACCGGGCGGGCCGCATGCATCGCGAAACATTTAGAGAATGCGTCGGCATCCGCGAGCATCGCTCAGCATAGCGAGCGCGCAAGCCGCGAGCAAGCGGCCAGCGGTCCAAGAGCAGAGCCGGCGCACAAGCGCTGCGCATGAATCGACCGTGGATACCTTGGCATCAGGTCGGGCACCGCTTTACTCGGGCATAATTTTCCCCACTCTAACTTTGGAGCCGTCCCGCATGTGGCAGATCGATCAGGTGACGTTGCGCTTGTTCATTGCCGTTTGCGAGGAAGGCACGATCGCGCGCGCCGCGGAACGCGAGTTCATCGCGCCGTCTGCGGTCAGCAAGCGGCTCGCCGATCTCGAGGCGCTCGTCGACGTCGCGCTGCTTTCGCGCAGTCAGCGCGGTGTGCGCGCCACTGCCGCCGGCGAGGCATTGTTGCGGCATGCACGGCTCATCATGCGCAGCCATGAACGCATGCAGGCCGAGCTGAGCCAATATGCAGCCGGCGCGCGCGGCCATGTTCGCGTGCTGGCGAACGTGTCGTCGATGGTCGAGTTTTTGCCCGAGGCGTTGTCCGAATTTCTAAAGGCGAACCCGCAGATACGCGTGGATGTCGAAGAGCGCGTGAGCACGGAAATCGTTCGGGGCCTCGAAGAAGGCGTGGCCGATCTCGGCATCTGCCGCGACGTAGTGCCGATGGGAAGTCTCGACGCGCTGCCGTATCGAGCCGATCACCTCGCGCTAATCGTGCCGCGTGGCCATCCACTTGCCGGCGAGGCGGCCATCGGCTTCGAGCAGACGCTTGCGTTCGATCACCTCGGGCTCTCGTCGAATGCGTCGGTCAATGCGCTGATGCAGCGGATCGCGGCTGAGAAAGGACGCGAACTCAACTATCGCACCTACGTGTCGACCTTCGACGCCGCCTATCGTTTTATCCAGGCCGGCCTCGCGGTAGCCATTCTGCCGGGCGAGGCGCTGCCCCGTCATGCCGCCGACGAATACGGGATCGTCGCCGTGCCGTTGCGCGAAGCGTGGGCCGAGCGGCGCTTCGTGATCTGCGTGCGCGACCGCAACGCGTTGACGCTCGCCGCGTCGCATCTGCTGGAGCATTTGCTGCGCACGGTTTGAGGCATGCGCAGAGGTAGCGTCCCGGCTTCCGGTCCGCTGCGGAACCAGGCGGCTTAACCGCTCATCAATATGCGATTCAAGCGACGCGCATGGTCGCGCAGGTCCGCGCTTCGCATCCTCTGAAAAGCCCTTAAGGGTTTCCCCTTTGCGACGGCGCATGCCCGTCCCGCTTGAGTCGCCGGCCATCGTCAACGGCGATGGAGTGCTTCGTCAACGCAGACTTTGCGACGCGGCATCGCGCAGGCACGCTGTGATCCGTGCTTCATTTCCCCGCATTTTCCGCAGGATTCAAAACATGAGTGATATCAGGGAGCGCGTCGTCGTGACCGAGGTCGGCATGCGCGACGGTCTGCAAAGCATCGCCCAAACGATGCCCACCGAATCCAAACGCCGCTGGATCGACGCCGCCTATGCCGCCGGCGTGCGGCACATGGAAGTGGCTTCCTTTGTGCCGGCGAAACTGCTGCCGCAAATGGCCGACGCCGATGAGGTCATTGCACACGCGCTGGGTTATGGCGATCTGATCGTGACCGCACTCGTGCCGAACCTGAAAGGCGCGCAACGTGCGCTCGAAGCGGGCGTGCATCGGATCGTCGCACCGATCTCGGTGAGCGCCGCGCACAGCCTCGCGAACGTGCGCAAGACGCCGGCCGAAATGATCGACGTGTTCGCGGCAATGCGCGAGGCGATCGACAGCGCGCCGGGTGCAGGCACGCGGCGTGTGGAGCTCATTGCCGGTTTGTCGACGGTATTCGGCTGCACGCTGCAAGGCGCGGTGCCCTATGAAGACATCGCCGCGATTGCAGGCGACGCGGTGCGCGCAGGCGCCGATGTGATCGCACTCGGCGATACGACCGGCGAAGCGACGCCGCGCCAGGTCGGCGAAATTATCGAAATCGTGCGCGGCGTGGCGGGCGACAAACTGCGCTCGCTGCATCTGCACGACACGCGCGGCCTTGCGCTCGCCAACACGTTGGTCGGACTGCAACACGGCATTCGCGAATTCGACGCGTCGCTCGCCGGGCTTGGCGGTTGCCCGCACGCGCCTGGCGCGACCGGCAACGTCAACACCGAAGATCTCGTCTTCATGCTCGAAAGCATGGGCTATGAAACCGGCATTGACCTCACGCGTCTGATCGCGTCGCGTGCAGTGCTCGCCGATGCATTGCCCGGCGAGCCGCTTTACGGTTATCTCGCGCGTGCCGGCTTGCCCACGCAGTTCGCCGCTTCGAGACAGATCGAATCTTTACCCTCTTCGTGCTCACAGGTGCTGCAATGAACGCCCATTCCGCTACCGCCAGTTCCGCCACTGAAGCGCCGCAGCAGAGCGCATTGCCGCTTGCCGGCATTCGCGTGATCGAGTTGTCGCATATGGTGATGGGCCCGACCTGCGGGATGATTCTCGGCGACCTCGGCGCAGAAGTCATCAAGGTCGAGCCGCCGCGCGGCGACGGCACGCGCCGCTTGCTCGGCACCGGCGCCGGTTTTTTCCGCACCTTTAATCGCAACAAGAAGAGCGTCGCGCTCGATCTGGATAGCGAAGCGGGATTGGCTGCACTTCACAAGCTTGTCGATACTGCCGACGTGTTCGTCGAAAACTTCAAGCCGGGCCGCATGGCGACGCTCGGTCTCGACTATGCGTCGCTGCGCGAGCGCAACCCGAAGCTGATCTACGTATCGCATAAGGGCTTTCTCAATGGCCCGTATGAACACCGCCTCGCGCTCGACGAAGTCGTGCAGATGATGGCGGGCCTCGCGTATATGACCGGTCCGGTGGGCCGCCCGCTGCGCGCGGGCAGTTCGGTCAACGACATCATGGGCGGCATGTTCGGCGCGATCGGCGTGCTCGCGGCACTGCACGAACGGCATGCGAGCGGGCGCGGCAAGGAAGTGCAAAGCGCGCTCTTCGAAAACTGTGTGCTGCTGTCCGCGCAGCACATGCAGCAGTACGCCGCGACCGGTGTGCCGCCGGCGCCGATGCCGGAGCGCATCAGTGCATGGGCCGTCTACGACGTCTTCACGCTCGCGAACAACGAGCAGATGTTCATTGCCGCGACCGGCGACGGCCAATGGCGCGCATTGTGCGCGATTCTCGGCCGCGGCGATCTGCTCGCCGACCCGCGCCTCGCAACCAACAACGACCGCGTGCTCGCGCGCTCATGGCTGCTGCAAACGTTGGGCGACACCTTGAGCCGTTTCGAAGGCGCGGCGCTCGTGCCGCTGTTCGAGCGCGACCACATTCCGTTCGCGTCGATTGCGAAGCCCGAAGAACTTTTCGACGACCCGCACCTGAAAGAAAGCGGCGGCCTTGCTCGCCTCACGCTAGACGACGGCAGCGAAACCGCCATGCCGTTGCTGCCTATTTCGATCGACGGCGCGCGTTTGCAGCCGCGTCAGCCCATCGCGAAGATCGGCGAGCACACGGTGGCGGTATTGCGCGAGCTCGGTTATGACGAGGCGCAAATCGCGCTGTTGAACAACGACTCGAATCGGGCGCCACGCGAGGCTGCGTGATCCGCAGCGCGCACAGTCAATCAAGCTTATCCGGCGCAGACCGGCATTCAAGGAGACAGACGATGAAGTCGTCGAATCAGACGGTGTATGCGACAGCGGTCGGCGATGCCGGCGCCCTCGGCTTGCCCTCGGGCGCAGGTGCATCGGCGGGCAGCCGTGCAGAAGAAATAGCGCTGGGCGGCGCGCGCATTTCGGCGCGGCTCGACCGCTTGCCGGCCACGCGTTCCATCTGGAAGCTGGTGATGTTGTTGAGCCTCGGGCTCTTCTTCGAACTGTACGACCTCATGTTCTCGGGCTATATCGCGCCAGGGCTCGTGCGCAGCGGCATTCTGACCGCGACGACGCACGGCCTGTTCGGCACGAGCGGCGTGGCGAGCTTCATCGCCGCGTTGTTTGCGGGACTCTTCATTGGAACCGCGGCTTGTGGCTTTCTCGCCGACCGCTTCGGGCGCCGCGCAATTTTCACGTGGTCGCTGCTTTGGTACACGGCGGCGAACGTCATCATGGCGTTTCAGGACACGGCGCTCGGGCTCAATCTGTGGCGTTTCATCGCGGGCATCGGCATAGGCGTGGAGATCGTGACGATCGGCACGTACATCTCCGAACTCGTGCCCAAGCACGTGCGCGGCCGAGCGTCTGCGTGCTCGCAGGCAGTCGGTTTTTGCGCAGTGCCGATCGTCGCATTTCTCTCGTATCTGCTGGTGCCTCATCAGTTCTTTGGTCTGGACGGCTGGCGTCTTGTCGTGTTGACCGGCGTGGTGGGCGCGATCGTCGTGTGGTGGATCCGGCTCGGTTTGCCGGAGAGCCCGCGGTGGCTCGCACAAAAAGGCCGGATCGACGAAGCGGACGCGATCATGACGCGGCTCGAAGCGCGAGTCGAACGCGAATACGGACGAGCGCTGCCGGAACCCGCATTGCCGGAGCCGGTTCGGGCCCGCGCAGCATTCCGCGATCTGTTGGTGCCGCCGTACCGCAAGCGCACGCTGATGCTCATCATCTTTCATGTATTCCAGACGATGGGCTACTACGGCTTCGCCAACTGGATCCCGACGCTGCTGATCAAGCAGGGCATTACGGTGACGACGAGCCTGATGTACGCAAGCATCATTGCGGTGGCGGCGCCGCTCGGACCGTTGCTCGGCTTGCTGATTGCCGACCGTTTCGAGCGCAAGACGGTGATCATCTTCATGGCAGCCGTGAACGTGGTGTGCGGCCTGCTGTTTAGCCAGGTTCGCGAGACGGTGCTGCTGGTCAGCCTCGGCGTGTGTCTCGTGCTCGCGGGCAACATCATTTCCTATAGCTATCACGCGTATCAGGCAGAACTCTTTCCGACGAGTATCCGGGCACGCGCAGTGGGCTTCGTCTATTCGTGGAGCCGGCTGTCGGCAATGTTCTCCGCATTCGTGATTGCTGGTTGCCTGAGCCGCTTCGGCGTAAATGGCGTGTTCGTGTTCATATCTGGTGCGATGGCAATTGTGATGCTCGCTATCGGCACGCTGGGCCCGAAGACGCGCGATGTCGCCTTGGAGGACATCTCGAAGTAGGGTCTTTCTTTGGTTCCTGCCTCGCGTATAGACCGTCAGATGCCGCCGCTTTCATCGCCCGTTTCGCCAATGTGCGGTAGCGCTCATTAACGCTCGTCAGACATTTGGCGAAATGGTGTAATGGATCGGCCGGCCCATTCGGTCTCCAGAAGAAATTCACCGCCCAAGTGGGCGATACCGCTCATTTCGAAGCCGAAGAAGTCTTGGACTTGGCGCAAACTTGCAGGATCTTGGGTGTAACGTTTTCTCGCGACGAGAACCGGTGCATTGGCCGGTCGCGTGTTGCGGAAAGGGCGCGCGTTGCAAAGGCGTGCGCCACATACAAACTATCGGATGAGAGCGCCCAGTGTGGCGTTGTTCGCTGGGCCGACTCATCTATCCGCTGCAAAATGGGCGGTCATCAGAGAGATAAATCGTGAGGATTCTTCAACTGGTTCACGCACCACGATTGTCCGGGGCAGAAGTACTCGTAAAAGGTCTTGCGATTCACCATCAGCGTGCCGGACACGAAGTTTGCATGACTTCGCTGTTGCCGCAGCAGGACGACTTCGTCGCTATTCGAGCCGAGCTCGCGGCGGCGGGTGTCATGTGCCGTTTTCCCGATGTGCGGCACGGCAGGATCGGCAAACTGCTGCACCTGTATCGCGTGGTGCGCGAGTTTCGCCCGGATTTCATCATTGCGCATGCGACGCTTGCTGCGCTGTACGTGCGTCTGTTGCCAGTGCACACCCCTATCGCATGGGTGATGCACTCGGGCGTCAACGACTTCGAAAACGGTGCGCTCAAGCGCGCCGAACGCCTGCTATCGCGCCGGGCGAGAGCCATCATCGGCGTCTCGCAGCAGAATATCGACGACTACATGCGCGAGATCGGCCGGCATCCTTCGATGGTGGTCATTCCCAATGGCGTCGACGCGTCGCTATTCGCCGGACACGACAGTTCGCCCGCACCCGACAGCGCGGTGCCTTCGAAGCAGATCGTTCAGCTCGGCCGATACATAGAAGGAAAGAGTCAGCTGGACACGGTTCGCGCATTCGAGCGTGTACTTCAGGTCGAACCCGAAGCGCGTTTGCTGCTGTGCGGCGTGGTCGAGGAACTCGATTATCACCGCGCAGTGGTGTCGCTCGTGAGGCAACTTGGTCTGGAGAGCAAGGTCAGCGTATGCGGACCGCGCTCGGACGTTGCCGCGGTGCTGCGCTCCTCGCGCGTGTTCGCGATGCCATCGCGCTTCGAAGCCCAGAGCATAGGATTTCTGGAGGCGCTCGCGTCGGGAATTCCGGTCGTGGCGAACCGCATTCCTTCATTCGGTTTCGCGAGCAATCTGGCCGGCGTGAATCTCGTCGACACGACGGACGTCGACGCCTATGCCCACGCGCTCGTCAAGGCATTGGAAACGCCGCGCGCGCACCGGCAACTCGCCGGTTATACGCTGCACGACACCGCGGACCGCTACATGTCGATCGTGCGCAAGTTCGCTCAGCCGATGCAGGTATCGGCCTGAGTTGCCCCTGAGTTTATTCTGAGCTTAAGGACCGGCGCGCCACGCGTTATTGCGCGAGCCGGTCTATTCTCACCGTCTCCGAAAACAGCCCTGGTAGCTCGCCGAGATCGTGCGGCGCGCCCAGGGCGAAGCCGTTCTCCAGCGGATAGCGCGATAGCGCCGGTGCGCCGCCAGTAAAGTAAAAGTCGCCGAGCGTCGCGTCGGTTCTGCGATAAAGCACGAGTGCAGCGCCATGCGTGTCGCGCACATAGCCAGGGAATACATCCGACCACGACATGCCGCGCAACGAAGCTACGTGCACCGGCGTCGCTGCGGATGCAGCGAGGTCGAGTGTGGCGATGTCGATCAGCGTGTCAGCGTCGGTGCCATTTACACGCGGCGTGACCAGCATTAGCGTGTCGCGATCGTCGCCGCGCGACGACGCGACCGTCGTCTTCACGAAGCCCGGCACGAAGTTAGCCGGCAACATTCTGCGTTCGCCGATGCTCATCCGCGCCCCGACGTTCGAGATGACCGTGAGCGACATGCGTCCTTGCGCCGTCTCCATGGCGACGAGCGACGAGCGCGAGCCCGCGTTGCCGAACGGCAGCAACGCAGCGTTCTGTGCGAGGCCTCGAGCTTGCGCGACGAGCACAGGGGCGGTGCCACGATCTGCAGCGCCGGCAGATGACGCGATCCACAAGTCAAGGCCGCTGTCTGCGCGCTTTTGTGCAATGAGCACACTGGCTCTACGCGTGCCGGTGAAATCCGCAGCCACGTATTGCTGAGCAAATTCGGGTTTGAATGCCGCGTCCGTTTGCAACCAGAGGCGGGGTGCATCGAAACGATCGCCCAGACTGCGCAGTAGCCAGAAGGCCGTGCCGTTCTCTCGCGCAGTAACAACCATCAGGTCAGTTTTGCCGTCGCCGTCGAAGTCGCCGAGCAGGAAACGCGCGCTGTCGAAGCACAGTTTGTCGCCCGCGCAGCTCGCCGCGGTGGCGTCCGGGTCGAACGGCACTGCGGCTGCATACCAGAGCGCCGGGGGCGCGGTTTTTTCGAGCGACGCTGCGTAGACGTTAAAGCCGGGACCATCGTGCTGCCGCTGCACATAGATTGCGGATTGTGCTCCCGTGCCCGTCACGTCTGCGTACATTGCGGTGGCAAGCCGGGGATCGTTTGCCTGGATGCGTTGCGTCGTGGCCCAACGGTAACGCGTGGTGAGCGCGGTGCACCCGCGCATTGTCAGCTTGCCGTCGTTTTCACCGAGGCAATGGCGCATAGGCGTATAGACGAGGCCGAAGTCCCATGGCGTCCAGCGTTGCGCAAGGTCCCACTGACCGCAGCTTTCCGAGCGCAGATAACCGTCGCGCTCGGCGATGCATTGCGACGTCGCCACGCTGACAAGCGCCGCATTGCGCGCGTTGCCGGGATAGACCGGTACCGGCTCCCATCGCCATTGCTGCGCGGCGGATCCATTGCATGCGGCGAGCGTGGGTGCACGGCCGGGCCCGCTTGCGGTTACGCAGCGATTCGTCGCGACATTGAATAGCTGTATGGGACGCGCCTGGAAGTCCGGCACGCGGCGATCGCTGCGATCCGCGAATGCATAGCGCCGCGCGATCCAGTTGCCGTCCCACTGAAACTCGCCGAATACATGCGACGACTCGCTTCCGTCGATCGAAAAATAGCTCGCGACAATGTCGCGCTTGCGCTGCACTTCGGTCGCGGGAACATTGGCCGGCCAGCCGCCCGTCGGGTATGTCACGTGATAGACGATCGGCACGCTCTTCGCGAGAGACTGCGCAACATGACGCGCAATGCGTGCGGCAACGATGTGATCCGGATGTTCGACAAATGGTACGGTGTCCGGATTAAGCGTGTAGATCAGCGTAGCCTGAGCGAGAATTGCCTTCAATGTGGCCGACAGCGTATCGCGGTCGTATTTCATGCGCCCCGAGCCGTCCGTGCTCATCGGATACGAGAAAAGCGTTGCGCGCTGCTCCCACAGCAAGCCGAGCGGCTGGCGTCCGCCGCGCACGCCTCCGCCGGGCAGCCGCAATTCGAGCAGGCGAACCTGGGGCTTTGCTTTCAACACCATTTGATGCACGAGCTTGCCGGCAATCTCGACGTTCGATTCGCTCCACGCGTCAGGCACCCCCGCCATGCGCGAATACGCGAGCCGGGAGGCCCGTTCGCGCGTGAGCACGTAGGAGAAGTTCGCACCGTTTGCGCCGCCGATCAGATGCACCGTAGTGATGCACCATCCGGCATCCAGACGCTCGCTGATCGCGGGATCGACAAACAGCAGATCGTCGTCGAGATGCGCGACGACCGTGACGAGTGTGCCCGCCTTGCAGGCGGCTGCGCGCGCTGTCGCTGGGAACATGGCGCACACGAGCACTGCGAGCACCGCGACAAGCGCAATGCATGATTCCCGAACAGAACTGGCTACTGCTGATCGCATGTCGATTCGAGCCGTTAAAAGTGGGCTCGATCATACTGCAATGGTCTGACGTTCCACGTTGCCGGGATAACACTGCGCGCGACATGATGCCCGCGCTTCGCCGGTCAGCAATATCGGCGCGACTAGCGGAAGTACGCCTTGGTGTTTTCGTGGACGTCCGGGTGAGCGAGCAGCTCGGCGGGCGTGAGCCACAGATAGTCGCTGTGCTGATCGGGCCGCCCGATCTGCTGCGTGTTGCCGGGCGACAGCGCATAGGCGAGCACGATGTAGTGAGTCGACACGCCGGGCTCTGCCGCGAAATTGTCGCTGTAATGATGTTCGAATACGCCTTCGAAGCGCGCGGACGAACGCGCAAGCTTTGCGATACCTAGTTCGGCGTCCGCAATGCGCGCGAACGCGGCGTCGAGCGTTTCATCTTTCAGAATGCGGCCGCCGGGCACAAACCACGTGCCGCGCGCGGGCCGGTTCCGGCGATGGCCGATCAGGATTCGTCCGTCCGCGTCCCTCACGATCAGATCGATCGCGACGAGTGGCGTTAGACGAACAACGTCGAGAAAGTCGATCTCCGTCAGCATTTCAGTTCCTTAAGCGAAGGTGCTATGTCCGGCGCGACTCTTCTGTTGCAAGCGCCCGGATGGCTAATGATCGCTAGTAATCGCCGCGGCTGTCATCGTCGCGGGTCAGCTTCTCGGCTACATAGGCGAACAGCAACAGGAGCACGAGTGTGCCCGCCGCCGCAAGCACAAACGCGCCGGCCACCGCCGCGAGTAACAGCTTGATCCATGCAACGCCGTTCATTGGGCGGCTCCAGCGCGTCGATAAGAATGCTAGCTTTACCGGCGCGGAGTTTTTGTGCGCTACCTAGCTATCGCGGCGGTTTCGCCGCGCGATGTCGCGTACCGATCGCGTCATGCGTCCGGACCCTATCGGGCAACGTAGCCTTCCGGCGCAGTCACCGCGTCCTTGAACACGTCGGCGTTCCTGGACAGCACATAGAGAGGCGCGGGCGACAGTTTCAGGTTCGCCACGCCGTCGCGATACGGTACGGCCGTTGCGTTGCCCATCATGTCGAGCGCAGTGACTTCGCCGCTCGTGCCGGGTGCGTCGACACGCAAGCGGTAGTCGACGCTTTGTCCCGCGTTGAAACCCGTTTTCGCGCTCCATCGGCCGTTGTCGTGAGTCCACAGCGCAGTCACGATCTTGCCGCCGCCAAGCCGTCTGAACGCATATGCATGGACACCTGCTGGCAGGCCCTTCAAAGGCCCAAGCGTATTGGTTCCGTCGATGATGCGTGTCATTGCCGCAACCGCGAGCGCCGCGGGTTTTGGGCTGATCCGCGAGGGACCATATGCGCCTTTCGCGTGTTCGAGCTCGAAGAAGATGCCGTAGCCCGGCGCGGCATCCGGCATGTCCGCGAGATAGAACACGTAGGTCATGTCGGCGCCCTCGCCGAGCAGGATCAAATGCGTGCGGGCGACAACCGCGGCTTGTGCGTACAGCACGTCCGCGCCTGGATAGTTCTTGCCGTACGATTCGCCGATGTCGTAACTGATGCCCGTTTCGGTAACGAAGAGCGGCGCGCCCGGCTTCAGGTATTGACGCATTTCGTGGCGCAGCGCACGCATCGAAGCAGCCAGTGCTCCGGACACGGTGCCCTCATTGCGTGTGTCGGCGACACGCTCCGGCGGATGCGATGGCGTGGTGCCGATGTCGTAATAACCGTGAACGGTCATGCCGTCCATATAGCGTCCGATGCCTAGCGGACCCAGACGGCGCATCCACGTCACGTTGCCCTGCACCGATGAATACGTGAGCCCCATGACCACCGCATGCGGGTCTGTCTGATGGATGCCTTCCCACACTGCCTTGTACATCGCGACGAAATTTGCGTCGCTATCGCGCCACGGCAATCCGCCATCCGCGTCGGGCTCCCACGTCACCTGATAGTAGTTGTCACGCTGCTTCGGAAAATACGTGGTGCGGACCCGGTTCGATTCCGTGCCGACCTTTGCCATGTAGTCCTTCATCTGCGCGAGTGAAGTAGGTGCGTAGCTATGAGTCTCCTTGCCCGTGGGGCTTGCCCACTTCGGGATGCCGTCGAGCTGGATCAGACGCATGATGTCGCCGCGCTGGAAGTACGGCGTGAGCTGCTTCGTCGCGGGATTGAAGGTGCCCGGCTTATCGGGCTCCTCCATATACCAGTTGCGATTGTCGTTGGCCCACGTCAGGCCGAGCGCGGTATAGACCGGACGGTAGCCGTCGCCGTCGCAGCAATGCTGGCCGGGCGCGAGATAAGCGGTGCCCTGGCCGCCAAAGCGGTGCAGGTCGTCGTAGGGAAACCGCACCGGGGGCAAGGCCGGCGCGTTATCGGGCAGTACCCCGAAGGTCGCGATTCCTGCGGGACGTGTGCCGCGCGATTCGAGCTGGCCTCGCGCACGTTCGAGCGAGGCCGACACGGCAAAGTAACCCGCTACGGTAGATGAGCAACTTAGCGTCGCCGACGTCGTGCCCGCCGCGACGCCGAAGCTCCCACTTGCACGCACAACGTTCCACGTGTCGCGTATCTGCCAGTTGAGCGTGTCGTTTTGCGGTGCGCGCGTGGTGATGACGAGCGTGAACGGTTTCGACGCGGCGAAGAGGCGCGTGCCGTCGCTGGGCGTGTCGGCTTCGATGAGATCGCCGTTGGATGCCGCGCGCGTCTGCGATGACGGCGCCGAGCAGCGCAGACCTTGACCCGACGGCGCTTTAAGATCCGCTGGCGCTGCGGATGCGGCCGCGGCCGCAGCGGCTGCGTCGCATTGAGCCGGGAAACACCACAGTAGGGTGACGACGGCGAAAAAGAGGGCGGCGGGCCGCGTTGGAGCGCGCGCTCCGGATGGATCGCTCAAGCTCCGCGTTGCGCCGTATTTGCTTCGATTCGACATACATTCCCCCGTGCGGTTCGCGGCGTATGTGGACGCGCGAACGTCGTCAAACTGCTAATTCACCAGGTCAGAGCCGCCTCGGTATAGCGTCCGTTTCGGCGTGTTGCGGAAAGCGCATAGTGCAATTCCGCAATTTCGTGGCGGTTTCCGCCGGTTTCCGGTCTCGCGCCTTACGCTTCTGGTCCGTCATTTGCGCTGCCCCGTTATCCGATGTTATTTCGATGTTTCAGGTCTGAAACATTAATCGGCATCTTTATATTCAAGTCGCCCAATAAGAACAAATTAAATAATTTAAGTGAGCAGTAACGCGCCTATATTAGACACTTCTTTGCGCTATTGAAGTGCGTGGTGTCCATCGAACTCGCGAAGTTGCGCAGCAAGTTGGGCGGCGAGCCTTGGCGCGGAGGAGAAAACATCTGCACATCGCGCAGAAACCGGCAAAAACAGCTTTATAACAGCGACCGGCGCGCGCGGATTGGATTGTAACCGCCCTTTTTTGAGTCGTGATCCAGTGTGCGGTGGCGAACGAAATGCGCTCCTGGTTTGCACTAACATTCGCACAACGCCAATTCAATGATATGCGGAATCGGCAATTAATTCGGTGCAATTCGGTGTCGGCAGAATATTGCCGAAAATCACCGGCGAGCCACCCCTGTCAATGCGCCAACATGTCAACACTATCGGTCATGGCGGCTAAATACTTGATTTAGGGTGGCTATGATGCACTGCTCGGAGTCGGCCCGTAGTGGCCGTGACGGTGAAGGAAGCCGTTTTCTGGTGAGGAAGCTATGACCTGCGCGAGTCTCGAGTCAGCAATGCTGCGCTGGGTGCACGCACCGAACAAAGGGATGCGTCGCATCGCGATATTGATGTTCAACGACTGCTCGCTGCAAGGCGCCGGCGTCGTAGCCGAAGTGTTTCAGGCGGCGAACGATCTCGCGTCCACGGGCTCCGGCGGCTGTTCTTATGACGTGTGTTTCCTGTCGGCAGACGGCGGCATGGTGACTTCATCGTCGGCTCTGCGAGTGTGGACGGATGGTCTCGACGCGAGACATTACAGCGGCTTCGACGCGTTGTACGTGGCCGGCGGCAAGGGTGCCCTGGCCGCTGCGAAGGACGAACGCCTGATTGCCTGGTTGCGCCGCGTGCGTCACAACACAGGGATGATCCGGCCGATCGCGGAAGGGCGCGCACTGCTCGACGCGGCATACGTGCCGGACGCAACCGGCGGCAGCGAGTTGCGCGAGCCGTCGGCACTGCCGCGCCAGACCGAGCAGACCGCCGACGCAGGCGATCGTCTCGAGTCCATGCGGAGTGCGCTCGCAATGATCAAGCGCGATCTGGGCGCCGCGACCGCGCGCACCGTTGCGGAGCGTTTGCTGGCCGACTCGTGCTCGAACCTCGGCCCGCTGCTGAGCGAAGACGGCGCGCTCACGCCGGGTGACAAGGTCCGCGCGGCGGCGCGCTGGCTGCAGGAAAACTGTCAGCAGTCGATTTCGATTGCCGACGCTGCGCAGTTCGCGGCGATGAGCGAGCGCAACTTTCTGCGCCGCTTCAAGATGGAAATGGGCATTACGCCCTCCAGTTTTCTGCTGCACGAGCGTCTCGCGGTGACGTGCAGTCTGTTGACCGAGTCCGAACTGCCGGTCGACAAAATCGCGCGACGCACCGGCATGGGCAACGGTGACAGGCTCGCGAAGGTGTTTCGCAAGCGAATGAGAATTTCGCCTACGGAGTTCCGGATTCAAAGCCGCCGCATGGTGGGCCAATAGCCTCGACGGCGCGAACCGGGCCCGCCTGATACACGCAGTCGCCACGTCTGCTCTGGCGTTATTGAAGAATCATAAGGATTACGAATATGTTGACTCAGGGAACCGAAAACGGCGCGTCTTCCAATGCGAGTGGCGAGGCAACCGGCGCGCGTTGCACGCGCATCGTCCCCGTCATCCTTGCGGGCGGATCGGGCACGCGGCTGTGGCCGGTGTCGCGCGAGAACTATCCGAAGCAGCTTATCGACGTGGTGGGTTCGGATTCTCTGCTGCAAGCCACTGCGCGGCGCATGAACGGATTCCCGTCGAACTGGCAGGTCGACGCTTCGCCCATCATCGTTTGCGGAGAAGAGCACCGCTTCGTGATTGCCGAGCAGTTGCATGAGAACGGTGTCGAGGCGCGCCTGATCGTCGAGCCCGCTCGTCGCGATACGGCGCCCGCGCTTACGCTCGCGGCATCGCTTGCGTGTGCGGACGGTAAGGACGGCATTCTCGTCGTGATGCCGGCCGATCATTCGATCGCGGATCTCGGCGCATTGCAGGCCGCGCTGGAAAGCGCAGCGCTTTACGCGGAACGAGGCGCGATCGCGACGCTGGGCGTGCCGCCCACGCGGCCGGATACCGGCTTCGGCTATATCCGTATCGGTGCCGCGTTGCCCGACGGTGGACATGCGATCGACAGCTTCGTGGAGAAGCCAGCGGAGGAACTCGCTGCGAAGTACGTTGCCGCGGGAACGTACTGGTGGAATAGCGGCATCTTCATCGTGCGTGCGAGCGTGTGGCTCGATACCCTCGCGCGCCTCCAGCCCGAGATGCACGCTGCATGCGAGCGCGCGTTCCGTGACGGGCGCAGCGAAGGCGCGTATTTCCGGCCGCTCGTTGACGCGTTCCTCAGTGCGCCTGCCGATTCGATCGACTACGCCGTGATGGAGCGCCTGACCGATACACCGGACGCAAATGCGACCGAGGCCGCTCACGCAGACGGCGCATCGCCGGCGGGTGTGGTCGTCAGGCTGGAGGCCGGTTGGTCCGATCTGGGTTCGTGGGATGCGGTGTGGGCCGCGATGGAGAAAGACGCCAACGGCAACGCAGGGCGTGGCCGCGTGACGTTCGAAGGAGCGGTGTCGAGCTACGCGCATTCCGAAGGACGCCTTGTTGCGTGCGTCGGCACGACGAATGTGGTGGTCGTCGAAACCGCTGACGCGGTGCTCGTGGTGGACCGCTCGCATGTGCAGGACGTCAAGGGTCTCGTGTCGCGCATCAAGGCGCAGCACGCACCGGAAGCCGATGCGCATCGCAAGGTGCATCGCCCGTGGGGTTTTTACGATTCGATCGATCACGGCGAGCGCTTTCAGGTGAAGCGCATCGTCGTGTCGCCCGGCGCACAGCTTTCGCTCCAGCTGCATCATCACCGCGCGGAACATTGGGTCGTGGTGCGCGGCACGGCGCTCGTCACGCGAGGCGAAGAGCAATTCCTGCTGAGCGAGAACGAGTCGACTTACATCCCGCTCGGCACGCGCCACCGGCTCGAAAACCCGGGCAAGGTGCCGCTCGAAATTATTGAAATCCAGTCGGGTACTTATCTGGGCGAAGACGACATCGTGCGATTCAACGACAACTACGGCCGTTGCTCATAGGCAGCGGGCCGGACGGGTTGCGAACAGGAACGGCCAGTACGAGGTAAGCAAAATGCGCAAGTTTCAGGATTTGCTCGCGCGAATGTTCGATGTCGCGTTGGTGCTGGCGGGTGCGGCGGTAGCGTCGCAGATCCGCTTCGATTACCTCGCTCAATCTGGTTTCTATTGGGCGCTGGTGATGTTTGCCGCTGCCTTCGCGCTGGCGATCTTTCCCGCGTTCGGCGTGTATGAATCGTGGCGCGGCCGCTCGAAGCTGATGCTGGCCGGTCAGGTGTCGCTTGCATGGCTGATCGTGCAGGGCAGTGCGCTCGTGCTCATGTATTCGCTGCATCGGATCGACTTCGTGTCGCGTTTGTGGTTCTCGTACTGGACTGCCGTAACAGGTGGCTTGCTGATCTCGTACCGGCTCATCACGCATGCGGTGCTTGCGCGAGCACGCAGTGCGGGCATGAATCTGCATCAGGTGGCGATAGTAGGGAGCGGCTCGCAATGCGACGCGATCATTCGCCGTATCGAATCCGCACCCACCACGGGCTTTCGCGCGACTGCGGTCTACAACACGAGCCCGGAGAAGTCGCCGGTCACGAGTACGCGGGTGCCGGTGTTCGACAGTGTGGATGCGCTCGCTGAATACATCCGCACGAACGATGTTCACGAGTTGTGGCTGATGTTGTCGCTCTCCGAAGAGCCGTTGATCTGTTCGCTCGTCAGCGAGTTCCGCGACGATCTGGTGAACATCCGTTTCATGCCCGACGTGCGCAGCCTGGCACTCTTCGAAGGCAGCGGCGTGATCGACCTTCTCGGCGTGCCGGCGATCAACCTGGTTGCGTCGCCGCTGTCGGCGAACTCAATGCTGAAGAAGGAGATCTTCGACCGCCTGTTCGCGGCCGCCGCGCTCCTTTGTCTCGCTCCGGTTCTGGTTGCGATCGCCATTGCGGTGAAGCTGTCTTCGCGTGGGCCGGTGTTTTTCAGGCAGAAGCGCAAGGGTGCGGACGGACGCGTATTCACCATCTACAAGTTCCGTTCGATGCGCCTGCACACCGAAGAAAAAGGCACCGTCAAACAGGCCACGCGCAACGATCCGCGCGTGACGAAGGTGGGTGCGTTCCTGCGCCGCACGAGCCTCGACGAACTGCCGCAGTTTTTTAACGTATTGCGTGGCGACATGTCGGTCGTTGGACCGCGTCCTCATGCGCTCGAGCACGACGACCTCTATCAGAAAGTGGTCGCGGGCTACATCAATCGCTATCGGATCAAGCCGGGCATTACAGGTTGGGCGCAAATCAACGGCTTTCGTGGCGAGACCGACCGCATAGAAAAAATGGAACGTCGCGTCGAACATGACCTCTACTACCTGGGGCATTGGTCGTTCGCACTCGACATGCGGATCATCGGCGCGACGATTGTTGCCGGACTGGTGCATCGAAACGCTTACTAGTTGTTAACAAAGCACGCGGGGCGTCGCCTTATCTGGGGAACGCCGCTCCCGCGCAAGGAGGAAATGTTATGAGCTCGCTTGGTACACGCACGGGAAGTCTTACGGTTTTCGCCATCGCTGCATTGCTCGCGGGCTGCGCCGCCGCGCCTGGTCAGCGGATGGACACACCGGCCATGCTTCAGGAAACAGGTGGCGATTTCAGCACCGAACCCGCGCAGCAACAGACGATACCGATTACCGATATCAATCTGTCGCTGGTGCGCAAGATGCGCACCGAGCAATCTACTGCCGCATTGCCGCCCGAAACACTGGCGCTTTTCGGCAAGCCGACCCCCTATCGCGTGGGCCCCGGCGACGTGCTGCAAATCGTCGTGTGGGATCACCCGGAACTCGCGGCAGCTTTGGGCCAGCCGGCGCAGAACGGCAAGACGACCGACGCCGCATCGGGCTTTCTCATCGACGAAAAGGGCGATGTGCAGTTCCCGTACGCGGGCACGGTGCACGTGGCCGGCAAAGACGTCGGCACGATCCAGAAGGAACTGTATAGCCGCCTGAGCAAGGTCTATCAGAAGCCGGAAGTGACCGTGCGTGTAGCGTCTTTCCGCGCTGCGCAGATTTACGTAGACGGTGAAGTGCGCACGCCTGGCACGCAGTCGATCAACGACATTTCGATGTCGCTCACGAGCGCGATCAACCAGGGCGGTGGCTTCAGCCCGAATGCCGATCGCAGCCGCGTCGAGCTGGTTCGTAATGGCGTCACGTATCAGCTGAACATGGACGAGCTGCTCAAGCGCGGACACAACCCGTCGAACATCTATCTGCAACCGGGCGACGCGATCCGCGTGGCTTCGCGCGAAGACAGCGGTGTCTATGTGATGGGCGAAGTGAACAAGCCTGCGACGATCACGCCGATGCGCAACGGTTCGCTGACGCTTTCGCAAGCCATTTCGGATAGCGGCAGCTTCGATTCGAACACAGCCGCCACGCGGCAACTGTTCGTGATCCGCAACTCGACGAGCGATTCGCCGCAGGTCTATCACCTCGACGCAACCTCGCCGGTTTCGATGATTCTCGCCAACCAGTTCGAGCTGCAACCGAAGGACGTGGTGTATGTCGGTCAGGGCGGACTGGTTCGCTTTAACCGTGTGTTGAACCTGCTGCTGCCGGCAATCAATGCGGCTGTGACTGGTGCCGTGCTCGCGAAATAACGACCCTATAACGTAAATCAGAACCGCCGGGTTCCGCTGGGTGACCAAAATGGCAATCAATTTCGAAAACCGCTACACCGACGTGTCCGGACCGGACGAGCTTCATCTGTCGGACTATCTCCGCACGATCGTGCGGGGCTGGCGCACCATTGCTATGGTGACGCTGATCGCGCTCGCGCTGGGGTGCGCGTACGCTTTCCTGGCCCCGCCAACGTATCGAGCGGATGTGTTGTTTCACGTCGAGGACAAGACGGCGAATGCCAACGCGAACGGCAAGGACTCCTTGCCGCCGCTCACGGGGATGTTCGATACGAAGCCTTCGACCGCGGCCGAAATCGAGCTGCTCAAATCGCGTCTCGTGACCGAGGAGACCGTTAAGAAGCTGCATCTCGACATCACCGCTACGCCGCGCTATATGCCGGTTATCGGCAGCCTGATTGCCGGGCTCGTGAACGGGCAGTGGGGCTTCAAACTGCCGCAGTTCATCAATCTGTCCGGCTACGCATGGGGCAATGAAAGTATCGCGGTGTCGCGTTTCGACACGTCGAAAGAGATGTACGACACGACGTTCACGCTGATCGCCGGCAACGACCGTTCGTATGTGCTGCGCGACAAGAACGGCATTGCGATTCTGTCTGGCCACGTTGGCGAAACGGTGGAAACCGACACGGCCGACGGTCCGATCGCCCTGCGTGTCGATTCGCTGACCGGCGCGCCGGGCTCGCAGTTCGAGTTGTCGCGTGCATCGACGTTGAGCACGGTTGATCGTTTGCAGAAAGCGCTCGTCGTGCAGGAAACCACGCTGCAGTCCGGCGTGATCCGCGCGAGTCTCGAAGGCGGCGACAGCGCGTTGACCGCAGCGATCGTCAACAGCATGGCGCGTGAATTCGTGCGCCAGGACGTTGCGAGCCGTTCGACGGAAGCCGAGCACATGCTCGCATTCCTCGATCAGCAATTGCCGGGCTTGCGCAAGGAGCTGGACGACGCCGAACAGCGCTACAACAAGTTCCGCAATACGCACGGTACGGTGGATCTTGGCGAAGAGAGCCGCTTGCTGCTTCAGCAGATCGTCGACAACAAGACCAAGCTGCTGGACCTGCAAACGCAACGTGCGGAGATGTCGCAACGCTTTACTGCGAACCACCCGGCGGTCGCCTCGCTGGATGCGCAAATCGCAGCACTGCAGGGCGCGCAGACCAATATGAACCGCAGCGTATCGGTGATGCCTGACACGGAGCAGACCGCGTTGCGTCTGTTGCGCGATGTGCATGTCAATACCGAGCTCTACACGAACCTGCTCAATAGCGCGCAACAACTGCGCGTGGCGAAGGCGGGTCAGGTCGGCAACGTGCGGGTGGTCGATTTCGCCGAGGCGCCGGATGAGCCGGTCCGTCCGAAGCGCGTGATCGCAATCCTGATCGCGCTTGGCGGCGGCCTCGTGCTCGGCATCATGCTGACCTTCTTCAAGCGCGCGATGTACGGCGGCGTGGAGCGTCCTGACGAGCTCGAAGCGGTGCTGGGCGTCCCGGTGTTCGCCGTGGTGCCGCGCAGCCAGACGCAGTTGCGGTTGCAGGAAAACGTCATGTTGCGCCGTCGCGGCTTGCATGTTCTCGCCCAGCAGGCACCGGAAGATATCGCCGTCGAAGGCGTGCGGAATCTGCGTACGTCGCTGCAGCTTTCACTCGACCACGCACCGAATAACGTGGTGATGATCACGGGTTCGCGGCCCGACGCGGGCAAGTCGTTCCTGTCGGTGAATCTGGCGGCACTGGTGGCGTCGGCAAACAAACGCGTGCTGGTTATCGACGGCGACATGCGGCGCGGTGACGTGCACTCGCATTTCGGCATCGCGCATCAACCCGGTTTGTCGGATGTGCTGAGCGGCGGCGATCTGGCGTCGATGATCCAGCGTGACGTGCTGCCGGGTCTGGACGTGCTGGCGAAGGGCACGCTGCCGTCGCATCCGTCCGAACTGCTGATGAGCTCGCGCTTCGAGTCGATGCTCGAAGAACTGAAGGCGCGTTACGACCTGGTGATCATCGACACGCCGCCGGTTCTCGCGGTGACCGATTCGACACTGATCGGCAAGCATGCGGGTACGACACTGCTGGTGGTGCGCCATGGCCGTCATCCGGTGAATGAAATTGCGGAGACCGCCAAGCGTCTTCGTAATGGAGGCGTCGGACTCAGAGGTGTATTGCTCACTGATGTGCCGCAGGAAGGAGCATTCCTCGGTTCGGGTTATCAGGGCGGCTATTACGGATACGACAGTATCGCGGGTTGAAAAGACAGTATCGCGGGTTGAAAGACAGTATTACAGGTTGAAAATCGGGGCTGAGTTTTCTCGCCACAAGTACTAAAAAGTTCAAAAGGGGAAGCTTCATGAAACGCAAGGTCGCGCTGATCACGGGGATCACGGGGCAGGACGGGTCGTATCTTGCCGAGCTGTTGCTCGCTAAGGACTACGAAGTTCACGGCATCAAACGCCGCTCGTCGCTATTCAACACAGATCGAATCGATCACCTGTATCGCGATCCACACGATCCGGAACAGCGGCTCTTTCTGCATCATGCGGATTTAACGGATTCCACCAGCATTCTGCGCGTGATTCAACGCGTGGAGCCGGACGAGATTTACAACCTGGCGGCGCAAAGTCACGTTGCAGTATCGTTTGAAGAGCCGGAATACACGGCTAACGCGGACGGTCTCGGCACGCTGCGTATTCTCGAGGCTATTCGTATCCTGGGACTCCAGAACAAGACGCGCTTTTATCAGGCGTCGACTTCGGAACTGTATGGCCTCGTCCAGCAGGTGCCGCAATCGGAGACCACGCCGTTCTATCCGCGCAGCCCTTATGCAGTGGCGAAGATGTTCGCGTACTGGACGACCGTCAACTATCGCGAAGCCTATGGCCTTTATGCATGCAACGGGATCCTGTTCAATCACGAATCGCCCGTACGCGGCGAGACCTTCGTGACGCGCAAGATCACGCGTGCCATTGCACGTATCGCGGTCGGCATGCAGAAAACGCTGTATCTCGGCAATCTTTCCGCGTTGCGCGACTGGGGCCATGCGCGCGACTACGTCGAGATGCAATGGCGCATGCTCCAACAGGAGCGGCCGGAGGATTATGTCATCGCCACTGGTGTGCAGTACAGCGTGCGTCAGTTCGTTCAGCACGCTGCCGCCGAACTGGGCGTTACCGTGCGTTTCGAAGGCAGCGGTGTCGAGGAAATCGGCATTGTCGAGAAGGTGGAAGGGCGCGAAACCAGAATGTCGCCGGGCGACGTGATCGTGCGTGTCGATCCGCGCTACTTCCGTCCAGCGGAAGTGGAGACGCTGCTCGGCGATCCGTCCAAGGCGCATGCGCAGCTCGGATGGCAGCCGACCACGTCGTTCGCTTCGCTCGTCAAGGAGATGGTTCGCTCCGACTTTCAGATTGCACGTCGTGACGCGCTCGTCACGCTCGCCGGTTTCACGGCGCTCGAACATCACGAGTGACTGCGATGAACAAACATTCACGCATTTTCGTCGCGGGGCACCGCGGCATGGTCGGCTCTGCGCTGGTCAGACGGCTCGCTGCCGCGGGCTATACCAACGTGATTACCCGGTCGCGCGTCGAACTCGATCTCACGGATCAGGCAGCCGTGAACCGCTTCTTTCAGGCGGAGAAGATCGATGTCGTGCTGCTGGCCGCGGCGCGCGTGGGCGGCATTCTTGCCAACGCGTCGCGGCCGGGCGAGTTCATCTATGAAAACCTGGTGATCGAAACCAACGTGATTCACGCGGCGTATCGCGCACAGGTGGAACGGCTCGTCTTCTTCGGATCGTCGTGCATTTATCCGAAGCAGTGTCCGCAGCCGATTCGCGAGGAATATCTGTTGACCTCGTCGCTCGAGCCGACCAACGACGCGTACGCGATTGCGAAGATCGCGGGCGTGAAGTTGTGCGAGGCGTACAACTGCGAATACAACACGCAATACGTGTCGTTGATGCCGACCAATCTGTATGGCCCGAACGACAACTACGACCTGAACAGCAGTCACGTGTTGCCGGCGCTTTTGCGCAAGGCGCATGAAGCGAAGCTGAACGGAGCGGACACGTTGACGGTGTGGGGCTCGGGTACTCCGCGCCGCGAGTTCCTGCATGTCGACGATCTGGCAGCGGCCACGTTGTTCGTGCTTGAAAACAACGTGACCGAAGGTCTCTTCAACGTGGGCGTCGGCGAAGATCTGTCGATTCGCGAACTGGCGGAATGCATTTGCAAGGTGGTGGGTTTCGGGGGCGAACTGGTGTTCGATGCATCGAAGCCGGATGGCACGCCGCGCAAGCTGCTCGACGTCTCGCGTCTTGGGAAGATGGGCTGGCGCTCGACGATCGGACTCGAGCAGGGAATCGCATCGACGTATCGGGATTTCGTCGAATCGTATACCGGGTCGGCGACTACGGCTGCCATGCAATGACGCCTTGTCGAGGAGCTGCATAAAAATGTCTGCATCAGTCACCATCTTCCACAACGTCGTATGGTCGCGTCACAAAGGTGTCGTCTTTTCTGCGCTGCATAATATTTCGGCATCCGGAGCAATTCGCTATTCGATGGTCCAGATCGCCGATACCGAGCACGACCGCATCGGCTTCTCCGATGTCGATTATTCGTACCATCGGTATCCGATGCAAAAGCTGTTCGACGGCTGCTACGAAGACGTGCCGACAATCAAGATGATCGCCCGGCTCACATGGGAGGTGCTGAAGGCCAAGTCCGATCTGATCGTGCTTCCCGGCTATCACCGTCCGGAATATTGGGCGATGCTTGCGGCGTGCATCGTGACGGGCAAGCGGCGCGCGGTGTTTTGCGATTCGACAGCGCGGGATCGGCCGAAGAAGCTCATTACGTCGATTCCAAAGCGCGTGTTCTTTTCGCTGTGCGACGGCTATTTCGGGTTCGGCGAACGCAGCCGCGAGTATCTGCTGTCGCTCGGCGCGAAGCGGGAGAAGATTTTCGTGCCGTGTCAGGCTGCCGCGTTGCCGGGCTCGTTTTCCCCGGAACGCGCGTTAGTGGAGCGCGTCGCCGCGCGCGCCGGCAATCCCCCGGTTTTTCTGTACGTGGGACGTCTGTCGGAAGAGAAGGGCATCGGCACGCTGATCGAAGCGTTCGCCGGCCTGCGCAAGCGTATTCCTGCAGCACAGTTGCGCATTGTCGGCACGGGGCCGATGGCCGACGCATTGCACGCGAAGGTCGCGGAACTGCAACTGACCGGCGCGGTGACTTTCGCCGGCAGTCTGCAGGACGAGCCGCTCACGCGGGAGTACTACGGCGCGACGTGCATGGTGTTGCCGAGCTATAGCGAGCCGTGGGGCCTCGTGGTGAACGAGGCGCTCGCGCACGGTTGTCCGGCAGTGGTCAGCGAAAGCTGCGGTTGCGTGCCGGAGCTCGTCGTCGATGGAGTGAGCGGCTATTCGTTTACCGCCGGCGACGTTGCCGGATTGCAGCGCACGCTCCTGAAGGCGATGGAGGCTTTCGCCGATGCGAGCGGCACCGCTCACCGGTGCATGGATGTAATTCGTCGTTTCGATCCGCCTTCTGCAGCCGCCAATATTGCCCGGGGCTGTGCGCTGATGCTGAGCGATTGACGGGCGTCGCGGCGTCGCCGCGAGGTCGCGGCATAGCAGCCTTAAACACGTTCAGACACGCACAATGAAGATCCTGATCTACGGCCTCAATTACGCGCCCGAACTCACGGGGACTGGCAAGTACACGGCAGAAATGGCCACGCTGCTTGCGAGCCGGGGGCACGACGTCCGCGTGGTATGCGCTCCGCCTTACTACCCGGATTGGCGAGTTTCCTCGGGGTATACATCGTGGCGCTATCGTCGGGAAGAGCGCGACGGTGTCACGGTATGGCGCGCGCCGCTATGGGTGCCTTCACGCCCGAGCGGCGTGAAGCGGATGATTCATCTGGCCAGCTTCGCGGCAACGTCTTTGCCGTTGCTCGCGTTGCAGGCCTTCTGGCGCCCCGATGCAGTACTGTTGATCGCACCGACCTTGATGTGCGCCCCCGCGACGATCGCGCTCGCTAAGGTCGCCCGTGCGAGCGCGTGGCTGCACATTCAGGACTATGAGGTCGACGCCGCCTTTGAACTCGGCCTGCTAAAAGGCTCGCGTGCCGCGCGGATCGCGCGCTGGATCGAGAGCCAGTTATTGCGCCGCTTCGATGCAGTGTCGTCCATCACGCGGCAAATGAGCGCGCGTGCGTCGACAAAGGGCGTCGAGCCTTCGAAAGTGGTGTGCCTGCCCAACTGGGTCGACGTGTCAGCGGTGTTCCCGCTGTCGCGGCCGAGCGAGTATCGAAGCCTGCTCAACATATCCGACGAGCAGAAGGTCGTTCTGTACTCGGGCAACATGGGCGCGAAGCAGGGTATCGAGACGCTTGCGGAAGCGGCGGCCTCGCTCGCGTTTCGCCCCGACGTCACGTTCGTGTTCTGCGGTAGCGGCGCCGCGAGAGAGAACCTCGTCAAGCGCTGCGCCGCGTTGCCGAACTGCATCTTTCTTCCGCTGCAGCCGGTGGAGCGCCTGAACGAACTGCTTAATCTTGCGGACATTCACGTGCTGCCGCAACGCGCCGATGCGGCCGATCTCGTGATGCCGTCGAAGCTGACCGGCATGCTCGCGAGCGGTCGCGCGACGATTGCGATGGCACGGCGCGGCACGGCGCTTCACGAGGCGGTGCATTCGCGTGGCGTAGTGGTGCCGCCGGATAACGTGAAGGCGCTGGTCGGCGCTATCACTGCACTGGCAAACGACTCGCAGCGGCGAGCTGCGCTCGGCCGCGCCGGGCGTGACTATGCGGAGAGCACGCTGTCGCCCGATTCGACGATCAGTACGTTCGAAGAACGCGTTGGAATGCTGTGCCGCGCGGCAGGAAGAAGGCGTGCGAAAGCGAGCAAGACGTATTTCGACGCAAGGCCTTCAGCGGTGGCGGTGCCGCACGCAAAGCCGGCTACTACGGAGGATGCCGCGCCGGACTGAACCGGCATGCGGCCTTCTCATGAATGCGCAATCACCACGGCGACCGGTAGACGGAGCGCTTACCCGTTGCGTACGGGTCGGTGTAGGCGGCCTTAGCGGCGCCGTCGGGCAGCAGCTTGTCCGCCGCGCGTTGGCCGGGGGCCGCGTCGGCCACGCGCAACTGGCCGTTGGCTGCGGCAGGCGCCTTGCGCTTACCCGCGGCGCCCTGCTGACCGGCTTGCTCGCCTCCGATAACAGTCATGCGTTGCTCGTCCATCAACGCCGCGCGGCGTGCGTCGTCGATATTGCCGCCTCGTGCATCGGCGGCGCCGTATCCGTCGGGCGCGCCGAGCAGCTTCTGCTCCCGCTTGCGCTGCACGGCGCGGCGATCGATGGGAGCTTGCTGGGGCGCGCCATAGCCGGTCGGCGCGGTGGCGGTCATTGCCGGTGCTCGCGCGGGCGCGGCGTTCTGGGCGAGCGCGGGTCCTGCGCACGCGGCGGCAAGGACGAGCATGCAGGTGGCAGTACGTTGAAGCGAAGTGGTCATTGTGGTCCCCGGGTTAATACAGTTGTGGTGAAGATATCGTGCGCCAGAATCCATGCACGTAGCCGCCAAAACGCTTGCCTGGACCGACACGTTTGAACGTACCTTGGCGGCCAATGCCACTCTCAGCAAACTAATCAGTATCCCTGTGTATATACGCAGGAAAGCAAGGTATGGAGGAAGATGATGGGCAACATTGCTGACGATCCGCGGCTCGCATGTGCGCCGCAAGCAGAAAGCGGCGCCGCCGAGCGCCGCGTCATCGACCTGAGTCTCGCCGGCAAGGGGAATTACCGCGCGGGGCGCAGTGCGCTCGTAGAGCTCATCTGGTTCTTCGTGGAAGCCTGCGTGATCAACAACAAGCTACTGCCGTTCTCATTCGTGCGAGTGGCTTTGCTGCGCCTCTTCGGCGCAAAGATCGGTACAGCGTGCCGTTTCGTGCATCCATTGCGCGTGAAGGCACCGTGGAATCTCGAGGTCGGTGACAAGTGCTGGTTTGGCGTCGACGTATGGATCTACAACCAGGCTCTGATTCGCATCGGCTCGAATGTTTGCATCTCTCAAGGGACGTTCCTCACGGCCGGCTCGCATGACATGAGCACCACGATGGACCTGCGGGTGGCGCCTATTGTGATCGAGGACGGCGTGTGGATCACGTCGAAATGCGTCGTGCAAATGGGCGTGACGATCGGCCGCTCGGCAGTCGTCACGCCGCTGTCTGTCGTACATCGTTCGCTTGAAGCCGAGGGCGTGTATGGCGGAAATCCGTGCCGTTTTTTACGGAAGAGGTTTCTTTCGTGACCTGAAGCACAGAAGTAAAGCCGCAGCGTTTATACGCTGAGGAGACCGACGTGGTGGCAACCGGAGAAAAGGCACATCCGGTCACGGCATATGGGCGCGTTGCTCGCGAGCCGCTCGCTTGCGAGCCAGCGACGCCCCACAAACATTATGAAGAATACGGGAGCTGCGGATGTTCATCGATACTCGCAATGTCGAGCAAAACACGGTCATTGAAACGACGGTTTGCATCATCGGGGGAGGGGTCGCGGGCATTACGCTCGCTCGCGAAATGTCGCGGATCGGCGTGGATACCTGCATGCTTGAAAGCGGCGGCCTCGTTCCCGACGAGGAGACACGCGACCTCTATCGCGGCGAGAACGCCGGGCTGCCGTACCGGTTCGCGGACGGCTCGCGCAGCCGCTATCTTGGCGGCAGCAGCAACTGCTGGGGCGGCTGGTGCCGCCCGCTCGATCCGTGGGACTTCGAGAAGCGCGACTGGATTCCGCATAGCGGCTGGCCGTTCGGTCTGGACGAGCTCGCGCCATACTATGCGCGCACGCACGATCTGCTGAAGCTCGGCCCCCAAACCTTCGACCCCGCCTACTGGGAGCGCGAGATCGGCCGCCCGGACGTGCGCCGCATCCCGCTAGGTACCGGCGATATGCGCGACACTGTCGCTCAGTTCAGCCCTCCGGTGCGCTTCGGCAAGGTGTATCGCGAGGAACTGGCGCGCTCTACGCGCGTGCGCGTGTTTCTGTACGCGAACGTTCTGAACATCGACGCGGATGCTCAAGGCACGACGATCACACGAGTGCAGGTCGGCACGCTCAGCGGCCGCAGAATGGCGGTGAAGGCGCGCATCTTCGTGCTGGCGACGGGCGGAATCGAGAACGCGCGCCTGCTGCTTGCTTCGAACAACGTGCAGGCGGCGGGACTCGGCAACGCGAACGATCTGGTGGGACGCTACTTCATGGATCACCCGCGCATGATGTCGGGGAAAGTGCGTTTCCTGCCGGGCGTTGCGCGCAACAAGCTGTATGACATCAAGTACCACTACCAGAACCCGGCTGTCTCGGCACACGGTACGAAGATCTCTTCTCAGTTCGCGCCGAGACCGGAGATGATGGAGCGCGAAAAACTGCTCAATTCTCGCGTGTGGCTTTATTCGCGGTGGTACGGCGAAGGCAGTGCGGGCTCCGAGGCGCTGATTCGCTGCAAGGAAGCGCTGATGCACAAGGACCAGCCGGGGCGCAGCCTGAAGGCGGACATTGCGACGATGGCGGCGCATCCTCTGCATACGGTGGGATATGGCTTGACGCGGCTGCTACAGTGGCCGGCGCTGATCACCGACGTCACGCTGCAGGCAATCGTCGAGGCGGTGCCCGATCCGGACAGCCGCGTCACACTGAGCGCCGATAAACGCGATCAGTTCGGCATGCCGCGCGTGAAGGTCGACTGGCGCCTCGGCGACCAGGTGAAGCGTACCTTCGACAAAACGTTCGACGCGCTCGCGAAGGAACTGCGGCTCGCACGTGTCGCCGAAGTCCAGCTCGATGCGCCGCTCCAAGGCAGGGCTTGGCCGCAAAAACTGGAAGGGACGTGGCATCACATGGGCACGACGCGCATGCATGATTCGCCGCGCGAGGGCGTGGTCGATCGCGATTGCAAGGTACACGGCATCAGCAATCTTTACATTGGCGGCAGTTCGGTGTTCCCGACTGTCGGCGCGAACTTCCCGACCATTACGATCGCCGCGTTGTCGTTGCGGCTCGCCGGCCACCTGGCCCGGCAGCTCGACGTTCCGAACATCGTCGGCAATACGCACGCGGAAGCGGCCAATAGCGGTGTTGCGCCGGCGCAGTCGCCGGTAGAGACGCTGCCGATCGCGGCCTCGACGTTGACGCCGTTGATGAAGGAGCAGTGAACCGGCAGTGCAATGAAAAGGCGACGGCGCGGTGAACGCGGCGTCGCCTGGAATAAAAAAAGGCGGCGCTTATATAAGCGCCGCCTTTTTTATGGATGTCAGCGAGCCTGCTGAGTGGCTTTGCGAAAAGCGGGGAGCGTGGCCTTCTCTGCTTCGTCGTGGTGACCGCCTCTCGTTTCAAGCAAAGTGGTCAACGCGCTCACCATGGTTTCGATCCTGAAGCGGGCGTTGAATGTGCGCGCGGCTTGCACACGCATCGCTTCACGAGCAGCGTCGTCCAGTTCGAGCCAGCGAACCAGGCTCTTTTCGGTGCCCTCGACGGTGTCCGGTCCGATCAACCCAGCGCCGTCTTCTTCGATTTCGCGCCACACGTTGACCTTATCGGAGATCAGCGCGGGCAAACCGCAGCCGAGTGCCTCGGCCACCGCGACGCCGAAGTTCTCCTGATGTGACGGCAGCGCGAATACGTCGCTTGCGTGAAAGGCTCCCCACTTCAGATCGCCCTGCAGCATACCCGGCAAGCTCATGCGATGTGCGATCCCGGCAGCCTGCGCCTGAGCGCGCAGACTCGCGGCCCAGCCGGTTTCATCCGGGCCGGCGACCACGAGATGCAGCCTCTCGTCACGTTTGGCCACGCGAGCGAATGCGTCGATCAGCAGATCACAGCCTTTTTTCGCGTGCACTCTGCCGAGAAACAGCACGACGCGTTTGCCGCGTGCGCTGGGTACTGCCTGCAAAAACGCTTCGCGTACCGACGCTGCGTCGACCTTGGGCACCGTTGTTCCGAACGGCACGATGCGCTCGCGAGCGCGATAGAGCCAGAACGATTGGCGGGCCCTGGTGCGTTCTTCTTCGGTGGTGAAGATCACAGCGCGCGCGTCGCGCAGCACACGATACTCAGCCCACGGCCAGTAAAGCCACTTCTTCAGATGCTTGAGCGGATATGCCTCTTTGAACCACGGGTCCAGCATGCCGTGCGTGTACACGTAGTACGGCACGCCGCTGTCATGCAGCGCTTTCCATGTCGCAAAGCCATGGTATTGCCACAGGCCGTGCACGACGACGGCGTCGAAGCGCTTCGCATGATTCGCGAGCCACGGCGCGAGATAGGCGCTATAGCTGTAGCGGTTGGTCGTGGGTCCGAACGCATGAACCGGGAACGGAAAAGCCGCGAGGTATGGATCGTCCGGGGCATCGCAGGTGGCAACTTCGACTTCATGACCGGCATCCTGCATGGCCACGCCGCTACGGCGAACGCCTTCAACTGGACCGCCGGCGCGCGGATCGATGCTTGCAAGCACGTGTAGGATTTTCATCGCGCGATATCCGGTCGGTTGGAACCCGGCAGCCGTGCCGTCTGCGACATGCCCAGCGTACTGGCGACATCCGTGCGGCCCATGCCCGGTTGCATACGGCGCGGCAAGTCAGGCGAGGCGGCGGCCCGCATGCGGCGCGCGGCGCTCATGCGGTTCGCGCGTGCCGGCAGCGCGCGCTGCAAACGCGTGTAAGTGGCAATCATCAAACCGAGTCCAATGCCGAATACGAGCCCCGAAAAGCGAGGCCCAAGTGGATTGCCGCCAATAGAGGTGGCCGGCAGCGCGGCGAACAGCATGATCGCGCGGCCGAGTATCGGCAGCATGGGCGCATCGGGCACTACCGAGCGCCAGTAGCGATAGGCGAAGAAACAGAGCGCGAGCGCGCCGAGTGTGGCAAGAGGCATCGCGATACCGAACACGAGCCCGCCCGCGAACAGCTGGTAGACCCAGAAGTTGTGGCCCGCAGCCCATTCGTTGATCGCGTAGAAATCCTGCTTGCTGAACTGGCCTGCAAGGTCCGGCAGGTAGTCCGGCGAATAACGGTAGTAGTGCCCGTAGCCCGCACCGAACAACAGCGTTTCCGGCGAAGCGGTGACCTGGTCATACTGGTCACGCATTTCAGCCAGACGCGTGATGGTGGTCGGATCCTTGCCGGAGATGGTTGCTTCCGCCACGAAAATGCGCTGCGTCCAGTGCTCCGCGACATTGGGAACCGCCAGTACCGCGATACCGGCCACGCCCGCCAACACCACGACAACCATGAGGCCACGAGCGACGGCACGCCAGATCTGCCGCATCGACGGCGCGCTCAGTGCCATTGCTATCACGAACAGAAGCACCGTACCGATCAGCAGGCTGCGAGTCACGCTCAGCAGTTCGACAATCACGGTGCCGGCAAAGACGGCGATGGTGAACGGCGAATAGCGTTTGGCGACCACGAATTCGTGAAGCAGCACGCCTTGCAGTCCGAGCAAAGTTACGGAGATGATGCGAAAGCGCGCGTCGTCCAGGCCGCCGCTCGTCGCGAGACCATAGACGAAGGTGAACACGAGACTGACTACGTTCGCCGCGAACAGCGCTTTTTCGAACTGCGCGATTCTTTGCTCGCTCCACGGTCTGCACGCGACAAGATAGCCGAGCAGGAAAAGCATGAACGGCAGCAGCACGCGTAAATAGTTGCCGCCGTCGTTATCCTGGATGAGTTGCGCAACGACACTACCGAATACGCACAACAGCAGGCTCGTGGTGACGATCGTGCGAAGCCGGGAGCGCTCGTGAAAGCGCGGTGCAATGAGCAGGAGGGCGAGCCCCGCTGCCACTGCTGGAGCGACGAATATGAATTGGGCGAAATGGCCCGTGGTCGCGTTGGTAGCCTTGTAGTCCAGCGCAAGCGGTAATAGAAAAATCCATATCCAAGGTGCTGCATACTGATGGCGCATTCTTTTTTCCTCCCCGTCGCCGTTTGCCGTCGTCTAAGCGGACGGTCTCGCGTCGGGTCATTGTGAGCGCAACTTTGTGCTTGCGGATATCACAAATTGCTGTTCGTCTCCGCCTGCCTGGATTCTGGCGACAGTGGAAAGGGCTATGCCTGCAAGACGCACGCAAGCTCTCGTTTATTGTCGGTGAATGCCTTGATCTTGGCGGTCGCTTGTACCTGCCGACACCGAAGATGCAAAGACGGGGGATGCGACCGAAAAAACGGAAAGGGGAAAACAAAATGAAGCTATTTGGCGGGACGGGACCCGCGAAAGCCGGACGTGCGATCGAACTGGACTTCGTTCGTGGCATCGCAATCATTGCGGTGATGGGCTTTCACTTTCACGCTGTTCATACCGACAATGTACTCCTTCAGATTATCGAGTATCCACTCAAGAACTTTGGACGAGAGGGCGTCAATCTCTTCTTCACATTGAGCGGCTTTCTCGTCGGAGGCCTGCTGCTTCGGCAATACGCTGAAACGGGTCATGTCGACGCGCGCCGCTTTATCGTGCGGCGGATGTTCCGTATCTGGCCCGCGTATTACGTTCTGATTGTTTTCCATGTGCTGGCCGGCCGGCATCCGTGGAATACATTTCTTTTCCAGAACATGACGCATCTGCAGAATTACCTCGGCACTTCGATCACGCAGACATGGAGTCTCGCGGTTGAAGAACATTTTTATCTCGTGCTGCCGGCGCTGCTTCTACTTTTCTCACGCTTGCGACTCGGTGCGTGGACCATTATCGGCGTACTGTCGGCAATCTGTGCGGTAACGCTCACAGCGCGTTGCTTTGCGGTGGCAGGCGGCGACCTGCAAGGGGCGTTTGCTTATACCCAGTACCGCATCGACAGCTTGCTGATTGGCGTGATCCTGTCCGCGATCTACTGGATGAAGCCGGGCATCTATCACCAGATCGCTAAGCGCAAGTGGCTGCTGATTGGGAGCGTCGCGCTGCTATGTGCATGGCTCGTATTGGCGACGAGCAACATCGCACTCGACGAAAGCATTGGATACACGATCCAGGCACTTGGCTTTGCGGCGCTGATCGTGCTGGTTCTGGAGTACTCGGGGTCGCTGCGCACGACATGGATTTATCGCGGCGTGGCCTGGGTGGGTCTGTATTCGTACGGAATCTACTTGTGGCACTCTCTCGCGCTCGCCCCCGGCGACATGGTGATTCGCAAGGCCACCGCGCTTGGCTTCGCGCCCAGCGTCATCTGGATCGTTGCGCTCACGGCGCAGTTCGTCATTGCAATCGTGATTGGTTATGTGACTACGCGCGCAATCGAATATCCGTTCCTGCTAATGCGCAACGCGTTGTTTCCGGAAAAGCGCAGCAGCTCGGTGCGCGAGGAAGTGCCTGTGGCCAGCGGCCAGTTGTCGTGAGTAAACGCATGATGTGCGCCGGCGTGACCGGCGGCGCACATCATGCGGACGGCGGTTAAATCACGCCATCTGTTGCAGCAAGGTTTGCTTGAATTCGCCGAGCGTATTCCGCGACAGTAGATTGTCGCGCGACGATGCCGTTGCATGTTCGTGCGGCCACGAAGTCATTGTTTCGGCAATGGCCTTGCCGATCGACGCGGAGCTCAGGTCGCTCAGTATCGGTCCCAGTTCGCAGCGCCTGCTGAACCAGCCAATGAGCCCGTCTTCTGTTGCGATTACCGGCTTGCCGAATCGGTAAGCCTGCACGAGCACGCCGCTCATGCCGTAATGGCCTTTGTAGCCGAGCCATACCGCGTCGCACGCGGAGAACAGATCGCGCTCCATGTCGATGGAGATAAACGAATCCAGCACGAGCGGCGCGGGCGTCAGACTGCGAACGTGATTGCGCATGAAGTGCCGCGTACCTGGATCCTGTTCGCCTGCAACGATCAGCGTGGGGGCGCTCTCGAGACGCGTCATCGCATGAACGAGTTCGTAGATGCCTTTGCGCTCGGTAATCGCACCGTACACGAGCAGGTAGCGTTGCGCGGGATCGAGCCCGAGCCGCTCGCGCGCGAGTGCAGGGTCTTCCGCGCGTTCATCCGGGAAAGGGTCGGCCACATACTCGACCTTTGCACTGTCTTTCGACGTATTGAGCGCCGCCCATTCCGGCAAGGTGGGATCGATGCTCAGTAACGTGCGCAGTCCCGGCGTGCGAACCGCGCGTTTGAACAACTGTGCCTTGATGGCGTTGACGAGCGGACGATCGGGCGCCTTGATGCCGACCTTGTGATGATGAAACGTCGAGCGCATCGTAATGCCGACCCACGGCGTCTTGCCGAACGGCGAGCCGAGAAACGGCAGTCCATTGAAGAAATAATCGGCATAGGGCACGACGACCAGCCGGATCGACTGAGTGCGGCTGAGAATGCGATATGCACGCTGGAAATAGTTGTGAAAGCGCCAGTACTGATTGCGCTCGCGCAAACGGTGAGTGCGGCTTTCGTCCGGATCGACAAAAGCGATCTGCTGATCGGGGCGGTTGGCTGCAGTGATCTGTTTGGCGAGCCGGTGATCTTCGTTGGCGCACTCAGTGACCAGAATGCACGGATAGCCGGCCTCTGCGCAGGCTTGCATCGTCCACTCGGCATACCGCCACCGGTGGCCGGTGAGATTGGGCTCCACGATCAGGACAAAGTCAGGTTCGATCACGTCGGTAGGCATAGTGAAAATAGGCGTGCATGGGTGGACGAATTGCGTCAGCGGGTTCTCCGCAGCGAGCGGAAATGGCCCGAGCCGCGGGCTCTGCCGTGGCGTCAGATGAATAACGGTAGCACTCGCCACAGCATGAAAAACACCTATCTCTCGCGTTGTGTGGGTAAACGTACTACCAGACAAAGGCTTGGGCCGAAGCCGCCTGGTTGATGGCGGTTGACGGCGAATGTCTCGCGGTATGGTCCTGCTTACGGTGATAGATGAACCGTCGCCAGCTTGCTGGCGGGACCAATTCCAATCAGGCGCCGCGGCGTTCACAGCGAGTCACGACACGCTGGTTAAACCGCTGCAAAGCGCTGCAATTAGACGGAGAACCAGCTTGCGGGCGATCAGGCTTCCCGCGCTCTCGATAGCCAGCAGTTTCGGCGCGAGCGCGGCGACATGGGTGTTATTGCAACAGTTCGCGGTGCGTGGACTGGTGGCCATCAAATTTCTTGCGATCGGCCGGATGCTCGGGCCGGCGGCGATCGGCAGTGTGAGCGTGGCTTTGCTCGCGGTCGCGATTGCCGAGGCGCTATCCGACACGGGACTCGCGCAGGCAGTCATTCAAGGCGAGCACGCACCGACGCGCTCGCAACTCGGCGCGGTTTGGACCACACTAACGACGCGTGGTCTATTGATTTCGCTGTTACTGGTGGCGCTCGCGCCGTTACTGAGCAGCCAGTTTCATCTCGACGGATCGCTCGTGCTCATCCAGCTTGCCGCGTTGCTGCCGCTGTTGCGCGGGCTCGCGTCGCCGACCTATTACGTGGTCCAGCGCGAGCGGCGCTTTCAGCATATCGCGGGGGTTGAGGTGGCAGCGGCGTTTGTCGACTGCTCGGTCGGCCTTGCGCTCGCTTATCTCGGCGCGGGCGCAGCTTCGGTACTGATCGGCCTCGTCGCCGGCGAATCGCTCAAAAGCGTGCTGACGTGGGCCACCATGACACCCAGGCCGCCGGTGCGCCCGGTGTGGTCCGGCATTGGCCAGTATGTCGGCTTCAGTCGATGGATCTGGGCGAGCAGTGTGATCAACCTGCTGCTCAACCAGTTCGACAAGGTGGTGGTCGGCAAGCTGCTCGGACCCGCGCAACTCGGCGGCTATCAGATGTCGTCGCGTCTCGCGCAGATGTTGCTGGCCGATGCGGCGATCGCGATGTCGCAATACCTGTTTCCGACTTTTGCCGCGCATCATCGCCGCGATCCCAAGGCGGCGTCGCGCCTCATCAGGGTTTATCTGCTGGCGGCCGCAATCGGGCTCGCTGCGTTTGTCGAGGTGCTGCGGCTGATCGCGGAGCCAATGTTCTCGCTGATTCTCGGCGCGGCGTGGCTGCCCGCGGTGCCGCTCTTCAGAATACTAGTCATCAACATGGCAATCGGCGCTTTGATTGCGGTGCTCGTTTCGTATTTGCGGGCAATCGGCGATGCCAAAGCGACGGTGCATGCATCGGCGATTCAGGTAGTGGTGCTGCTGATCAGCGCGCCGCTCGCGGTTCGCTGGTGGGGCGTGACCGGTATCGCATGGTCGATGACACTGGGCCTCGGCTGCGCCGCGGCGTGGATGCTTTATAGAACCTTGAGAGCAAGGACTGCATGATGCGCGTCTTCCATCTCGTACTTGCGCCGCGCTTGTCCGGCGCCGAAGTGCTCGCGAAAGACCTCGCGCTCGATCAGTGCGCTGGCGGCATGGCGGTATGCGTGGGGTCGCTACTGCCTGCGCATGATGACTTCGCTTCGCTGGCGAGCGAGTTGCAGGCGCACGGTGTGCAGTGCTGGTTTCCACAGAAACGGCACCACGCGGCACGCAAACTGTGGAATCTGTTCGTCGCGGTGCGGCGGTTCCGCCCAGACGTGATCTTCGCGCATGCGACTATTCCGTCGTTCTACGCGCGTGCGTTGCCGCTGGGCGTGCCTGTTGTCTACGTGATGCATTCCGCGACCAACGATTTCGAGCGCCCGCTGTTCCGGCGCATCGAACATCTTCTGTCGGGGCGCGCGAGCGTCGTGATCGGCGTATCGCAGCAAGGCGTCACGGACTACATCCAGGCAATCGGCGTGCATCCGTCGATGACGGTGGTGCCGAACGGCGTCGATCTAGCCCGCTTCGCATTTACCGACGGTGCGCAGCGAGCTGCAAGTGTTCCGCAGATCGTTCAGATCGGCCGATACGCGTCTGTCAAAAATCAGCTGCTCACGGTGCGCGCTTTCGGGGAAGTGCTCAAACAGATCGACGACGCACGGCTCGTGCTGTACGGCGTAGTGGAGGACCCCGACTATCAGCGCGCGGTCGTTGCGCTCGCAACGGAGCTGGGCATCGCAGAGCGTGTCGTGGTCGCCGGGCCGCGCAGCGATGTGGCGACCGTGCTCTCCGAGTCGAACGTTTTCGTCATGCCTTCGCGTTCGGAAGGGCACAGCGTCGCGTTTCTGGAGGCGTTGGCTTCGGGCGTGCCGATCGTTGCGAGCAGGATACCGGCGTTCGCATTCGCCAATGGTTTCCCCGGCGTGCAATTGGTCGATACCGACAACGTGAGCGGTTACGCCGACGCCATCGTAAAGGCGTTGAGCGAGAAGCGCGTGCAAAGATCGCTTGTGGGGCTCACGCTGAGAGACACGGCCGAGCGATATCGCGCGATCGCGCGACAAGTGTGCCCGGCAGTGTCGGCGCGTTAAACGCGGAGCCGGGCGCGCTTTAATGATGCAAGTTGATGTCGCGTGTATCGGGCGCAGTGCCGGTTGCCGGCTCGATCGTCCGCGCACTATCTAGTGCCGACTCCTGTGCCGCAAGTGTCATCAGATGCCGCGCTTCCTTGCTGCTCGAATCGATACCGAGTGCGCTGCCTGCATTGAGCGACACGCAATCCCACCGGCCGATGTGGCCGCAGCCTCGCGCAAGACTCAACAATGCGTCGCGCTGCTGTTCGCGTGTTTTGACGGCCGCGCGCAGGTTCTGAGCGTCGCGGCTTTGAGGTTGTACCGCGATCGCCGCGGCGACGCGCGCCTTCGTCGCAGATAGATTATTGTTCTGAAGGCTTGCACGCGCGGCACGCAGATGCCGCGCCAGGTCGGCACGCGCTTTTTCTTCTGGGCTGAGCGGCGGTGCGACATCCGGATTGCGTTTTGCTTGCGCGGATGCAGTCGTGAGAGCGGCGGTGGCCGGCGCAGCGGACATGGTCCCGGCAGCCGAAGCGGCCGGCGCGGTGCGGCGCGCGGGCAACGACGCGAACGCGGCTGACTCCGCGGTCGTTGCCGCTGGCAACTTGGGCGCCGTGTCGACGCGCGGAGCGGCAGTGACCGCTGTCGCGCGCGCAGGCGCAGCAGTTTCAGGACGCTGCACCGCCAGGACCGGCGGCGCGCTCTTCGGTCTGCTGATCGCACCCGACACCGTTATGGGGTCGCCGTCTGCCTCGCTGTCCTGGTTGTGTATGAAGCCGACGTAGACCGCCGAAGCCACGATTAGAGCGGAGGCGGCCAGAGCCAGCGGCTCGCGCATCCGTTGATAGGTGCTCTGCACGATGGCTGCATCTTCCACCACAGCATATGGATTGGCGAGCGCACGTGTCGGGTTCCAGACTCTTCGCGTCGGTAGGCGCCGCGCTTTCGGCGGCCGCGCGTCGGTGAGTCGCACGGTAAGCGTGGGCACCATTGCGGCGTACGCAGGCACGTTGCGCGCATGACATGAGGGGCAGGGAACGTCGCGGCTCACGAGCGGTGCGCCACATTGTTCGCATTCCGAATAATAGTTTTGGTCTCTATTCATGTCGTTATATCCGCGATGTTGCCGAAGGCGTGCGGCGCGCTCCCCGTAGCCGGCGTAGTGGACGCCGCAAGCATGCTTGCGGCGAAGGCTCACTGCGCAACGACATAGCCTCGTGCCTGCATGCATGAGCCGTAGGCGGCCCAGTAGCGGGTCATGGGTGGCTCGGGCGCCGGTAGTGGCGGCAGGGCGGCGGTGCCCGGTTGCGACGCGCCCGCAGCGCTTGCCGTGGTCGCTGGCTCAGAGGCGGGCTGCTGCACGATTGCCGCGGAAGGCGGCAATGCGGCAGATGCAGCGTGCCCCGCATCTGCGGTTTTGGGTGCCGCTGGAACTCCACTGGCGGGTGCCGCACGAGTCGCAGACGCGCCATTGCTGGCTGTGGCGGCACCGGGTTTCGGCGCCGAAGCCGCGTTGGGCGCGGCCGGCGCTGTGCCATCAGGCAGCGCGGGACCAGCAGGCGCGGCTGAGAACGTGCTCGGCGGTAGCGGCGGACGCGATGGTGCGCCAGTAGAAGACGTCTTGGTTGCCGTTGGCTTTGGCGGCGGCATTTGCGCCTCGCGCACGGTGTTGACTTTGGTTTCCTTATTCGCAGACGCGTAGCACAACGCACTGTCGACGCTGCGCTGATACGCGGTTTGACTTCGAATAGGGTAGATGAGCGGCTGCCACGCTTGGGCTGCGTTGCTAACCGCCAGTAAGGTCATCAAGGTATAGGTTTTGTATCCCATCGCAGTGGCTCCCGCAGCGATGTTGAGCCGTTAGCCGGCAATTGCGCTTCGCGGTGCGTTCTAGTCGCTCGATTGTCGCCGCAATGCGGCGGCTCACTGCCCGCGAAGGCTGCTTTCTTCAGCGTACCACTCTGGTGCGTAATATCAGTGCGTTGCGTAACACACGAAAACGCCATGGTGCAGTCGAATCAGGACAGTCCGCAATGGTCTTTCGCCTCGGTTAAACACTACGCAATACGCGTACCTGTGTCACGCATTCTTCGAAAATTGCTAAGTTCCTTCTGGCGATGCGGCCGAAAACGGCGATCAAATAATTCTAAACGCAACAGTTATGGCCTTATCCGCCGACGAATAGAGCTTTTACGTTTTCCGAGCAATGCGGAGGCGAGCTTTTCGTACAGAGGCGAATTGGGGAACGCACAGGCTCGTCAGGGCAAGTACGGTTTCAATTGCTACTTATTGAAGCGTGCCCCCCTTGGTTGCAGTTTTGAAACGTTTATAATTCTCCCGCCGAGACGCTCAGTAACTAATGCTGCAGCGTTCTCCACAGACATCGGTTCTGAGTAACTTTTTCTTATTGGCCTTTTGCGCCGAGCATTTGCCGCGGGGCCGCGCTAATGGCGCAGATTCTCAAGGCGTTTGTCGCTTGCTTCGTTTCTGCGGCCAGTCTGTGATTCATGTGGCGGACGTTACACCAACGAACAGATTGATCGTTGATGAAAAGCCATTTGGCTGAAGTAGTAGGTTAGCCATCCTAATCATTGAATGTTAGGAACGGCGGCGTTCGCACAGCCGTGATTTTTGTTTCGCACCGCGCGCATAGGGCACAGCCGCGCCGGCCCTCGATCGTCCCGCGTTTGATGCTGCAAGACGGACCACATTGCGTCCGGGGGACAGCTTTTCTCTCACATCCAATAAGACAAAGGCGTGACGGCTCTGCCGATCCTGCCTACTTTTTCGGGGATAACTTCTCTTCACAAAGACAGGGACATGGTTAGATATTCGAGGTTGGTAGGAATCGCGGCGACGACGGCGCTGACATCCCTGGGTGCTCAAAGCGCGCAAGCGCAGCCAAGTACGATTACGGTTGCGGGTCAACAATTCAAGCTGTGCGCGCAAGAGAACGGCAAGTGCTCGTTTCTCGGCACGGCTTCGGTGGTGTTCGGCGCGGTCCCGCCCGATGCACCGTCGACAATGTTGACGAGTCCCCGTACGTTCAGTAACGGCGTCGGGTGTTATGTCGGCTCCGTTTCGCAGGCCGATCCCGCGTTCGGATACAACAAGGCGTGCTGGATGAGAGCCGCGGGAGCGACGCCGTCACCTGCGCCCGCGCCCGCACCTGCGCCCGCACCTGCACCTGCACCTGCACCTGCACCTGCACCTGCACCTGCACCTGCACCCGCGCCAACGCCAACGCCAACGCCAACGCCAACGCCTGCGCCAACGCCCACTCCCGCGCCCGCGCCCGCGCCCGCGCCAACACCGACACCAAGCACTACACCGTCTTCGTCTGCAGCGGCGTCTACGAGCGCTGCCATCTCATGTGGCAACCCGACGCAAACGGCGGGCGGAACTGCTAACGGCGTGATCAGCGCCGACACGCCGACCACCGACGGTCTGCGCGTGTTTCCGAACAACGCCGCGTTCAAGATCGCCATTACGACGAACGCACCGAACGCCGACACCGTCGTCTGGTCAATGGCGGACTCGAATGGCGCAATCAAGACGCAGGGCAGTTTCGCCGTGAGTTCGGGCGTGCAGACCAACACGCTGTCATGCAAGTCGACGTGGGCCGGCTACGGCGCACTGACTGCTACGTTGCGCTCCGGCGGCGGCACGCTGCCCAGAAGCGGGACGCGACCGGTGGGCATCGCAACGTTCGGTGTTCTGCCCGATCTGAGTTCCGCGATCGGGACCGTCGCCTATGCGCATCAGGATCAGCACCGCTTCGGTATGCAGGGCTTCAACGGCAATATCGCGGCACTGCATGCGCTCGGCATCTCGTGGACGATCGACGATCGGCAAGTGTCGGCGATGGAACCCAACGGTCCAAACACCTACACGCCGAGCGTGAACGACCTGGATCCGTTCTATAAGGCCAATCCCGATCAGATGCGCATTGTGCGTCTCGACGGTTTGCCTGCGTGGGACTCGAAGACGGGGCAGTTCAACGACAGCTATTACGCGCCGTCGAACATGCCGGAATTCCAGAACTTCATGGCAAAAGTCGGCACCGATACGAGCGCAATTCGCGCCGCAAACTATCCGAACCAGCAGAAGAACTACTATCAGGTAACGTGGGAACCGAGCCTCGGCTGGGCAGATAGCGACGCGAATTTCGTTGCCATGTACAAGGCCGCATACGAAGGTATTCACTCGACAGATCCGAACGCGATCGTGATGGGTACGGGTAATCCATTCGCCGCGAATTGCGACACCTGCACGACCGGATATCTGAAGAAGTTCGGTGCGCTGGGTCTGTGGAATTACATCGACGCCGTGTCGACGCATGGTTACTGGAACGCCGGTACTTATCCGGCACATCCGCCGGAATTGCAGGACTCCGACCCGGACCCGGCGAACCAGGCCAACGCGCTCGACAACCAGATGACGCAATTGCGTTCGGTGATGCAAGCGGGCAAGCCGAACATGAAGCTCTTTTTCACCGAAGCGGGTACCAGCTACGATCCGGGCCTCAGTTATGGTCCGACGGTGCCGTCGCAGAACCAGTTGTTCGCTCACGCGGCAGTCGGCGTGCGCGCACACATCATCGTGCTCGGCGGCGGCGCGCAGGTCACCACACTGTTCTACGGCCCCGACTATCCGGGCGAAGTGGGCTACGGCTCGTTCTTCGATCTGAACAACTCGCAAGGTGCATTCGGCGCGACTAATCTGTCGCCAAAACCGGAGGCAATGGCATTCGCCACGATGACCCGCGTACTCGACGGCACTAATACGCTCGGTCGCGTAAAGGGCACGCCGTCGGGCGCATTTGTGTACGCGTTCCAGCAACTCGGCAACGGCAAAGTGGTGACGGCCGCCTGGGCGCATAGCAACGCGCAATGGCCGGCAAGCAACGGCGCGTACAGCCAGACCTACTCGAGCAGTTATACGTTGCAGGTCGACAATGCGGGCACGTCGGGCAATGTGACGAAGATTGATGGATATGGCAATGTCAGCACACTTCCGTATAGCAACGGTGCTGTGACGTTGACGCTTACTGAAATGCCGCAGTACATCGTGTCGAATAACGCGACGGTGGCGAAAAACAATTCAACGGTGCCACTCGGTTATACCGGCCAATAACCGCGCCTAAATAAATGCACTGAGTTAAGTTCGACGCGCGCCATTGAACATGGTGGCGCGTCGATTCGCATTTGGTGGGGATCACAGCGGTCTGTGAAAAGTACTGAATGTAACGCTCGTCTATTTCTACCGACGTCGGGCCGGCAAGCACATCAGCGCCAGCATGGGTGTTGCGATGCTGAGCCTATTTGTTGTGTCGGCGCGCTCTTCGCCGGCCGGTCAAACGCTCTATTGTCTGAAATGCTTGCATGGACACGCTGAGTGCGAGAAAGATGCATAGCACCCGTGCGACGGAGAACGCGCGCTTGATCTTCAGGGTCATCGGAATCGTCGTCAATGCCGCACTCCACAGAGATTAAGCCAGGCGAACTCAAAAAAATGGCAAGCAAGCCGTCAACGTGTCACCTTCGCGTAGAACCTTCTGGCCTGGTTGCGGCGCCTTGTTATAAGTAAGTCGCCTCCTGACGCTGAGATGAGCAAACCATTCAGTGCGGCTAGCTATTCCCGCTTGCCTCGAAACGGCTAGAGCGAGGCGGCCATCCAGCAGCGTGGTCTGCCTGTCTTTTCGCCTAAGCATACGTTGCCGTTCTAGCCGTGGCCTGCCGTTGTCTAGATCAATCCAACGGCCTCGGCGTCATCTGAGCGTGCGCCCCATTGCCATGGCACCGTACTCTCCAGCAAGGCGCGGACCAAGCATAAAACGAAATGTCGCCTTAAGGTAATAATATTATTTGACGGTACTTGTTACTGTTGACTGCAATACTTACCGCGCGATGTGTCCTTCCGCACGGAGCGAGACATTTTAGGCTCTTATCGTCACGCAAGGTTTCCGCATTCTACTGTTTGCTACTCGAAAGATTCAGGCAAACCTGCTTGCCCGCTGTGCTCCATCCCGTTTTGCGCAATACGCTGCTTGCAATAACAGTAAGCCATCCCTGGTTGCTTGTTGGTCGACAAGCACGAATCCGAAAAGTTGAAAGTCTCGCGCTATTCGCGAGCCTGAATTGCGTGTTCGCGTTAAGTGGTACCAATCCCTTGCATTGCTTCGCGTTTTGCGGCTCCAACGCAGTTTGGCGTCGGCATGAAATAAACGCGGCGTCGTGAAATCGGCGATTTCACGACGCTTCGCATGATTTATAAGTTATGCAGATTAATTTTCGCATTTTGCGTTTTAAAACGAACGCAGGCTCCAGGTCATTGGATAAATTTGGCGCGTACCTGGGCGGCGAGCACGGTGGATAACTTGGCAAATCGTTAATTGGCGCGGGAGCCCCATGAGAATCGTTCACGTTACCGAGGCATTCGGAGGAGGCGTTCTGTCGATGCTCACGGAGCTTTGCAATCGCGCAGCGGCAATCGGCGCACATGTCACGGTCCTTTATTCGACACGGCCGGAAACTCCGAAGAACTTCATCGAACTGTTCCACCCCAAGGTCGACCTGGTGCACGTGTCCATGTGCAGGGACGTCCATGTCCGCAAGGACTGGTCGAGCGTGTGGGAACTCGCCAGACACATGCGGCGCTGCGATCCGACAGTGATCCACCTGCACTCGTCGAAGGCCGGCGTATTGGGGCGAGCGGCCGCCAGAATTGCGACGCAAAACGCGAAGGTTCTGTACTCACCGCACGGCCTTGCATTCTTACGTCGCGACGTCTCTCGCGCGAAGCAGCTCGCGTATCTGATGTTCGAGCGCATGGCCGACATGATGGGAGGGACTGTCGTTGCGTGCTCACCCGGAGAGTTGCGCGAAATTGAAGAGAAGGTTCGAGTAAAGGACGCAACGCTGATAGAGAACGGTGTGGACATCAGCAGTATTCCGCTGCGCAAGAATCGCGAGGACGGAAATGTCGTCGTCGGAATGAATGGCCGTGCGTCGTTTCAGAAACACCACGAGCTCTTTATCTCTCTCGCGAACACGTTGCACGACGCAACCACCAGGTTTGTCTGGATTGGCGGCAATAGCGAAGAACTGCCCGACGCGAGTCAGGCGTCGGCGCTCACGTGCAGCGGCTGGCTAACGCGTTCGCGCGCGCTTTCGTTGATGTCTGAGCTCGACGTCTACGTGCAGACTTCACGCTGGGAAGGCATGCCTGTAGCGCTGATCGAAGCGCAGGTAGCTGGCATTCCAGCGGTCGTGACCGACGTGGTCGGCAACCGCGACGTGGTGGTTCACGGCGTCACGGGGTTCGTTGGGTCGGATGAGGAGATGCCGGGTTACCTGAAGCAGCTCCGTGGCGACCGGAAGCTGAGGGAACAGATGGGTGCGGCCGCACGTGAGCTCGCGGTGGCGAAGTTCTCGATGGACACCATCTTTCACAGATGGCTGAACACCTATGAGTCCAGCGGAGAAAAACACGTCAAGGAAGTACTGGACACCCATTCAATTGTCCCTTGCGATATCCAGCCCAACCCGGACAAGTCATTGTAGTTCCGGCGCACGATCTGAACGACTAGTTGAACGCACCAACGATTTACGGGGACCAACCGTGTACAAAATCTTCTTGCTACATCCCGGCCGGGCTAATTACCCCGAACTCGTGGCATATCAGGACTACTACGCCGCACGCGGTGTGGATGTGGTCGCCGGCACACTGAGTGACTACAAAGCGCTTGCGGATAAGGCAGATTTTCTCGTGTGGGCGATCATGGGCTTCTATCCGAAGCAACTGGCGTCCGATTTCGTCATTCACGACTACAGGTCGCTCTCAGTGGGCGGCTCTGCTGGCCTGAAAGACATCGCAAAGCGATATCTGAACGCGCGGCCCAACTTGCGGATCTTCCAGAATACGCGCCAGCAAAACATCATGAAGTTCAATGACGACGTGCCCTCGGTGATCCTCCCAATGGGTGTTCCGAAATGGATCTTCGAGGTGCCGCAACAACCGCCTGATGCCGAGGATATCGCCGACTTTTGCTATATCGGCGACATGAGCTTCGAGCGGGGCTTTCATCTCGTCATTGAGGCATTTCTTGAGAACTTCCGCGAGGTGGATGCTTCGCTGCTGCTCGTCGGCAAGCCAGAGCCACGTCTTTACGAGCGGTACGCCGGTAAGCGCGGATTGGTGTTCGCAGGCGCGTTGCCACAGCGCGAGGCACTTGGCCTGGTTGCAAGGTCGTCGATTGCGGTGTCGTATTTCCCGTACCACCGTCCGCATTGCTACCAGACGCCGACCAAGCTTCTCGAATACGCTGCGCTTGGAAAGAAAATTCTGTGCAATGACTCTCCGTCGAACGTCGCGTGCTGCGAGGATTTGCACATCAACAGCATCATCACCAGCTCCTCCATTTTCACCGGTATGACCGCCGCCACCATCGAGACGGCGAAGCCAAATCAAAGGGCAAATTTCACGCAGCTCGCGTGGGACAACGTTATCGAGAAATCGAACATCAATAGCTATATTTCGCAAAAAATAAACTTTAGCCAGTAGGACGCAACGCCTTCGCAAGCAAAGAGTTCGTCGACCACGTGGGTGCCGAGTGTGAGCAACGGAGGTAGGAAAAAGTGAAACTGTTTATTTTGCATACGGGCAAGGCGAACTATCCAGAGGTGGCCGCGTACACGGAGTATTTCGAAAAGAACGGCTATTTCGTCAACTCAGGCACGATGGCTGACTACCGGAAAATTGCGGACCCGCACAACTATGTGCTTTGGTGCATCATGGGGTTCTATCCAAAGAGATTGCCCTCGCGCTACGTGATTCACGACTACCGCTCGTTGTCGGTGGGCAGCTATATCACACTGAAAGACGCGGCGAAGAAGTTGCTACAGCCGCGTCCAAATCTGAGAATCTTCCAGAACGAGTCAATGCAGAAGCTAATGGACTTCGACGACAGCGTCGAAACCATTCTGTTGCCCATGGGCGTGCCCGACTGGATCTTCTCCTGCAAGGGCTCGCGTAACGGGGCGCTGCCGACGGGAACGTTTTGCTACATGGGCGAGATCACCCGTGAGAGGGGCGTCGATGAGTTTCTTGCAGGTTTCGCGTCCGCGCGGCGCGGTTCCGAAACGCTGGTACTTGTCGGTGCCGTGGAAAAGGAGATTGCCGACGCCTATCAAGGAGCGCCTGGCCTGATATTCACTGGAAAACTACCGCAACGGGATGCTCTCGAGGTAGTAAAGAACTGCGAGTACGCCATATCGACGATTCCGTACTCACGCCCCTATAACGTCCAGACTCCGACGAAACTGCTCGAATATGCCGCGTTGGGCAAAAGGATCATTTGTAACGACTCACCGTCAAACCTCACTGCGGCAGCCGCATTCGGGATTCTCTGCAAGGTCACGGGGCCCGACATCTTTGCAGGAATAGGTCAGCTGTCGGATGAGACAGTGCCGGCCAACGACCCTTCCAGTCTCGAACATCTTCGGTGGAATAACGTCATTGCGTCATCGGGAATCGACCGCTGCCTGAACGCCGCGCTGCGTGTTCATTGACCATCGTGGGACCTGAGCCATCTGCGCTCTGGCTGGCCGAAATGGAAGCGGACGCCCCGGATCGCGGCGACATGAGGCGCGTCCGGCTCGCGCTCCAATCGCGATGAAAGCAGCAGATACATTAAGAGCGGCGAAATCGGCGACAGGTGACGGAGAAACGACCCATAGTCGGGTTCGAAGATCGCCTGAGTTGCAAGAAAGCTGACGATGAAGCAGAAGCACAGCTTCTCAAAGCGAGCAGGCGCTGCGACCGCACCTCTTTTCTGATACCGCGAGAACATCGAGGCGAGAGTAAAGAACGTGCATATTCCGCCGATGGTCTGTGTCGCCACCCCCGAGAGAACCAGCGGCAAAGGCAGCAGAAAGGTGCCCAGAATAAGCATGGCGTTAGTCACATCCGAGACCATATTGCCGCCGGGAATGATCTGCACGATAAGCGAGCCGACCTCGCTCGGATCTCTCGACTCGTTGACCATCTGCCGTGCGAAGTCCAGCGTTTCGCCATATTGCATACGAAAGTTCGCGGCTACGCACGCGAACAAAATGACAGCCAGCAATGCAAGAAAAGGCGGCCTGCGCAGAACAGCGGGCCCGAAGTACAGAAACAGCGCCGGCGCTAACGTGATGGCCCAGTAGGTGCGAAAGAAGATGGCAATGAGCGCGACGCAAACTGTGAATACGACAACGATGAACCGCGAGTCCTTGCACTGCAGGATGAAGAGAACCGCTAGCGATATAACGATCTCCTTCGAAGGCATACCAATGTAGACCGTCTGCGCAAAGAGCCAGAAGCAGGCCAGCAGGAATTCCATGTAAGTTAACGACGTCACTCCTGAGCGCCAGATCGCAAGCACGAGCCCAACTGTTGAAGCGAAAAATCCGATCAACGATATTCCCGGCGTGCTAATGCCGAGGGACCGGAAAGTCCACGCAAGGTTGTCGAAGGAGTCGCCAAAGGCCTCGAAGCGGCTAACCGTCAGCATTCGTTCGAGGATAACTTGCTCGTCGAGCAGGAACTTGGCCGGCAGCACTGTTTCATGGGCGATGGAAACGAAGCAAAGAAGGGCGAGCAGAAGCATCCAGATTGTCGCCGACACGCCGGGACTCGCGCTTCGCCCGATCAGCCCGGGTACTTTGACAATACGCACGTTCACCCCCTTAGATTGCAACCGAATCCCGCGGCTTGATGCTCATGCCGCCTTTCGCCACGTTCACCGAATAGTAGATGCCGACGCATGCCACAAGCGTTCCCGATAGGCTGAGAAGCAGAACAACCGACATGAAGTCCAGCTTGAAGACGCTCGTGAAGGCGAAAATGATAAATATGCTGACAGCGCTCATCAGTTGAATCACCAGATCGAACTTCTGCTGCTTGAAGACGATAAATACCTGCGCAAGCGAACCGAACACGGCCATCGTCAGGAAGTACGGCGAAAACAGCATGTAAACGTGCATCGACTGCTGCCAGAGGTCTCCCATCTTGAAGTTGATGATGAGCGCGAGACCGAGGTAGCCAGCTGCAATGAGCACCACGCTCAGTGGCATTAGAACCAGAGAGAACGATGTTGCCGGATTTCTTGCGCCGCGCACGTCCGTTCCTCTTTCGACCAGATCGATGAGATCCCGTCGGAACACTGCGCCGAGGCTCTGTGACAGGAGAGACGCAGGGAAATAGCCGACGCGATAGGCAAGAGCAAACACGCCCGCGTCGTGGGGAGCGAAAGCAAGTGGCATGAGGATCGCGATTGAATAGATTACGACCGAATTGAGTGACGTTGTCGGCAGCGAGAATTTGGCGTAATCGAGTTGCAGCCGGGAGAACTTCAGGCACTCCGGCGAAAGCATCGACCGGGAGGTGAAAAGATAGCCAGCCAGCGGAACGGCGGCTGAAGCAAAAAACACGAAGCTGTACACCGCGAAAATATCCGGCCCGCTCCACGGGTGTCTGGCCAACATCATCAGTGCAACGAATGCCACTGCAAAAGCGACATTCGGAAATGCGCGTTGCACGGCGATGCTCACGTACTTGCGCTCGCTTGCCAGTGCAGACGACAGTGCCTGCTGGAGGAATACACCGCTCGCCAGCACCACTACGGTCAAATACCTCTGCTCGCCACTGACCACCGCGACGGCGGCGAGCAGCAGTGCGATCGCCATGGCGACGCAACTCGAACTCACCAGCGCGCGAACGGCAAGCGTTTTATCCGCGGCCATACAGGCCACTTCGAGCCGCAAGCCCAGAACCGAACCGGCGAAAAGGCCAATCGCATTCAACTGGCTGAAGTAACCGAGCTCGCTCGGCCCGCAGAACTTGCCAATCAGTATGACCGCAATGAAGTTCGCGGCCTGACTGAGCACAACGCCCGCGATGCTAACGACCGAATGCTTTACATTGACGATCATCTTCTATTCGGAGTTCGGTTTTGACAAAGCCGTACCGGTTATGCCGCATCGGCCACACAGGCTTTCCGCGGCATGCGCTTACGCACGGGTCAACTGCCGGATTTGGAGTCGCCCGAGGCGGTCGCGTACTGATACGACAGATATCGGTTACGGCCTGCATGCGAACCCAAGCTGTAGCGATAGGCGGCGGGATGGAAGGCGTTGAAGATCACGCCTTTGACTTCCACGTTCGCATGCCTGAGTTGCTTGACGGACTCGCGTACTTCTTCGACCGACGTCGTGCCAAAGCGTGTTGCAAGGAACACAGTGCCGCAGCGGTGCGCCAATACGGCGGCATCGGATACCGCGAGGACGGGCGGAGTATCGATCAACACCATGTCGTATCTGTCGCCTACCGACTCCAGGAGGCGGGACATTGCATCGCCCATCAGAAGCTCCGCGGGGTCGGACGGTGTAGTACCGTTGGGGAGGAAGTCGAGTCCGGGCGCTACGTTACGCTGCAGGGCGTCGTCTAACGTGGCACTCTGCGTCAGAACGTCCGCGAGCCCTGGTTGCGATTCCTTGCTGAAATACTCGTTCAGATGGCCCCTGCGCAAATCAGCGTCGATTAGCAGCACACGCCTGCCCGATCCGGTCATCACGGCTGCCAGGTTGGCGGACAGAAATGATTTGCCGATCTGTTCGCTCGGACCGGTGAGCAGCACGCGATTGTTTCCCGCTTCCACCATTGAAAGCTGCAGCACAATGCGCAGACTGCGTAGACTCTCGACAGATGGATCTCCCGGAGAATGCGTGGCGAGCAACAGCAAGCCCTCGTTCCGTTTTGGCGATTCATGCTCGAGCGCTGCTTGCGTGCGCGAAACCGGCACGGTCGCATAGACAGTCAAACCAGTTTCCTGCTCGATGTCCTGAGGATTTGTCACGCCGCCGCGCAGTATGTGGCGCATGAAGGTCACCACTATTCCCAGGACGAGGCCGAGTGCTGCGGAACCTGCGATCAGCAGCGGCTTATTAGGCTTGATCGGCTCCTTCGGTACGACGGATCGGTCGAGCAGTCGCACGGTGCCGACTTTGCCTGCCCGCACGAGTTTCAACTGTTGCATATTGTTGAGCATGCCGACGTAGAGATCGTTATTGACGCGCACATCGCGCATCAGGCGCAACGACTCCTGTTCCAGTTCCGGCAGTGACGTCATTCGCTGCGAAACAGCGGCCTCTTTGGCGCTCAAGGCCGCAAGCTGCTGATCGACGGCACGAACCGACGGGTGCTCACTCGTGAAAAGTGCGGTGAGTTCGGAGCGTTTCTGCTTCAGTGCCAGTGCACTAGCCTGTAACTCGACGCTTTCGCGTAGATAGGTCTTGCCTTCCTCGCTGATGTCGAATGTGCCGCGCTTCATCCGCAACGCGTTGTAGCTGCGCTCGGAATCTTCAAGTTCGCTTTTCAGTTGGGGAAGTAAGTCGCTGAGAAATGCGAGCGATTTTTCGGCCTCCGCTGCCTTGCGCGCGATGTTTGCCGCGACGTACTCGTCGCCGATGTTGTTCAGGATCTTCGCGGTCAGTTGCCGGTCGGTGCCCGTCAGCGACGCGCCAATAATGCCGCTCTGCTTGCCTTTTTCAACGATGAACAGCTTGTCTTGCAGGTTCTCCAGCGTCTTCAGTCGTGAATTCCTCACCAGCAGGAATTCCGTGCCGGGATTCGCATTGAGTGCCTGCACGCGCAACGTTATCTTTCCCGTGCTCTCGTTGGAAACGATCGTCTCGCCTACACGTCCGTAAATCGGCGCCTCAAGCTGCTTCTGTTCGACAACATAGCGACCTCCGCCGAGCGAGGTCAGCTTGAAGTCGTCGCCTTCGAGATCTTCTGGAACATCGAACGTCCCTACGTTGATCGACTCGCTGCCCCACGCATAGCCGCCAGGTCCGAGCAAGCCGGGCTGCGACAGGCCTTTGTTCCAACGCGCAATCCAATTGCCGATCAGTGGAAAGCGCTTCGGCTCCGCGCTTATGTAGAGTTTGAGATTGTCGACCGCATTTCCTACCACCATGCGCGAGCGCAGTACCTCGATCTGAGCGGTGGTTTCCGTTTTGACGTCGAAAAGGCTTGATACGTCGCCAAGCAGACTCTTGGTATTGGTGGGGCTCTCCTGTTCTACCTGAAGGAGAATATCGGACTGGTAAACGGGCGGTGCGAGAAGACTGTAGGCCACGCCCATTGCAAGCACCATGCTCGCGATTGCCAGAACGAGCCACCGGTTCACCAGGACTACGTCGAGGTAACGGACCAGATCAACGTCATTCTGGCGGGAGCCGGCAGCCTGCGATTTTGGAGAAAACTCGTTCATAGGGAGCCCATCATCGAAGAGGTTTAACCGACCACCCGCACACATGGATGTGCGAGTGCTGATGCCAGCAAAGTTACGTTGCCGCACGCTATTCGTCTGCGTATCGGCGTCAAGCGTCGCGGCCCATTACTTTCCGCCCGAGTTGCGAGCGTCGTTCGAACCCCCGGAATATGCCGACGAAAGTCTTTCCATCGCTTCAATGGAAGAGGGCGGCAAACAAGGCTCATACATTGTCGGAATGCTGCGACTCGTCAGACGCGGATCGTGCCTGAATGAAACCGGGTCGCGTGTAGAACGGTGTGAAGGTGGACTAGCGCGTGATGCGCACCAGTCAGCACTGCCAAAGTCTGGGGTGCCATTTTCGACGCGTATGTTCGCGAGCGCACAACCTGAGCGGGATCATTTGCGCTGCATAGGCGCAGCCCCACTGTGCATAAGATATGAATATGCGCTTTGTCGGCGACGGTATTCGCGAAAAGTAAAACCGTTAGCGGTGAATGCAGGCAAGCAGCGTCTTTGTGGTTAACCGCACGTTCGGGCCTTATTGGGAACGGTATAAGGAAGCGCTCAACCCGTGCTGTATTTCGTGACCTGAAGAGGCGACATGAAACCGAAGCGACTAATGCGCACGATTTTTACGCACGCCATTTTTCTCAGCGGCTTACCGGCGCTCACACGCTTTCTGCTGTGGCGAGACCGGGTTGCGGTACTTCTTTATCACGATCCCGATCCAGCCACGCTTGATTCACACCTTGCGTATTTGAAGCAGTATTGCGACTTTGTTCCGATGTCCGAAGTGAACACGCCTGGAAAAGGTCGCCGGCGCGCGGCGCTCACATTCGACGATGGCCATGTTGGAAACGCGGCGCTGTTGCCGATTTTCATCAAGCATGGCGTTCGTCCTACTATTTATATTTGCAGCAGCATCGTGGCACATGAGCGCACTCACTGGTGGCTCACGCCGGGCGCCCAGCATGCGGGCGTCAAGCGTCTGATCAAGCTTCCCAACGCGCAAAGGCTCGAAGAGTTGGCGCGGTACGGGTTTCAGCAAAATGCACGCAGCGACGAAGCTCCGGTCAGCGGACTCAGCGAAGACCAGATAGAAGCGATGCTGCCGTACGTGGATTTTCAATCCCACACGCGTTTTCACCCGACGCTCACACGCCTCGACGATCAGGAGTGCATCGAGGAACTCGCGCAATCGAAGCGTGAGGTTGAAGAGCTTACCGGGGCACCCTGCGAACACTTCGCATATCCCTATGGCCGGTATGGGTCGCGCGAAGTGGCGATGCTCAAGGCGACCGGATACAAGAGTGGACGCACTACAGCAGTCGGCTGGAACGACGAAAAAAGTGATCCGTTTCGTCTGAGCGCATTCGATATCGAAGACGATTCGTCATTGCCCTGGTTTGCTGCGCAAATGACCGGAGTGCCGCTCGCGTGGCGAAGGCTACCTTTGGGCGCGATGAAGTCGATATTGGTCAGGACGTTTCACTTCGCTCGTGTCGGCAAGCCGCAGACGAATGCCGGCTAATTGATCGGTAGGGTGCAGTGGGTGATGTTGCCATCGCATCGCGGCCGATGCTTGAGTCTTCTCGACGGCAAACCGTTTGTACTCGAACCTGCGGGAATAATTGTGAGCGAACAGAGGCGCAACTTCCTGACGAAGTTAACCACGACCGCAGGCGCGGCAGTGGCGGGATACTTTTCGGCTAAACCGGCAACTGCGTCGAATGCAACAAATACACGCGGGCCGAGTGGCGAAGCAAGCGTGCTGGACTTCATGTCGCCCGAAGCACGCGCTGACGCACGATCTGGCGCGCCGTCCGTCGATCACAGCGCTGCGATACAAGCGGCATTTAGCAGCGGCGCCGCAGTCGTGAATGTCCCTGGCGGTCACGTGTTCAAGGTGATGAAGCCGCTCAGGATTGAGAAGGCAATTCGTGTAGTCGGCGGCGGCGAGTTGCGATTTACAGCGGGCATCGCCAATGCAGCGGCGATCACGGTGACTGCTCAAGGCTGTGAATTCGACGGAGTCTATCTCACGAACCCGAACATGCTTCAGTCGAATATCGGCGAACGCAACGTCGGCATCATGTTTCGCGCGAGTCTCGGTTCCGTGACGCGCTCGACCATCCGCTATTTTCAGAACGGCATTCAGGTCGAGTCGACGGGCGAGTACCACGACTTCATCATCGCCAATAACAGGGTTATTGACTGTATCGGCGCTGGCGGCGGCCCGACGCAAAAGTCAACTTATGGCGAGGATCGCGGCGACGGTATCACGGTCTGGGGTTGCGCAGCGACGATCACCGGCAATCTCGTGACAGCCAGAGCCGGTCAGGACTGCCGCATCGGAATACACATGGAAGGGCTGGCGAACTACCATGCCGACTCTTTCCCGCTGCAGGACAACATGTGCACGGTGGCGGGCAACGTCGTGCGAGGTTCGTTCCGGCGCAGCATCGTGACGGAGAATGTCAATAACTCGACCATTACGGGCAACACCTGCGAGGGCGCGAAGTGGTGGGGCATAGCTATCGTCCGATCGCTGGCGTGCTCGGTCACGGGTAACACGGTGATATTCGACCGCGCCGCAACCGACGGCACCGGGTCCGCATGGGACCCGATTCACGCAGGCATTGCCGTGTATGGCGGAGCCGTGCAGTGCGTCATATCAGGCAACACGGTCGACCTCACGCGCGGTCATGCGAGAGCCGCAATTTGCTTGATAGGCTCGGACACCGATAACGCGGTCTCAGTGGAGCAGCGGGCGACGACAAACGGCACGGCTCGTGTGACGCTGACATTCGCAAATCCTGCGGTTCAACTCGGCCAACTTATTACTGGACCAAGCGTGCCGTCAGCAACCTTTGTCGTGAGTGTTGCTGAGACCGCGCTGGTTGCGAGCAACCCGATACGCGCCGGCTCGCCGCTATTGACTTTCATATGGCATGAGCGCGGACAAGGCACAGCGGTCACCAATAACAGTGTGCTTTGTAATGCTGCGGATGGCGCAATTGGCATTCTCGCGCTGTACCAGGATTCGCCGTCGATTCTAGGCAATAACCTGCGCTACATGGGCGCGCACGGAATCCATTGTCTGGACGTGTCCGACCCGGTAATCAACGGCAATACCGTGCTTGGTCAAGAGAGCCCGAAAAATGGCATCTATCTGGAGTCGAGCGCGACGGGGGCCGTGGTAGTGGGAAATGTTGTCGAGGGTTTCAGCGGGCCTGGAGGAAGTGGAATTGCGGCGGCAAATCGCGTTGGCGGTGTTGTGTCGGCCAATCTCGTTCGCCGTTGCGAGACGGGCATGAATCTGAACGGCTGCACTGCCATGTCGGTGACCGGGAACAGTGCAATGAGCTGTGGGACGAGTTATTCGCAGGCACGCGGTGCCGGCATGCTCCTGGCAAGCAACGCCAGTGCGGGCTGAGAAAAAAACATCGCGGCACGCGAATCAATATAGATCACGGCAACGCTTCGCATTGCCGGATTCTTTCATTTGGCCGAAGTCCAGAGCCGCCGCGTGTGGACAAGTTTCACGTCACGAAGCACCAGGAAGTGTGGGGTACTAAACAAACCGTCGTCGCCGTCTTCGCATACGATCGAATGCCGTCGACGTTAATCGCTGCCTCCAAACACGTAACCGGTTCGCCGCCTCCGGAACCGAAGCAACGTAGCGATCGCCGACTCACCCGACGTGTTCATTGACTGCCGCGCCAAACGCTGTTTGCGAAGGCGAGTGTGCAGTTCTATGAGCTTTTGCGGAGGACGACGCCTTGTTTCATCCCAAAGCTCTCATGCGCGCTGAGCCTGGCGAGTCCACGCCGGTTGAAAGATCGTCGCGCCGCGTCTTCCTGCGTGATGCCGCAATGCTTGCACTCGCGGCGGCGCCTTTGTCGTCGTACGCACAGCATGGGACGTCGGGGCTCGTCACTCCGCCAGTTCGTCTGGAAGACACGCGGCTGGTCGATCAGACCGGTACAGAGCGATCGCTGAACAGCATGCTGCTAGATGGCGTGACGGCAGTTCAAACCATCTATACCGGATGTAGTTCCGTATGTCCTCTGCAAGGAGCGCTGTTCAGCGCGGTGCAGCAACGGTTGCCACAAACTCGTGGGCGTTATCCGGTTCGATTGCTCTCGATTGGGATCGATCCGCTTTCCGACTCACCGTCCGCGCTGCATGAGTGGCTCAAGCGTTTTCAGGCCGGGCCAGCATGGACTGCTGCGACTCCGACACTGCGAGACGTCGACGGAATGCGGATGGCGCTTGCAGGCAGCCGCTTGCCGCTCGGCAACATTGCGGATCATGCAACCCAGATCTACTGCTTCGATGCAAGCGCGCGGTTGCGCTGGCGCAGCGCGGATCTTCCACGTGTAGACGAAATTTGCAATGCGCTGGGCGCATTGGGGCGCGCGTAGTTCAACGTTAACTGGAGCAGAGATCATGGCGCCAATTCCGTTTGTCAGATTCATCTGGCTCTATGCAGGCAGATGCGTGAATGCACTTTGCGTCGCCGCTATAGCGTTCGCGCTTACCACGTTTGCGACCCGCGTAGAGGCGCAAACGGTAGGTCCGATCACGCTGAGCGGTATGAATCTGTGCGCGGACGTTGACTCTGCATCGACAACGGGTGGCGCCTCGGTCATTTCCTGGGGCTGTTCGGGCGGTGCAAATCAGCAGTGGCGGCCCGTACCCACCGGATCTCAGTTCCATTTCGTAAATCAGAACAGCGGCCTGTGCATGGACGTGACAGGTGAGAGCTTGAATGCTGGCGCCGCCATCATCCAGTGGGCGTGCAACGGTCAGACGAACCAGACATTTACTGCGAAGCCGCAAGGCAACGGCTATGCGATCGTCGCTGCGCACAGCGGCATGTGTCTGGCGGCGCAGAGTCTGACTGGATGGGGTCAGCAAGTACGACAGCAGGTATGCAATGGGAGTGCTCTGCAGACGTGGCAGTTGAGCGGCCTGAATGTGAAGACGTTGCCGTCGAAGTGGTCGGCGCCTGTCGGGGTGCCGATGGTTCCCGCGGCGGCCGCCAATCTTCCCGACGGCAATGTGCTGGTGTGGTCGTCGGATATGCTTCTCGACTTTACGTCCGGTGAAATCACGCCGGGAAAGACCTACACCGCGGTCTTCAATCCAACCACGGGAACCAACAAGCAGGTGCTGGTCAGCAACACCGGGCACGATATGTTCTGCCCCGGTATCGCGAATCTGCCGGACGGTCGCCTGCTGGTGAACGGGGGATCGAGCAGCTCGAAGACGAGCATCTACACGCCTTCGACCGGTCAATGGTCGTCGAGCAACCTGATGAAGATCCCACGCGGCTATCAGGGGACCGTTACGTTGAGCAATGGGAGCGTGTTCACGCTCGGTGGTTCATGGAATGGCGGCGAGGGCGGCAAAAACGGCGAAACGTGGACGTCCGGTTCGGGCTGGCAAATCAACGGCGCGATACTCGCCGACTACATATTGACCCAGGACGCGGCGGGCATATTTCGCGCCGACAATCACGCGTGGCTGTTCGCGGTGTCCAATGGACGCGTTTTCCACGCCGGTCCGAGCCAGGCCATGCACTGGTTCGACACCGCGGGTAACGGTAACGTGACCGATGCCGGCAAGCGCGCGAACGATACCGATGCGATGAACGGGAACGCCGTCATGTACGACATCGGCAAGATTCTCGCGGTTGGTGGTGCGCCAAGTTATGAGCAGTCAAATGCGACTTCGAATGCGACGCTCATCGATATCAGCACCGGCACAGCGGTCGCCACCGCGCTGCCTCCGATGAGCTATACGCGGGCCTTCAGTAGCAGCGTTGTGTTGCCGAACGGGCAGGTCGTCGTGGTGGGCGGTCAAGCCTTCGCGCAGCCTTTCTCGGACGACACTGCTGTGCTCACTCCGGAGTTGTGGGACCCGACGACGAAAGTCTTTTCGCAGCTGGCGCCGCAAGCCGTGCCGCGGACGTACCACAGCGTTGCGCTGCTGCTGGCCGATGGCCGCGTGCTGAGCGGAGGCGGGGGACTGTGCGGCGGGTGCGCGACTAACCACACAGACATTGAAATACTCACGCCGCCGTATCTACTCAATGCGGATGGATCGGCAGCGACACGGCCGACCCTCAGTAACGTGCCGGCCGATGCACAGCTCGGTACTTCCATCGCCGTGAAAGCGAGTAGTGGTGTCAAGGCATTCGCGCTCATGCGCCTGTCGTCCAACACGCATGCCGTAAATAACGAGCAGCGACGCGTGCCGTTGAGTTTCACGGTAGGTACGGCTGGCGAATTCATTCTGAAGATTCCGGCCGATCCTGGTGTTGTCGTGCCTGGCTACTACATGCTCTTTGCGTTGAACAACAACGGTGTGCCGAGCGTGTCACGCACGCTGCGCCTGCACTGATGACTACGTCGACAACCTTACGCCAGGCGATTCGGCTGACGATCTGCCTGGCGATACTAAGCAATGCGCATTTCGCGCATGCCGACCTGAGCTGCGCTCCGGGCGATATGGGCTGTGCGATTTTCACTGGGCAACGTGCGGCAGTAGCGCACCTGCGCGACGACAATCAATCGCTGCCGGAGTGGACCACGCGATGCGTGAATTGCCATACACGAACGGATCCATCGCCCGGCTTTGCACCGCCCCTTACTCGTGGCTACTTGCTCGATGCAAGAAGCCGCCGGGGCGGGCCGCCCAGTCGGTACGATCCCGTTGCCTTCTGTCGGGCAGTCAAAGACGGCATAGATCCGGCAAGCGTGGTGTTGCGCAAGTCCATGCCTCATTTCGAGCTATCGAGTGCCGAGTGTGCAGCGCTTTGGCGCTTTGTCACTAACCCGTAGTGCGCTGAACGCATAGTGCACATGTCGCCCAGTGGCCGACATGAGGAGGGCGCCGGGGCCAACATGACTTACTGCTTATGCGGCGCATGCTCGAGCATCGCATTGGCGATACGATGATTGCCGTTTTCCTTCAACGCTTCGGCCGCGCCCTCGATATCGCGTGCGTCCTTATTCTGGCTTAGCTTGCTTTTGCCGACGAGCCGCGTGATCTCGATCTCCAGGCCGACAATCGCTTTGAGCATGGTGTCGATATATTCGCTCGGCGCATCTCCCATTTTCCATGGACGAGGCTGGCTCGCCTCATGTGTGCGAGTCAGGCGCGCCACGAGGCCTCGCACGTATTTTTCATCGTCGCGAATCGTGATGCGGCCGTGCGCGTGCACCACCATGTAGTTCCAGGTGGGCACCTGTCTGTGCGTTTCCTGCTTGCTCGGGTACCACGTGGGCGAAATATAGGCATCGCCCGCATGGAAGACGACGAGTACTTCATCGCCGTTGGTCACGTCCTGCCACAGCCGATTGTTTCGCGCGACGTGCGCGTGCAGCACGCCGAATTCGCCTTCTTCCGGCGCTAGTTCGAACGGAATGTGGTTGGCGTCCAGACCGCTCGTGCCGTGAGTGATCAGCGTGCCGAAGGGATTGTGCGCGATGAACGCATGCAGCACGTCTTTGCGTGCTTCGTTGAAATGGTCGGGTACGTACATGGCTGCTCCGTTGAGTTCTGTACGCAGTGTGCGCCAAAACTCGTTTCGCCTGTAGAGCCAGCTTCGGGCGATTTCTTCAGGCCAGAGTCGCAGCGCCGCGTGTCGGTGTTTCGTGAAAAAGGAAATGGCCTCCCGCCAGAAAGCAGCGGGAGGCCATTTCGTACATCGAACTCGGGCAGGCGGATCAGCTATCCGCGTGGCCCGACGTAAAGTTCGTGAATGCGCCGTACGGCGGATTCAGCGCGGTCCCGTTGGTCATAATGCCGAACGTGTTGTTGCCGCTGTCGAGCACGTAGTACATGACGGACTGAATGTTGTGCGTCTTGCGAGCCGCATAGAACGAACCCAGTTGCGACGTAATGTAACTCGCTCGATATGTTTGCGACTGCTCCGGGCCGGTGTTCCACTCGGTGATGAAGAACGGCACACCGTATCGGGCCTTGCAGTACGCAGGCAGGTTGATGCCCGGACCCGCGCCATCGGTACCGATGTTGAAGATGTCGCCATACACTTCATAGTTGTGCCACGTCGTGATGTCCCAGCGCACCTTCGGATAGCCGCCGCTGCCGTCGGGTTGCATGCCGTCCCACAGCGCGTCCGAGGCGCCGACGTCGGCGACGCAGAAGTTGATACCGCATTTCGCGCCGGGCTGCGCGGCTTTCACTCCGTCGATCATGCCGCGCATTGCGCCGCGCATGGTGGGCCAGTTCGCATTGTTAAAGTCGAGGGCCTTCGTTCCTGCGTTCGTCGAATCGATGATGATCGCCCTGTCGCGCGTCAACTCGTTTCCGCATTCATAGAACGTCACGCCGTAGGGCTTCAGCGCGTTGGCGATTGTGAATGCCGGTCCATACGTGGCGTTATACGCAGCGGATTCGCCTGCGAGCAGTCTGCCGCTGCTGTCGTAAAGACCCAGGTTGACCAGCACGAGCAGCGTCATACCCGCCGACTGGAACGCCTGTGCCAGTTTGACCACAGCATTCAATTGATTCGGATCTGCCGTGCAGCCGACGCGGTAGCTCGTGCAGCCCAAGCCCTTCAGGATCGATATGAGTTGCGTCGGCGTGTACGTGTAATCGAAGTGGCCGTTAATGCCGAAGAAGCTTCCTGCGGTCGCAGCGGTGGCAATACGCGGATCGCTACATGGCAACCATTGGGCGGCCACCTCTGCGTTCGCGTAGAACTGTCCGCTGGTGTTGCGGCAATAGATCTTGCCGCCGTACCAGAGCACCAGCGACACGTTGTAGTTGTTGCCCACAACTGCGCCGTTCCGGGAGATAACACCGTTGGTCAGCGTCCACACGGCGCCGGTCTTGTCGACAATGTTGGGAGCCGACGGCATCGTCGTGCCGTCCGGCGACGTCGTGCCTTGGCGCGGGTCACTCGTAGACTGCCACGTCGATCCAGTCCACTGATAAAACTGTGAGCTGGTGTTCTCGACGTAAATGTTGCCGTTGAAGCACAGCGCGAGAATCACGTTGTAGTTGTTCCCGGCCTTCGCGCCGTTGCGATAAGCGACACCGCCCGAAAGAGTCCAGGTGGCGCCCGAGCCGTCGATCAGGGATGTCGCCGGCGGCATCGCGGCGCCGTTCGGCGACGTGCCTTTGGCCGTTGCGTTCGTCTTTTGCGCCGCAGAATTAGCGGTAATTGTGCCGCCTTCTTCTGCGCCACCACCGCCGCATGCGCTCAAAATAACACTTCCGCTCAGTGCCGTCAGTGCGCCAATAAACTGTCGTCTTTTCAACATTTTGAATTATCCGCTATCGAAAAAACCCCGAAAAAATTTATAAATTTGATCTTGTATTTTGTTAATTACTGATCTTGAAACCAGAAAATCTTTGTTTTTATTCGCACTACTGATCGTCTATAAAATATCAGTGCTATTTGGTGCGTCATGCCGTGCGTCTGCCGAAGCGGTTCGCGCCGCTTTAATGAACGAGGCGGTTCAAACAAACGCGCACGAGCCAGTCGAAACGGCCGGGCCGATTGGCGCGTCGGGGAATCATCAACAGTGGGGTCAACCGAACTGTTTGCCGGAACCGCGGATCAGAACGGTGTCCATGCAAACGTTTGCTGGGAGCGAACCCGCAATGCGTAAAATTTGCGGGGTTGCTACTGCGAACGGGGTAGATCTTACCCGCAAGACTCGTCGGACAAAACGAGAAATAGCAAATTCCCGCCAGAAAGCAAGATCGTTTCCGATTTCGCGGGTTGTCCCAAATAAGTTTTACTTTCTCCTTATCGTATGGGGACTGGTCGCCCTGCATTTTTTTCGCTTTGACCCCAAGAGACGGAGGTCATATTTTCCGCTTTCATGCGCGTCGGCTTAGCTTCCCGCCGCCACACCCTCGCGTGGCAAAAACGACACGAATGCCTGCGTTCAGCACTTTCGGACACGGGCGCCCTGGGCTCCTGTGAGATTGGCGCGTTCTAAGGTGATGCAACTTCGCAAAACGATTTGGCGCATGCTAAGCTGAACTTAAAGATGGAGCGTTAATTCACCCAATACTGGTTTAGGCGTTTGAATGGTGGGCATCGTAAATGTCCGGGTATTCGCCTGAGCGTGTTGTTTTCGCGCGTGAAGCTTGACCGGAGATTGTCGAATGTCGCAGGTCAATGACGAAACCAGTTACGCGAATGGAAAAGACGAAGTGAAAAGACGGCCGCGAGTGTTAATGTGCCCTTTTAGAAATCCTACAAACCGCTACATCGACATTCAGAAGGATCTATATAGATCCGCCGGCTACGATGTGTTCCCGCTGTCAATCAGGGGACTGCTGAGCGGCGGGTTGGCCGATCTCTTCAAGCCGGAGAACATGCTTGTATTTCATTGGCTTGAATACCGGGCGTTCAGGCGTCAGAAAGGCACGGCACAACTTAGCGTGACCGGCTGCCTGCTGCTGGCGTTCTACTGTTCATTGATGTTGATCGGGCGAGCCAAGGTCGTGTGCTTCGTACATGATCAGGCAGTGCACGATACGGTCGGCTTCAACAGGCGCCTGTCTATGCGGATCATTGCGCTCGTGCATCGTCTTGCCGATGTCCGTGTTGTACACGCGCCGGACTTTCAGGCTCGCTACCGTGCGCAGTATTTACCTCATCCGCTCTATTGGGACGCTCCCGGCCATCCGCCGGGTACGGCGAAGGCCCGCGGCGCGGCGCCGCTTTATACGATGCTCGGCGTGATTCGTCCATATAAGCAGATCGACGCGGTACTCGATGTTTGGCCGGGCGATTGCAAGCTGCACGTCGCCGGCCACGGCACCGAAGCCTATCTCGCGACGTTGAACGAAATCATTGACAGCAAATCGCTGCGAGAAGCCGTGCGCATCGATTCGAAGTTTTTGACCGACGCAGAGTTCGCGCAAGGCATTGCGCAGAGCGACGTGTTGATCTTGCCCCACGCGGCTGACTCCATGCTCGTCAGCGGCGTCTTCTTTGAAGCCATTGGTCTCGTGCCGGTTCTGATCGCACGATCGACACCTTTCATGGCGTGGGCTGCGAGGAGGTTCGACAACGTCATGCTGTTCAATGACGTAAGCGAACTTCCTGCCATTCTGAAGTCGGTCAATGAGTCGTGGCAGACCATTGCCAGCAATGCGGCCAAGCGCAAAGCTGTCGACGAGTTCGGGTGGAACGCCTGCTCCCGGCAGTACGCGCAGTTTTTCGAGTCGGTCGTAGGGCATACGAACGCTGTCGAAAAACCGGTCACTGAGTGACGCTGTGAGCCGGTAGCGCGTTGTTAGGTTCGTTGGTACGTGGTTAAAGCGGCTCGCTTGCGGCAAGCCGCTTTTGCTATCGCGCGAGTGACGCCGTCTTCGTCGCGAAGATATCGACGTAATTTAGTGGATCGTCGCGCCATTTTGTAATGGTGCTCCGCAGGCGCGCTGCGATTGTTCGCATGGGTTCCGTCTCGGCTGGTATTCCCGCCTTTGCGTCGGTTTCTTCAACCTTGCCGTAAGTGAAGTGCTCCTCAAGAAACTTAAGCACGACGTTGGGATCGCCCCCTAACCGCGCCATATGATATGGCGACCATTCCACGAGGATCGCATCGGCTTTCGCAAGCGTCTTGCTGCCGCCAGCAAAGACGTAGGGTTCCGCACCCTGTGTGTCGACTTTCGCAAACACAGGGCCGGACAACTGAATAGGAAGATCGTCCAGCCTTGCGCAGCGCACTTCGATGATCTTGCGACCCACCTCGTTCTGTTTTGCCGGAAGGTTAGTTTCGAAGTGAAGGCGGTGGTCGCCCAGATTGCCGTCGGCAATCTCGAAGGGCAGTACTTCCTCTCGTTCGTGCAACGCGAGTTGAAAAGTCTCTATGTTGGGTGACGGGCAATTTTCCGCAATGTTGCGTAGAAGATTGCGGTAATTGACCGGTTCCGGTTCAAACGCATAACACTTCACGCGCTCGTTGTGCTGCGCAATCGGTATGGTCGTCATGCCGATGTTCGCGCCGATGTCGAGATATGTTCCTCCCGAACCGGCGAAGAACAATTTCAACTTGTCGGAAAGCTCAGGCGCCCAACGCCCGGTCTCGGCGTATTTCTTCAGAATGCTCAGATCATTCGAACTGCTGACCATCGTGCCGTACTGTCCATTTGCCGAGAACCGCACAACGTTCAGCTTCCGTGAGAGGCTGGACAGGTAGAGATAGCCATACTCTCTCGCGAGCGAGTTATCTTCCAGGAGGGACTTTGCCATCACATGCCGAAGCCTCAAGGGAAGCATCGAGGTTACAGCGCCAGCGGCGGAGAGAACGAGTTTCTTCATGAGAAACAGAATACAGCAACCCTATTTCCGCAGCGTTTCCACATCTCCTCTCTTTCGGCAAAGGCATCAACGAAATCGGCCAGGCCTGGTAAGCGGACGACACGACAATGACCGCAACGCCGCGCTGGTGACGCAACAGGCCCGGGGCCGCTATATGAGCGACGCAACGTTAGATAACGGTTGATCTAGCGTCGCGCCGCGAACCCTCCGGCCCATGTATCAGGCGGTGCGGAAAACCGATACGGCGGTGCGCAATTGCTGCGCTTGATGTTCGAGAGAGCCGGCGGCCGCAGCCGCCTCTTCGACTAACGCGGCGTTCTGCTGCGTCACTTCGTCCATCTGTGTGATCGCCTGATTGATCTGCTCAATGCCGCGGCTCTGTTCGTGCGACGCCGATGCGATCTCGCCCATGATGTCCGTCACTCGCTGAATCGCGATGCCGACCTTCTCCATAGTTTGCCCTGCGCTCGCGACGAGTTCGGCTCCTGCCTCGACCCGCGAGCCCGATGCCTCGATGAGCGCCTTGATATCTTTGGCGGCACTCGACGATCTTTGCGCGAGACTGCGGACTTCGCTTGCGACGACGGCAAAACCCCTGCCTTCCTCGCCGGCTCTCGCGGCTTCGACCGCCGCGTTGAGCGCAAGAATGTTCGTCTGAAACGCAATGCCTTCAATGATGCCGATGATCTCGGCGATTTTGCCCGAGCTCTCCTGAATCCCGCTCATCGTGTCCACGACTTGGCCCACGATCCTGCGTCCTTCGAGCGCGACCTGATTTGCATTGTCGGCGAGTCCGTTCGCGTGCCTCGCGTTTTCCGAGTTCTGCTTGACGGTCGCGGTCAGTTCTTCGATGCTCGCTGCCGTTTCCTGCAGCGACGCGGCTTGCTGCTCGGTCCGTGCCGAGAGGTCCGTGTTACCCGCTGCGATCTGACTCGTCCCACTCATTACGGCCTCGGAACTCGTGCCGATGCGGACCACCATGTCGAGCAATGACTGCCGCATGCGTGCCACCGATGCGAGCAAGCTCGTTTCATTAGCGCCCGTAACGACGATCGGAAGACTCAGGTCGCCGACCGACATGCGGTGCATGGCCTGCGAAACGTCGGCGGGTTCGCCGCCAAGTGCGCCGGTCACGCGGCGAATGATTTGCCAGGCAAGTGCCGCAATACCCAGAATCGCAACCGAGATCAGGGTGATGAGGAATGCGCCCGTTCGCCAGAACGTCGCGCTGATATCGGTGGTGAAGATGCCGGTTCCAATCCACCATCCCCACGGCTTGAACTCGACCAGTCCGTTGATCTTTTCTACCATCTCGCCGCTGGTGGGATGCTTGGCGAGCACCGTCATGATCGGAATATGTTCGCGCGCGAGCATTTCACGATAGAGGTCGCCGTCGGGACGGCCGTCGGGTGCTTTTCCTACGTTGATCTTGCCGACGGTCGAAGCTTTGCGGTGTACTAGGGTGAGGCCGTCGGGAAGGCGAGCCCAGAAGTAGCTCTCGTCCGAATAGTTCAGTTGGCTCAACGCCTCTTTCGTCGCGGACTGCGCCTGCTCGGTCGTCAACTTCCCGGCCACTTCCTGGTCGTGGTAGTACGTCGCGAGGTGTTCTGCCATTCGCAGCAGATTGGTGATCTGTGCGCGCTTGTCGTCGAGCATCGCTTGTCTGACGCTGTAAAGACTGTAGGAACCGACAACCAGGAGCGCGACGAGCGCCGCGAGCGCAAGTATCGTCAGGCGCGTGGAAACCTTCATTGGAAGCCTCAATTGTTCAGTGGTCCCGGCGCCGAACCGGTATAAAAAGCGCGCAGGTTTCTCATCAACGGCACGGCGCGCCGATACTGTATTAGGGTTTCTATGGATTCGATCACGCGCGCCCCTTGGGTTGGCGGGAAGGTCGAGAAGATTTCTTGTGAGTGAGCAGGTTCGGGTTTCTCCCTGCCTTGGCCGCCTCGGATCTGGTGGAGTGGGCGGACTAACTATCCCGTGGCGGGGCAGAGCATGTAAATCTCAACTGTCCCCACATCCCTTCTTGAATTTGTCACCACCCGTCCATATAATTAGCACTCGCTGCACGAGAGTGCTAACAACTTCGCCGGTTGGCTCGGCCAGCCGGGTTTTCCAAGCGTTCTTCAGTCTCAATCAAGAGAGGAGTATGTATGAACCTTCGTCCTTTGCATGATCGCGTGATCGTCAAGCGTCTGGATCAAGAAACCAAGACCGCGTCGGGCATCGTGATCCCCGAAGCCGCAGCAGAAAAGCCGGATCAGGGCGAAATCCTGGCAGTCGGCCCGGGCAAGCGTGACGACAAGGGCGCACAGATCGCCCTCGACGTGAAGGTTGGTGACCGCGTCCTGTTCGGCAAGTACGCAGGCCAGACCGTCAAGGTCGACGGCAACGAACTGCTCGTGATGCGCGAAGAAGACATCATGGCCGTGGTGAACAAGTAAGCGCAAGCCGCTACTTCCCCGGTTATATCTCAAGAATTCAAGGAGTTAGAAGATGGCAGCTAAAGACGTCGTATTCGGTGATTCCGCCCGTGCCAAGATGGTCGAAGGCGTGAACATCCTCGCGAACGCTGTGAAGGTCACGCTGGGTCCGAAGGGCCGCAACGTTGTCCTGGAACGCAGCTTCGGCGGCCCGACGGTCACCAAGGACGGTGTGTCGGTCGCAAAAGAGATCGAACTGAAAGACAAGCTCCAGAACATGGGCGCGCAAATGGTCAAGGAAGTGGCTTCCAAGACCAGCGACAACGCAGGTGACGGCACCACGACCGCAACGGTTCTGGCTCAGTCGATCGTCCGCGAAGGCATGAAGTACGTTGCATCGGGCATGAACCCGATGGACCTGAAGCGCGGTATCGACAAGGCCGTGGGCGCTGCGATCGAAGAACTGCGCAAGATCAGCAAGCCTTGCACGACGAACAAGGAAATCGCACAAGTCGGCGCGATTTCGGCAAACAGCGACTCGTCGATCGGCGATCGTATTGCTGAAGCAATGGACAAGGTCGGCAAGGAAGGCGTTATCACCGTCGAAGACGGCAAGTCGCTGCAAGACGAGCTGGACGTCGTCGAAGGTATGCAATTCGACCGCGGCTACCTGTCGCCGTACTTCATCAACAACCCGGACAAGCAAGTTGCCGTGCTCGAGAACCCGTTCGTGCTGCTGCACGACAAGAAGGTCTCGAACATCCGCGATCTGCTGCCGGTTCTGGAACAAGTCGCCAAGGCTGGCCGTCCGCTGCTGATCATCGCAGAAGACGTCGAAGGCGAAGCACTGGCAACGCTGGTGGTGAACAACATCCGCGGCATTCTGAAGACGGTTGCCGTGAAGGCTCCGGGCTTCGGCGATCGCCGTAAGGCCATGCTGGAAGACATCGCGATCCTGACCGGCGGCCAGGTCATCGCTGAAGAAACCGGCCTGACGCTCGAAAAGGCAACGCTGGCAGAACTGGGCCAGGCGAAGCGCATCGAAGTGGGCAAGGAAAACACGACGATCATCGACGGCGCTGGCGAAGCTGCAAACATCGAAGCGCGTGTCAAGCAAGTCCGCACGCAAATCGAAGAAGCTACGTCGGACTACGACCGTGAAAAGCTGCAAGAGCGCGTTGCCAAGCTGGCAGGCGGCGTTGCAGTGATCAAGGTTGGCGCTGCGACCGAAGTCGAAATGAAGGAAAAGAAGGCACGTGTCGAAGACGCACTGCACGCAACGCGCGCAGCTGTGGAAGAAGGCATCGTTGCTGGCGGCGGCGTTGCGCTGATCCGCGCACGTACGGCGATTGCCGGCCTGAAGGGCGCTAACGCCGATCAGGACGCAGGTATCAAGATCGTCCTGCGCGCAATGGAAGAGCCGCTGCGCCAGATCGTCACGAACGGCGGCGAAGAAGCCAGCGTCGTGGTGGCGGCAGTTGCTGCTGGTCAAGGCAACTACGGCTACAACGCAGCAACCGGCGAGTACGTCGACCTGGTTGACGCTGGTGTCGTGGACCCGACCAAGGTCACGCGCACTGCGCTGCAAAACGCAGCATCGGTGGCAGGTCTCCTGCTGACGACCGACGCAGCTGTTTGCGAACTGCCGAAGGAAGACGCACCGATGCCTGGCGGCATGCCCGGTGGCATGGGCGGCATGGGCATGGACATGTAATTCATGTCCGCTCCCCGGTTGCGCCTCGTACAGAGGTTCAACCGGGAGCCCATGGAAAAGCGCGCCGCAAGGTGCGCTTGCCAAAGAAAAAACCCGCAATCAAATGCGGGTTTTTTTGTTTCTGCGTTTCTGCGTTTATTCGTTTCTGCGCGACGAAAAGCGGTCAACTCCTTACGGCTAAGCCTGTTGCGCGAGGCAATGCTCGTGCAAGTACCGGAAGATGCCCGCTACGCTTTCGGCCGGCGTCAACGTTGCGGTGTCGATTGTGATATCCGCATCGAGCGGCGCTTCGTAAGGCGCTGATACGCCTGTGAACGATGCAATTTCGCCGGCCAGCGCCTTTGCATACAGACCTTTCGGGTCGCGGCGCGCACATATTGCGAATGGCGCGGACAGATATATCTCCACAAATTTGTCAGCGCCCACGATGTCGCGCGCCATCGTCCGGTCGGCCTGCGTCGGCGAGATGAGTGCAGTAATGACGATAAGTCCTGCATCGTTCATCAACTGGGCGACATGCGCGACACGACGGATGTTTTCGTGGCGGTCGTGCTGGTCGAAGTCAAGATCGCTGCCGAGGCCGTGGCGAACGTTGTCGCCGTCGAGTACGTAGCAGGCCCGGCCTTGGCAGACGAGTTGCCGTTCCAGTTCGAACGCGATGGTCGACTTGCCTGCTCCCGAGAGGCCGGTCAGCCAGATCGTGACCGGCTTCTGGTGGAGAAGGCGCATCCTGTCCGCGAGCGTAATGGCACCGTGAAACCGTTGCACCGGGCCGCCGAGCTGCTGTTTCATTGTGTGTTCCTGAAGGCTTAAACGCAGTGCCAACCCCGGCGCCATACGCCGGCGTTATGAAGCCGTTCGGCCGAACCGGCCACGGCGACATGAAATCCGTCCGGTGCGTCCGGCGGCAAAGCGATCGAAAAGCCGGCGTACGCGCTCGGGTAGCCGGCGCTTGCAACATCCGGCCGATGCGCGCCGGTTGAGCCGCTCGCAATGACCTCGCTGCCGATGCGCACTTCGAGTCGCACACTTTGTTCCGGGCGACTGAGGTTCACGGCCCAGCCGGATACGACACCGTCGCACACCGAGTCGACAAAGCCGTCGTACATATCGGCAAACGTTCGCGCTTCGCCCTGCGCGAACCGCAGGTATTCGTTGATTGGCGCGAGGTCGAAACGGCTGATCACGCCGTGTACTTTGACAAGGAACGCTTCGTCGAAGCCGAATACCACCGAGCTGTGAAGGTACGGATTCTCGAGCTGACTAATTTCTGCCTGGATCACGTGAACCAGATTGAGGGCATTCGCGAACACGCTGCCCGACTTATGCGCGTCGCTTTGAATTTCGCGCTTCGCGTATTCGAAGATCTCGTAATCCAGGCGATTTTCCTGAACGAATTTCTGTTTCGCGCTTTCGCTCAACTGACCAATGTTTTTCGCCGAACCGCTGGTAATGTTCGTCTCAAAGTAGAACGGCAATTTCATTCCGGTTTTGGCACAAAGCCGGAGGAGAAATTCGCTCATGTTTTCGCAGATGCCGACTGCGCTGAAGTGATGCTGCAGGTTGGCTTTCGCAATACCGAGACTGAGTTCATCTGGTGCCGGATGACCGCTCAACATTTGCACGAATACATTTTTGCCGCCGAGCGACTCGCTCACCCACTCGTCGAGCGAAAGGGCGCCGCGCAGCACGAGCGCTTCGGTTGCCGACACGCTTGCACCGCGTGCCACATCACCGTTTTTTCCGTTCAGTGCATAGCGATAATGCGATATTTGCCGGGCGAGCGGATCTCGCAGAATGGTGCAATAGGCGAGCGGCGTCTTGAGACTTCTATGAATACCGTACGGTTGATGACCGCCGCCAATACGCGTTTGAAGTAGCTTGGCACGGCACCGGTCCCAACCGTCGCCGGTCCATTCGAATACGGTGAATTGATCTTTGCCTTTATTCAGGTCGAAAAATGAAATCACCGTGGATCCCCCGCTTTTGGGCGGGTGAATGAAAAACGTGGGCGATGACATATGAAATATGACGATATTTCGATTCCTGAGTGTATCGCGCGCGTTTGTCTCTCGTTGTAACGTTTAATTACGCGACGGATTCTGCATTCGGGGCCGGGACGTCATTTACAGGCCGCTGCCGCGGCGACAAAGATGGCGTCAGATGCGCGAACCGCCAGGAGACAGGAAAACGCCGCAGCACGGGGCTACCGCGCACGCCGGGCGAGGTGCCGGCGCGCGAACGTCGAAACAGGCGATGGGCGGTAAGGCGAAAAGAGGAGAGCGCGTCAGTGCCGCGCTTCGCCGGGCGCCGCGTCCTTGCCGCTTGCCGGCGGCGTTTCGTCGTCGCTGCTGCGAGCCCAGAAGAACCGGTCCGGCATATACGCGCCCATACCCGGCCGGAACGCGCTGCGCACCGCCTGGTACAGATATTCCTGAGCCTCGCGAACCGCCTCTGCCGGCTCCTGGCCATTGGCAAGAAGTGCCGCGATGGCCGAGCCGAGCGTATCCGTCAGGCCCATGATGCGGTGACTGCCGCGATCCCACATGTCCTGACGCAACTGGCCGTCTTCGCTGAAAAGCGTGTTGACCAGCCGGTGCGTGCCGGTTTCCGTCGACAGAATGTATTCGCAGCCCTGCGACAGCAGATGCGAGATCGCGGCGTCGAGGCTCGGTGCTTCGGCGTCGCCGTCTGGCTGGGCGAGCGCGAGCAGGGTGGCCGAGTCGGCGACCAGCAAGGTGGTTTGCGGCGCGAGCAGGTCGGCAATGGCTTCACGCAGTTCATCGGCGGCGAGGACGTGCTCGTCGTCGAGCGTGAAGTCGGGGGCAAGAATTAGTGGAATGTCGTCGTAATCGGCCACTACTTCGGCGATCGCGCTCACTACCTCGGCGCGCGTGCAGGCGCCGACCTTGAACGCTGCAATCGGCATGTCCTCGAGCAACATGCGCGCCTGGGTCGCGACAACCTCCGGGTCGAGCCCGTTGACTTCGTCGCAACTCGCCGAGTCGCGCACGGTATAGCCGGTGAGCACGGAGACGCCATGACAGCCCATGCTGGCAAGGGTCAGCAGGTCGGCTTGCAGGCCAGAGCCGCCGGTGGGATCGGAGAGGCCGAAGGTGAGGACGATCGGAGGCGTGTCGCTGGGCATGAAGATTTACAAAGGAGCAGTATTTTTGGCGCGGTGAGTGCGCAAGCGGCTCAATTATGCGTCCTAAAACGGCCCGGGGGCGTTTTTTCGCATCCCCGTCGGCTTCGTCCCATTCTTCCTGGCTAACCTGTGGCGCGACGCCGCACGCAGCGGCACTTTTCCCATCCGGCATTGCCGAAGGTCGGCGGGCACAGGGACTGCGCGTTTGCGATTGCTAGGCATTGGGGCGGCAACACGGTACCATCATGGCTCCCGTTTCCACGGACTTCACGACGCGATACAAGAATGGAATATCAAAGCTGGATGTGCCTGATTTGCGGCTGGATTTACGACGAAGAAGCCGGTTTGCCGGACGAGGGCATTGCGCCGGGCACGCGCTGGGAAGACGTTCCCATCAACTGGACGTGCCCCGAGTGCGGTGCGCGCAAGGAAGACTTCGAGATGGTCCAGATCTGAAGTCGAACGGCGGCCGGCGTCGCCCCGCCGAGGTGTGGCATCGCGCCGGAACGTCCTCGCGCTGGCCGTGTCCCAACCGCAGGTTGACGTTGCGTAGTCTGTCATGGCGCATTGGTCGGTCTGCATTTGTCCCTGTGCAGCTGTCATCGCGCATTTGTCATTGTTCAGTTGCCGGTCCGCGCGTTAGGCGCTCAGTCTGCGCGCGGCGCCAATCGGCGGCCCGCCGACTTTCCGTCGCCAACTCATGACTCTTCGATCCGCAGCACCTGTTTCCTTCGACGCATTGCCCAACCCGCGCGGCGGCGCTGTTCGCCCGGCGGAACTTGCGCTAGCCGAAGCGCTGCTGGCGTTCGAGCAGCACACCGGCTGCACCACCGCGCTGGTGCGCGCCTCGCACGCACTGCGCAGCGCGGGCTGGCTGAGTGCCACCCGTTTTACCGACGCGCTCGTGCGCCTTTCGCCCTTGGCCGCGGGCGATCCGGCCGAGGCCGAGAACGTGCGGCCGGCGTTCGGCGCCGCGCTGCGCGACTTCCGTGCGGCGCTCGAGCGTCACAATCTGCGGGAGCTCGCCTGCTCGCCCACGCTCTTTAGTCATTACCGCGAGTTGTGTGCCGATCTCGGCGAACACACAACGGCTTCTCCCGTGGCTTTCGAAGACCTCGCGCTGACCGCGCGGCCCGTGCCGCCCGTTTTGTTTCACGCACAGTCGGCCGAGCAGCTGGCTCATCTGCGTGCGCGCTACGAACGCGCGCTGCTCCCGGTGCTGCGCTCGCAGCCGGATACCGGCAGCGTGGCGGCGCGCGCGGCCACCAACGCCGCGCTTGACGAACTCGACGCGGTGTTCACTGAACTCGCCGGTCCCGATCCCTATGACTTCTGGCGTCTTGCCAAGGCCTGCGCCCGTGCATTGCGGGTCAGCGGACGCGCGGCTGGTGAGCCCGACGCGCGGCGTTTTTACGCGCGCTGCAATCTCGCGCTAGCCGATCATGCGCGCGGCATCGAGCGCGCGCAGCGCTCGCTGGTGCGAGCTACCCTCGCGTTGCTGTGGCGCGATTACGCGCTGTTCGGCGCCGCCGCAGAAGACGCCGATCAGGTCGAGGTGCTGCACGACTACGGCTTGACCGTCGATTGGCACGTCGCGGGCACGCAGACATCGGAAATGCTTTGGGAAGCCGGAGCGGTGGAGGCGCAATCGGTCAGCGCGCACACTTCACTGACACGCGAACTTGGTGTGCTGAGCGTCAACGCGCATGCGTACGAGGATTTTCTACAAACGGCCGACGCCGCGATCTCCGCGCTCGCCGAACACGCGCGGGCCGCGGACCAGCCTGAGAAGGCCGATCCGAGCGAAGCGCTCCAGGCCGGCGACGCCGCATACCGGCTCGGGTCCGCAGCTTGCGCGCTCGGCCTCGGCCATGTCGCTCTGCTGGCCGATGCGCTGGGACTCGCGTGGCGCCGGCGCGCTCATGCCGGCGTGTCGACGCCTGCGGTGCGTGCTCACGTGATCGTCGACGCACCCGCCGCCAGTGCGCTGGAAGGCGCGGCCGAGGCATTACGCGCCACGCTGCACAAGGTGGCGGCGGGCGTGGCGCCGCCGGCCAGCGGCGCAGCGCTGAGCGCGCTTACGCGGTCGATCGAGCAGGGCGGCGCGTAACGCGCGTCAGGAGCGCCAGAGCCGCGCAAGAAGCGCATCAGGTAGGCAACTATGCAGGCAAGCCCGCAGGCAAGCGCGCAGGCCCAAACTGCACCGTGGCAAGGCCCGCGTGCGTGATAGAGTGCAACATGAATCGCCGTCGATGGCTCGCGGCACGCTCCATGACTTACGTCGCCGTTCCACGCTCGAAGCCCGCCATCCTGCACCGTCTTTGCTAAAATCCGAACTATGTCCAAGAGTACCGATCGCATCAATCTGACCAACCAGTTCCTGATCGCCATGCCCAACATGGCGGATCCGACGTTTTCAGGAACGGTGGTCTACCTTTGCGATCACAGTGAGCGCGGCGCGCTCGGCCTCGTGATCAACCGGCCGACCGATATCGACCTGGAAGCGCTCTTCAGTCGCATCGACCTCAAGCTCGAAATCGAGCCTCTCCTTCATGTACCCGTGTATTTCGGCGGCCCGGTGCAAACCGAGCGCGGCTTCGTGCTGCACGACCCGAAAGACGGCAACACTTATACGTCGTCCATGTCGGTGCCGGGCGGTCTCGAAATGACCACGTCGAAAGACGTGCTCGAGGCGGTTGCAAGCGGCACGGGTCCCGAACGTTTTCTGCTCACGCTCGGTCACGCCGGCTGGGGCGCGGGTCAGCTTGAAGAAGAGATTTCGAAAAACGGCTGGCTGACGGTCGAGGCCGATCCGAAGATCGTGTTCGACGTGCCTGCCGAAGAGCGTCTCGAAGCCGCGCTCGCGCTGCTCGGCATTTCGCTGTCCATGCTGTCGGGCGAGGCCGGGCACGCATGAGAGGCGCTGCATGAGCCTGCCGGCCGGACGTGAGGCGACGCTGCTTGCGTTCGACTACGGTGAAAAGCGCATCGGCGTGGCGGTCGGCAATTCGCTGACGAAGAGCGCGCGGCCGCTCGTGATCGTGCAGAATCGCAGCCGTGAATATCGCTTCGCAGAGGTCGGCAAACTGATCGCCGAATGGAAGCCGGACGCGCTCGTCGTCGGCTTGCCGATGCATCCGGACGGCACGCCGCACGAAATGACGCAACTCGCCAAACGGTTCGGCAATCAATTGAACGGCCGCTTCAATTTGCCCGTCACGTGGATCGACGAGCGTTATTCGTCGGTTGAGGCAAAGTCGGGTATCCGCGAGGGCAAGGGCCGTGCCGACATGCTCGACGCCGAAGCCGCCAGCATCATCCTTCAGCAATATCTAGACGGACTTTCCGACCATCATGAGTTCCATTGACGCCGAAGCGCTTTATCGCGCGTTGCTCGACCAGATTCGCGCCGCGTATGGCGACGAGTTCGGTGCGGCACAAAACGGTGCCGAGGGCGCCGTGCTCGCCGGCATTTACAGCGGCGGCGCGTGGCTCGCCGAACGGCTCGCGCATGATCTGAAGCTGGCGAGTTTCGGCGTAGTGAATGTCGCGCTGCATCGGGACGACTACGCGAAGAAAGGTCTGCACTCGCAGGCGAGCCCGACCTCGCTGCCTTTTTCCGTCGACGGCCGCCGCATCGTGCTGGTCGACGACGTGCTGTACACCGGCCGCACGATCCGCGCAGCGCTCAATGAGCTCTATGACTACGGCCGCCCGGCGGCGGTCGAACTCGCGGTGCTCGCCGATCGCGGCGGGCGCGAGTTGCCGGTGGCGGCGCGCTTCGTCGGCGGCGCAGTGGATGTGCCCGCGGACGCGACGCTGGTGCTCGCGCGCGAGGAGAGCAGCGCAGGCCAGCCGCGTTTCACCTTTCACACCGAAGCCCGCGCCGATTGAGCACGGCATCGGGCGCGAGTGCGCATGCACCGCGACTCGCAGCCCGCCGCACACACGTTGAAGTCCGTTTCTCCAGCAGGTAACTCATGAACACCGCGAACCAGGCCTCTCACGACCAAGCCGATAGCGCCACCGAGCGCTTCCGCTACGGCTTCCTGAAGGGCAACCCGCAGCTCACGAAAAACGGCGAGCTGAAGCATCTGTTGTCGATTGAAGGTTTGCCGAAGGCGATCGTCAATCACATCCTCGACACGGCGAGCCAGTTCGTCAGCGTGACGGATCGCGAGGTCAAGAAGGTCCCGCTGCTGCGCGGCAAGTCGGTCTTCAATCTGTTCTTCGAGAATTCGACGCGCACACGCACCACGTTTGAAATTGCCGCGACACGTTTGTCGGCTGACGTGCTGAATCTGAACATCAACGCTTCGTCCACGAGCAAGGGCGAATCGCTGCTCGACACGATCAACAATCTGTCGGCGATGCACGCCGACATGTTCGTCGTGCGTCATGCGTCGAGCGGCGCGCCGTATCTGATCGCCCAGCACTGCGCACCGCACGTGCACGTGATCAATGCCGGCGACGGCCGTCATGCGCACCCCACTCAGGGTCTGCTCGACATGTACACGATCCGCCACTACAAGAAAGACTTCACGAATCTGCGTGTGGCGATTGTCGGCGACATTCTGCATTCGCGAGTCGCGCGCTCGGACATTCACGCGCTGACCACGCTCGGCGTGCCGGAAGTGCGCGCCATCGGCCCGCGCACGCTGCTGCCGGGCGGCCTCGAACAGATGGGCGTGCGCGTGTTCCACAACCTCGACGGAGGGCTGAAGGACGTCGACGTAATCATCATGCTGCGTCTGCAGAACGAGCGAATGAGCGGCGCGCTGTTGCCTTCGGCGCAGGAGTATTTCAAGAGCTGGGGCCTGACGCCGGAGCGGCTCGCGCTCGCCAAGCCCGATGCAATCGTGATGCACCCGGGCCCGATGAATCGCGGCGTCGAAATCGATTCGCAGGTGGCCGACGGTCCGCAATCGGTGATTCTGAATCAGGTGACGTTCGGCATCGCGGTGCGCATGGCGGTGATGGGGATCGTCGCGGGCAATAACGATTGATCCGGCAAACGCATGCGTGCGGACCCAGAACGACGCACGCGCGGCAGACAACGCAGAACCTGGCCGAATCCGGCTGATACATTAAGGCAGCGCATGAAGATTCATATTCAAGGCGGCACGCTGATCGATCCGGCAGCGGGTACCGAACAGCAGCAGGACGTTTTCATCGAGGCGGGCAAGATCGTCGCGCTCGGCAACGCGCCCGCCAATTTCGAGGCGACGCAAACCATCGACGCGCGCGGTCTGCATATCGCGCCGGGTCTCGTCGACCTGTCGGCGCGTCTGCGCGAGCCGGGCTATGAACACAAGGCCACGCTCGAATCCGAAATGTCCGCGGCGCTTGCTGGCGGCGTGACGAGTCTCGTTTGTCCGCCGGACACCGATCCGACGCTCGACGAACCCGGCCTCGTCGAAATGCTGAAGTTTCGCGCGCGTAATCTCGACCAGGCACATGTGTATCCGCTCGGCGCGTTGACGGTCGGCCTGAAGGGCCAGGTCATCACCGAAATGGTCGAGCTCACGGAAGCCGGCTGCATCGGCTTTTCGCAGGCCGACTCGCCGGTGGTGGATACGCAAGTGCTGATGCGTGCGCTGCAATATGCGAAAACCTATGGCTACACGGTGTGGCTGCGTCCTGTCGACGCGTATCTCGGCAAGGGCGGCGTGGCCGCGAGCGGTGCGCTCGCGTCGCGGCTCGGCCTGTCCGGCGTGCCCGTCGCGGCGGAAACCATCGCGCTCCATACGATCTTCGAACTCGTGCGTGTGACGGGCGCGCGGGTGCATCTGTCGCATGTGTCGTCGGCGGCGGGCATCGCGCTCATGCGCGAGGCGAAAGCCGAGGGCTTGCCGGTTTCGTGCGACGTCACCGTGAACCACGTGCATCTGATCGACCTCGACATCGGCTACTTCGACGCGCAGTTCCGGCTCGACCCGCCGCTGCGTCAGCAGCGCGATCGCGAAGCGATCCGCGCGGGTCTCGTCGACGGCACCATCGACGCGATCTGCTCCGATCACACACCGGTCGACGACGACGAAAAGCTGCTGCCGTTTGGCGAAGCCACGCCGGGCGCTACCGGCCTCGAGCTGTTTCTGTCGCTGACGGTGAAGTGGGCCGACGAAGCCGGCGTGCCGCTTGCGAAGGCGCTCAACCGCATCACCGCGGCGCCGGCCGCCGTGCTCGATCTGCAAGCGGCCGGCAGCGTCGCGGTAGGCAGCGTGGCCGACCTCTGCGTGTTCGACCGTCACGCGCATTGGCGCGTCGAGCCGCGTGCGCTGAAGAGTCAGGGGCATAACACGCCGTTCCTCGGTTACGAATTGCCGGCTCGCGTTCGCGCGACCATCGTGGCCGGCCGCGTCGCATTCGAGCAGCGCTAACGTGCGCGGCATGGCTCACGCATCGGCCAGTCTGGAATTCGCATCGACCCGCAACGGAAAGCTCCGAACATGAAGCTCGCGTTACGCAAGGCTCGTCTCATCGCGCATCTGCTGCACGGCATGTGGATCGTGGCGACGCGCTTTCCGAAAGCTGACGCGGACCGGCGTCACGCGCTCAACCGCGAATGGTCGCTCAAGATGCTGCGCCTGTGCGGCATGCGGCTCGTCGTGCATAACGACGGCGCGCGGCTCGATCGCGGTGCGCTGGTCGTGGCCAATCACATCTCATGGATCGACATCTATGTGATCAATGCGTGGCGGCCCACGCCGTTCGTGTCGAAAGCGGAGATCCGCCAATGGCCGTTGGTCGGCTGGCTCGCGCAGCAACTGGATACGGTGTTCATACAGCGTGAGAAGCGTAGCGACGCAAAGCGGATCATGCATGAGCTGTCCGACCGTTTGAGCGCGGGCGAGCTAATGTGCGTGTTCCCGGAAGGCACGACGTCCAATGGACTCGCGCTGCTGCCGTTTCACGCGAATATGTTTCAGGCGGCGGTGTCGGCCGCCGCGCCGGTGCAGCCGCTATGCATCATGTACGAAGACGCGCACGGCCGGCAGTCCACGGCGCCTGCCTATATCGACGATCTCTCGCTCGCGGACTCGCTAGATCTGCTGCTGGGCGGCGGGCCGTTGACCGCACATGTGTACGTGTGTGCGCCGCTTGCGGCGGGCGTGGACCGCCGTGCGTTGGCGGCGCAAGCGCAAGGCGTAATCGAAGCCGCGTTGCAGGAGATGCGAGGCGGCACGGCAACCAGCGGCGCGCTCGTCGTGGAGCAGGCGGAATCGTCCACATCCGCCGAAACAATGATTGAACCCGCCGACAGCTCGGCCCGCTCGCCAGGCGTCTAGATCCCGTACCGCCTAATTGCCCCCGCTCGATCGGCAGTTGTCGCATTGGACCTGAGTGAGTGTGCGCTCGGCCGGGTTCTGCGCGAGCCGCACCGCTGAAAGCTTTTCGCCCCACACGCAGCCTGAGTCGAGTCCGATCAGGTTGTCGCGCAACATCAGCCCCAGCGCGGCCCAATGGCCGAACACCACGGTCACGTTCGCAGTCTTGCGCCACGGCACGTCGAACCAGGGCATGCAGCCGGGCGGCGCGGCGTTCAAGCCGCCGCTGCTGCTGAAGTCCATCGCGCCTTCCGCATTGCAGAAGCGCACGCGCGTCAACGCGCTGCACGTGACGCGCAGCCGTTCGATGCCCTTCAGGTTCGGCGTCCATAGGCTCGGCTCGTTGCCATACAGGCCGGCGAGCGTCTCCTTCCAGTTCGGCGCGCGCAGCGCCCGCTGCAATTCGTCGGCGAGTTCGAGCGTGAGGCTCACGTCCCATTGCGGCACCACGCCCGCATGCACCATCAGCATGCCGTTCTCGTAATGCGCGATGGGTCGGTGACGGACCCATTCGAGCAGGTCGGCGGCATCGGGCGCGGAGAGAATTTCGTCGATCGTGTCGCCCTTTTTCGACTTGCGAATTCCCGCCGACACCGACAGCAGATGCAGATCGTGATTGCCCAGCACCGGCACCGCGCGATCGCCGAGCGCGATGATGTCGCGCAGCGTGGCAAGCGATTCGGCGCCGCGGTTGATCAGATCGCCCGCGAACCATAGCGGCGTGCCGGCTGGCGGCGCGGCCTTCGCGAGCAGTCGCTGGAAAGGCGTGCGGCATCCTTGCAGATCGCCGAAGGCAAGAGGCACAGGGAACTGCTGCGAAATTGGCGGAGGGGATGAAGGCGCGGTGGAGGGTGTCATCGAGGGAATGTTTGCGGTTCGATACACGCGGCGGCGCACGGAGCGTGCCGCGTTGGGCAATGCAGCAAGCGAGCGTGACATAATAGCCCGTTTGAAGCGCCGGTATCGCGCCATGCTTGCGCTGCCGCTGTTGTCGGGGCACGCAATGAACGACCAGCGCGATATTGCATCACAACAGGATGACTCTCGTGAACGGAGAAAGCATGTCGTCTTCCCATGCGAAGCAACCGGTCCGCACGCTCGTCACCGGGGCGAGCGGCTTCACTGGCCGCTATCTGGTCGATAACCTGCTTGGTCGCGGCCATACCGTGATCGAAACCTTCGCCGGCCGCGACGAGCGGGAAACGCCCACGCGTTTGAGGCTCGATATCACCTCGCCGGAAAACTGCAGGCGCGTGATCGAAACGGCGCGGCCCGACTTTATCGTTCATCTCGCCGCCATCAGCTTTGTCGGCCACGACGATCCGCTCGACTTCTACCGCGTCAACGTGATCGGCACGCTGAACCTGCTGGAGGCGTGTGCGGCGACCGGCCATTCGCCGCGCAAGGTGCTGATTGCGAGCAGCGCCAATGTGTATGGCAACGTGACGAGCGACGCGATCGACGAAAGCTTTCCGCTCACGCCGGTCAATCACTACGCGGCCAGCAAGGCGGCCATGGAAACGATGGTGCACACCTGGTTCGACCGGCTGCCCATCCTGATCGTGCGTCCGTTCAACTACACGGGCCGCGGACAGGCGTCGAACTTCCTCGTACCGAAGATCGTCGAGCACTTCGCGCGGCGCGAGCCCTCTATCGAACTCGGCAATATCGACGTCGCACGAGATTTTTCCGACGTGCGCTACGTGGCGAGCGCTTACGAGGCGCTGCTCGATTCCGAGGCCGCTTCAGAGACCGTGAACGTGTGCACTGGCACGCCCTATACGTTGCGCGAGATTCTCTCGGCCGCAAGCGACCTGACCGGCCATGAGTTGCAAGTGCACATCAATCCCGCTTTCGTCCGGCAAACCGATGTCAAGGTGCTCGCCGGATCGCCCGCGAAGCTACGCTCGCTGGTACCCGAAGTCCAGGCCATTCCGTTCATGGATACGCTGCGCTGGATGCTGGCCGCCTGAAACGCAGGGATCGGGCGCTCGCTCGTCCTTCATTGCTGCCCGCTCCGCAAGGGGCGCGGCCTTCAATCAATCCTTTTCGACAACGCTTCACGGTGCGCCGCGCGCTGCCGTGAGGTAACGCGTCGTGCCGCGACAGATCGCATTGGCGCGGAGCGGCGATCCGGTAAGCATGAGCCGCTCGCAAACGGCGTCGGCAATTCCGCCCGAATCAAAACTTGTCAAGCTGTTTCAAGTTGTTAGGGTTCTAGTTTTTGTTCAGGGCCGCTTTATAATCGGGGCTTTTATAAGATTGGCGTCTGAGCGTCCGCTTTGTTGCGGAGTGCAGCCGCCGAGAGAATCAGACTCCACAATGCGCGCGGGCCGGCCGACCAATGCCGGGGCTGTCGCAAATATCTGGAAGGGAATTTCATGATCCTGGTTACGGGCGGTGCCGGCTTTATCGGCGCCAATTTCGTGCTCGACTGGCTGAATACGTCGGACGAAGCGGTGCTGAATGTAGACAAGCTGACCTATGCCGGCAATCTCGGCACGCTCAAGTCGCAACAGGGTAATGCGAGGCACGTGTTCGTGCGCGCGGACATTTGCGACCGTGCCGCCATGGACGCGCTATTCGCCGAGCACAAGCCGCGCGCCGTGCTGCACTTCGCGGCCGAAAGCCACGTGGATCGTTCGATTCACGGCCCGGCCGATTTCGTGCAGACCAACGTGGTCGGCACGTTCACGCTGCTCGAGGCCGCGCGAAGCTACTGGAACACGCTCGGCGACGCGGACAAGACCGCATTCCGCTTCCTGCACGTCTCGACCGACGAAGTCTTCGGCTCGCTTTCCGCCACCGATCCGCAATTCTCCGAGACCACGCCGTACGCGCCGAACAGCCCTTACTCCGCGACCAAGGCCGGCTCCGACCATCTGGTGCGCGCCTACCATCACACGTACGGCTTGCCCACGCTCACCACGAACTGCTCGAACAACTACGGTCCGTACCAGTTCCCCGAAAAGCTCATTCCGCTGATGATCGCCAACGCGCTCGGCGGCAAGCCATTGCCCGTATATGGCGACGGTCAGAACGTGCGCGACTGGCTGTATGTCGGCGACCATTGCAGCGCGATTCGCGAAGTGCTCGCGCGCGGCACGCCGGGCGAGACGTACAACATCGGCGGCTGGAACGAGAAGAAGAACCTCGACGTCGTGCACACGCTGTGCGATCTGCTCGATCAACTGCGCCCGAAGGCGGGCGCTTCGTATCGCGATCAGATTACGTATGTGAAGGACCGTCCGGGCCACGACCGCCGTTATGCGATCGACGCTCGCAAGCTCGAACGCGAACTCGGCTGGAAGCCCGCGGAAACGTTTGAAACAGGTCTTGCAAAGACGGTGCAGTGGTATCTCGACAATCAGGCGTGGTCTGACGAAGTCGCTTCGGGAGACTACCGGAAGTGGGTTGAGACCAACTACGCGCAACGCGCGTAAGGGCACGGCAATGGCGCGCAAAGGCATTATTCTCGCGGGCGGTTCGGGCACCCGGCTCTATCCGATCACGCATGTCGTCTCGAAGCAGTTGCTGCCTGTCTACGACAAGCCGATGATTTATTACCCGCTCTCCACGCTGATGGTGGCGGGCATTCGCGACGTGCTGATCATCTCCACGCCGCAGGATACGCCGCGTTTTGAAGCCATGCTCGGCGACGGCAGCCAGTGGGGCATGAACATTCAGTACGCCGTTCAGCCTTCGCCGGACGGCCTCGCGCAAGCGTTCATCATTGGTCGCGAGTTCGTGGGTAATGACCCCTCGGCGCTGATTCTCGGCGACAACATTTTCTACGGCCACGACCTCGCTAAGCAGCTCGAGCGCGCGAACGATCAGGCCGAAGGCGCGACCGTGTTCGCATATCACGTGCACGATCCAGAACGCTACGGCGTGGTTGAATTCGACAAGCAGTTCCGCGCGTTGTCGATCGAGGAAAAGCCGGCCAAGCCGCGCTCGAACTATGCGGTCACCGGCCTGTATTTCTACGACAAAGCGGTGTGCGACATCGCCGCGGAGATCAAGCCGTCGCCGCGCGGCGAGCTTGAAATCACCGACGTCAACTCGCATTACCTCGCCAATGCCGCGCTGAACGTCGAGATCATGGGGCGGGGCTATGCATGGCTCGACACGGGCACGCACGATTCGCTGATCGAAGCCGCCACGTTCATCGCGACCTTGCAGAAACGCCAGGGCCTCGTGGTCGCGTGTCCCGAGGAAATCGCGTACCGCCAGCAGTGGATCGGCGCCGAGCAGTTGCTCGCACTCGCCGCGCCGCTCGCGAAGAACGCGTATGGGCAGTACCTGCAAAACATTCTTACGGACCAAGTGGCATGGCCATCCAAGTAACCGCTACTGCGCTGCCTGAAGTCAAGATCATCGAACCGAAAGTATTCGGCGATGCCCGCGGCTATTTCTACGAGAGCTTCAATGCTGTCGAGTTCGCGGAGCACGTGGAGAGCGACGTCACGTTCGTACAGGACAATCATTCGCGCTCCGCGAAAGGCGTGCTGCGCGGCCTGCATTATCAGATTCAACATGCGCAGGGCAAACTCGTGCGCGTGGTCGAAGGCGAAGTGTTCGACGTCGCCGTCGACATCCGCAAGAGTTCGCCCAACTTCGGCAAGTGGGTGGGTGTGAAGCTGTCGGTGGAAAACCATCGGCAACTGTGGGTGCCGCCTGGCTTTGCGCATGGTTTCGTCGTGCTGTCCGAGTCGGCCCAGTTCCTCTACAAGACGACCGACTACTGGTTCCCCGATCACGAGCGCAGCATTGTGTGGAACGATCCGGCTATCGGCATCGAGTGGCCTATCGATTTCGAGCCGCTGCTGGCCGCAAAGGACGCGGCAGGCAAGCGTCTTGCCGACGCCGAAGTCTACGCATAAGGGGCGGCCGGATGAGCGCACAGGATGCCAAGCGGAAGATTCTCGTCACCGGCGTGAACGGCCAGGTCGGGTATGAGCTAGCCCGCACGCTGCAAGGGCTGGGCACGGTGGTCGCCGTGGACCGCTCGACCATGGATCTCTCCAATCTCGACCAGGTCCGCGCCGTGGTTCGCGACGTGAAGCCCGCGCTGATCGTCAATCCCGCGGCTTACACGGCGGTCGACAAGGCGGAAGCAGAGTCGGAGCTTGCAATGCGCATCAACGGCGAAGCACCGGGCGTGCTGGCCGAAGAGGCGAAGAAGCTGGGCGCCGCGCTGATCCACTATTCGACGGATTACGTGTTCAACGGCGAAAAGGAAGGCGCTTACGTCGAGACCGATCCCACGGATCCGCAAAACGCGTATGGTCGTACGAAGCTTGCCGGCGAACAGGCGATTGCTGCGACGGGCGTGAACCATCTCGTGCTGCGCACCAGCTGGGTCTACGGCACGCGCGGCAAGAACTTCCTGCTCACCATGCTGCGCCTGGGCGCCGAGCGGCCTGAGTTGAAGGTTGTTGCCGACCAGTTCGGCGCGCCCACCTGGTGCAACACCATTGCTACGCTGACCGCGCACATGAGCGCGCAGGCGTTCGCTGCGCAAGACAGTGCGTCGTGGTGGCGTGAGCGCTCGGGCGTCTATCACCTGTGCGCCGGCGATTCGACATCGTGGCACGGTTTCGCGTCGGCTATCTTCGAACTCGCCGACCTGCCGAACCGGCCCAATACGCTGCCGATTCCTGCCGCCGACTATCCGACGCCCGCAAAGCGTCCGTCCAATTCGCGCATGTCGAACGAAAAGCTCGCGCAGGTTTTCGGGCTCGCTGCGCCGCATTGGCGTGACGCGTTGAAGCTGTGCCTGACGGACGGTTTCCCCAAGTCGCCAGCCGCGCGTTCTTAAGGCCGTCGGCGCATGGTGCCCGGCCGCCGGTTGCAGGCGTGAACGTATCTGTGCGGCTCGCGGCACAGCGTGTCGCCCGAGCCCTCACTTGCTGACGATACTGAAAGAGGGCGAGGGTAGAATATTGATCGTCCGGTGACGCTTGTTCGGCTTGCGATATAGCGCGCCGCGTATTGCGGATAAGCGCGACACGCTCACATCGTCGGCCGGTTCGCGGGTTCTGCTGAGCATCGCGTCGCGGCATGCCGCACATGCAGGAAATGATGCGATCAAGTAATAAATACGGTATGGAAGGGGAGCCTGTGAGTATGTTGCCGATCATCCTGTGTGGTGGGGCGGGGTCGAGACTGTGGCCTGTCTCGCGCGAGTCGCACCCGAAGCCGTTCATCCGTCTCGCGGATGGCGAGAGCCTGTTGCAGAAGGCTTTTCTGCGCGCGGTCGCGCTGCCCGGGGTGAAGGAAGTATTGACGGTAACCAATCGCGAACTGTTCTTCAAAACCGAAGACGATTTCCGCGAAGTGAATACGAAGGGCTGTGCCACTTCGTTCATTCTGGAGCCGTTCGGCCGCAACACGGCGGCCGCCGTCGCGACAGCGGCGCTGCATACGGCGAAAGTGCACGGCGATCAGACCGTCATGCTGGTGCTGGCCGCCGATCATCTGATCGCCGATCAGCCAGCCTTCGCAAAGGCGGTCGTCGCTGCGCAAAAGCTTGCGCAGGCGGGCAAGGTGGTCACGTTCGGCGTGCAGCCGCAAACGCCCGAGACCGGTTATGGCTATATCGAAGCGGACGGCGAGAACGTCGTACGTTTTGTCGAAAAACCGTCGCTCGAAAAAGCCCAAGAGTATCTGGCCTCGGGCAAGTTCCTGTGGAATTCGGGCATGTTCTGCTTCACCGCGCGCACCATTCTCAAGGAGATGCAGCAGCATTGCCCCGAGATACTGGATGCCGCAGCCGAATGCATGGAGAAGTCGCCGTCGGCACAAGGCACGGACGGCGGCGCGCAGATCCGCCTCGAGCCGGGCTGTTTCGGCGCGGTGCCCGATGTGTCATTCGATTACGCGGTGATGGAGAAGTGCGAGCACGCCGCGGTGGTCAGCTGCGACATTGGCTGGACCGACGTCGGGTCATGGACCGCGCTGAGCGATCTTTCCCCGGCGGACGCGAGCGGCAACCGCGTGGAAGGCGAGGCGCTGCTCTTCGACGTGAAGAACTGCTATGTGCGCGGCGGCAACCGGCTGATCGGCGCGGTCGGCGTCGAAAATCTGATCGTGATCGACACGCCCGACGCGTTGCTGCTCGCCCACAAAGACCGCGCTCAGGACGTCAAGCAGATCTTTGCCGAACTGAAGTTGCGCGGTCATGAAACATACAAGGTGCATCGCACGGTGCACCGGCCTTGGGGCACTTACTCAGTCCTCGAAGAAGGCCCGCGCTTCAAGATCAAGCGCATCGAAGTGAAGCCCGGTGCGAGCCTCAGTTTGCAGATGCATCACCACCGCAACGAGCATTGGGTGGTGGTGAGCGGCATGGCCAAGGTCGTCAACGGAGAGAATGAGTTCTTCGTATCGACCAACCAGTCGACCTATATCCCGGCGGGTCACAAACACCGCCTTGAAAATCCGGGCGTCGTCGAGCTCGTGATGATCGAAGTGCAAAGCGGCGAATACCTAGGCGAAGACGATATCGTCCGCTTCGAAGACATTTACGGACGTACTTGAGATGGACATTACCTTTATCAACGACAGCAGCGAAGACCTGACGCGGCACACGCAAAACGACGATCTGATCGTCGGGATGAAATCGGTGCGCGTCTGGGGCACGCTCGGCTGGCATGACATCCGTCAACGCTATCGCCGTTCCGTGCTCGGGCCGTTCTGGTTCACGTTGAGCACGATCATCATGGTCCTCGTGCTCGGCGCGCTGTACTCCACGCTGCTGCACCAGCAAATCTCCGACTACCTGCCGTACCTCGCAGTCGGTCTCGTCGTGTGGGCATATCTGGCCTCGGTCGCCAACGAAGGGTGTCTCGCATTTATCGGCGCGGCGTATCTGATCAAGCAGATCCGGCTGCCGCTCACCGTGCACGTATGCCGGATCGCGTGGCGCAACTTCGTGATTCTGCTGCATAGCCTGCCGGTCGTAGTCGTGCTGCTTCTCGCTTTTGGACGCTGGCCCGGCTGGGAGTTTTTGCTCGTGCCGTTCGCGCTGGGCATCCTGTTGCTGCATGGCGTCTGGCTCGGCGTCACGCTCGGCGTGCTATGCGCGCGCTTTCGCGATATTCCGCCGATTGTCACGAACCTGATTCAGGTCGTGTTCTTTTTCACGCCTGTCATGTGGTCGCCGGAAATTCTCAAAGAGCGTGGCTGGATCGCCGACTACAACCCGCTCTATCACCTGATCGAAACGGTTCGTGCGCCGCTGACCGGCCGTCCTACGCATTGGGAGTCGTGGGCCTGGTCAATCGGCTTGTTGATCGTCGGTTTTGCATTCGCGCAATTCCTGATGAAGCGTTTCCGTAATCGCGTTCCTTACTGGCTTTGATATTGTGAGTTCTTCATCGATTGTCGCTCGTAACATCTCCGTCGAATTTCCGATTTACGAGAACTCGCATCGCTCGCTCAAGAAAGCGGTGCTCAACCTCACGACGGGTGGCCGAATCGGCCAGGACGCGGGCCGCCATGCGATCGTCAAGGCGATCGACGACCTGACCTTCAGCTTCACCGAAGGCGATCGGGTGGGCCTCGTCGGCCACAACGGCTCCGGCAAGACGACGCTTTTGCGCACGCTGTCCGGCGTGTACGCGCCGGTGCGCGGCGAACTGAAAGTGCACGGCAAGATCGCTTCGCTGCTCGACGTCTCCATGGGCCTCGACCCAGACGCGACCGGCTTCGAAAACATCTATCTTCGTGGCATTCTCGACGGTCTGAAGCCGGCGCGTATCCGCAGCAAGATCGACGAAATCGCCGACTTCAGCGAACTGGGCGATTACCTGAATCTGCCGGTGCGCACCTATTCGAGCGGCATGATGCTGCGCCTCGCGTTCGCCATTTCGACGAGCGTGGAAGCGGACATTCTGATCATGGACGAGTGGTTGAGCGTCGGCGACGCCGAGTTCAGCCTCAAGGCGGCCGAGCGCCTCGAGAGTCTCGTCGGCAAGGCGTCGGTGCTGGTGGTTGCATCGCACGATCCGTCGCTCGTTGCACGCGTGTGCAACCGCAAGATTTCGATGGAGCACGGCCGGATGATCGCGGACGAACCGGTGATCCCGCCCGCACAGAGCGAAGGCCCGCTCGTCAGTCATACCGCGCAGTTGCCGCACTGACGTCGAAGCTCCGCTGAGGCGGCGCTGACGCCGGCGTCGCAAGCGCAGCGAGCCGTACCGCGGTTAAGCTTGCGGCATCGCATATTGCGAGTCGCCGAAGCGGATCGCGCCGGTCGTAGTGCTATGCGCATCGTCCGTTTCAGGCGAAGCTTCGCGCTTAATATAAATCGTGCCGTCGAAGCACCCGTGCATCAGTCGCGGCGCTTGCGGCGGTAGCAGTCAGGCGCAAGAGAGGCGCAATAAGGTTCGAAGCCATGCGAGCTAATCATCCATTCCTGCGTTATTCCGAGTCCTTGTTCGTGCGCCAGCCGTTTCGCACGCTGAAGGGTTTTGCCGGCGGCTACATTGCCTATCCGATCGCGGAGAGCCGCGAAAAGCGCAGCGTGCGTCCGAAGATTCAGGAACTGCGCGAGCATTACACGTTGCCCGTGCCGCATCGCCGGCGAATTGCACTCGAACGCCTCGCGGGCATGCTCGAATTTGCGGGCGCCAAGGTGCCGTATTACCACGACCTCTTCAAGGTAAAGCAGTTCGATCCGGCGAAGGTCAAGCAGGACCCGCGTTATCTGGAAGAGCTACCGTATCTGACCAAGGACGTGATCCGTGAGCAGGGCACGCGACTCTTGTCGGGGCCGCTCGAAGCCGGGCAGCATCACGCGTGCAAAACCGGCGGCTCAACCGGTTTGTCCACCACGGTCTACTACGATCAGGAAGGCGCGGATTACTCGTCGGCGGTCACGAACTATTGCCGCGAGCGCATCGGCAAATTGCGCCATCGCTCAGAGCTTCACTTTGCATGCCGTTTTCCGGATCAGGTGATTCCGGAATGGCCGTCGCGCGAAGACTTCAAGTGCTTCGCAATGAACCGCAGCAATATTTTCTTCGACCGGATCGACGATCAGGGTCTCGAAGAAATGTGGCGCACACTCAAGCGCCGCAAACCATATCTCGCGCATTCGCATCCTTCGACCATGTACGCGCTTGCCTGTTATGTGCAGCGTAAATATGGCGGCGGCAAGGGATTTCAGGTGTTCGAGTCGAGCGGCGAATTGCTCGAGCCGCATACGCGCGAGATGATTGCGTCCGCGTTGCGTTGCCGGGTAATCGACCGTTATGGCCTTGCGGAACTCGGCGTGATGGCCTACGAACTCGACGGGCACGAGGGCGGTTTCCAGATTCTCGAATCGGAAGGATGGCCTGAAAGCCGGGTCTCTGAAGGCAATCCCGACGGTGCGCATGAACTCGTGTTCACGGGCTTTCGCAACAAGCTGATGCCGCTGATCCGCTACGCGACGGGCGACCTCGCCCGTGTTCAGGAAACCGACAAAGGATTCTTCCTGACCGATGTGGTCGGCCGTATTCACGACGTCGTGCCGATCAACGGCGTCGCGCATCCCACGCATCACATTCAGGACATGCTCGATCATCGCGTCGGCGGCATTCAGGAGTTTCAGATCGATCTGCGTACTTCGCCGCCTACGTTGCGCATCGTGCTCGAGCCCACCGCGAATGCCGACGAAACCACGGCCAAGTTGCGGCACTTCTGGCAGGACGCATTCACGATTGCCTATGTGGGCCACGACGATTTCGTGCGGGTCGGCAGTCGGGCTAAATTCCGTCACGTGGTGACTGCATGATCGGCGTACTGTTTTCCAACGCGAGCGCGGTAGCCGGCCGACATGTGCTGGCCGCTGTGCGGCGCTCCGTGAGCAGCATGCAGGCGCAGGCCGTATCACGCGGCGCATTACGCTCCGCTGCCTTGAAGCTGATCCTGGCAGTGGACTTACCTCAGGAGTGGGACTCGGATCTCTTCGAATGGCTGCATGCCGGGCCGCCGCGCAAGCTGATCCTGTTTGGCCGCGTGCCGGCCTGCCTCGCACGCGAGTTCAACATCGAATCAACGGCCTGGTCGTCGGAACTCGAGGCCGACAGCCGCAGCGAAGCGGCACCGTCGCGTGAATCGAGAGAGAGCCGCGCTGCGGTCTGCTACGGTCAGTTGGCTGAACAGCTGGGAGGACGCGCGTGGCGCCGTCCTTTCGAGCGTTTCGATTTCGCGGACGAGTGGAACAACCTCGGTTTCGGACGTATCCGCCACGACGGCTCGGTGTGGGCCGTGGCGCAGGCCGCGCGCGCGCCTGCCGAAGCCGAATTGGCGTCGGTGCAGGTTGGCGGCGAACGGCAATTTTCTTATGCGGCGCTGTGGGATATTGGCGCCATTAGCGTGCTGTGGGTCAACCGCGCAGTCGGACCGTGCGATTCGTTCGAGTGGCGCATCGTCGAAAACTTCCTTTCGGGCTACCGTGCGAGCGAGTTGCCGTGTCAGCCGGTGCTCAGTGAGATACCTTGGGGCTACGACGCCGCCATCACTTCACGGCTGGATTGCGACGAGAGCGTAGAGGCTTCACGCCCGTTGTGGGAAGCGTACCAACGGCTCAACGTACCCTTTTCGCTGGCCGTTGCTACGCAAAATCTTGTGCGCCCCGAAGAGCACCGGATCCTGTGGGAGCTTCTCGTCGACCAGGGGCAAGGGGCCGTGCTGTCGCATACGGCCACCCACGCGCCCAATTGGGGAGGCAGCTACGAGGCGGCGCTTGAAGAGGGACGTCAGTCGGCGCAGGCCTTGCACATCGTGACGGGCAATCGGGTGCGTTATGCGGTTTCGCCGTTTCACCAGTCGCCACACTATGCTTTGCACGCATTGGCCGACGCCGGCTACGAAGGCTGTATCGGTGGAATTATTCGCAATGATCCCGAGTTCGTGCTCGCGCGTGGCGGATTGCTTGCCGGGATGCCTGCCGGATTCGTCGGCCATAGCCAGCAGTGCATGCTTCACGGCGATTGCATGCTCGCAGACCGCGACCCGCTCGCGGTGTTCAAGCAAGCCTTCGATCTTGCCTACGAGACGCGGACGTTATTCGGCTATCTCGATCATCCTTTTTCGCCGCGCTATCAATATGGTTGGATCGACGAGGCGTCGCGCATTGCCGCGCATGAACAGTTGATCGCCTATATCCGCGGCCGTACCCGCCATGCAGTGTTCATGACGGCGGTAGACGCGCTCGATTTCCTGCAGTTGAAATCGCGGGTGCAGGTCATCGAGGAAGTCGGCGCATTCCGGATCGTGACGCCGGCCGCGGCGAATGTCCCGTATGCTTTGGGCGTCGAGTTCGCGGGCAGTCACCTCCAGATCGAGCCAGGGAAGCCATTGCAATGAAAATCATGATCGTAATGGGCACGCGGCCGGAGGTAATTAAGCTAGCGCCGGTCGCGAAGATGTTGCGTACCGAACTCGATACGGTCATTTGTGCGAGCGGCCAGCATCGCGACATGGCTGCGCAGGCGTTCGGGGTCTTCGGCATCGAACCCGACATCACGCTCGACACGATGACCGCGGGTCAATCGCTCAATGCGCTTTCCGTGCGTCTACTGGACGGCCTCGACAAAGCCATCGACGAGGTGCGTCCTGATTGGGTAATCGTCCAGGGCGACACCACGACGGCTTTTTGTGCAGGCCTAGCGGCGTTCCATCGCGGCGTTCGCGTGGCACATGTGGAGGCTGGATTGCGTACTGGCGACCTGTCGAGCCCGTTTCCTGAAGAGGCCAATCGCAGCCTGCTAAGCCGGATCACGAGCCTGCATTTTGCGCCGACGGGATTGGCGCGGCGCAGCCTGTTGGGCGAGGGTATAGCGGAAGAAAAGATCGTGGTGACGGGCAACACGGTGGTCGATGCGATCGCTGAAGTGCGCCGCAGTTGGGGCGCCACGCCGCCGAAAAGTCCTCTTCCGGCATGGCCGGGTGGCGAGCAGGAACACATCCTCGTGACCTGTCACCGGCGGGAAAACTTTGGCGACGTGTTGCAGAGCATCTGCGCCGTGTTGCGCGATTTGTGCCAGCGGTACAGCGCTTATCGCTGGATTTTCCCAGTTCATTTAAATCCCGCAGTACGCGAACCCGTGTTGCGTGAGCTGAATGGCATCACGAATCTAGAGTTGATCGAGCCCGTGGATTATCCAACCAGTCTTTATCTGATCAGCGGCAGCGCGCTAATCGTAAGCGACTCCGGCGGCATACAGGAAGAGGCGCCCACGTTCGGCGTGCCTGTTGTTGTCATGCGTAATCACACCGAACGGCGGGAAGGCACCGACGCCGGTTTCGCGACGCTTGCCGGACAGGCGCCGGCTAACATCGAGAGCGCGGTCCGTGGTTGGCTCGACGATCCGCAACGGCGCGCGGCGTTGCGCAATCGGGCCAATCCGTACGGCGACGGACTCGCTTCGCAGCGCATCCTGGACAGTCTGATGGGGCGTCCGGTCGAGGTGTTCAGTGGTTGAGCGTCACAACGCCATATTCGCAGCGCGAGATTGCGTACTCTTTTCAACCGCCGACTGGGACGAACCGTACTGGACCAACAAGCAGCACACGGCGAGCCTCCTGGCCGAGAGAGGATGGCGCGTGCTGTATGTGGAAAGCGTCGGTTTCCGCGCGCCCAAGGTTGGCAGCGGACGCGATTGGGCACGCCTGTGGCGGCGTTTGTGGCGGGGCGTGCAGTCGCTCGTGCTCGGGCCGCCCCAGCGTGCGGTCAACATTTGGGTGCTGTCGCCGTTGATGGTGCCGGCGAGGCATCATTCGCCGCTCGTCCGGGCGGTGAATCAGGCGTTACTGCGCTTTTCCGTCCAGCGTTTCGCGAAGTCACGGCGTTTCAAGGAAACGGTCGTGTGGACCTATCACCCGTTCATGATCGAGGCGATCTCCACGTTGCCGCGCGGCCCGCTGGTGTATCACTGCGTCGACGACATCGCGGCGATCCCCGGCGTCGACGTGGCGGCCTTCAATAGCGCTCAGCAAATGCTGCTGGCTCGCTGCGACGCCGTGTTCACTACCGCCAGATCGCTGCAGGAAAACTGCTCGCCGCACAACCCGAATACGCACTATTTCGGCAATGTGGTGGATGACGCCCATTTCGGTCAGGCATTGGAGTCCGGTTCGCTGCCGGCTGATCTGGCGGACATACCGGAGCCGCGGCTCGTCTATCACGGCGTGCTGTCGGATTTCAAAGTCGACTTCCCGCTGCTGTTGAAAACTATGCAGGCGCGGCCAGACTGGCATCTAATCATTATAGGCGCTGAACGGGAAGGCCAGCGCAGCGAGCTGTTTGCGCAACTCGGCCGGCTGCCAAATGTGCATGTGCTTGGATACCGTCAGTATGAAAGCCTGCCGCACTACTTGCGTGGCATGAAGGTTGGAGTCTTGCCCACCTTATTGAACGACTACACCCGCTCGATGTTTCCGATGAAGTTCTACGAATATCTCGCCGCTGGTTTGCCGGTGGTGTCGACGCCGCTCGATTTCGCTAAGGAATCTCGCGCGGGACTTGAAGTGGGAAGCGACGTTGCCGTTTTCATCTCGGCGATCGAGAAGCAGCTTGCGCGTGGCAAGCTGAGTGCCGACGAAGCTCGGGCGGCGGTCGGCGAGAACACATGGGAACGGCGTCTGGACAAGATGCTGGCAATCACGTTTGGCACTTGCGACGCGGAGCCGCTCATATGAACGTCGTCCATGTTTATCGAACCTACTTTCCCGATCCGCCAGGTGGTTTGCAGGAAGCGATTCGGCAGATTGCGTTATCGACGCGTGCCTGCGGCGTCGAGCCACGCATTTTTACGTTGTCGCCGATGCCTCAGCCAGCGGACATCGAGTTTCCAGAGGGTCGAGTGGTGCGCGAAAAGTCGTGGGCGGCGCCCGCGTCGTGCGATCTCGGCGGCCCGGCAGCGCTGTTCAGGTACCGCGAGATGGTCGACTGGGCGGATGTCGTGCATTTCCATTTTCCGTGGCCGTTCGCCGATGTGCTGAATCTGTTTGGCCGCACGAAGAAGCCGACCGTCATGACGTATCACTCGGACATCGTCAGGCAGAAGGCGCTGGGCGCTGTCTACGGTCCGCTTATGCGGCGCACGTTGCGCAGTATGTCGGCGGTCGTGGCCACGTCGCCAGCGTATGCGCGCACGAGTGAGACTCTGACGGAGTGCGTGGCGAAAGACCGGCTCAAAACGATCCCGCTCGGCATCATCGATTACCGCGACGAACCTTCCTCCCCCGGCGCGCAGCGTGACATCGGATACCGCTTGGGTCTTGTCGGAGGCGAACCGTATTTTCTCGCGCTCGGCGTGCTGCGTTACTACAAGGGCCTGCACACGCTGATCGAGGCGGCGCCCGGCATCGACGCAAAAATCGTAATCGCGGGTTCCGGTCCGGAGCGTGGGCGCCTCGCGGAGTTGGCTGCACAAAAGAAGGCGACCAACGTCGTTTTCGCAGGACAGGTGTCGCATGAAGAAAAGGTCGCCTTGCTCAAAGGCTGCCGCGCGATGGTGCTGCCGTCGCACTTGCGCTCGGAAGCCTTCGGCATGGTGCTGGTCGAGGCAGCCATGTTCGGGAAACCCGCAGTGTGCTGCGAGGTGGGCTCCGGAACGTCCTACGTCAACCAGGACGGCGAGTCGGGCTTCGTCGTGTCGCCGGAGCGTCCCGACGAACTAGGTCGCGCAATGAACACGCTGTTGCATGACAGCGCGCTGGCCGTCCGCATGGGCCAAGCCGCGCGTGCACGCTACGAGGCCGTGTTTTCGGGCGACGCATTGGGCCGCGCATACGCAGCGTTGTATAACGAAGTCGCGCGAGGTTGAGTCGACCTTGAGTGCAGGTTGAGATGGAGGCGTTGCGCTGTCGCCGACTGCCTGCATGACACCGTGATCCTTCCGCAGCGATGCTCGCAGTGGTGAGGCGCGTATACTGTGACGTTCTGTGAAGGCAGCAGGCGAGACGGTGCACCAAGCAGCGCAAAACACACGATACAACACACATGAACTCAAGTATCTCGAACAAAGCTCCGTCTATCGCAGTAGTCATTCCGTCCTACAAAGTTCGCTCGCATATTCTCGGCGTGATCGCGAAGATCGGACCGGAAGTAGACCAGATTTATGTAGTGGACGATTGCTGTCCGGAGAACAGCGGCGACTTCGTCGCGAATAACTCCACTGACCCGCGCGTGCGTATCGTGCGGCATACGGTCAATCAGGGCGTGGGCGGGGCAGTGATGTCGGGCTATGCCGAAGCGATTGCCAACGGCGCGGACGTGATCGTGAAGGTGGACGGCGACGGCCAGATGGATCCAAGTCTGTTGCCGCAGTTCGTGACGCCGATACTTGACGGCTGGGCCGACTACACTAAGGGCAATCGCTTTTACGATCTGACGCATATCACGCGCATGCCGGCCATGCGGCTCATCGGCAACGCTGGACTGTCGATCCTGACTAAGATATCGACCGGTTACTGGACAATCTTCGACCCTACCAACGGTTACACGGCAATCAATGCCCGCGCCGCGGCGCACTTGCCGTTTGACCGGATCAGCCGACGCTATTTCTTCGAAACGGACATGCTGTTTCGCCTGAATACGCTGCGCGCCGTTGTCGTGGATATTCCGATGGATGCTGTCTACGGTGATGAGAAATCAAACCTGAAAATTTCGAAGGTTCTTTTCGAGTTCACCGGCAAGCATGCAAAGAACTTTGCGAAGCGGATTTTCTACAACTATTTCCTGCGTGACATGACGGCCGCGACGTTCGAACTGATCGTCGGCGTGATCCTATTTATTTTTGGTGTGTGCTTTGGCGCGGTTCACTGGATCAGCGCGATCGCATCCGCCACGCCGACACCGCTGGGAACAATCATGCTGTCGGCGTTGCCGGTGCTCATCGGTTTGCAGTTGTTGCTAGGGTTTCTCAACTACGATGTCGCCAATGTACCGTCCCGGCCAATCAGCCGATTCCTGCCTCTCAACCCGGCACGCGCGTCTCTGCAGCTTCTTCCGGAAGATGGTGCACGAGAGCGCACCGAATAGGCCTGTATGGGCGTGTCCGATTAACCCGCATGCGTGCCGACGCCAATCCCTCCACCGCGATCTCACTTAGAGCAGCCAAAAATGACGCCTCTTCAAACCATCTGGGCCATTGCGTGTGCCTGCATCATCGCCATCGGACAAATCGCCTTCAAGAAAGCGGGCATGGAAGTGCAAAGTGCCGGCACGTGGTTCTCTCCGCGCGCCGTGCTCACCGTTTTCTTCGCGCTCGCAATTTACGCCGTTGCGACGCTGCTGTGGATCAACCTGTTGAGGTTCGTGAATCTGAACAAGGCGTATTCCTTCATGGCGCTGTGCTTTATCATCGTGCCGATTGCCAGCCATTTCGTGTTCAGGGAAACGGTCACCGCAGGGTACACGATCGGAACGACACTCGTTGTCATCGGACTGGTCATCGCAACGCGGTTCGGTTAGCCGTCTGCACTCGCTGCCGAAGTTCACTTGCTCGCGGCGGAATCGAAACAACCCTGTTGTATTCGTGTTGACACAATCGAGCAAGTGAGTTCGAAACCTTCACTGCGTGGCGCATTACTTTTAGCTGGTCAAGATGCAAAAGCTTCTAGTAGCGATTTTCTTTTTGGCAGCTTGCGTCGGTGTGTCGCCGACACGTGCTGCAACCGCTTCCTCGCAGGAATCGCGCGCGTTTCTGGATAACGTCGAGGTCAACGCGCACGCGCGCACGGTCAAACTCTCGGGATGGGCCGAGTCGGTGCACGGCGCTTCGGAACATATGAAGCTGATCGTGTCCATCGGGCACCAACAGATCGATGTCGCCGACATTCAGCGTTATGCGCGTCCCGACGTCGCTGCGGCCACCGGTCGGCGCGACTGGCTCGACTCCGGCTGGACCGCGACCGTTCCGATTCCGGCCTCGTTGTTAAGGGGTGAACGCAGCTTGCGAGTAAAAGTGCTTTTCGAGCACGACGGAGAGGTCGATTGCAAGCCCTCGGCCCCCGCCTTCACCACGCTGGTGATCGGCGCGGATACGTCGCGCCACACTGCGACGAAGGTGATCGTGCTTGTTGGGTTAGGGATGCTCGTGCTGTGCTTTCTGTTTGCGTCCCCTATCAGCGCAGCGGTATCGGCATCGACGGGCAGTCTCGTCGGCCCGACTGCGCCGCTAGCAGCCGGAGTCGTTCTCGGGTTTGCCACGCTCGTCGCGCTAGGCGTGTCCGGTACGTCAATCGGTATCACAGACGAAGACATCCCGATCGACGGCATCCTGGCAACGGTTCTGGAGGGGCATAACGAACAGATTAGAAGCGACGAATGGCGCGTGCTCACGCCCATGTCTATCGGGCAGACCCGCCATGATCCACCTTTCCCTATAGTAAATAAAAACCTCGGCCCGAATGGACACAACATGCTCATTCCGGGGATGACGTCAGTGCCGGTACTAGGTGTGCCGGCGTTGGGACGCCCGGCTACGTGGGGCTACTTCTTTTTGCCGTTGCCGCAGGCATTGGCATGGCAATGGTGGTTACCCGCTTTCGGCTGTCTGCTCGCGATGTGGGCCTGCTTCTCGGTGCTGTTCCGCGCGCAATGGCGCCTCGCCTTTTGCCTTTCGCTTTGCTTCGTCATATCGCCGTATGTGATCGCATGGTCCTACTGGCCTGCGTATGTGACCATGTTTGCGGCGTCCGCATTCTCGGCGCTGATAACTTTGCTGGGAAGAAGTGCAAGGTGGCTGAAACCTCTCCTGGCTGTGGTTCTCGGTCTCTCGGCGGCCGGATTCGTGCTGACGTTGTATCCGGCATGGCAAGTACCGCTTGGCTACCTGTTCGTGATGCTGCTCGTGGCCGTCGTAATTCGAGACTGGCGATCGTTGGACTTGTCGATTGCCGCATTGCTGTGGATTCTTGCTGGTCTCGCGCTCTCCGGCATGATCGTTGGTTTCTGGTGGCTGGAAGCGAAGGAGGCTGTCGCCGCGATGCTCGCCACGGTCTATCCAGGCAAGCGGACCGCGGTGCCCGGTGGCACCATCGATCTCTGGTTCTTCGCGCGCGGTTTCACGAATTTCACGACGCTTTATGCCAACCTCAAGGATGCTTCGAACCAGAGCGAAGTGGCGTCATTTCTGTATCTCACCGTGCCGGCCATCTGCGGCGTCATCGCCAACTGGAAGTACCAACGGACAAACCGTCCCGTCTTTATCGCGCTGTTCGCGTTTCTCGCGCTTGCGACTGTTTATCAGTTCGTTGGTTTTCCGGTTGGACTCGCGCAATCGAGCCTGTGGGGCCGCACTTTCCCGACTCGTGTCGACATCGCGACGGGACTCGCGACGATCGCGCTGATCGGAACGGCGTTTGCGCGAGACCGTGACGCGGGCGTCGGCGAAACTCCGCAGCGTGTCACGCAGATCATGGCGATCGTCGCGGCGCTGGGATGGACGGCGTTCATCTGGTTCAGTCTCAAGTGCGCGCCGACCGTGGTCCACGAACTGCTAGGTCCGGAGGCTGTGCTCGGCATGCTGGTTGTTGTGGCATGGTGTTCGTATCTTCTAGCTGCCCGATTTGCCACCGGCTTTTTCCTGTCCTTCGTCGCATTCTTGGTGTTCTCCGTGGCAACCTTCAATCCTTGGGTGGCGCTCTCAGTTCCAAGCACAGCTAATGGCGGGGTGCAGCGGAATTGCGAAAGCGGAGAAGGCCGCACGTTGGTCATTGGCTCGAACGTTCCGGCGATGACCATGATGGCGTCCGGCTGTCCGGTGATGAATGGCGTATCGTACTACCCGCAGATGAAGGTATGGGATGCACTGGATCCGGACAAGCAAAACGTCTTCTCTTATAACCGCTATCAACATCTATTTTTCAAACTGGCGGATTTGCAGGACGCCAAACATCCGGTCGTCACCGTTCCTCAGGGTGACGTGATCATCGTAACGGTCGATGCCCGCCACTTTGACTTTAGCCGTCTGCCTGTCAACTACGTCACCGTGAAGTCAGGAGAGGCGCTGGATCTGCCGCTGAACCCAACGTTGAAGCCGGCTCCTTCTCTTATCCAGGATTGGTTAAGATTCGAGGTCGCGCGCTAACTGGCGTCGTATCGCGCGGCGCGGCCGTAGATGCCGCCAACGCCACTCAGCAAATCATGGAGGTGACTATGTCGGGTGTGGACGAACTCAGCGATCTGATCGCGAGATATCCGGAATTAGAAGCGCTGGTTGCCGAACGGGACGAATACAGGGCAAGACTGCAGGCCTACGTCCCCCACTTCGCCGGGTTGGGGGATATTCCGCCCGGACATTTTTATTCGCCTATTCCTTCACTCGACGATGTGCGTAAGGGAGAGGGCAGACTGTTCGACACAACGCACAAGGCGATGCCGGGCGTCGATCTACGTGAAAACGAACAGCTTCGCCTGCTGCAGCGATTCGCCGGGCTGTACTATGGCGACATGCCGTTTCAGGCGCAGAAGGTCGAGAATCTGCGTTATTACTTCGAAAACCCCATGTTTTCTTATGGTGACGCGATTTCGCTCTACTCAATGATCCGGCATCTGGAGCCACGTCAAATCGTGGAGGTGGGCTCTGGTTTTTCGTCGGCCGTCGCCCTCGACACAAACGACCTGTTTTTCAACGGCCAGATACAGACCACCTTTATCGAACCCTACAATGAGCGGTTGCTGTCACTGCTCAGCCAGCAGGACAAAAGCAAATCGAACATCGTCGAATCCCCTGTGCAGGATGTCGATCTGGAAGTGTTTTCGTCGCTCGACGAAAACGATATTCTGTTCGTGGATTCCACGCATGTCAGTAAGATCGGGAGCGACGTCAACCGATTGTTCTTTGAGGTTCTGCCGTCGCTGGCCAAGGGTGTGTATGTGCACTTTCACGACATATTCTTGCCGTTCGAGTATCCACCGCAGTGGATCTACGAAGGGCGAGCATGGAATGAAGCGTACGTGCTCCGAGCGTTCATGCAATATAACCAGACTTTCGAGATTGTCCTCATGAACGCGTTCATGGGTATGCACCACGGCGATTTCTTCCGGGACAAAATGCCGCTTTTCATGAATAACACAGGTGGCAGTTTCTGGATCCGAAAGACGGCGTAATCGGCTGACCCGCCACGCCGACGGTTTTCCAGCGTTCCGTATCGCTCGTCGCTGCCTATGGTTAGAACGGTGCAACGCAAGAGGCGAAATCGCGTCGGTGATGACCTTGGTTCGAATAATGAAGACTTGATTATCTATTATCTATTGCTTTTGCCTCATCAACCGCAGCGTGGCTGATGGTGATGAATTTGCTTCGAGGTTCGCTGAACGTTTCTGAAACTTCGGGCTCTTGGCATTGCTGCCGATCTGCGACAATTCCGAAGTCGCTAGACCGGGCAGCAACCGGCAAACGCCGGGCTAGTCGGGGCACATGATCCGCACGCCGGGCATGCGCTCCATACTGACGACGAGCACCATGGACGTTGCCAGCGCTGCTGCGCAAGCAACCAAGTAGTAGAACCACGCCTGATGGCTGAATATCATCTGCTGAGAATGCGAAAAGAAGAACTGCACAAGCAGCAGATGTACGAAATAGATGCCCATGGTTCGCCTCGCGACCGCTGATACTGCTTTTCGGGCGGCGATTGTCTTGATCTTGTCGAACGCGCATTGAAGCGCGATAAACGACGCAGCCGACGCAATGATGACAGTCGGGGACGAATACTCGAAAAAGGCCATGGTCGGCGTGCCGTGCGAACGAGAAGACAGCGCTGCTCCGATGATCGTTGCGCCTATCGCCATCAAAGCGATAGTGGCTGATACAAAAAGACCGGTCGCATCGACGCGCCTGAACCGCTCGTAAAGCATGGCTCCCAAGATCGGATAGCCCGCATAGAGAGGCACAAAAGAAAAGTCGATACCTAGTGGCGCCTTGCCGAACAGACCGTAGCAGAACGGATTAATGCTCGCGCCAAGTAACCATACGGCCAGAATCAGCAGCTTTTGCGCATCCGTCGAGTTTCGGTAGAAGCCGGTGAACAACGGAAGGCACGCGTAATAACCAATAATCGTGTACACAAACCACAAGTGGATCGCGGCGGGATAGTAGAGAATCCGAACGAACCAGTTGCCGACTTCACCGTGCTCCGCGAAGGTCACGCGCGCGAGATAGACACAGGACCATAAAACGCCGGGAATGAGGATCCGTTTAATCCGCTTGAACACCGAGGAGGCCGACGCGTCGCGCGTCAGCAGAAGGGCGCCCGTGGCGAGAAAAAAGAGAGGCACGCATATCGAGGCAAAGCCTCTGTACAACAGCGCGGCATCCCATTGCGGGCCAAAGGTAACGAAGCCCGGCGCAGACACATGTACCATGATCACCAGAGTGATCGCAACAAACTTGACGAAGTCGAGAGACTCGTCGCGCGTCAAAGGTCTGCCTCCGCCTGCCGTCTGCATTTATTTTGCAATGTCGGGATATGTCTTAATTTTTCGGATTATACAGTTGGTAAGGGATGGTAGGGGATGAGATTGCGGCGAGCAAAGGCATCGACGCGTGCGTGGTCTTGCGGTGTTAGCGGCGGGTGTCTCTTACAAGGCGCGAGACTTCGGAACGCGGAAGCGGAAAGGACTAAGGATCAGTCAAAGCCGACGCACGAACGCGAAGTCGCTTACGCGGCGTCTTGCCCTTTAATCGAGGTCATTGTCTCGTATTTCAGATTGAAGAATCCGCAATATGCGGCGAACCAAGGCATCAGCACTCGCGTGTAGCCCTGTGTATTGAAGCGTCTCAACGAGCAATAGATCGGGCGACTTATATGGCCGAATACTTTGCCTTCTTTCTTGGCAAGGGCTTTGACGCGGATCAGAAAATCCAAGTTCTCGCCAAGCACGATCTGCTCGTTATAGCCTCGGCTGCTGTCATAGAGACGGCGATGCACATAGCTCTTTCCAAACGGCCGACGTAGCAGGACCTTGATGAGTTCGAGTACCCAGAACACGAACAATGCCCTTGCCTGCGCCACGTCAGGCATCGTGCGAATCGTACCGGCGACGCTGTTCCTCGCGTGCATTGTGTAGGAGATGTCAGAAAGAAAGGTCGGGGAAACCCGGTTGTCGGCGTCGAGGAAAATGAATGTAGTGCCTTGGGCGACGTGCGCGCCGGAGTTCCGTGCGCAAGAAACGCCGGGCTCATATTCGTGAACGAGTCGGACATTCAGCTTGCGTGTGTGACATGCGAATTCCCATACTACTTCGTTGGTGTTGTCCGAAGAATTGTTGTCCACGACGACAACCTCAAAGCTGTCTGTACTGACGGTTTGGGCCGCGAGATCGTGCAACAAATTTTCAATGTAACCACTCTCGTTGTGACAGGGAATGATCACCGAGAATTCGAATGCGGGGTGATCCGACAGACCTGAATGAACCATGCCGTATATCCAGGTCCTAGCGCATATTGCGCTTGATCAGATCGACGAACGGTACCAGGGGGCGCGGCGAGAGATGACGCCGCGAAATGTCCCTTGACAATGTTTCGCCATGTGCCGGCGAACGCAGTGCGTCTCTGACAGCGCTGCGGATGCTGTCCTCGCTGCGTGGGTTGATCGTGCGCACGTGCGAGCCCATATGTTCCGTAGTCCACGGTCCTTCGGACAGAACGAGCGGGCGGCCGGCGAGTGCGGCCTCGAGCGCGGAGGTGCCGGGCGGTTCCAGAGACGCTTCCAGAAAAAGCGTGCAGCTCTGCACGGCCGAGCAGAGAATCTCCGAGGCCGGCGGCATTTGTGGAATGAACAAGAAGTGACTCGGCGCGGCCGCGCGGCACTCGCTGAAATACGCTTCGTCGTTCGGGTGCCCGATAAAAACAACCGGAATATCTAGGTCCTTCAGTGCATTGATCGCCGTGAGCTGATTCTTCGTTCGATTCAATACGCCTACCCACAGCACGTAGTGGTCGAGCCCGTACATCTTTTTAAAGATGCCTGGATTGGTGACATTGTAGAACTTAGAATTTACGGGGACGGGAATCTCAAGTATCTGCTCGTCGTCGATCGGAACGTATCGGCGAATATTTTCTAGTTCCGACTCGGACTTAAAAATGATCGTGTCGGACAACCTGAAAAAACTGGCGACCAGTTCCCGCTCTTCCGGCGTGGGAGCAGCGTTCCACCAGAGATTGGGCCACAGAAAAATCTTCTTGCGCTGCGATCTGGCGCGTTGCAACATGACCAGCCCATCCGCCTGCACGGAGAAGTGCAACACAGACGAGTACGATGACAGCGGTTTGCTCGAAGGTCCATAAAGGTCGGCGTCAACACCGAGTACACGCAATCCCTCGATCAAGGTTAGCAACTCCGTTTCGCCGCCACCGGGGTTCAGGAAAGCGCTGTAGTACGTGGTTATAAGAAGTCTTGGATTATCCATGCATATTCTCGTGCTGACGCCCGCGGTCCGGGTACTGAACATGACGGGCCATGCCGTCATGTTCCATGGCTGTGACGCACTATACAGGAACCGTGTCCGGGTGACCGCCCCTCAGCCGTAGTATGGTGCCGTGTGCCTGTCGGGTAGGCGCGGATACAGATTCGCATCGATGATTGGACACTTCATTGCATGCAGTCGCGCGGTGAGATAGTGTTCGGAGAGAATCGCTCGCGCCTTGCCCTTGAAGAACGCGAAATTACGTGCGTCGGGGTGCTTGGCGCTATGCCAGTGAAGCTGATACTCGGGAAACCTCGGATCAGATTTTCCAAATAGCCAGCTGCTGATGTAAGCCTTCCAATTTTCCGAAATCTTGTTGGTGGAACCCCAAAACGTTCGATAGTCGGGCGCGAAGATCTCTTCCTCCCGCAATGGGAAAGTCAATTTCCCCAGCTTCTCGCAGACATTGAACGGAATAAAAAATACGTTGCTTCTGATCCAGCTTGTATAACGGATACCCAGCAGCTCGACATCGCGCGGGAAATCGTCGAGATAACCGATGCATTCGCGCGTCAGATCATGACCGTCCACAAGCTCCCGGTTGAAGAAGTCCATATATCCGACGCCACCGTCGCGGTAATTGCGCCGGAAGAACGTGTCGTTAGCGAACAAGATGAGATCGTTATCGTCCAGATTCAGTTTGTGTTTGGCAAACCTGTAAGCGTGGTCCCAGCCCGTGAATTCCCCCAGCGTGTTGTCGCCGGAAATCTCCCAGATTGGCTGATCCAATTTTTCGTGGGGCGGGTTGATCTTGTTGTCGACGATTATGATCTGCAATCGGCTGTCGGGCAGCATTCTGTCCACGATCTTGCGGATGTGCGCAATCCCTTCGTCCGCGAAGGTGCGTCCATAGACCAGAAACAAAGCGATAACACGTGTTGCGCCAACTATCATACTAAATCTCTATGTTAAAAGAGGCGATTTGCGGCGCCCGCATCAGGCGACATCCGGATAATGTTCGTTCGTTGCCACCCACGCAATTCACTTTGGAGTTACCGACAGATAACCACCGTCAACGACCAGATCCTGAGCAGTGATTCTGGCACCGTGCTCGGAGGCGAGCAGCGACACCACTGCCCCAATGTCTTCAGGGCGCGTTAGTTGTCCGACCAAAGTCGGAAAAATGTTCCGCACTGCAAATTGGTCGAGGCTCTGGGCGGGCAGGGTGGATGCCTTGACATGGGGTTCGAGAAAGCCTTCGACCTTCTTGGTCATGCACAAACCGGGTGACACGGAATTGACGGTCACGCCCGAGTCCGCGCATTCGAGCGCGAGACTCACCGTCAGGCTCCGAACGGCGGCCTTCGCGGCAGCATATTCCGGCCCAATCGCGAGTGGCTTCGAACCCGCCACGCTTGCAATATTGATCACTCGGCCCCAGCCACGGATTTTCATTGCAGGAACGAAAGCTTTGCAAATACCTACGGTGCCCATGACGTTCAGGCGGAAGCACGCCTCCCATTTCTCGTCGCTCGTGTCCCACCAAGATTCGTGAGCGCCGCCGCCCCCCGCGCAATTAACCAGCACGTCAACCTGAACCCCGGCCTTCGACACTCCTTCCGCCAACTGTGCGCGACCCGCAGTGGTGTCGATATCAGCCACGACCACCACGATGTCGCCGCCCGGCTGACGACTCAGCCGCTCGACGCTGGCGCGCGCCTTTGCGGTGTCGCGGGCATGCAGCACTAACCTGTGGCCGTCCTGCCGCAGACGTTGTGCGATTGCGAAGCCTAGGTCTCCGGTCGCGCCTGTAACCAGTGAAGTGCGTGTCATATGGAGTTGGCGGTCCTCGTTACCTCGTTGAATAGATTGAGCCAAACCCGATCACTGGCCTGCTCGAGCGTTTCGAGCGCGCGGGCTTTGCCCACCATGGCCTTACGCTGCCGCCACGCATTATCGAACAGCCGGTCCGCGATGGTGCGCGCAACGGTGTCCAGCGGCTCGTCATTATGAAACTCACCGACGCCTGCGGCCAATTCGTCGATGGCGGTTCCGCTGCGCGCGAATACCGGCAAGCCGAACTGCATGGCTTCGAGTGCTGGTACGCCGAATCCTTCGTGGAGGCTCATCGAGAGGAGTGCATCGGCTTTGTCGAAGCAAAAGAAGAGATCGCCGTCGTCCAGCATGCCGGCGAAGCTCACATAATCGAGTACGCCCAGTTCCCTGCCGAGATTGAACAGATACTTTGAGTATTCATAATTCGGCATCGTGCCGACCACGGTCAACGTGATCTCAGCGCCTCGCGCTCTCGCGGCGGCCACGACGGATAAGGCATCCTCAAGCTTTTTGTGAGGAACGACGCGGCCCACCACCAACAGGTTGCGCGAGCGGCGCTCAATGTCGCGCGGCGCCGACCTATAGCTGAAGGCCGGCATGTCCGCGAACACGGGCGGCACAACGGCGATGCGGGAAGCACCAGTGTGCGTTTTCAGCTCCGCGGCCGTCAGGCCAGAATTGGCGATCAGCATATCGAACGCTTTCAGCTTCGACATCTGAGCAATCCCGGCGCCGCACAATTCGGCGGTGCGCGGGTCGAATTCCCGCAGCAGTTCCGGATCGGTAATGCCGTGGAAATAGCACACTTTGCGGCACGGAAGCGCGAGCAAGCGGTCAAGATACTCGTCGTAGATCGAATAGCTGACGAGCAGCAGATCATCTGCCGTAATGCTATTGAATAACTGTTCGACGTGACTGACGGTGCGCGCCGATTCGTCGAAGCGCTGGCTGAACAGTTGGACCGGCAAACCGCTGCGCGCCGCCGATCGGGCAATACCAAAGCAATGGTTACCTACCGCGTCAGCACTAAAAATATCGGGCGCGTAAACAAGGAGTTTCATCGGTTTCGTATCTCCGCGTCAATACTCTCGATGCGCTCCGCGTAGCGGCGCGACACGGCGGCGATCGAATAGTCCTGCTGCAGACGCTGCTGTCCGGCTGCGGCAATTCGGTTGCGCGCGGCGGCGTCCTCGAACACGCGGCGGATTTGTTGCGCCGCCTGCGCCACGTCCGGATCGCACCAATATTGGCCTTCGTGGAACAAATAGTCGCCGGCTTTCAGCGGAACGAGCTCGCCGTCAACGAGAAACGCGGTCTCCGTGTCGCAGTAATCTACGTTGCCCGAGAAGTTGGTGACGACGACGGGTTGCGCCAGCAACATGGCTTCGGCGATGACGCGGCCGAAACCTTCGCTTCGATGCAAAGAAACGTAACTGTCGAGCGATGCCATGAAGTTGATCAAGTCCTGCCTCGTGAGCTTCTCGGACACGATGCGAATTCGCCAATCGCGCGACGCCATGTCCCGAATGCGCTTCCAGATCGCGTCATCTTCGCGGATGTTCATGCCTTTGATCACGAGCCCGACGCCGCTAATCGACGCGTCGAAAGCCTTCTGGAAAGCCTGCACGCCAGCGAGCGGATTTTTGCGTGTCAGCCAAGAGTTGCCGTCGAACATCAGATAAAACAGAAAGTCGTCTTCCGGCAAGCCAAAGCGCCCGCGCACCCGCTGCGTGGGAGCGGGGATGTCGACGGCCATTGGCATGTGATGCACTGGTGTGTCACCAAGTTTGCGGAACGCCGTCTGCACGAAACGGCTCTGCGCCCAGATCTCGTCCACGAACTGATGAACGCGCGCAAATGCGGTGGGCCACTGCGGAAGTTCCCATGGCCACGCGCCGACCTTGTAGGTGGCGCTATCGATCAGATTGCGCCCGCCCTCAAGCGAGAGGCGCATCATTTCCGGCGGCGGCAGACAGAAGACACTGACACGATATTTCGGCTCCAGAGTCAACAGTCGCGTGACGGAGGTGTCCACCTTGGCGGGCCCGGCTATCGGCGCATTGACGAATGCGCGGGGCACGGAAGCAAGTTCCAACGCATGTCCCATCATACGCGCGTCTTCCGCGAGACCCAGAATGCCTTGCGGAAAGCCTATGATGTTCACGCCAAATGGATGGGACCGAGCCGCCAGGTTCGACTGAACAACAAAACGCCTGACCACGCCGTCCGAGTCGACTTCGGGTTCGATGAGCAAATTGCGCAGCAGCGAGTATTCGTGCCGTCCGGCTTGGTTCCACCAGTGGACTATGCCGCATATGCCTTCGAACTCGCTGCGGTTGAATGTGTTAATTAAGTCGTCGCGCTCGTTCCAGACGAGCTGCACGAAATACGGCAACCAGATTCCGTCGATGTAATCGGTCGGCCTCGAGGTGATAAGCTCGTTCAAGAGTTCGTCGGTCGACCACTGTATCTCTGGGTAGTTCGCCTGGCCTTCTTCCTGCCACCAGTTGACGAACGCGAACTGCCCTTTAAGGGTGCTGCGGCTCAAATGGGCGTGCAGATCTGGACGCTCCTTCCACACGAGATTCAACAAGCGCGGCAGCGCGAGCGGTGCGGTGCCTTCCTCAATTTCGAGTTGCCGCAGTTCGTCGAACACGTCGCGCGGCGACCAGTCGAGCGTCGGGTATTCAGTGGAGTGAAGTTGCCACCACCCCAGATAGGCCAGTTGCCCTCCGAGCGTGTGGACAGCGTAGTTTTGCCGCAGGCCGCTTCTGTGTCGCCAGATCACGTCGAGCATGCGAGGCTGCGCCAGCATGGTGCCGCTATTCTTTTCTAGCGTGGACAACTCTTCGACGATATCCTTCGCTGACCACGGCATGCGCGCGTATTCGACTGCACCATGCGTTTCCCACCAACGCAGGTAGGCAAGGCGGCTACTGGGCATATCGAGATCAAAGTCGCGGCGCAGATCGTCGCGATCGTTTCGAAGAACATGCAGAAAGTAGGGCAGTTTGATCTGCTGGTTGTTATCTTCCGCTGGAGGTTTCAGCAACAATCGCATCAGGCTCGGGCGTTCTAGGCTGCTCGAGTCGGTGTAGCGAAGCCAGAAGCCGATGGCCTTCGTAAATGATGTGCACAAGGCCTCATCGCTGATTGCGTTGAGGCTCGCGCGATCCTGCTGACGCAGTGCCCACTTGAAGTCCGGATAGCAGCGTGCGCCGATCGCTTCCCACCAAAAATAGATGGCGAGCCGGTCCTGCAGGGACCGACCGCTGTATTGCTGAAGTTCAGGCAGAAATTCCAGCAGGAAATAGATGCCGTTGGGGAGCGCGAAATCAACACTCGCGGACGGGTGGCCAAAGCCTTCAAGCCAGTCGGTTCGATGCATCGGATAGTTATCGCGTTATAGGAGCAATCAAGGCCGCGGCGCGGATCGTCCTGTCTGATTAAAACGAAAGATCAGAGTTGAGGTAGTTCGCCTGTTGCCCAAACTCTGTCGCCAGATGATCGATGTAACGCCGTGATCCTGCCGTTTTGTAGCGCCAATCGGCTCGCTCTGTCGGCAGTTCGCGTGCGCCATAAAAAACATCCTGCGATCCGATCTGCATGTCCGGCGGCGTGACGCGCATGACGAGTGAACGGCGCGTGCGCAACGGGTCCGATGCAGGTGCCTCGCCATGCGGCATGTCGGGGTGCCACAATACGACGTCGCCTTTTCTAGCGAAAATGGGCTCTTCGGCCAATCCCGCGTGCGCATATTGTTGGCGCAGAGCAGTTTGATATGCGTCGAAAAGTGCCGGCGAATCCGGGTTGATCGTCTCTCCGCGCCTATAAACGGTGCTTAGAATGGCCGGGCGATCAAGCTCGGGGAGCGCATGCGCTTTCGGCACGAGCGTGAGCGGGCCATTCTGATCGTCGATGTCTTCGAGTACGAACCAGATACTCATATGCAAGTGCTCCGGCTGGGTACAAAACACCGGCGCGTCGCTTGCGACGCTGCGTGCCGCGCTCTGTTCCTTATACGACGACGAGAACACTACCGCTTCGCCGAGGAAGTGGTCCGCTATTTCAGTGACGAGCGCGTGCGTCGAGAAAAGGCCTATCAGTTCGGGAAGCCCGCAATGCAGGTTGGCGAGGGGCGGCAGATAGCCGTGCGAGTTCATGTGTCTCGCGCACACATCGGTGTTGCCCTGCTTGAAGCGGGTCAGCGCCGCAAGTGCGGCGTCGCATCTGGCTGGCACGGCGCTGGTGCCGCGCACAATCGTATAACCTTGGTTGACGATGTCGAGGACGTGTAGAAGAGCTGGGGAAAACGCCTTTTCACGGACGCCATTGTCCCGGCCGAATTCCGAATCGATGAAGTTCCTATTGGAAATCATGCGCATCTCCACGTTCCGCTTGCATTACAGGTTTGCAACGTCGATCTCTTCGATTTGATAGCCCTTTTTGCTCGCGAAGACACCAAACAGACGCTCGATCGCATGAGCTAGCGTTCCGTCCAGCTGGCCGGTTTCCAGTTCGAAGCTTTCACGTTCCAGTTTGAGGTCGAGCAGATCGTGCAAGGCATCGACCCTGAACCAGAACATCGAGCCAGACGGAAAGTGGATGTTGTAATTGCCGATCAGCGAGTCCTCGCCAATCTTGCCGAGAATCGCGTCAAGCCAACTGATGTTGCCCGCATGAATTTCTGGCACAGAAAGATCTGTGAGGGAACCCTTGGGTGCGAGCAGGCCGACACGCTCGTTCTTGCAAAAATAATCAATCACCTTCTTGCCGCAGTGCTCCGAGCCGGCGAGGCAACCCAGCAACGACGAGCGCCAGGTGTCGCCGTCCACGCGATGCAGCGAACGTTTCGTGTGAAGTTTGCAGCAGTATTCGTAACCGCGGCTCACCACAGCTCCGTATGCCACTAGGAACGGGCGTATATCGCGACCGATGTTCTCAACCGGCAGCAAATAGGTATTTAGGCCGCTGTCGATGAATTTTTGCAGGTATGCGCGATCCACGCCTTGCTTGAACGTCACAAAGACATCAGGTTGACCGATATTTTTGGCGTACGAAATCATGCTGTCGGCGAGATCTTCGTAGTAAAGGTGCAGAACGACAGCAGTGTTGCTCTTCTTGACGAACCCGGCGTTGTGTTCGTTGTAAAAGTTATCCGCCGCAGTCTTTTTGCGGTAGCGGCGCAGCACGTTCGCCGTGGCATGCAGGTAGGCGTAGCCGTGGTAACGGTCCGGCTCTAGGTGCGCGCCTTCGGCCCATTCGTTCCACGCGTTGATGAAAAGAAGGCGCTTACCCTCTTCGTGCCTCATCGTTGTCTGACACGCGTCGTTAAGCCACTTCGCATAGTTCTGTGGGGTGGACTTAACAAACGAGAATCCGGCACCCGGCTTGCGCGCTTCGTTGTCCCAAGAGGGCATCACGGTCTTGAAGGTGAGGTGATCGTCGGACGTGATCTTGCCGAGACGGTCCGCCACTTCTTCGTAATCGTAAATCTTGCCCTTGTACGTCTTGTTCATGATCACGTGCTGCTCGGTGATTTCCTTCGCATGCGACTGATGCGGGGGAAATTCGACGGCGGCATCGAAACCGAATACGGTGGGATCGGTGATGTTGAACGATTTCGCCGCGACCAAATAGACACCCGGCAGTCCGACTTCTAGCGCACGCGCCCGCCAGCGCTCGGCCGTGGCGCGCGCGTCGGGCAGCAACGTGACACGGTAGACAATCAGAACCGGCTTGCCGTCTACCCTAATGTAGCGTTCGTCGCGGAAAGCCTCGACAAGCGAGTCGAAGAAGTTGATGTCGTCTTCGGGGCTGTGATTCTGCGAGATTAGGATGTCGTCTTCGAGACCATCCCAGCGACGCGACCAGTTTTCATTGGCCCACGAGACGCAGAACTTAATGTCGATTTCCTTATGCTCGAGCAGGTTCTGCAGCGGCTTTTCAAGCAGACGTTTACCGCCGAACCAGTAATGATGGAAGCAGAACCCGCTGATGCCGTAGTGCTTCGCGAGTTCCGCCTGCTGCTGCATGACTTCGGGAATGCGCAGATCATAGAAGCCCAGTTCGCCCGGCAGATGCGGCTGGTGATGTCCGACGAATTGCGGTACTGCTTTCGTGACGTTGGTCCACTCGGTGAAGCCTTTGCCCCACCACAGATCGTTTTCATGAATCGGATGAAACTGTGGAAGATAAAAAGCGATAGCCTTGATATTCAACGCGTCGGGTTCGACGAAGTCAAGAGCCTTCGGAACGTACCGCACATTCCAGCCTTTAACGCCCTGCGCCTGATCGAAGCGGTCCTGCATGTATTGATCGACCAGATCAATTTTGTCTTCGTAAAAGTTCATTCCGTTTCCCTTCGTCACTTCACTACCGTATTGTAGATTTGGGGCAAGCGCACAGTCGTGGTGGCCCACGAGTACTCCCTGCCAACTGCACTGGCGGCACGCTGGCGTTCGCGATCGCTCCCAGCGCTGGTGTTCAGCAACGCCTGCGCGATGTGCTGGGCGATATCGTTGCTGTCGTTCGGATCCACATAACCCGCGCAGTCACCGAAATATTCCCGGGTCGATCCTTCGGAGGTAACCAACAGCGGTACGCCCTGCGCGGCTGCTTCGAGCGCTGCAAGGCCGGGCGTTTCGAGCGTGCTCGGCAGACAGAAGAGCGAACATGCCTGGTAGGCTGAGCGCAACAACTCGGAGTCGTGGGGCAATGGGCCGATATAGGTGGCCTGCGAACCAGCCTCCCGCATCACTTCTTGGAAGTAATTTTCATCCCGGACATGGCCCACAAGTAGCAATTTTTGGTCCGGATGCGACTTCATTGCCTGAGCCAGACGTAACTGGTTCTTGCGCGGTTCTATATTCCCGACGTTCAGCACGAAGGGCGTATTCGTGCCGATGTGTTGCCGGAAGAGTTCAGGATCTAGCCGATCAAAAAAGACATCGTCCACCCCGTTGTAAACGGTCACGAATTTCTCACGGGGCAAGTTCAAAACGCGCGCGAGCGAGTCGCATTCGATCTCGGAGTTAGTGACGACGCGGTCGGCAAGGCCAAGTTGGGCGCGGATCTCGTCGACCGGATAGAGATGCCGCGTTTCTTCAGTGATCCATAAGCTGGACGACACGACAAGTGGCAATCCCAAGCTCTTGATGAACGCACAGAAGTGGGACGAGCCGCCGACGCACGAGAAAAAATGAACGACGTCGTGGTCGAGGAAATGCGGCTTCCATGGGTCGAATAGGCTCACTTCTACCCCATGCTGCGGTAGGTGTTTCGCGTAAGCGAGCAACTGGATCTCGCCACCGCCTGGGGTATGGAAGGCCATCGGATACGTGGCAAACAACACTTTCATATCGAATGTTCTTTCTGTGGCCTTGTAGGATTGAGGATCCCGGTCAGTAGCCGGAATCGCTTAATGTTCACGTGCCGCGGTGGTCGCAGAACACTGTATTTGCTCGTATCTCGGGCAGTGCACCGCTGTAGCGACTACCGGGCAACGAGTCTGCGGCGCCCTGACGTGTTCTCGTGTTTTCGGGCGTGCCTGTAGTAAAACGACGCGCAAACTTTCGCCGAATGACAGCGGCGCAGCGGATACAAAGCTTCCCGAATGCTCGAAGAACGGGTAACCCGGAATGATACAGCGGAAACCAGCTGATTTCCGAAGTTGAGTTCCAGCGGCCGTACAATGTCGCCAGAGCCGAACTCGATCCCAAGGGTGAATTTTACCGTAACTTAGATGCTGCCCGGCTTGTCGGCTTGTCAGGCATGTCCGCCGACGGCCTGCGCGGCAGTTTCGTCCCCGTCCCCAATCACTAAATGTCTCAGAATGTCCTCGTCACCGGCGCCAATGGATTTATAGGTAAAGTGGTATCGATCGCGCTGCGCGAACGCGGCGACGTAGTCACCGGGATGGTACGGCGCCCGTCCGGCCTACCCGTAGGCATTCGCGAGTGGGTCGTCAGTGAGGACGACTTTCAGGGACTCGAAGGTACATGGCCTAAGTCAATGCGGTGCGACAGCGTCGTCCATCTCGCCGCCCGCGTGCACGTGATGCAAGACAACACGGCTGATACGCTCGCTGCCTATCGCTCTACCAATGTCACGGCTGCACTGCGGGTCGCCGCTGCTGCACGGCGTGCCGGCGCCCGCCGACTCGTGTTCGTGAGCAGCATCAAGGCGGTGGCGGAGGGTAGCAGTGGAAGGCCAATCGCCGAAACCGACGAGCCGCAGCCCAGCGACCCTTATGGCATTTCCAAGCTCGAAGCCGAGCGCGCGTTGATGGAGTACGGCCGTGAGTCCGGCTTGGAGATCGTGATACTTCGGCCGCCGCTTGTCTACGGGCCGGGCGTTCGAGCCAACTTTCTGCAACTGATGGACGCGATCGCGCGCGGCGTGCCGCTGCCGATTGGCGCGATCACTGCTCGCCGCAGTCTCGTCTTCGTCGATAACCTTGCGGATGCGCTCGTGCACTGCACCACGGATCCGCGAGCGGCATGGCAGACCTTCCACGTCACCGACGGCCGCGATGTCAGCGTCTCCGAACTCGCGCGGGCTCTCGCAATGCAACTGCATGCGCCCGCTCGGCTAGTGCCGGCACCGGTGGGACTGCTAAAGCTCGCGGGCCGGCTAACGGGGCGCTCGGCTGTGATCGACCGGCTGGTCGGCGAACTTTGCCTTGACAGCTCCCATATATGCGAACTGCTCGGCTGGTATCCACCCTATACAGTAGAACATGGTCTGCTGAAGACGGCCGCCTGGTATCGGGCCACGCATTGACAAACCGTCATCCATGCTTGGTTTAGCAATCTATTACGTCCGAACCGTCCCTGAGTTTTCACATCCAGTCTGTCTTAAACCTGCCGTCAACTTATTTTCGATGCCAACCGATTCGCTCGCGGCTCATTTTGTGCCGCATCTGCTCCTGTGGGGCGCCGCCGCTTTCTGTGCGTGCGCGGCTATTCTATGGGCGCTGCTCAGAACGGGCCTCGCCTGGCGCCTCGCCACCGATATTCCCAACGACCGCTCCCTGCATACGCGCCCGACGCCGCGAGTCGGCGGCTGGGGGATCGTGCCCGTCGCCGTCGTACTGATCTGGCTCGCCGCACCGGCGCTATGGCTACCAGCGCTGGTCGCTGCGCTGCTTGCCGCGCTGTCGCAGATCGACGACCGCCGCGGTCTGCCGGCCCGCGTGCGTTTCGGCGGCCATGCGGCGGCTGTGGCGGCGCTCATCATCGTCTATCCGGCCGACGTGCCGTGGTGGGTGCTCACCGTCATGGCGGTTTTACTCGTCTGGCTGGTCAATTTGTATAATTTCATGGACGGCTCGGACGGTCTGGCGGGCGGGATGGCGCTTTTCGGCTTCGGCGGCTATGCAATCGCCGCGTCGATTTCGAGCCATCCGGATGCGGCGCTCGCAAGCGCGTCCATCGTGATCGCCGGCGCTGCGGCCGGCTTTCTGCTTTTCAATTTCCACCCAGCGCACATCTTTCTAGGCGACGCCGGCTCGATCCCGCTCGGCTTTCTTGCCGGCGCTCTCGGCTACTGGGGCTGGCGCGACGGCGTGTGGCCCGTGTGGTTCCCCGCAGTGACCTTCTCGCCGTTTATCGGCGATGCATCGGTCACGCTCGCCAAACGCCTGCTGCGCGGCGAAAAGTTTTGGCAAGCGCACCGCGAACACTATTATCAAAGACTGGTGCAGTCGGGATTGGGGCACGCATCGACGGCGCGAGTTTGGTATTTGTTCATGGCCGCGGGCATAATGCTTGCTTTATGGGCGCTGAATTTTGCTGTCCCGAATCAATGGCTGGTTGTCGTCGCGTGGGCCGTCGTCCTCGTCGTCGCCGGACTGTGTATTGATCGGCGGTGGCGGCGCCATGTGTCCCGTTCCGGGCAATCCTGAGGTTCTGCGCAATGAAGAGATTCAAAGCCCGTTGGCTTTCGTTCAGTGCGTTTGCGTTCGACCTGTGCGCGGTGGCCTTGGCGTGGATGCTGGCGTATGTGATCCGCTTCAATGGCCCGGTGCCGGGTCCGTTCTGGTCGAGCGGCTTGCATGCCCTGATATGGGTGCTGCTGATTTACGCCGTGATGTTCCGCAGCTACGGGCTGTATCGCGGCATGTGGGTGTTTGCGAGCCTGCCCGACCTCGTGCGGATCGCAAAAGCCATCGGCGTCGGCGCACTCGTCGTCATGATCGCCTCCGCGCTGTTGCAGCCGTCGCCCATCGTGCCGCGCTCCGTGCTGATCGTCTCGCCCATGCTACTCTTCCTCACCATGGGCGGCTCTCGGGCGCTCTATCGGGCAGCCAAGGAGTTCTATCGTTACGGCGGCCTCGTCGGCCAAGGCAAGCCGGTGCTCGTGCTGGGCGCGGGCAACGCGGGCGCGAACCTCGTGCGCGAATTGAAGCGCTCAGGCGAGTGGCGGCTGGCAGGGTTGCTCGACGACGATCCGGTCAAGCAGGGCCGCGAGATTTATGGCTATCGCGTGCTCGGTGCAATCACCGATCTGCAGAAAATCACGGCCGATCTGAAAGTCGAGCATGTGATCATCGCCGTGCCGTCGGCCTCGGTGGAAGTGCACCGGCGCATCGCAACGCTGTGCGTGCGGGCGGGCGTTCGCGCCATGACGCTGCCGGCGCTTACGCCGCTCACGCAAGGCCAGGCGTTCCTCTCCCGCGTGCGTCAAATCGATCTGGAAGACCTGCTGGGCCGCGATCCGGTGATGATCGACACAGATCACGTCGAAGCGCTGCTGAAGAACCGCGTGGTCATGGTCACAGGCGCGGGCGGCTCGATCGGCTCGGAATTGTGCCGGCAGATTCTGCGCTTCGGCCCGGTTCAGTTAGTGGCGTTCGACGTTTCGGAGTTCTCCATCTACCGGCTCAACGAAGAGTTGACCGACAGGTACCCGGAAGTGTCGGTGGTGCCGATCATCGGCGATGTGAAGGATTCGCTGCTGCTCGACCAGGTGATGGAGCGCTACAGTCCGCATATCGTCTTCCATGCCGCAGCGTACAAGCACGTGCCGTTGATGGAAGAGGTGAACGCCTGGCAGGCCGTACGCAACAACGTGCTCGGCACGTACCGCGTGGCGCGCGCGGCGATCCGTCATGACGTAGCGCACTTCGTGCTGATTTCCACGGACAAGGCCGTCAATCCGACCAACGTAATGGGCGCGAGCAAGCGACTTGCGGAGATGGTGTGCTCGTCGCTGCAGCAACAGGGCACGCGGCGCACGCAGTTCGAGACCGTGCGCTTCGGCAACGTGCTCGGCAGCGCGGGCAGCGTGATCCCGAAGTTTCAGGAGCAGATTGCGCGCGGTGGCCCCGTCACGGTCACGCACCCGGAAATCACGCGTTTTTTCATGACCATTCCCGAAGCGTCGCAACTTGTGCTGCAGGCGTCGAGCATGGGGCACGGCGGCGAGATCTTCATTCTGGACATGGGCAAGCCGGTGCGGATCGCCGATCTCGCGCATGATCTGATCCGTCTTTACGGCTTTACCGAAGAGCAGATACGCGTCGTGTTTACGGGCCTGCGTCCTGGCGAAAAGCTCTATGAGGAACTGCTCGCCGATGACGAAACTACGACGCGGACCCCGCATCCAAAACTGCGCATTGCAAAGGCGCGTGAAGCGCCGGACAGCCTCATCGACAACCTTTTGCCATGGTTAATGCAGCACCGCATTCCCACCGACGACGAGGTTCGCCGCGACCTGCGCCGTTGGGTTGCCGAATATCAGCCGGCCACCTCGAGTGCACTGCGCAGCGTGCCTGCCGTGGCTAGCTGAGCCTTATGAGCATCGAGCAGCGGTGTGCAAAGAGGATCTCTGACCGCTAAATCGATCGGAGAGCGGCTCCTCGGGGTGAGACATCGACGGTGGTTGCACAGCGGCCACCCGCCTATCAAATATTTTGAAATGTGAAGCAAATGGTTTCTGGCATTATCTTCGGGACGGCAGGGCAACGAGATCGCCGGCACGGAAGCCGACGACGTTGACGCCGCCGCCGCCGCTGACAAGGCTTGCATACTCCCGGATACGGGGCTGTCGATAACGACGACACGCTCCACCTGTCCTCTAAAGACCCTCGAAATGCAGGATGATCGCACGGCGCGGTAACGCTGGATTGTGTATCCGGGACATCGGTTCGTCTATCAATATGGCATAGCAGGCTGTTGAATTTGGATCCCGAGTAAATGGGGTTTGAAGCACGGGCGTTATGGATATCGTGTTCATGATCTTTGTCGGCGGAAGCGATGCCCGGAATGGATGAGATGCAGGAACCGTTGTTCACGACGGTCAAGCTGGAGGACTTCGTCCCGGCAGACCACCCGTTGCGACCGATCCGGTTGCTGGTGAATCATGTGTGAAACGGCTTAACGGGCTGTTCAGCGCCATCTACGTGGATGACGACCGCGCCTCGATTGCGCCTCAGAAGCTGGTGCGGGCGCTGCTGTTGCAGGTGGTCTACTCGGTGCGCAGCGAGCGCATGCTGATGGAGCCGATGCAGTACAACCTGCTGTTCCGCTGGTGCGTCGGACTGGCGATTGAGGACGCTGTGTGGGATCACTCGGTGTTCTCGAAGAACCGCGACCGGTTGCTCGAGCATGAAGTCGTGGAAGCGTTCTTCACCGAAGTCATGAACCTGGCGGACAAACGGGGCCTGTTGTCGAGAGAGCATTTCTCGGTAACGTCACAAGAGCTTTCGCCCCAAGGACGGCCCGGACGATGGTCCACCAGCCAGCGGTGGCCGCAACGCCGACACTGACTGGAAAGGCGAGCGACGTAGCAATGCCACGCACGAGTTGACGACTGACCCGGAGGCGCGATTGTGCAAGAAGAGCCACAAGAACCCGGCCATCCTGTGCTACCACGGGCACATGCTGATGGAGAACCGCTCGGGGCTGGTGGTCGGCGCCGTGGTGAGTCACGCGGATGGTTTCGCCGAGCGTGCCAGCGCACTGCAATTGCTCGACTGCGTGCCAGGCGCTCATGCAAAGACAGTCGGTGCCGACAAGGCACGTGACACCCGCGACTTCGTGAACGATTGCCGAAGTCGAAACGTGACACCGCATGTCGCGAGTAACGATGAGCGTAGGGGCGGCAGCGCAATCGACGGCCGCACTTCGCGGCATGCGGGCTGCCGGATCAGCCAGATCATCCGCAAACGAATTGAAGAGCACGTGGGCTGGGCAAGACCATCGGACGGATCCGGCAGACGGCCTATCGCGGTATCAAGCGCGTCGACCAGCACTTCAAGCTGTCGATGGTTGCGAGCAATCTGACCCGCAGAGCCCGAATGCCAGGTGTGGTGCCGCAAGGAGCGGCGCGATGAGCCGCTACAGCGCGAAGACTGCACGCCACAAGGGCTGCATGCGTGCGCATGCCCCGTGCAGATTGCGCGGTGAACCGGTAATTCAGCGGGAAATCGCACGCGCAAGTCTCCTGAACATAGCGTTGGTCCTCATGACGGAGCGCTGTTCAACAGCCTGCTAGGCGATGACTGGCATTATGGCTTTCATCTGAACGAGTGCATGCAAACGGACCACGAGCCCTACAGCGAAGCGTGGATCGGTGCCGGAGAACAGGCGTGTCCACCCGAGGACGTCGGCGGCATTACGGATATCAAGAGATGTTGCGCGCTCTGAGCGTGCAGCCAGAGTCTGACGAAGCGAAGCTTTATCAAACTACTTGGCACGGCGAAGATTTTGCTGCCCAGTTTGACCGACGGGCTAAGTCGACGCTGCTGCGCATGGCGTGAACAGCTGCGGTAAAAAGTAGGCAAGCTTTAAGCCTTGTTCTGCGATATATCTAAGACCCAGTGGGGTATAACTAGCGCCTACGGTTCTGCGAGGGGTGTAACCCCCTGTTGTCCGCAGTAGTCTGTCGGCGTCCACACCCTACGTGCCGCGAGCGGCTCGCCACGTTTTCCCGATGCATCTCTAACCGCTTACGCAGTCGAGGGCTCCACGCTGCTCTTCGCAGGATTCCAGCATGCCCGGATCCGGACACTGCTCGCCGCACCCGCACCTTGGTGCAGCCTTGACTTTTCAATGACGTCGGCAAGATGGGATCACCTCAGCCGATCGCATTGAAACATGGACCCTTTGACGAAGCGTTATTTCAAATCCAATAAAAATCAAGGACTACAGAGGAACGACGCGTCGGCAACTTCTTGCCGCAAACTACCCGCGAGGCTCGCCGACTCAGAAATCGCTCACTTGGAAACCGTCGCGTCTTACTTGTTGAACACTGAACATCGAGAGCTGCCCGATTATTTGGGATCTTCATATTGGATTGCTCGCGCCGTATCGATCGGGGAGCAGTTCGAGCTTGTTTTACCTCAACGGCAACGGCTAACCGCGTTGCTCGCGATGTTTACGAGTCTAGCGCAAGCGAGGCGGCGTGCACCTGAAGAAGTGCGGCGGCGTGCGGCCAGTGATGCTTGCTGACCGGGAACTGCGTTTGTTGAACTGCGGTGATTCGATCGTTGCAGACACCCTTACGCACTGCCGATCACGCTGAAGCGGTGGGACTCTGCCTGCCTACGTCGTGACCAGGTTGTCAACGGCACCCAAGAATCGGTAGACGGTGTATCAATTTACAGGTGCCGATGACAACGTAGTTGGCGACCTTGGCGCGGAGAAGGAGGACGCTGCCAAGCAGCACGAGTCTTTACTGCAAAAGACGATCGAGACGTGATAAATAATCCTGAATAATATTATCCCGTGAGGCGAAATGAGTGGGCATCGTATTTGACGATCTGCACCGCTCGCGAAACAGTCGTGCGAATGATCCAACTCCTCTTTCTTGCGCCTTGAAGTAACCCGGTGCAGCCGTTAGTCCCAGAGCCACGGCGCCTCGCGAGTTCATGCAGACGTAGGCACAAGTTTCCTTCCCGCGAGCAGGGCCTCGCCGAGCAGAAGGAAGCCCTTCGCATTTGCGTGTGCGGGCGCGTCCAGCACGTCGATGCGTACCCGGGGAAAGGGGGCGCGCACCGCTGTCTCGTAGAGGCCTGCTCCGCCTCCTGTCAATACGATCGACCTCAACCTCGAAGGAGATGGAGTGCGATCACGGATTATTTCCAACGCAGCGTTCACTACGGCTCGTGAGCTTTCAACCAACGGAGCGAGGTTGATGCCCTTGCCGTAGTGCAGAAGTGGCCTCTTATCGCTAAGGCATCTGCCAATGCGTTCCATATTGTCTACAGAGCCGCGCTCCTGGTTCGCGATCAACGATCCAATGGTTCTATAGACCTGCCATGCACCGCCCCGGATGTGGCCCGAACATTGGTCGATTATCTTATGGTCACAATACAGCAGCCAGCTAGTCTCGGAGTAGCCTACATCGATGAAGAGATGGCCGTGCTCCGGGTCAAAGCGGCCATCGCCGGAATTGGAGAAGGTTCCGAGCGATCCGAGCAGCGGGGGAACGACTTTACCGATCGTACGTGGACCGGACCTTGGCCAAAATCGAGAGCGCCTGTAAATGCATCGCGAAGATATCTGAAGTATTCCGCGGTGAAGTGGGACGGGAGGCCAAGCACCATGCATTCGATGTCGGTTACAGCGGCGCGATATAGTGCTCCGCCGAGTAGCGCGGTGAACATGGGCGTCAAGCAGAAACTGTCAAATAACGTTCGCGTTAGGCTTGAACACGCTGACAACGACTCTACTTCGGGGCCGACTGCATAATGAGAGCCTTGCACCTCGATTAAAACAACGTTCAACCCGTCGGCCACGCGTTCTCTGGTTCGCGGTAACTCAAGATCAGGTACAAGAGGCGCGAGCGACGGGAAGCTCACGGTAGAAATATCGGATCCTGTACGCAGCGCACCTTTGGTGTGGCCGTAACCAATGTCGACGCCAACCGCTGATACTTTTCATTAACCCTCCTCTTTAAGGGGGAAATCCTGCTGATTTCGGAGGCTAAGTTGCACGGTGCTTCACGGCCCGTTCACCCACTACCGTTGCCTGCCGTGCGTCGAAGTCAACCGTCTGTGTTCAATCAACTGTATCTAATCGGTCAGCCTGCCCTGCAGGCAAATGGCGACATAATCGGCGCAGCTTTCAAGCAGAGCGGGGCGTTTAAATGCGGGCGCTTTCCAGTTGTGTCCGCTCAATGAAGACTTGGCCAACGGTTTCAAATCGACGACGCTCCTTCGTTGTCTTTCGGCTGCGTACACGGCAAACCGGCACCCGCGCGCGGGATAACTACTTCCGGTACCCCATGTCGTTAGCCCGCCGGCAAGGACCCAAGACAATGTCTGAGAAGATGGGCTGACCACTCCGGTCCATCTCCTCGACCGTGCCCAGTCGACAGCCGTTTGGCGCATGCCTCGGTTTTGACTGTCGGTCACTCAAATGTCGCGGTACCGTCAGCAGACTAACGGTAGGGGCAGCGACGCTGCCGTTACCGCATCCTATTGATTTCGTTTATTAAACGAGCTAATTCGCGAAATTCCTATTAATCGATCCACAGTACAGAATTCGCAAATCGGGAGCCGCGCACGCCCCGTCTTACACAGAAAAGGATCGTGCTCCGCCGACGCAGCGTACCCGGCAGTAGGCCCCAACGATGGCGATTCGCACCGTGTTGACACTCTTGCAAAGCACACTTTCCTGGCCCGGCCAACTCGGTGAGCCGACGCGATGGAGCCGGCACCGCTACGCAGGACCAAGCCTGCGCGCAAAAAAACGAGCCATGGAGAGTACCCCGCGTGACACCGTTACGTGAGCCAGCACGCGCACACGGCAGTTGACGCCTCCAAACATCGTCTCCAGAATTGGCGTGCGGCGCAACCGCGCTGATGCTCCGTCCCGGCGTCCCGGCGCGATTTTCTCTACAACAGATTCGCAGTCGTCGAAGCAGGCTCGAGGATCGCGAGCAAGGCGGTGCAGCACATCGGCGACGGACTCGTGGTCGTTCAGTTCGGCAGGCGCGCTGCGCAAATCGCTTTATAGAGGCGGTGTGGAGCGCTAGTGCGCTTAGGCGCCGGCGGCATCGCTGCTACGCATTCAATGAACGGAGGTTGACCATCATGAATCTCGGTTTGTTCGTCCTGCTTGTCCTGGCGCCGATCCTGGGTTACGGTGCCTACATGAGCAATCGCGGGCGCAAGCGCGATAGGCAACGGCGGCACCGGCGTATCACAGGCAGCTTGTGAAACTGAATTGGCATTGCCGGCTTTGATTCCCTGGACGTCCTCTCCCACGGGCCGCGCTGCTGTCTATTGAGTCGCTGCGCAACGAGGCGGAAAGAGCGCCGCGAGCAGATTGGCCGTTTGTGCCACGCACTTCCGCTGCTATTTTTTGTTGATGCGCCAGCATGTGCACCAGTCGACGCCGGCTTGTGCTCCGTCCGACATTAAGACGACGTCTGGTCAAGTGTGGCGCGCTCACGTTCATTCAAGGAGTGATGTCGAGCGAAGCGGAATGAGCTTCGACCTCAGGTTCCTGGCACTAGGCGCCGCAGTTGTCATTCGTGGGTCAGTCTTGAATCGACGCTAACACTTATGTGCTATGCGCGGCGTGCCCCTTATTTGCGAACCTTGCGCCGTTGATCAATCAATCGAGAATTCGCAAATCAGCCTGTTTCATCAATTAAAACAGAACGATGCGGTGGTAGCGCGCTGCTGGCGCCATCGTGAGCCGGCTCACGGGGCGGCAGTACATTTATAAGACAGACGCCCCAAACCGACGCGGGCCGAGTCAAGCTGCCGTGGACTCGGCAGAACCGAAGCGCTCGGCCATCTTGTCACAAACTCTCGGGAAAGCGCGAAAGACGCATCGGCGTGGTAACGACATCTGATGGCCACAAGTATGAAATCCGCGCACGCGTGCCCTTCTGCATTCAGACTGGCGGCAGTAGCCGGCGGGTACGCATGTCATGCCTCCAGTGCCACGTGACTGCCCGACGGTTGACCAGCCGTCGTCTTTTTTTGAAAGAGGGTATCTTTCATGTCCCATTCGGTCGCCATTTGAGCGGCAAGTCGCGTATCGTAACGCATTGCCTGCAGATTGCCGCAACACCGGATCAAGCGTGAGACAAAACCATGACCCCCGATGGACTGCTTCGACAACTCAGAAAGCGCAATTGCTTCATTATTGCCCATTATTATAAAGACGGACTGATCAAAGGAAAATGGACTACGCAAAAGGGCGCACTTGCCGCGCTCGGCGTTAGTCAGGCCGAACTTTCGCTGGCGCTTAACGTGGCTGCTCTGCCTGCCGGGGTAATCGGCTTGTTTGAGTCGCCCACCGGGGTAACGCCGTATTCCGTGCGGGTGATACGCGAGGTTATCGCGCGGGATGGTCTTCAGACCGTGCTTCAGCGAATCGGCGAGCATGTCGCGGCTGGCAGGAAGCTTTCAGCGCGAGCGGTGCTCGCAACGATAAATGGGCAAGGGTCTGTGTCCAGGCGCGCGCTGCGCTGCTTCGGCAACCCTGAGAACAAGGTTCTGAAAAAGACGCTGGACTCACCGAGAACCATCTCCGACAGATATCACGTCGGTGTAACCAGAGGAGAATGGACCAGTTACAGCGGCTGCGCCCGTGCGCTTGACATTTCGCGAAAGAACATACGCGATGCGGTGCATATCATGGCGCTTTGGGGTAGCTTGCCAGTTCATATCAGTGAGGCCGGACTGACTTTCACTGTTGGACGAAAACTTCTCGCGCTAGACCAGGAGTTGGGCCGGCAAGTGCTATTTCAGTGTGTGAGAAGTCTAAGACCTGGAGTAAGGGAGGCGACGGCCGAAACTGTTCTTCGGGAGTTAAACGGGCAGAACGTTCACCCATCGGACCTTTCTCGCATTCGCATCAGGAAGGGTAGGGGGACGCGGCGACTCATTATTGAGTGCAGCGACGCCGGCGCTCTCTTCGCGTACCGACGCGACCTGGAGCGTGCAATCCGCAGCGTGATGAAGAGAGTTTCTGTTAGTCCAGAGTACATCGAGGCGGAACGGCTCATCTCCAATGATCCAAGCTTCAAAGCGGTGCTCCTGCAAGGATCCACTCGCTGATCGCTAACAAAGGCAACTTCCATTGCAAGCTTTACCTTGCGTATCAGTGCATCACAGCAGCTGAAAGCCACAATACATAGTGAATTGGGACTTGGGCCGGCCCCGGTTCAACCGTGCTGCCGCGCTTGCCGGCAGTGTGCGATGCCCGACAGCGTTTCGTCTCCAGCTTTGTCGACGGCGTGACGTGTCCGGCAAAGTGCTGTTTTCAGACAACTGTCCAGTTCGCTCCTGCCCGATCCCGTCTTCTTCGCAGGCCTCACGCCCTGTTATTTCGATATGCTAAAAGTTTAACTCCCTTCTCTGTCAAGTGGTAAGCGCTAACGGCCGCTGACTGGATGGCAGGCAATAGGGTTCATGAACGACGCTCTCCGGTTGCTCCTTGTCCGGGAGCGTTGCCTTGACTTCTGATTGCCGATGACAAGCTGGAGTTATCGGCAATCCTTTTGCTCTGCGACGCAGCATCACGCCAATTTGCTGGTGAATTGACGGTTGTATTCGCCAGCCGTCGAAGTCGTGAGTGAATCGCCGTCCGATAACCCTCTTCAGTCCACGAAAGGAGAACAAATGAAACAGGGCAAGACGTTGTTTTCTGTTGGGAATATAGATGCATACGGTGTTGGCGCGTGCTCCCATGAACTCGCGCCGGACTTCAGGCGACTGGCCGACGATCGCGATGGCTGGATGGCGCATCGACGCCGTTTGTCCCTTTCCTTGTCAAAAAGCGTTGCAGCGCTACTGCGGACAATGTCTGACCGCGCATTCGTCGTACGCCGCGGCGTGATGCTTGAGCACGCGCCCGGAACGCGTAATCCGATGACGTGGGTGGATTGTCTTGCCGTGACTGGGTTCGGAACATTTGTCATTGGCCGATACGATTGGACGGGCACTGTAAAGCGCTCATTAAACGACGATGAACTGCTCGTCCATGACAAGGTCGGTGTCGTTTCTGTCCAGACGTCTCCACTACGCAGGGCAAAGCCCGCTTTGCGACACCTGCGTGCGTTACTCGCCGAATATGGATGTCCGGTTGAGTCCATTGCAATTTTCGCCTCCTCGCAGTGCGTGCTCGATCCTGCGCTGCCCGAAGCGATCCTGTATCCATCTGAACTTCACCATTTCATGCGCACGCGATTGAACCGTTTCCGCGCGAGCCATCTTCAGCATCTCGATGCCGTGAGACTCGCCGCCCATTTGGAACTGCGATGTGTGGATTGGGGCGAGAGTTGACACAGGCAAATGGTGGTTGCTGAGCCGTCGGAAGAAGAGCGTGCTACGCAGCCCTCCGATGCGCCGCCGTGATCTCAGGCGCGAACAGAAAACCCAGAGCCAGCATCGATGGCCGTTTCTATCGCAAGCGGCGCGTTGGCCTCCACCGATTGCGACCGACCTCAGTAGTTGCTCTGATCGATGGCCTGGACGCGCCGCTCGATCATCGCGTGGACGGTACTTTTTCGGTCATCGTCCCGGTCACGAATGTCGAGCGAAGCTGTCAATCATCCCGATCGCAAAGGCGTGGAGTAAGGATCAGAAGCAGCAGTTCGGTCGCTTCTGTCACGCGCTCACTGTCGCTTCGCTGGTGGGTTTCGTTGGGTACTGGCATTCAATCAGCAGTTGGACGCGGGCGCTATTCTGAACGAGGCCGCGCTCGCGGCGATCATTGTGCTAACGTTTACTGAGGGCATGGATTTCATGAACGGAGAATGACTATGGGCTTCGGTGTAGTTGCGCTAATCCTGACTATTGCGATTTGTGCGTATGGCAAGCACATGAGTGACCTCGGCCGCAAGGCGGATCGCGAACGCCGGCGTCCGCGCGTTCGACGCTGATTATTGACGCGGACCGGCTTTCACTGTTCCATCTTTTCTTGAAAGGCTGTACCTTCGGGTGTGGCCTTTTGCTTTTTATGGCCCGTTTATGTCCGAAACCCTTGATTTGCCGGCCGCGCCGGCTTTGTATTGGCGCATTCTCATGAACTCAACCCGGTTGCCGCAGCCGGTTTTTTTGTCCCGACGGATCGATACGCGCAATACAAGGCGGTTCCATAAATTACAAGGTCAGTGCGAGCAAGCGTTGGCTTGGAAGCCTTGCTGGGCAAGGGGCGGCGGGTTTTTGCGCGTCGCGAGGACCGTTAGCCGGCTAACGGTCCTTTTGCATTCATTAGGTCGAAACGTTTGCGCGAGTTTCATGCCTTTATGAGATTCTCCCGTAGAGCCGTCCCGAGTTGGAGGCCGTGTAGGCGTGACGAGGCGTTAACGTCTGTGTCTCTCGGAAACCTGAGGCTGGTCCAGGCGAGGCGCCAAGCCGATTGCCGTGTGAGCTTCGACTTCATCTAGAAAAGCCAGGACGGCATCTCGTTGCATCCTACCTTACGGACGCAACACACTTTGATTGTGAACCGAGCAGCTACATTCGCCCGGCACCTCGTTAGATACGCCAGAGACATGCCTGATGACGCCGCAATCCCGGGCGATGTCGACCTGAGCGAGAGTTCCGGCAAACGTACGATCAGGATGGAATCAGTTGCCGGATGCAACGCTATGCTGGACGAAAAGCTATGCGGTTTTGCGAAGCTTTTCGGGTTAAGGCCGTGAGCCGGCTCGTCCACGGGTCTGGATTCGGGGAGGCGACGTGCGCACTGTGCGCATCGAGAAGGGCTCGTTGTTTCAACGCGAAAGCGGATCAAGATCTCGCTCGGCTCCCTCAGCCCGAGATCGAGTACGTTGCCGAGCTAAGGTCTTCGTTGCCCTCCCGACCCGCACATCGCGTTCGCGCCGACAGTGCACTGATAATGTCCGTCGACCATTTCGTACCACGGTAGGCAACGGACTGCGTCAAACGTCCTGTCATTCGCGCGCGGGTCAGTTGTGCAGCGCTTCCTTGACTTCCGCCTGCCGTGTGTATGATGAACTAACAAAAATTACCTCAACGTGCCATGCAACGTATGACGCGGCGTCACCGCAATGTGTTGAAGAAAAAATCTCATACTGCACTCGTCGCGCTAGCGTTTTTGCCGTCGCGGGTCTGCGCTCAAGGAACCGACTTTTGCGACCTGGTGCTTGACATCGCTAGGCGGTCGGGGGCATACGGTGAAGTACAGATCATCGGCGATCCAATACGACAATCGCTCATATCGCCGGCGTCATAACCCGGCGCCGAATGCGGCGCCCTGAAACGGTAGTACGCTACGTCTGCAATACCGACGTCCTCGATGCCGGATAATCTCGGCGTGCGCGCTGTTCGTTCAACTGAATGACCTTGCCGGTTCTAATCCATGAAGAGGCCCGTTGCGTCGGGGCGCCGCTTTTTGATTGAATATCATGCACAACTAGGCGGCAAGCAGCGTCGCCAGCAGTGGGCCGTTTCTGCCACGCACGTCCTGCTGCTTTTCCCCTGAAGGCACAGTATGGAGGCCATTTGACGCTGGCCTGCGCCGTATCACACGATAAGACGAGGTGTTGTCAACAGTTTCGTGCTAACGTTTACTCATGAAGTGATTTCGAGCGAAAGGAATGAGCATGGATATCAGCTTTCTAATACTGGGCGCCGCAGTTGCCATGTGTGGACTTAGCTCGCTGATGGAGCGTAACGCACGCAAGGTTAAGCGGCAACGACGTCGTCCGGGCATTACTCGCTAGTCATCGACCATCGGCTTCCGCTGGAGTAGTCGCTTGTCAGTCTTGCTTGCGCCGAGGAGATGTTGTTGTCTGGCGGTAAGACAACGCGTAATGGGCCGCCGGCCCGAGCTGCGTCGGACTTTGCGTGCTGGCTCTTACGCGAGTTCGAGTTTTGCGAGGGCGCTGCGGGTAGACCCTCATATGCGGCGCAGTTGCCTGTGCGTATCCGAGCTGTGGAAGTAGCACTTACTAGAAATAGAACGCAAGCATTGAGATCTAGCTGGCACCGAGGCATCGTAGGTGCCAAACAGCAACGTGACGGAATACTGGTTTAGATTCGTATCGCCCATCGCCGGTTTTGCTCCCTGTGCTGCCCATGTAGTTCAAGCCATGATTAGTTAAGACCGGGGGGGGCGGATCTCCTCCAGACTGCGGGAAAGCTGTTGCAACTAACCATGAGCAAGTCGGATTCATGCATGCAGACAATTTCCGATCATCATCAAGAGCTTGCGAGGGGCGTCGGATGTACATGCATGGAGACCTTCCTCACGGCTGGCTCAAGCTCATAGGGCGGAGTGTTTGATCCTCCGAGTACGGCACAGCCCCGGCAGTCCATAGTTCGCCAGCGGGGTACGCAGCACGCGAAGACTGCCGCATTTCGTGCCTCCCTGTCCGCCGGTCGAGCGCACAGTCCTGAGCGTCAAGGCCCATAAATTAGACTGAAAATCCTTTACTGAAGGCCTGTGCGGCGAAGAGCACGGCGCGGATTTTTAGAGTTAGTCCTTCCACCGTGCGAAACTCTGAAGCGTTCGACGTCACCGGTGATGACCAACGCTTCAGACCTCATTTGTCCCGGACGGCGCGGCACAATACCGGCATCTCCAAACGCTTGACCAGTCTACGCTCAACGGCGCAATCCTGTCGCTCGCGGCCTTCGCCGGAAGGTCAGCGTTCGGGAATGTCCAACCAAATGAAGCAGTCATGGAAGCAGTGCACAGCTTGTTGTTTGGAGAAAGGAATGTCGTCGTTTCGGTGGTGCCGTGATAACTGGAAACGACGTTCTTGATGAATTGCACGGGATTGCCCGACAACAAGCGCTCAGATTCCCTGGAAGAAACGACGTAATCGAAGGCGTGCGTGCCCGACCTCGTCCGTCTGGGCCGTGCCAAAAACGCGGACCTCAGGCCGGGCTGTGGCCGACGGCGCCTATTCGCGAACGCGTGCTGCTTCGAAGGAACAGGCGCGACGACGTGGTGACATTGCTTTATACCAGCGGCGCCGCCTGGAACATCGCCCCGCGCTTCGTCGAGGCTGTCCTTGACCAGCGCATTTGGCGGCCCTACATGCTCGACGATCCAATCCTGCTCGGGGTGCGTGAGCTTGCCGCTGACCGTTTCGCCCACAATCGTCACCCGATCATCGCATCCATAGCGTGCTCGAGCGGCAGATCGTCTGATAGAGGCGGACGTCCCTTGCGGCGCGCTTGCGCCTGTCGTCCTTCACCGGAATGGACAGACCTGACTCCTGGGACGGCAGCGGCGCTTGATGTTGCTGACTGAAGATGTCCAGTTGCCATCCGCTGATTCGCTCGCTTCTTGCCGCGAACATCCCTGCGGCGCGCTGTTCCGGTTGGCCTGAACCTCGGCAGCACCTGCTGCGTTTTCACCAGCAACTCGCTTGGTCCCTCGACCTGCTCGCGCCACCGCTCCATCTTGCGCTGCTTGCGCGATCGTCGCATCGCGCGCGAACTTATTGCAGGCGAGCTTCGGCTGGTGCCATGCCGGGCCATATCGCCGGCAAGAGTGTTTCGTGCCGATCATATTGAGCGCTGTACAGGCCAGCATTATCGCCAGGTTTATCTGCTTGGAAGCATGTCGTCACATCAGGCGACGCGGTTGCGTTTTCCGCAACGAGGCGCCGACGCACCTCGACGCCGATTCTTCGCGTCGCTCGAGACGGCCATCTTTACTGAACGCAACGCCTTGGCCGAAAGCTACCGCAAAATCGCGACCTTTTCGCCCGAACTCTCGCGTCGAGAAACTTAATATGACTACACCTATCTGCGTCAGTGACGCATCGACCTGAGTGCAGCGCACTCCATTTCCTGAGCTAGTCGCCCGGCGGGGCGTCCACCTTCTGCCTGGCAGTTAAGCCAGAGCCGGCGTCGCAGGTCGCGTTGGAGAAACTGAGTTCTCCGCGACCCGCATGGCGGCTGGTCTCCTAACCAGATTGCAATTCTGTACTGACTGAGAACACGTTCGTGCGGACATGGCGAACGTCCAGACCTGCTTTCCGTCAACGGCGTAAAGCCATGCCTGACCCACGCGATCCGATATCAATGCGACCGCGGTGAGCAGGCTTTCCGAACGGGAAATCACTTGCACGTTATGTGCGGATTTCTAATTCCATTCCTCTCGGCCCGCGCAGCCGAAAAAGAAAAGCGCAACAGGAATTGCCTGGCTCGACAGACGTGAGTCTGCGGTCGGGTAGCCTCGTGCCGGCCGATGCCGGCGCGAGGATCATCAGGCGGCAGTGCTTCCCTGCGCCGGGTGAATCAACTCTCTGATCTCTAAGATCCCGGAAAGCAAAGCGTGCAGGTCCTCATCAACCCGCGGCGTCCTCTTGATAGGGGAGGATGCCGCCTTTCACGAAAACGACTGTGAAGATCCAACTGAACTTCTCGGCGCTGATGGAAAACGCGGGGCTTCCGCAACGGCTCACGAACGAACTGGCGGAGCTTTTTCAACGACATTTAACAAAAGCGCACAGCAAAACCCGCGTTACATCGAACGCCATATCAATCAAGACCCAAAAGTATCGCGTCCAGAGTCTGGTCGCCGGCTTCCGCGAACTTCGAAAAGGAGGCTTCGCCATCCAGTCGCCGTGGAACCTCGCAGAGAAACACATCGGCTATCTCGTGACCCTCTGGATCAACGAAAAGAAACAATCGCCCGGGACGGTCGAAAACAAGCTCACCTACTGGCGTACGCTAGCCGCCTGGATGAAAAAGCACCAGCTCGTCGGCACAATGGACGACTACATCAAGCGTCCCGAAGGGTATCGTCGCTATTACGTTGCGCGGGAGGACAAGTCATGGGAGGCGGCGGGAGTCGAGCTCGATGACGTGATCGCCCGACTATGCGAGCGCGACCGGTGGGTCGCCATGCAGGTTGAGCTTCAGGCGACATTTGGCTTACGTGCACAGGAAAGCATGCTCCTGCGTCCGCTGCAGTGTCTTCGAATTTCAGGCTACCTCCAGGTAATCGATGGCACCAAAGGCGGACGTCCGCGAGCTGTTCCCATCGATGCTGAGTGGCAGTACGAGGTGCTTATCCGCGCCGCAAGGCTCTCGAACCCCCGCACGGGGTCAATGATTCCGGAGCCGTGGTCATTGAAAAAGTGGTATCGCCACTTCTACCACGTCTTGCAGAAAGAGGGGATCACCCGCAGCGCCCAGGGCGTCACGGTTCATGGGCTTCGCCACGCGTACCTGCAAAAGATGTATGAACGGACAACCGGCGTACCCGCGCCGATCAAACGGCCCGATCATCGCCCTGATCCAGCGCTTCACCAGGCGGCGATGCAGCGGCTCGTCGAGGCAGCAGGACATAGCCTCGCCGCGAAGGCGACTGCCTACATTTCGACTTTTGCCATGGTCGAACGTCTGTCGCGGCCCGTCATTTCTGGGGAGCAGGCGATAGCGGCCCTTACCGCGGCAAACGGTAACAAGTCAGAGGCGGCCAAAAACCTCAACATCTCCCGGCAGGCACTTTACCGGATCCTGGCGAAGTGCGCCCATCTTCTGCCCACTGCGCCGGTTTCGTGTGGGGGCTTGATCGCTTTGGGCGATTCACGGGCCGACCCCCAGCGTTGACTCAGGCCGCGAACAGTCCACGAGGCGACCGTGACAGCCGGCGGGAACAATCACCGGAGCGGGCGCGTTGGCTATCTCGAGACGTGCTCTTTATAGGCTCGTTAACCCGATCGATTCGGTCAAATGCCGCGCATTTAGCGACTTTCCACAATTGGTGGCTCGATGAAAATGGAAAAAGCGTTGGAAAAACAAAAGAGTGGCCGGCCGCGGGCAGAGCCCCTGCTTTTAACGCGTGCAGAAGGGAACGGAAACACAGCTTCTGAAAAGCCATTCGACCAGCGGACTTGTCAGTGTGTGGTACGTGACGATGACGCCGGGGCGAGCAAAGTGAGCAGTTTAGGTAACGGCTCTTCCGCGGTGGCGGTGCACGGCGCGGATGGATTCGACATGACGCATGTCTTCCCCGGTACGCGGCCGTCCAAGCCCAGCTCCAATGCCTTGAGCACCGTGAGCGCCGCCGGTTTTGCGAACTTTGTGTGTTTGGTCGGTTATTGCGTTTTTCGCAAATCAGTCCGTTTTGCCAACCAAATCAGGACCATGCGGGCGGGCAGGTTATGAACGCACGAGCCTGATCCGGCTAACACGGCGGCAGATGTTTTGTCGCGCGGACGTCTGCAACGATGCGACACACAGCTGACTTGCCGCCGACTCTGCGGACGCGAGAGATGGGCTCCGTGCGCTTCGTTTCGCACGAGGAGCGGCAGTGCGGCATTTCCGATACCGGGCAGGTCGCACGCAAAACGTGCGCTGAGCTCGACGGCTTTGTATCTTGTTTCTTGAAAGGCGGTGTTTTCACTGCGCTATTCCGTCGCCATCCGCAGCGCAAGTGGGTTTGGTATTGATTGGACCTCAGACGATTGCAATTCAGGTGTTTCAAAAACGGCGCCTTGCTGTGATGCCCCGGTCTTACATCGTTGCTTTCCGGCACCATCAGGATCTGCGATCCATCGCAGAAGGCGCAACGACCGGGTTTGTTTGCAACTAATGTCGCTAAATCGTATTTCCAGCGTAACCGTCGGCCCCCGACCGTATAGACGGCTGATGAAGGCGAAGCCATGCTTTCCCGGGGCACAATTGTGACTGTGTCCACAAAGGAATCATGGACAGAGTGACTGAATTCACCGAAATCAAAGGCGCCCGGAAGTATCGTCGGCGTACCGTGGACGAGAAGCGGCGGATCGTCGAAGAGGCGTTATCCAGTGGACGTTCGGTGGCAGAGATTGCGCGCAGTCACGACCTGAATGCGAATCAGCTGTTCGACTGGCGCAAGCAGTATCTGGATGGGCGCCTTGGCGTGAACGGTCGCGAATGCGCGTTGCTGCCAGTCACCGTGGATGAGGCCGGTGGCAGCGGCGTGGCCGAACCGGCAGCATGTGTGCCTCCGGTATCGATGCCCGGCAAGATACGTATCCAGTTGCCACAAGGCGAGATACACGTTGAAGGGAGCGTCGATCCCGACACGCTGCGCGTGGTGATCCAGTGCCTGAGCCGATGATTGATCCGCTCGCAAACACGCGCATCTGGGTTGCCGCCGGATTTACGGATATGCGCTGCGGCTTCGACGGCCTGGCCACGAAGGTGCAGACCGTGCTGGCGAAAGATCCATTCTCTGGCCACATCTTCGTGTTCAGGGGCAAACGTGGCGACCTTATCAAGTTGCCTGTACTGGCGCGACGGCGGCCTATGCCTGTTCGCCAAACGCCTGGAGCGCGGGCGCTTTGCGTGGCCTCGTGCTGACGGCGGTGTTGTTTCGCTGACCAGCGCTCAACTTGGTCTCCTACTCGAAGGTTTCGACTGGCGACAGCCCGTCGATGCAGCCCGCCCCTCCAGCGCTTTGTAAACGTATGTGACAACGCAGGCAGGGCGCAATGCACGCGCGTAAACTGCTTGCATGGCATCCAGCGACGCTACCCTTCCGGACGATATCGAGGCCTTGAAGGCTCTCTTGATCGCGCGTGAGGCGGCGTTACGTGAGCACGAAGGCGAGCTCACGGGTCTGCGCGACACTGTAACGATGCTCCGGAAGACACTCGCCGACCGGGCGCTCGAGATCGAGCACCTGAAGCTGTGGATCGCGAAGCTGCAGCGCATGCAGTTCGGGCGCAAGTCGGAGAAGATTGATCGTCAGATCGAGCAACTCGAATTGCGTCTTGAAGATCTGCAGGCCGACGATGGCGCGGCAACGGTCGACACACCAACAAGGCCTCGCTCTGAGACCGGCAAGTCGACTGGACGCAAGCCGCTTGCGCAACATCTCCACCGCGAAGACGTTGTACATCAGCCCGAGGACGCGTGCTGTCCGCAATGCGGTGGCGCGCTTGGCGACCTCGGCGAGGACGTTTCCGAGCAACTCGACTATGTACCGGGGCATTGGCGAGTGATTCGTCACCGCCGACTCAAGAAGGCCTGTACTTGTTGCGATTGCATTGTGCAGGCGGCTGCACCCAATCGGCCAATCGATCGCGGCATGCCCGGACCCGGGTTGCTCGCACATGTTCTGGTCGCCAAATTCTGTGACCACCTTCCCCTGTACCGACAGTCAGTGATCTATGCGCGAGACGGCGTGGAACTCAGCCGTTCGACGCTTGCGGACTGGGTCGGCCAGTGCAGTGCGTTGCTCCGGCCACTGGTCGATGTCGTTCGCCGATACGTGATGGCCGCCTCGAAGATCCACGCGGATGACACCCCGGTACCGGTGCTCGAGCCCGGCAATGGCAAGACCCGTACCGCACGTCTCTGGACATACGTCCGGGATGACCGGCCGGCGGGCTCCAAGGACGCGCCAGCGGTCTGGTTCGCATACAGTCCTACAAGGGCTGGAGAATATCCGCAGGCCCATCTGAAGGACTTCAGGGGAACGTTGCAGGCCGATGCGTTCGCTGGCTATGTTGCGGCCAAATTTATGTGGCGGCGATGTCTTCGAGTCAGGGCTTATCCAATTCCCCTGACTCGTGCCCGCACATAAAAAATGCCAGAGAACAATTAAAGTTGCTTCAGAAACGTCATCAGTGAAGGCAGCGTGGTCGCGCGCCTTGATGCTGCGGGCAGGCCCGAGATGTCGACGCGAGCAAGCGCCTTTGCCTTCATTTCCAGGTCGACCTCGGCGTAGATGTGTGTCGTATCCAAAGAGACATGCCCTAACCAGGCTCGGATCGTGTTGATATCGACGCCGGCACGTAGCAGATGAACCGCGGTCGTGTGTCGAACCGAATGCGGACTGATACGTTTATCTCTCATCGCAGGATGTGACTTGGTCACGAGCTTGGCATATTGGGTGACGACACGATGTATACCGAACCGTGTCATCGGCTGATTTGTCCGTCCACGGAACACGGTGTCGTCTGCACTACGCCCGGCTACGAGTTGAGTCAAGATGGAGGACGTCGTCGGCCACAGGGGACACACACGCATCTTGTTTCCTTTGCCAAGTATGCGAACGGAGGACGGCTCGGTGAGCTGCAAGCGTCCGATGGTCAACTTCGCAGGTTCATCGGCGCGAGCTCCGCTGTTGTACAGGAACAGAAGCAATGCATAGTCGCGTGCCCCGATTGCCGTGCGGCGGTCTGGCGCTGCCAGCAAAGCATCCATCTCTGACTTCTCGAGATAACCGATCAATGTCCTGGCCGTTTTTTTGAATGGAATTGACCGTACCTCGCTACACCAAGACAGATGAACTGGTGAATGCATGCCGATGAAGCGGGCCAGAGAATGGAGCGCGCTCAGCCGCAGATTCCGGGTGGCGCCACCGCAATGCCGATCGCATTCGACGTGATCCAGGAACTGGCGCACGATGGTTGGCGAAAGATCCTCAACAGTCATCCGGTCGATCGCAAAGCCGCCGAGTTTGGCCGCGAACGGTAACAATAAAGTCAATGTGTCGCGGTAACTGGCCTGCGTGTTGGGCGAGAGGTTCCGTTCCGCCACCATATGCTCAAGCATGAAGCGCCGGATCCAGGGGCCAAGCAGGTTCCTGTCATTCATGATCGTCTCCACACTGCGCGTACTGTGCGAAACGCCGGCTTGCTTCTGCGAGCAACTCCGGTGTCATGCGCAGATATCGCTGCGTCGATTTGATATCGACGTGCCCCAGGTAGGTCGCTAGTTGCGGGAGCAGGCGTTGTACATCCTTGCCATCGCGATACCATGCAAGAACCCGATGTACTGTCGCGGTATGTCTCAAATCGTGCAGACGCGGTGGGTGCAGCTCTCCCTCGGGGCACTCGATTTTAGCCATCTGGCGCAGGCGCTGAAACAGGGTAATGACTTGCGAATACGGCCACCCGTGCCCAGTGCGCGAAGTGAACAGGCGCGAGTTATTGCCCTCAGGCATCGGCAGGCCCCGACGGCGCTCGATATGCGTGGCCAATTCCGTCGACAACCGTTGCCCAATCGGTACCAGACGAGTCTTGAAGAATTTCGTGTCGTGCACGGTGATGACACGGTCGATCAGGTCCGCATCCAGAATGGTCAACCGCAGCGCTTCGCCGATGCGCAACCCGCTGCCATACAGCAGGAGAATCAATGTCCTGTACATGGATGCCTGCTGTGGACTACGGTAGTTGTACAGCAGAGGCGTCGCGTCGATCAAGCGGCGGAGCTCTGCGGTCGAGTACACATAGGGGGTCTGGGGCGGCGGCAGCTTCGGCACGTTTGCGGGAAGCGGACATGTCTCGCTGTATCCCCTGCTGATGGCAAAGCGGTACAGGCCTGCAAGCACGTTGTATTTGAGCCGCCATGTAGCTGTAAGTGGCCCCGTTCCTTGTAGAAATTCCACGACGGCATCCGGCCGGACGTCGGCAATGCCGACATTCCCCATCTGATGGGCAAACTGCCGCAAGAGTCGGTCGGCAGCTTCAAATCGCAGGCCCAACGACCGTTGCATTGCGACGTATGCTGTCACCACGTCGATCAGCTCCATGACAGATCTCCCAGATCGAAGTCGCCGACTTCGCGTAGCGCGCATATCGACCTTGGCATAAGTCATTGTGGCAGATGCACTATGGTGGCCGAGGTGGTCGCCAATCTCCTTGAGACTTAAACCCTGATCGACCAGGCGTGCAGCACAGGCGTGGCGCAATGCGTGCGGGCCCCGATGCTTCACCTCAATTCCCAGCGCTTTGAACCTGTCATTGACCAGGTCGAATACCGCCTGCGGAGTCAGTGGACGATGTGGCGCGTGCAGTCCAAGAAATATCTGCGGTGCAGAAGCCGGCGGACGCACGGTGTCGATATAGCTGGCCAATGCTTCGGCGACCGTTGGCAACAACGGATAGACCTGCGGCTGCCGGCGTTTCAGGCGAAACACATGCAGTGTGCGTCCAGCCCAGTTCACCTGATCAAGGCGCAAAGCCACTACCTCCCCGCGGCGCATGCCATAGATCGATAGGAGCATCAAAATCGCGCGGTTTCTGATGTCAGCTGGCTTGTCGGTCGCGGTGGTTGCCAGGATCTGTTGCATGTCGGTCCATCGTGGCGCATATGGTAGGGATTCCTGCGTGTAGACACGCGGCGTGCGTAGTGCCGCGGCAAGTCGTGAGTCGCATAAACCTTGCGTTGCCGAGTAACGCAAATATATCCGGAGGGCACCCATTACACCCTTCATCGATATCCGCCCCCACCGCGACGCATTCTGAATGAAGTAGGCGTCGATATCATCAGGCTGCAGATCCTCCAGGCGGCGATCGGTGTCTACGCACCACTGAAGAAACTGCGTGGTCCTGCTTTGCCACTGAGCGACCGTGGAAGGAGTGAACCCTCGCTCATCGCGCATCCATTTGACGTATCTGTCGAGCTGGCCCTGAAACGGGAGAACGATAATTGGCTCACGCCACCACCCGAGGAACCGTAACCACGGTCGGGCGGCTGCGATCATCCGGCATTCCATCGTGACGCCCGTATGCATCGATGCGCGCTTGCGCGCGATCTCCTGCAGCAAACTGACATCGACGCCTTGCGATGCAGTCGCAGGCAGCAGGCGAGCGACCCAAATGAGCTCATTTCTTTTTATACACAGCGAGCCAGGCGTTGCACCCAACTCGGCGCAGTGGCGTAAATATCGCTCCCGCTCCTGCAAAAACGGCGCTTCGCGATGGCGACTCCCTTCGACCTTTGCAAGGGCTGGTTTCTTGGACATGACAGACCTCCGAACGACGATTGGAAGGTCACAAAGCGCCGAAATTTATGTCACGTCAATAGCCAGGGCATGCCCCATGTTTCCTCGGCGCCTATCGGTTGCCGCCACATAAATTTGGCCGCAACATAGCCGCTGAAATGTTATGCATAACATTTCGCAGGGTACAACGCGATCTACGAAAGTGGTGATGTGCGGGAGGCTGCATGCATGGCGCACGCGCGTCGAAAATTCCACGATCTGTTCGTCGCGCGCAGAAACGAAGTCAACACTGAAGCGTTGCGCTGGATCGGCGAACTGTACGCAATTGAGACCGCAATTCGAGGCAAGCCACCGGACGAACGAAGACGTTAGTCCGGTCGAACTGCAGCCGCTCGTCAATGCGTTGAATGATCTGCTGAACCGGCTCGACATTGCATCACGTGCACAACGCACCTTCGTTGGAGATGCCGCGCATGAACTTCGTTCGCCGCTGGCTGCGCTGAAACTTCAGGTCCACGCGGCCGAGCGTGATGGCTCGCTGACTAGTTCAGGGACGTTCGAGCGCATCAAGGGACGACTCGACAGGATGATTCACCTCGTGCACCAGTTGCTGATTCTTGCACGCGAAGACGCGCCCCGCGCTGATCAGTTTGAAGTCGTCAGTTTACGGGGACTCGCGGAGCGTGCCGTAGGGGACGCTTCGTTTCTTGCCGAAGCGAGGAAGATCGATCTGGGCCTGGACTTCGCCGATCCTTTGATGGCTGACGATCCATATAACATCTACGCAAAAGTCGCCGGTGTCGAGGTTCTGTTGAACAACGTGATCGACAATGCTATCCGGTACGCGCCGGAACACGGGAAGGTCGACGTAATACTTTCGCGCAACGGATCCGAGGTCAGCGTTACGGTTGTCGATAGCGGTCCCGGAATTTGCGAGCACGAACTGGATCGGGTTTGCGACCGCTTCTATCGCAGCGCAGGGACAAAGGAGCAAGGCAGCGGTCTGGGACTGGCAATTGCGGCGCGCATTGCCAATCGGCATAACGCCACGCTTTGCCTGAAGAACAACAACACCGGCCGGGGCTTAGCATGTCTTTGACAGGGCTGCGCAGCGCCTGAAGAAGTTAATCGGCATCGACGGAGTATATGGCGCCGCCCCAGTGCGCACTGCTGGGTCATGTGTATGTCGAAGGCTCGCGCCGATGTCCGCAGCGGCTCGCAAAGCTGCCGTTGCTGCAGCCCTCGTCCGAAAGACCGCTCCGGGTGTGCGCCGTGAAAAGGTGGCGCTTTCCAGTGGGTGTAAGTCCCACCCGGCAAATGCTCCAGCCGGAAGCAACCGGAGCAATCGTGGAGGTAACGAAACGGTTGAAGCCTTCGGTGATGCGTGTCACGAATTGGTGGCAGCGCGAGTGTGCAGGCCGTAACGCGAGTGAACGCCGAGCAAACCTCGAAAAGGTCGATGCGCAGGCCGACCCGGCAACCCTATCGGGGAAGGCTGATACGGCTGGGTGAATGAGCAGGCTGGACGCCCAGTCGCTGCGCCGGGGTAGTGGCGACAGCATGTACACAAGGAAAGCGTACGCAACACGGGAAGTCCCTCGGCGTGGTCAGGGATGACCAACCGGACGCCCGTGAGGGACAGGCCGGGCGCCTTGGGATGACGGAGAGGCCCGTAGTACCGATGAAGCCGGGTAACGCTGGTGGAGGGAAGGGGCCTCAGTTCAAGACAAACGCAACAAGTAGTGAGGGACCTGGAGATTGGGCAACCTATCAACTCCGATCAGTGTTCAGAAGCTGCAGATGGCGTTACACGCGAAAGCGAAGGCAGAAGCCGGGTATCGCTTCTATGCGCTGTACGACAAGATCTACCGCGAGGATTTGCTGGCGCATGCGTATGCCCAGTGCCGTTCGAACAAGGGCGCGCCGGGTGTCGATCGGCAAGACTTCGCGGAGGTCGAAGCGTATGGGGTGCAGAAGTGGCTCGGCGAACTGGCGCTTGCGCTCAGGCAGGAGAGTTACGGGCCGGACCCTATCAGAAGAGTGTTTATCCCGAAGGCCAATGGCAAGCTGAGGCCACTGGGCATCTCGACCTTGCGAGATCGGGTGTGCATGACAGCAGCGATGCTGGTGCTCGAACCGATCTTCGAAGCGGACCTTCCACAAGAGCAATACGCTTATCGCGCGGGGCGAAACGCCCAGCAAGCGGTGATCGAGGTGGAAGAGCGACTGCATCGAGGGCAAACGGACGTCGTTGACGCCGACCTTGCGGACTACTTCGGAAGTATTCCACACGCCGAATTGATGCTGTCGCTCGCGCGGCGCATCGTTGATCGGCGCGTGCTGCATCTGATCCGGATGTGGCTGGAATGCCCCGTTGAAGAAACCGATAACCGAGGTCGGAAGAAACGCACGACGGAGGCCCGGGATAGCAGACGTGGCATTCCGCAAGGCTCACCCATCTCACCACTGCTGGCGAATATTTATATGCGCCGGTTTGTGCTGGCATGGAAGAAGCTCGGACTTCAGCGCAGTCTTGGTAGTCGAATCGTGACCTACGCGGATGATCTGGTGATCCTGTGCAAGACGGGTAAGGCTGAGGAAGCCTTGCTGCGTCTGCGCGAGATCATGGGGAAGCTGAAGTTGACGGTCAACGAGGAGAAGACACGAATCTGCAAGGTGCCGGAAGGCGAATTCGACTTCCTGGGCTACACGTTTGGGCGGTTGTACTCTGCGACGACAGGGCAGGCCCGTATGGGCATGCGGCCGTCGAAGAAGAGTATTCGGCGTATGGTTGAGAAGATTCATGCGATGACCGCTCTTAAGACAGTGTGGCAAGAGACCACGGAACTGGTGGGCAAGTTGAACCGCACGCTACGCGGCTGGGCGAACTACTTCAATGTAGGCACGGACAGACGCGCGTATCGGGCGCTCGACAACTACACCGCTACGCGGTTGCGTCGGTGGTTACGCAACAAGTACAAGGTTAGACGTCGCAGGGGCGGGACTTATCCATCCCAGCACCTCTACGGGCACTTCGGTCTCGTGCGTCTGACTGGTCCCTGGTTGTGAACCTGCCGTGTACGAAGGCGTGCTGTCTTGTCCGAGAGCCGGATGCGGGAGATCTGCATGTCCGGTTCGACGAGCGGGATGTGGAAACGGAGTTAGGGCGAGGTTATTAGGGCACCGCCGAACGAAAGAGGCGGCAACAGACAAACCGAACCTACTGCTACCGCGCCACATCTCGACTCTACCGTAGGACGCACTGGCGACTGGCCGTTTCCGGGCAGCGAAATCCCACTGGCCGCTTTCCGGCGATGAGTTTGAAGAGCCGACAGACGCAACTCGACGGCGGATTCAACCGTCGATACGACAAGACTTGTACGGCAGGTTTCACGTTGCAACGGACGTTCGCCTGGCTGCACTGGAAGGCGGGATTTCGGCCTCAATGGACACCGAAGGATGTCCGCCCGGATCACTGGCTTTACGCGGTGAAGAGTCGGCGTGACGCCTGACTAGCGTAGCGGCTAGGTGAGCAGCCGACCGAGCGGCTGAAGGCAGTACTAAAGGCACTCGGCGACTGAAAACCTATCTCAAACGCGATTTGGCTCATGTTCCGCGTGCCCTTAAGCAGTTCGTCTTTAGCGATCGCGATACGCCAACGCTGCAAGTACTCGATAGGCCCTAAGCCCACGGTTTGACTGAACCGATGGCTGAGACCAGAGCGCGATATACCGCAAAGGCGCGCGAGCGAAGCGACGGTCCACGCCTCGGCCACTTGACCGTGTAGGATCGTCAAGGCACGCGCAACTACGGGGTCAGCCATTCCTGCAAGCAAGCCCGTCTGCATGGGGTTCAGCCGAAGCGCCTCACTACGCAATATTTCCACGAAGATCAACTCCATTAGACGCTTGGTGACGAACTCGCTACCCGGCCCGGAAGACTTTGCTTCGCGTTCGTTCATCGCGAGCAACGCGCGCAATTGGCTTGAGCCGGGATCGTTCGACGATACGCACACCACCTGCGGCAGTAAATCGAGCAGCATTTCCTCGTTCGCCATCCCGAAAACAAAACGGCCTCCGCGGAGCGTCATGGAGGCACCCGTGCCGTCACCGAGCGTCATGTCGGTGTGGCCTGCGTTGGCCGCGATCTCTTCGCTGTCTCGAGGTTCTACACCCGGGTCAGAAACCAGTGCGAAAGTCGTTGACGTTCGGATGAGCGCGAAATCCGCCTCTTTCAAACGAAGCGGTGGCATTCCTGGCCGTAGAAGCAGGCACTCTCCGCGCTGTACCCAACAGAACAGGACGTCGTCTCTTTGACGAAACGAAACGCCCCAGCGTCCTGATGCGTCGATGCGGGCCCAAAGAGTCGCCTGCGGCCGAAGCAACCGAATCAGGTCAAGAAAAGGATCCACGCAATTTGGACAGATGGTAAAGAAGTTTGGTCTTTTCATTATATCCCGTTCGCTCGCAGCGGCTTATCGTTCTGCCTGTGGTCCGAGTGGTTCCACGACTTCGGGCAATACTTAAAGGACGGCTATGACAGACTCAAACCCGCGGGATCTTTTTACCGTCTACCAGGACGCCTGGGCTGACATCGCTCACGCCGACCGTGAGCGATTGATTCGTTCGAGCGTGGCCGAGGAAGTTATTTTTACAAGCCCAAATATCGAGGGGCAGGGAATCGAAAATCTCCTGAACCATATCGAGGACTTTCAAGGGAAGTTTCCAGGAGCTTATTTCCGCGCCAATTCCGTTCTGGAACAGCACGGGCAACTGCTCGCCGAGTGGACGATGTTCAGCAAGGACGGCACGGAATTCCTGACCGCCCACAGCTACGCCCGATTCGATGGGACAGGGCGCTTTACTCGACTGGCGGGATTTTGGAGGCTGTGACGTCAGTGCCGGCCGGTTCCGAGCGAACGATGGCCAGATAACTGGGTGCAGGCGACGTTAGACTGACCTTGCTCGCACAGCGGCGAACGGCAGTTTCTCGCCGAGTGAGGCAGCGCCACCGGCAATTCGCTCGCGGGAGGCCAGCAATTGAGCGAGCGCGGACGATTCCTTGGCTAATGCAAAAAGGGGGCGACCTCGACCGGCGGCTCCTTGGCCGACTACTGCCTGGCGCATCAGACCGTAGACGAGGTACCACTGTCGTTCGGTCGTGCCACATCATTGGCTTAAACGACCGCCCGTCAATCCCAACGACGATGATTGAGATGAGCGATAAACGGCTGGGATGAGAGTGACGCACCTGCCATGACGGCGCGTGTTCGTTAGCTTGAGGCGTGCTATCGTCGCGATTCAGTTTATTTGACAAGGTCCGTTCATGAGCGTCGTCCGCGATAGCAACGGCCAAGACCGTACCGATTTCAAGCCCAATATCATGATCTACGGCGTCGGTTACTATGGTGCGGAGGCTGTGCGCATCCTCGTGAAAAAAGGCTGGCCGATCGTCGCGGCGGTGAACCGGGCAGGCCCAAAGATCGGCAAGGATCTGAGACAGCTCGCGGGGCTAAAAGAAGACCTGGGTGCCATCGTACAAGTCTGCGAGACCGTCGATTGCGCAACTCTCGGTGCGGATACCGCGTTAGTCGTGCGAGCCGAGAGGCTGAGCCTCAACTTTGCCGCCTACCGGCGTCTTTTTGGAGCCGGCATTAATGTCATCTGTCACGGCTCGGAACCTACGCGGCCTCGCCGATCGTTTTCACATGTGCTAACTCCTTTTTCGGCGGAGCGCCGAACATCCGCGTGTATTCGCGGCTGAACTGCGACGGACTTTCGTAGCCGACTTCAAATGCGGCGGTTTGTACACTCATGGACTGCGACAGCAGCAGTCTGCGTGCTTCCAGCAAGCGCAATTGCTTCTGGTACTGCAAAGGCGGCAGGCCGGTCAGCGCTTTGAATTGCCGATGAAACGCCGACTCGCTGAGCTGCGCCAGCTTAGCGAGGTCTTCCACTCGCACGGGTCGCGCATAATTTGCCCTCAGGTTATCGACCGCGTGCGCGAGCCTGTGCGAAGGGCTCTGGATTGACGCGAGCTTCGCCACTTCGGCGCCGTTTGGTCCCGCGAGCAGCCAGTAACTGACCTCGCGCATGATCATCGGCTGCAGGATGGCGGCGGCATCGGGAGTATCGAGCAGACGCACGACACGCAGTGCGCAGTCCGCCAAAGGTCCGTCGAAATTGGCGACGAAAACTCCGCGGCTTGCATCGCCCGACGGCACCGGGGCGGACCCCATCTCATTGGCCACCGTGCGGATCGCCGCGAGATCCAGTTGCAAAAGAAGAACCAAGCAAGGTTTGTCGGGGCTCGCCTCGAACACTTGCCCCCTCGACGGCGTTTGAACTCCGATCACAAGCGCCTGCCCGGCCCGATATTCCAACTGTGCGCCGCCGAAGCTTGCCCACTTTGCGCCCTGAGCGACGATGCACAAGGCGGGACTCGCCGAGCGCAGCGTCGGCGGTCTTGGCTGATCTGAGCGAAGAATGAAGACGCCCTCGAGCGGTGTCGCGTACGGACTCTCGCCCGGGCACCTGTCGGTATAGCGAAGCAAGGCGGTGGCCAATCGGCTTGGCATGGCTGATCGATGCGCTAAGAATGGGGTCGGCCCATCATAGAACAGTGGAGCAGAATCAGGCAATAACCGGGCAGGTTCGGGCATTCACGTGGCGAGGACGCGAGCGGAGAATTAAAGCTAACCAAGCCAACAAGAGGTGTCAGATGACAACGACCAGCACTGAACGCACCGGTCCGAAGATTGCGATCGTTACCGGTGGAAGCCGAGGCATTGGCCGCGATACGGTACTGAGACTTGCCGCTTGCGGCGTCAACTCAATTTTCACGTACAACGCCAATCAGGTCGAAGCCGATAAGGTCCGTGCACTCGTCGTCGAGGCGGGCGCGAAGTCGATTGCGCTGCAGTTGAGCGTAGAGAACGCAGCCACGTTCGACGCTTTCGTCATGCGAGTGAGTGAAGCACTCGATAGCTGGGGTGAAAAGCGCTTCGATTATCTGGTGAACAATGCCGGCACCTCTTCCGGGTCAAGCTTCGAGGCCGGCACCGAAGCAGAGTTGGACGCGCAGTTCGCGGTTCATTTCAAGGCGCCGTTCCTGCTAACGCAAAAGCTTCTGCCGCTGATCCGCGACGGGGGACGCATCGTTAATATCTCGTCGGGCCTCGCACGCTTCGCGTTTCCGGGGCGTGCCATCTACGGCCCGATGAAAGCGGCCGTCGAAGCACTGACGCGTTACATGGCGCTCGAACTGGGGCCGCGCCGAATCACGGTGAACGTCGTGGCGCCGGGTGCAGTGGCGACGGATTTCAGTGGCGGCATAGTGCGTGACAATCCACAGGTCAACAAAGCCGTCGCAGACCACACCGCGCTTGGGCGCGTAGGCTTGCCGACCGATGTCGGGCCGGTGATCGTGGCACTTCTCTCGGACGAGTTCGGCTGGGTCAACGCACAGCGGATCGAAGTAGCTGGCGGAATTCAGATCTGATTCTCGATTGGGAACGCGTCGATGCGCTGCTTTAGTGCGGCGGCGTCCGCCGCAGATCCCGCCTGAGATTGTTATGACCTGCTGTAACGGACCATTCGCGACGCCATTCGGCCGTTCAACATCCCGTCAACATTTTCAACTTTCTCGGACCGGCATCTCCGACACCAGAGCAAACTCTAAGAGCGCTTCTTGCGCGACGCGGAATTCCTCGCAGGGGCTTCCGGCGGCCGTCCGCTTTCTGATTGCGGCCGCCTTTTGAGTGTCCCGGCGACAAGCCAAACGAAAGTCTCTAACTGGCCGCCCAGCGCCTCATGCAAATTGCGCAACGAGCCGGCGCAGCCAAGGAAGGCCGGCCGGCCGAACACGACGCACTGCCGCCTTCTGAGCGAAGTGAAGTAGGTGTCCGGTAGGGAAGTGTTGCAGCGGTCGCATACATCAGGCTGGAGACGCCTTTCTGCATCGGAGAGCAGGTGTTGATTTCCGGTAAACGCCAGCGCAGTCGGGAGCACGGGCCAGACCTCGGCCCAACCCAAAGCGCTTCCCTGAACTGTGACGGACCCGAGCGAGCGGGTGTTCTGGGCGCCAGGCCACCCAATCAGCGTAAGGTCGAAAATGCGGTAGGACTGAAGTCCTCGATATCGTCGACGCGCCCTTGCCGGATCTTCTCGAGCCACGCTGGGTCCTGCAGCAAGGCGCGACCGACCGCGACGAGATCAAATTCGCCGCGCGCGAGCCGCGTGAGCAGATCGTCCAGCGAGGCGGTGCGCGCACCGTTGCCCGCGAACGAGTCATACACATCGCTACCGAGCCCGACCGAGCCCACCGTAATGGCCGTGACGCCCGTTACTTTTTTCGTCCATCCCGCCAGGTTCAGATGCGGATCGACTTCGGGAAAGGCAGGCTGCCAGTACGCGGGTTGCGATAGATGGAACGCGTCGGCGCCAGCGTCAGCGAGCAGGCCGAGCCATGCTTCGAGCGCTTGAGGCGTGCCAGCGAGCCGCGCGCGGAAGTCCTTCGGCTTCCACTGCGACAGGCGCAGGATCACCGGAAATCCGGGGGCCACAACCGACCTGATCGCTTTGAGAATCTCGACTGCGAATCGCGAACGATCGAGCAGCGTTTTTCCACCATACTGGTCGCTACGCTGATTTAGATCCTCGGAGAAGAACTGATTGATCAGGTAATTGTGGCCGCCGTGGAGTTCGACGCCGTCGAAACCCAGGCGTTCGGCATCGGCGGCGGCTTGCGCGAACGCGCCGACCGTGTCGGCGACGTCGGACTCGCTCATCGGCTGGCCGACGCGCTCCCCGGTCATCGAAAGTCCCGATGGGCTTTCGTATCTCGCCGACAATGACCTTTCGACCCGTGTATTCGAGCGCTTCTGGCCGACGTGCGACAGCTGCGGCGCGATACGCCCGCCGGCGGCATGTACATCGTCCACAACCTTCTTCCAGCCGGCGAGCACCGCCTCGCCATAGAAGCGCGGGACGTCCGGATCGTCGAGCGCGGCCGGGCGGCCGACGCCAGTTCCCTCCGTGATGATGAGGCCGACGCCGTGCTCTGCGCGTCGGCGGTAATACGCTGCAACGTCGGCGCCGGGTATGCCGCCCGGCGAGAAAGAGCGCGTCATCGGCGCCATGATCACGCGATTCGGCACGGTCAGGCCGTTCAGATGATACGGGCTGAAGAGAATGTCAAGGTCGGCCATCGGTTTCTCTCGCGTTGGGTTAACGAAGCGATCGGCTACAGGGTGTCGATCCACGCGCTAATCGCGGCGTTCACGTCGTCGCTGCGGTCTTGCATGATCCAGTGACCGGTGTTGGTCCATACATCCACCTTTGACTTCGGATGCGAGAACCACGGGCGCATGCGCGTAGCCTGCTCGGGATCACGGCACAGGTGATAGAACGGGACGCTCAGGCGCTTGCACAACGCCGCGCTCGCTTCGCCAACGCCGACCTGGTCTGCACCGAAGAACAGTGGGCCGAACGACTCGCGCACGACATGCTCGGGCATTCCCTGTACACGCCGCGCGTGCCAACGCTTGAACGCCGGATCGGTGTTGCGGTCATAGACGAGCTGGAACAACGCCGGGACGACGGTGGCGGGATCAGCCGTTTGCAGACCGTGCGTGATCTTCGCGAACAGCTGAACGGCGGGGCCGGAAAAGCCGAGCGCGCCGTCGACGGACACGACCGCGCTGACCAGATCCGGACGCTTCGCGGCAAGCCGGGCCGCGATCTGCCCGCCCATCGAATGTCCGACGAGGATGAATTCCTCGCCAGGGTACTTCGTCGCGATGAACGACTCGATGTCCGCGACATAGTCGGCGGGCGTATAGGCGCCGGGCGGCAGCAGCTGCGACCTGCCATGTCCGCGCAGATCGAGCGCGACGACACGGTAGCGGCTTTCGAAGAATGGCAATTGCCAGCTCCAGTCGTGGGAATCGCAAGTCCAGCCGTGAATAAACATTACGTTGGTGCCCGTACCCATTTCCGTTGCGAACAGCGCGGCATGCGTCGGCGATGCGGCGATGGCTTCACGTTCGCCCACGGTCGCGGCTACCGCCGCCGCGCCAGCAATCTTCAGGATGTCGCGGCGCGACACCCTCGACTTTGAAGAGTTCATATGGTTTCCTAAATGACGGGATAAGACTTTCGATGCAGATTGATCGACGGCTGTGCGTAACGCGCGGGCCTGCTTGTCAGATGCCCAACAATTGTGTTGACGCTATGTTATACATTGGATATCTACGGTCAATTACGCACCTTGAGGTGCGTAGATATACAGGAGGATATCGGCATGGCTCCCGAGGTTGACGATGTGTTCTTCGCGGACTGCGCCGCTCGATCGTTTTTCGATCAGGTCGCGAACAAATGGTCGGTAATGATTCTTACGATGCTGACGCAGAAGCCGACGCGCTTTAATGAACTGAAGCGCAGGCTGGAAGGGGCTACGCACAAGGCGCTGACCCAGGCGCTGCGGCGTCTCGAGCGCAACGGTCTGATCTCGCGGCAGGTGCTCAACACGTCACCCGTCGCGGTCCAATACTCGATCACCGATCTTGGCCGCACGCTCCAGGTTCCGTTCGGCGCGGTATACGACTGGTCGATCAAACATTTGCATGAAATCGAGACTGCACAGCTGATCTACGATCAGCAAGTGCTGCAGGCTGAGGAGGAACAAGTGCCGGCACTCCTGAATGCCAGATCGGTCCGTTCCTGCGCGACATGATCGGACCAATAAGTCGTGGATCACTCGCCACTCCCGGAGGCGGCCGTCGGACGAACTGCTGCAGAGGAGAAGGCGGCCTCTAAGTGATCCTCGACGCATTTTGATCTGTGCCAAAAAGGGCCGGTTTTCAGTGATCAATGAGACGGTCGGATGTCTTCATAGGCACGGCATCGAATGACGGTTTGTGGCGGCGACTACTGCCCGATGCGTCCGGATGAGTCAGTGCCTTGGCCTCGTCGTTGACACAATTAATTCGGCTTGTCCAAGTCATGCGCAGCAAGGCACTTGTAGCTCCTCGGCACGTCCGGACGTCACGGATTGATGAACTTATTGCCGCAACGTTACAGATTTAATACGCATCTACGGCGGGATGGATACCTTTTCCCGACAATTTCGCGATCAGCACTAGGGCGATTCGCGACGCTCGCGCGTCTTGATGGCGGCAGGTTGAGCCACACACAGACGCCAACAGCATGGCTCGATGACCGTCGCTGCATGCCGTACTGCTTTAGATGCCTCGTGCTAAATGAAGCGGACGTGTCAGCGCCACGCTGGAAACGTGAGTGGCTTGATCCGACAGCCGAATTCTGTAGCGTGCACCACAGGCCCCTTGAAACGGTGCCGGCGTCCGTGTTCCGGCTATCAAATCACTTCGACGCCGCGCTTCGGAGGATCAGCCGCTGTCGAGAAAAATGCTTGTTTCGGGCCACCGACCGCCTGCGCTAGCAGAATTAGTGGACAGCATTAGCGATCAAGTGGACACCGCTAGCAAAATTAACGATCTCCAACACGTATTGTTGATTGCCGGGCATAACGTACCTAAAGAGTCCCCGCAGATTCTTGACATACGCAAAGGTCCGCTCTATTTTATCGATTATCGATAAGTGGGTGACGGCATACTGCTTGGTCCTATCCAATCTGATGTTCTCAGGTTTGATGTGAACGGTACATTGATCGACACGGCGCCCGCCATATCGATGTTTCGGAGCGTTGCGGACCAGGTCGCGTCCAAGAGCAGCCTACGGCCCTGCGTCTCCGGGGATGCGGTTCGATCAGCGCATCTTATGGGAAGGGGGCACGCGGCCGCTCGCCTGGTTGTTCATGATCGACCAGCCTTGCCTTTCCCACGCCCTTCGAACTTGGCATTGGCAACATACCACCAACAGAAAAAGGAATCGCGCATGACGTCCCCGACCGCCGTTGCCTATCCCACACCCTTCGAACTCGGCAATGGCAACCAGACCACCACGTGGGCCGAATGCATCGCCTTCTACGAGCGGCTGGCCGGGCGATTCCCGGGTGTGCTGCGATGGTGGCGGGTAGGCACGTCTGACACCGGCCTTCCGATGCACGCCGGGTTGGTGACGTCCGACGGCGTGTTCGACCGCGAGACCTTGCGCGAGCAGGGGCGTCCAATATTCTTCAACAATAACGGCATCCATGCCGGCGAGCCCGAGGGCATCGACGCCTGTATGGCGCTAGTGCGCGACTTCTGCCTCGAACCCGAACGGCTGGCGGCGCTGGGTAAAACGGTGTTCCTGTTCATCCCGGTCTACAACGTCGATGGCTGCGTGAACCGCCAATCCACCTCGCGTGTCAACCAGCTAGGCCCCGAATCATTCGGATTTCGGGGCAATGGTCTCAACCTCGACCTGAACCGCGACTTCATCAAATGCGACAGCCTGGCCGCCCAGATGTTCAACCGCTTCTTCACTGCCTGGAATCCGGATGTGATGGTCGACACACACACCGCCAACGGTGCCGACTACGTCTATGCCATGACCCTGATCCCGACCCAGCCCGACAAGCTGGGCGGCGACTTGGGAAATTTCCTGCGTGAGCGCATGCTGCCCGCGATCTACGGCGAGATGCAGCGGCGGGGCTGGCCGACCTGCCCCTACGTCAATCTGCTGGCCGAGACGCCCGACGACGGCATCGAAGATTTTCTCGATCTGCCGCGCTTCTCCACTGGCTACGCTGCGCTGCACCACACTATTGGCTTCATGCCCGAGACACACATGCTCAGGCCTTTCGCCGACCGTGTGGCCGCGATGCGCACGCTGCTCGAGGTGGTGCTGGAATTCAGCGTAGCGAACGCGGCGCGCATCCAGCAACTGCGGCGCGACGCGCGGGCCGACGCCGAACGCCGCACGCAGTGGCCGCTGCGATGGCGCAACGACCACGCACGCCCGGCGCGCCTTCGCTTTCAGGGCTACTCGGCGGTGCGCACACCAAGTCGGCTGGGTGACTATCAACGGATCGCATATGACCGCAGACAGCCGTGGGAGAAGGACATCGTCCACTTTGACCGCTGCGTCGAGGAACGGGTGGTAACGGCCCCGAAAGCCTACCTTGTTCCCCAAGCCTGGCGAGACGTGATCAAGCGGCTGAAGTGGAACGGTGTCGCGCTGCAGCCCCTCGACGCCGACCGAGTGTTCGATGCGGCTCGAGTGTACCGGGTGGTGGAGGTTGGGATCCGCGCGACAGCCTATGAAGGCCACATGTTTCATGACCACGTGCTGCTGAGCACGCACTGCGAGGCCATCCGGGCGCGCGCGGGCGACATGCTGGTGTCTCTCGACCAGCCCCAGGCCCGCTACGCGGTGGAGACGCTGGAACCCGAAGCGCACGACAGCTTCTTTCGCTGGGGGTTTTTCAACAGCGTGCTGGAGCGGAAGCAGGACCACATCTCGGCGTATGTCTTCGAGGACACGGCCTTGCAGATGTTGGCCGACGAGCCGGCGCTGCGCCAGGCATTCGACGACTGGAAGGCGGCGCATCCGGCACAGCTGTCCGACCAACAAGCCGTGCTCTGGTTTCTGTTCACCCACGGCCGGCGCCATGCCGAGCCGGAATGGCGGCGCTATCCAGTGGCAGCGTTGATTTAGTCGGAAGCGACAACCGTCGCCGCTGGTCACTGCTCATCTGATGGCGACGGAGAGTTCATCCGCACCGGACACGAAATAATGACGATCAACTATCGCGTGGTGCGAGTGAGGTTCGCGGTAGCTCTGTTCCACCTTGCATCAGTTGCATGGCACTCGCCTCCAAATTGCTTCAAAGAAGGGTTCAAATCACGCTAACGCTAGCCGTGAAGCATCGGCTGATGCCTCTTCGACGAGTCGGAATCGGCGCTCGATCCGGAACACCAGTACGAGGTTCTTCAGGTGCTCAGGCAAATCGCGCTCGGAGCGGCGTCGATGATTATCGTCTCCGCACGAGATCAAGTTCGCGCGCGATGTTGGCAGGGGGGGCGTCTCCTTCTCGACAACGGCAAAGTGATTGATGATGACACGCCGGCGGCGCTGTAACGCCCCACCAAGCGAGCGCCACGCGAGTTCTCTAGATCACGTAGGTTGACCGAACACCATCTCAGCCCAGGATGCCATGCCAGATACTACTCAGCCCCGTTCGTTCTATCGTTGCTTCGTTCCCTATCCGGATGCCAAGGTACGCCATGCGCCAGATGGGCCGCTGTCCGGCCTGTCCTTCGGTGTGAAGGATCTTTTCGACGTAGAAGGCTATCCCACGGGATGTGGCAATCCCCACATGCTCGCGTTGTCGGGTGTAAAAGGCGTAAATGCAACCGCGGTCAACATGCTGTTGAACGCCGGTGCGCGTTTCGTCGGGAAGACACATACCGACGAGCTTGCTTTTTCGATGACCGGAAAGAACGTCCATTTTGGAATTCCTGTCAACGGTGCGGCTCCGGACCGAGTTTGTGGGGGATCCAGTTCCGGGTCGGCATCAGCCGTTTCCAATCGGCTCTGCAGTTTCGCCATCGGCACGGACACCGGTGGCTCGGTCCGTGCGCCATCGAGCCACTGCGGACTTTATGGGCTGCGTCCCACCCATGGCGGCGTGAGTCTGGAGGGATGCATGCCTTTATCTCCGAGCCTTGACGCATGCGGTTGGTTCGCACGTGACGCAAAGACGTTGAGTCTTGTCGGCGGCACGCTCCTAGGCGCTGACTCGTCCACTCTGTCGACGCCTCGGGATATCGTCGTTCCGCTCGAGTTCGAATCCGAATTGCGGCCGCATACTGCGGCTGTGTTCTTCGACACGCTTGCTAGGGTCGCAGCCCGACTTGGAGCCAACGTTTACCGCAAAAGAATCTCGACTCATTCCGTCGATGCACTGTGCGATGCGTTTCGTCATATCCAGGGATTTGAAGCATGGAGAGGCTTAGGGCACTTTCTGGATGAGCATCATTTCCAGCTAGGAGAGACGGTACGGGATCGGTTTGATTGGTCGCGCGGCGTGACGAGCGCGCAATATGAAACCGCGTCGGAAACCAGAGCGAAATTTGGCAATGGCCTGGCCAACCTTCTAGATGACAACACGGTGATTGCCGTGCCTTCCATGCCGGACGTCGCTCCATTGATTAGCGTGACCGACAGCGAACTGGACGCCTACCGGTTCGAAGCCATCCGGTTGCTGTGTGTTTCGGGCCTGTCGGGTTGCCCGCAGGTGTCCATGCCGATCATGCAGATTCAGGGAATCCCGCTGGGCTTTTCATTAATCGGTCCCCGCGGCAGCGACACAGCGCTTCTTTCCCTGGCGGTCACGATCTCCGGTTGAGCCAGCCCTCAACTGGTCGTTGACGAACCGATCACGAATAGGTAAGTTATCGATTATCGATAAAAAGGAGCGAATCGTGACGCTTGACCTTACGCGGTTTGACGCAATCACCTTCGATGTCTATGGCACGTTGATCGATTGGGAGCCGTCGATCATTGCGATGTTCCAGAGCGTTGCGGACCAGCATCAGGTCGAACTCTCCCGTGACGAGGTACTGCTTGAGTTCGACCGGGCGAGAGCCAGATTGCAGCGTATCCGGCCGGCACTTTTGTACCCCGATGTGCTGCGCGAGGCGTACAACCAGTTCTGCGAACGCTACCGGATTCCGGCGAATGATCGCGAGCGCGAGATGTTCAGTCGGGCGGTCATGCTCTGGCCGGCGTTCGACGATGCCGTCGAGTCGCTCGCTTATCTCCATTCGCATGTGAAGATAGGTTTGCTGAGCAACATCGACAACGACTCGTTGAGCTACTCGGTGCGCAAGCTGCGCTTCAATCCTGACGTGGTTGTTACGGCACAAAGCGTGGGTGCGTACAAACCGGATCATGCTCACTTCCATTCGGGTTTGAAGGCATTTTGTGATCTGAAGATTTCGCCGCATCGGATTCTGCACGTGGGGCAAAGTCTGCGTGCAGATGTGATTCCCGCGAACGTCCTCGATCTGAAATGCGCCTGGATTCGCCGGCCGGGACGCAGCCTGGGCTCACGCTCGGAGGACGCTGTCGGTGCACGGCCTGATGCGGAATTCGACACGATGCATGACTTCGCGCTCGCTTTGCGGGCTCAACTCGCGATTTCGTAAGCCCGACGACAGCCTGCATCTGGCTAAAGACATGTAGTGACTACCTCACATCAAAGGCAATGCTCGATCTTCAACTGCCGTGCCCCTCCGAAGTCCAAGCCGCAGCTGACCGTCTTCGAGGTATAGCGAGGCCAACACCCTTACTTCGATCGGAACGGCTCAGCGCGCTCTGTGACGGTGATATCTATGTGAAGCTCGAGAGCTTGCAGCGGACCGGGGCTTTTAAATTCAGAGGTGCGTTTAATTGCGTGTCGCGGCTCGACATGGCCGAATTCCCAGACGGGGTTCTGGCCTATTCGACAGGCAATCATGGACAGGCGATAGCGACGGTGGCAATGATGCTTGGCACACAGGCAACCGTGGTCATGCCAACGGATGCGCCTTCCATCAAAATTGAAAAAGCCCGGCAGCAGGGCGCAAGAATCGTGCAGTACGATCGCACGCGGGAGCGCCGGGAAGAAATTGCTGAGAAAATCGGTCGCACGGGGCGTTATGTGACGATTCCGCCAGGAGACCACCGTCACGTCATTGCAGGGCAGGGCACGGTAGCGCTTGAAATCCTCATCGAACTCGGCTCCCGTCGCGTGGACGCGCTCGTGGTTCCCTGCGGCGGTGGCGGGTTGGCAGCGGGGACGTGTCTTGCTCGAGACCTGGTGTGCTCTTCGTCGGAGGTCTGGGTCGCCGAGCCGATCGATTTCGACGACACCAGACGCTCATTGACCTCGGGTAACAGGGAGCTCAATCCAACGGGCAAAACTTCGATCTGTGATGCACTGCTTGCGCCGACGCCTGCCGGATTGCCCTTCGAAATCAACCGCGGAGGTGTTGCCCGAGGGCTTGTGTCCGATGACGCGCACGTACTCAAGGCAATGCAATTGCTGTTTGAAGAGTTTCGCGTTGTTGTCGAGCCGGGCGGCGCTGTCGCTGTGGCGGCGATCCTGTCGGACCCCACTGCTTTGCGAGGGAAAGTCGCCGCTTTGGTTGCGTCCGGCGGGAACGTCGATTCAGGGTTGTGCGACGAAATTATTCGCGCGGCTCGATGACAATTGACCTGACATCGCTTAGGTCTGCAGTAGCGCGACGATAGCATCGCCGGTCGCCGAGATATGCGACGCCAGAGTCTTTTGCGCGCCCCGAACATTTTTTGCACGGCACAGCGCGACGATTTCCCGATGATCGGCTTGCGAATTTGACTTGTATCCGGAACGCATCCAAAGCATTCGCAGATAGGGCTCCAGAGCAAGCCGCAATTTCTCCAGCATTGCCAGCGTGCGGGGCCGCACGGCCCGCGAATAAAGGAGGCTGTGAAAACTCAGATTGAGCTGAAGCTGCTCATTAAGGGTCCTCGCCTTGTCCAGTCGCATAATTATCCGTTCAGCTTCTTCAAGATCCGTATCGGTCAGGCGGCGGATTGCCGCCGCGATCAGGATCGATTCCAGTGTGATGCGTAATTCGACGATTTCCCGCACGTCGTCTTCTGATAGACATGCGACGATAGCGCCGCGCCGAGGAGCGATTTCGACCAGACCTTCCTCGCCAAGGAGGCGCAATGCTTCGCGTACAGTCACCTGACTGACGGCGAACTGCTTGGCGAGCGCGTCTTGGCGGAGCGGCTCGCCCTGCTTGAGCAGGCGCCCAAAGATCGCTTCGCGCAGCGCGTCGGCCACGAGGATCGATGCCGGTTGGCGCCGGTCCTGTGCTGCGCGTGCCAATGTTGATAGCTGCTCCATGACGATGTCCCCGTTCTGTACCGGCTGTATGTTGACATATTTCGTTGGTCCGCCGGACGGATTCATCGATAATCGATGTCTGATCGGCGTTGCCGATCAACGGCAGTTGCTTAATCGTTGATTTCGGTAGCGCTCGCCTTTGGGACACGGAAGAACTTCTGCTGGCGCTTTCCATCAAGCCTTTTCGTGCAGTCTGCAATTCGCTAGCGACCCGGTTTGAAGTCTGGCATGTTGTCACCCCAGATTGCCGCTTGCCGGACGAATCGTGGACATGCGGAACGGTCGCTCAGAAGACGGACAAAGACGTGCGCGTAACAACGCGGCTGTCCCACCTCATCAAGCGCGCGCGCCGAAGGCGGCTACAGCTGGCCCCTGATTAGGCGGGGGCAAGCCGCAGCGTTACAGGATCGATCCGGTGATTGCAGGAAGCGATCCGGCGTTGGTTCTCGAGGCGGCGTGCGCGGGCCAAGGTGTCATGCTTGCGATGGACATGAGCATGGAAGCCGAAGTAAAGGCAGGCCGCTTATGCCGCGCGCTGCCGCGATGGGCGGGGCCCCCGCAGGAATTGAACGCGCTCTACCCGCAAGAGTGCGTCCGTTGGCCGAAGGTCCGCGCTCTCGTTCGTTACCTGCAGGAGAGGTCAGATCCATCGCCGAAGCAATATCACGAGCTTGCGTCAGAACTCCTGACGCGTAGGCCGTAAGACGATTTCATTGATGTCTACATCGTCGGGTTGCTCGATCGCGAAAGCAATTGCTCGCGCGACGGATTCTGTCGGAATCGCCAGCTTGTAGAAGTCCAGTACGGTGTCTTTCGCGGTTCCCGAGGTGCTGTGCTTCAGTTCGCTCTCGACGGCTCCCGGTTCGATCGATGTAACGCGGATCGCTGCGCCCACCTCTTGCCTAAGCCCTTCGGAAATTGCTCTCACCGCGAACTTGGTTCCTGAATATACCGTCCCGCCCGGCGCAAAAACCTTGATTCCCGCAACGGAGCTGATGTTGATGACGTGTCCGCTACCTTGCGCGGTGAAGCGCGGCAGCACGGCCGCGATGCCATACAAGGTGCCCTTGATGTTGACGTCGATCATCGCGTCCCATTCATCCGTGTTCACCTCGATCATCGGCCGGATCGGCATTAACCCGGCGTTGTTCACGATCACGTCGATGCGACCGAAGTCTCCGACGGTGGCGGCGACGACCGCTTCCATGTTCGCTTTGTCCGTGACGTCCAGTGCATACGATCTGGCCGCCCCTCCAGAAGCGAGGATGTCGGCGACGACTCTCTGGAGTAGATCTGTCCGGCGGGCGGCGACTGCTACCCGTGCGCCGCGAGCCGCGAGATAGCGCGCCGTAACGGCACCGATGCCGCTGCTCGCTCCGGTGATCAAAACGACCTTATTCTCGATGTTGGTTCTCATGCTGTGGCCTCTGTAGTGTGGTCCTGACGTGATTCGACGTACATGGGATAGTCGGTGAAGCCGCGTGCCCCGCCGCCATACAGGGTCGCGCCGTCCAATGGGTTCAATGGCCAGCCATTCGCGAGACGTTCGGGAAGGTCGGGATTGGCAATGAACGGCCGGCCGAACGCAATGAGGTCGGCTAGACCCGCGTCAATCAGACGGGTGCCGCGTTCCGCGGTGTAACGGCCAGCGTAGACAATGCGGCCACTAAAGGCGCTTCGAACGTCACGGCGAAAGCTGTCGGGCAACTCCGGAGCGTTGTCCCAATCGGCTTCTGCAATGGAGAGATACGCAACGCCCTCGGCCTCCAGAATCCTGATTGCTTCGAGATATGTGCCATGCGGGTCTTCTTCGACCAGGCCGATGTACACGCGGTCCTGATCGGTGCCTGTAAAAAGCGGCGTGAAGCGCACGCCAAGGCGACCGGGACCCACCACCTCCATGACCGCATGCACGACCTCGCGGAGAAAGCGCAGACGGTTGGTCAGCGAGCCGCCGTACTGGTCGTCACGGTGATTGGCGTGCGCGGAAATGAACTGGTTGATGAGGTAACCGTTCGCCGCATGAATCTCGACGCCGTCGAAGCCCGCGCTCAACGCATTCCTTGCGGCCTGCGCGTACATCCTGACCAGTTCTTCTATCTCGGTTCGGCTAAGCGCTCTAGGATCAGACGGTTCTATCAGGGTGCCGGTTTCGGGCCCGGTGGCGATGAAAGCTTTGACTTTCTCCGCACGGATTGCCGAAGGGGCAACCGGCGAGCCGCCATGAGGTTGAAGCGCCGTATGCGACACCCGGCCGACGTGCCATAACTGCGCAAACATCACGCCGCCCGCCGCGTGTACTGCCTGAGTGACCTTGCGCCAGCCAGAGATCTGGGCGTCGCTGTAGATCCCCGGGGTCCATGCATAGCCTTGTCCGCGAGGTTCGATTTGCGTGCCTTCGCTGACGATGAGCCCCGCGCTAGCGCGTTGGCTGTAGTAAGTCGCCATCAGGTCCGTTGCGGCATCGCCATCGGGGCTACTTCGCTGCCGCGTGAGCGGCGGCAGGACGATCCGGTTTTTGAGGACATGTGTGCCGAGCGTCACGCGCTCGAAGAGTTTGCTGTGGTTCATGCCATATCTCATAAATGTATTTGTGCTTCGACTCGTCGCGCCGATCGTTGCGACATGCCTTGCGCTTACGCTTTCGGGGCAGCAGCCGCAACAAGAGCCGGATGCTGAAGCAGACGGGCAGCGGCGGGCCCGGAGGAGGCCGGGTTCTGGCCAGTGATCAGCAGGCCGTCGGTGACGACATAAGGGGACCAGTCGGCTAGTTTCGAATAAATGCCACCGTTGGCCTCAAGCACGTCTTCGACGAGGAACGGCACAACCTGGGTGAGCCCGACGGCCTCTTCTTCCGAGTTGGCAAATCCCGTTACTTCCTTGCCTTCGACGATAGGCTTTCCTTGCGGCGTCACGACGTGCCGCAATACGCCTGGCGCATGGCAGACAAGGGCTGCCGGCTTCCGGGCGGCGATGAACGACTGGATCAGTCTGAGCGACGTTGCATCTTCGGCCAGGTCCCAAAGCGGGCCGTGACCACCGGGGTAGAAGACGGCATCGAAATCGTCGGACGACACGCTATCGAGTCGTGCCGTGCTCGCAAGCTGCGCCATTGCATCGGCGTCGCCTTCGAAACGACGGGTGAGGTCTGTCTGATTCGCGGGCTCGTTGCTTTTTGGGTCGAGAGGCGGCAAGCCACCCTTCGGCGAGGCCAGGACGATGTGCGCACCGGCGTCCTTGAACATGTAGTAGGGCGCTGCCAGCTCTTCGAGCCAGAATCCGGTCTTGCGACCTGTATTTCCAAGTTGGTCGTGTGAGGTGAGAACCATCAGTACTTTCATGATCGTTGTCCTTCGAGTGGTTGGCGTCGTCATTCGACGGCACGGTTGGTCCCAAGCAATACGCAGATGGACCAAAGAGCTTTCGTTTAGAGTAGACCGGTCGGCTAGTAATGCCTTGGCGTTTGTCGGCAGCAAACACGCCGAGCCGACCCGGCATCAATGGTTGGCGTTTCGCAAGCGTGGCGCCTTGGTGCCACGCGTTGAACTATACACGCTCTACGTGCCGACTTGATGCAACTCGTTATCCTATGAGTCGCACTCACTAGCTGCCGGGTGGTCAATCGATTGTGTATTTTAATTTTTACTAGACGACCGGTCTAGGAAGGGCTACAGTGCGCTCGTTGAGGTTGCGACGACGCGGCCAGTCTCAAAGGCGAGCCGTATTTTTATCTTGATGATGCAACATGAGGGTAAAGCAATGAAGATCCTGATAGTACTGACGTCGCACGACCAGCTGGGCGACACTGGTCGTAAGACGGGCTTCTGGCTGGAGGAGTTGGCTGCCCCGTTTTATACGTTCGAGGAAGCAGGCGCGGCCATTACGCTGGCTTCGCCAAAAGGTGGCCGACCACCGCTTGACCCGAAAAGCAATGAATTGGCGAATCAGACCGACAGCACACGCCGGTTCGAAGCGGATGAAAAAGCAATGGCCGCACTTTCGGCAACGCTGAAGCTGTCCGATGTGGTCGAGGCAGACTACGACGCCGTCTTTTATCCGGGGGGGCATGGTCCGCTATGGGATCTGGCTGAGGACCCGCATTCCATCCGTCTGATCGAGAGCTTCATCGTGTCAAACAAGCCCGTCGCTCTCGTCTGTCACGCGCCCGGCGTCCTGCGTCATGTGTGCGCACCGTCAGGTCGGCGGCTCGTCGATGGAAAGAAAGTCACCGGTTTTGCCAATTCCGAGGAGGACGCCGTTGGGTTGACGAATGTCGTGCCATTTCTCGTCGAAGATGAGCTGAGGGCGAAAGGCGGCGTGTATTCGCGCGGTCCAGATTGGGGTTCCTATGTCGTCGAGGACGGTTTGCTTATCACCGGGCAGAACCCAGGATCGTCTCCTGCAACCGCACGTACCCTGATCGACGCCTTGGGAGCCGGGAAATGACGGCGTACGTCGCCATCGTGCGCGAACAGACGCTTGATGCAACGTCTCTCGGCCGCTATCGTGAATTGGCGCCCCTCGCGCGACACGTGCATCCCGTGACTCCTATAGCCTTCTATGGTGAGCACGAAGCGCTCGAAGGGGCGTCGGCCGAGGGTGTAGCGATTCTGTCCTTTCCTACTATGACGGCCGCGAGGGCCTGGTACGCCAGCGACGAATATCAGGCCGCGCTGCCTCACAGACTAAAAGGCAGCGTATCTCGTGTTTTACTCGTGGCGGGTAACGATGAAGCCTCTGGCGCATCGGGCTAGGCTTTCAATGGCGTATCTGAGAAGGTGGTTCATGGCAATCCTTCTCGCCCAACCTTTTTATTACACGGAGATTCGAATCGTTCACGCCATGCTCGCCGCCGTGCGGCACCGTTGGAGCCTTGTCCCAAAAACCAGACCAAGTCATAGAAACCCGCGATAACCGGAAAAATCTGGATGCCTCACTGCACGAGATGGCATTGACTTTCCCGCCGCTACAAACAGACAACTGACAGAAATGGTATTGCGAGCGCAACAAATGAGCAGTTTTATAATTTAGTAATCCGAATCACAACCCGCAGGGATCTTGCTGTCATTCAGCGATTGTACGAGGCATTCGCACGACGAAACCGTCCTTAACAACAATCAAGCAATCTGAACTACAGCTGATATTCGCGTCCGCAGCATTCGGAACCATGCGATGCGGGGGATAGGGGCGATGTGGCGCCATGCTTCCCACGCATGCACAGCAATGTCACAAGCACGGAGAAAACTTTTGGCTCACTCATTGAAAACGCCGACGACAGCGCCATCGGCAAATCGCCGCCAGCTACTCACCGCGGGCGCAAGCGCGGCCGTTGCCGCGATCGCGGCGCCTGGCGTCGCGTTCGCAGCGGCATCCGGTGGCGGCGGCAGCCACGCGGGCAACTCATCTCATTCACAGCACGGAGAGCGGCACACCATGAACACGGTCACCACGAAAGACGGCACGCGCATTTTCTTCAAGGACTGGGGCACGGGTAAACCGGTCGTGTTCTCGCATGGCTGGCCGCTTGACGCCGACGCATGGGACCCGCAAATGATGTTTCTCGTGCAGAAGGGCTACCGCGTCATCGCCCACGACCGGCGTGGCCACGGCCGCTCGGAGCAGCCGTCGCATGGCAACGATATGGACACCTACGCCGACGACCTGGCCGCCGTGATCAACGCGCTGGATCTGAAGGAAGCCACGCTCGTCGGCCATTCGACAGGTGGCGGCGAAGTCGCTCACTATATAGGCCGCCACGGCAGTTCGCGGGTAGCGAAGGCCGTGCTGATCGGCGCTGTGCCGCCCATCATGGTCAAGACAGAGGCGCATCCGAACGGCTTGCCGATGTCCGTGTTTGACGGCATTCGCGCCAACGTGGCGGCGAACCGCTCGCAATTCTACAAAGACCTCGCAGTGCCTTTCTACGGCTATAACCGTCCGGACGCGAAAGTCTCGCAAGGCAACATCGACGAGTTCTGGCGCGAAGGCATGCTCGGCTCGATCAAAGGCCAGTACGAATGCATCAAGCAGTTTTCCGAGGTGGACTACACCGCCGACCTGATGAAGATCGATGTGCCCACACTGATTCTTCACGGCGACGACGACCAGATCGTGCCCATCGGCGGCTCGGCTCGGCTGTCGGCCAAGCTCGTTAAGAACGCGACGTTGAAGGTCTACGCCGGCGCACCGCACGGCATGTGTACCACGCTTGCCGACAAGGTCAACGCCGACCTGCTCGAATTCCTGCAGGGCTAGATCCGGCGAGGCGCGCGCCGCGTTGCAGCGGTGCGGCGCGCGTCCGCCAGAACCGTCGGTTTCGAGCAATACACCGACACGCGGCAATTCTTCCGCGCAGCCAGAGTTAGCTGGATGCGCGAAGTTTTTCTCTCTTTCGGAGGACCATCTTGCACGATAGCGGCCTTCTGCTGGACACGAGCCACGTACTAGCGTCATCGACCATCTGGGACCACGTGATGCGAAATCTGTTGGGACTTTCCGGGCAGATATTTCGCGAAGAAGCGGAAAAGAAAGATGCGTCGTCGCAACACGCGCGCATCCGCGTACTGGAGCGCCTGAGCGCCAACACGATCATTGTCCTCTGGCAGGATGCGACCCGCTGCCACTATAACGATCAGACATGGATACGCTGCAGGGCGCGCGCTCGTGGTGTCTGTGCTTTGGGCGGTGAAATCATCCGGCGGGGTGACATCGTTTATAAGCCGCAGGCGCGCCGTCACACCGTAGCAAACGGTCACGCAATGATTCTGGCGAGTGAAGTCGCATACGAGCACGCTGAGTGCGGCGGCGACAAGGCGAGCGCATTTAGACCTCCAGAGAGAGCTGAAGGTAATTTGAATGGCGGTGGACATGGTGTCTGCCAACAAATCAGGAGATTCACTTGAAAAAAATGAAAGCAGCGTTCGCGCGCGTCGCCTGCATGGCGCTTCTCGTGCTGGTCAGTGGCGCTGGGGTTGCATTGGCCGACGAGGCGGATATCGCATATCTGCCGCCTGTTCAGCCTTATGTGGCGCCGCCGAAAGACCCTGCAAAGGCGCAGCGCGCAGCGCAAAAAAAGGCAATGCGCGTTGAGAACCGCCATCTTGCCGCAAGCGTGCGGAAGTCGCTGGTCAAGGCAGGTGATATTGACACGGCGCACGTGTCTGTCCTGGCGAAGTCCGGGACGGTAACACTGGCGGGGACGGTGCCCGACGTATCGCAGATCGACCTCGCGCAACAGCGGGCGCGGCAAGTTCCGGGGGTGACAGAGGTCTCAAACCGGTTGATCCTCGGAAGCGAAGGGCACTAAAGCGGCATCCACCTTCCTGGCGGCGCCGCTCGGGCTCGCTCGACGACGTGGAAACCGCACTGCCGGTGTCACGCGGTATTGCGGGCGCAACCGCTGCCAACGTCCCGCGGGGTTCGATGCAGTAAGAATGCCTTTTCGCGATCTTTATCTCCCTTGCAAGCCCGGCAAAGTGTGTCGGGGCAGCAAGAGCGAGCACCGAAAACAGCTTAAAAAACAGGACCAACCTGATGTCTGATACCTCGAAGTGCCCATTCAATCACGCGGCCGGCGGCGGCACCACCAACGGTGACTGGTGGCCTAAAGCGCTGAGACTCGACCTGCTGAGCCAGCACTCCAGTAAGTCGAACCCGCTCGATTCGCAATTCGACTATGCGCAAGCATTCAATACGCTTGACCTCTCTGCGCTCAAGAAGGACCTGGCCGCCGCCATGACTGACTCGAAGGACTGGTGGCCTGCCGACTTCGGTCACTACGGTCCGCTTTTCGTTCGCATGGCCTGGCATAGCGCCGGCACTTACCGTACGGGTGACGGACGCGGCGGCGCAGGACGAGGGCAGCAGCGTTTTGCGCCGCTCAACAGCTGGCCCGACAACGTGAGCCTCGACAAGGCGCGTCGACTCCTGTGGCCAGTCAAGCAGAAGTATGGTCAGAAGATCTCGTGGGCCGATCTGCTTGTCCTCGCGGGCAACGTCGCACTCGAAAGCATGGGCTTCAGAACCCTGGGTTTCGCCGGTGGCCGGGAGGATACATGGGAACCCGATCAGGACGTGTATTGGGGCAACGAAAACACCTGGTTGGGCGGCGATGTTCGCTATGGAAAGGCGGCGGCAGACGGCGGGGAAGGCGTGATCGTCGCCGATGAAGAACTGCACGGAGTCGAGCAAAGCCGCACGGATGCGGGCCGCAATCTTGAAAACCCGCTCGCGGCAGTGCAGATGGGCCTCATTTATGTGAACCCTGAAGGCCCCGACGGCAATCCCGATCCACTTGCGGCCGCGCACGACATTCGTGAGACGTTCGCCCGCATGGCGATGAACGACGAAGAAACGGTTGCCTTGATCGCGGGTGGCCACACCTTTGGCAAGACCCACGGCGCGGGCCCCGCCGACAACGTGGGACCGGAGCCGGAGGCGGCTGGCCTTGAAAACCAGGGCCTCGGATGGCAAAGCACGTTTGGCACTGGCAAGGGCGCCGACACCATTACCAGTGGGCTCGAAGTCACGTGGACCAGCACGCCCACTCAATGGGGAATGGGCTTCTTTGAGAACCTGTTCGGCCACGAATGGGAGCTGACCAGGAGCCCGGCCGGGGCTCACCAGTGGGTTGCGAAAGACGCGGCCGAGACGATTCCGCACGCGCATGATGGCTCGAAGAAGGTCCGTCCTAGCATGCTGACCACGGACCTCTCGCTGCGGTTCGACCCGGAATACGAAAAGATCTCGCGCCGTTTTCTGAAGCATCCTGATCAGTTCGCCGATGCGTTTGCTCGTGCCTGGTTCAAGCTGACGCATCGCGACATGGGCCCTCGCGCACGGTACCTCGGTCCGGAAGTGCCGACGGAGCAATTCGACTGGCAAGACCCGATTCCGCCGGCCGATCATCCGCTACTGAGCGACGCGGACATCGCCGCGCTCAAGCAGGAGATCGCCGGATCAGGGCTTACCGTGACTGAGCTTGTGTCAACGGCGTGGGCTTCGGCCTCGACGTTCCGCGGGTCGGACAAGCGCGGCGGTGCCAACGGCGCACGCATCCGTCTCGCGCCCCAGAAGGATTGGGAAGTGAATCGGCCACAACAGCTGAAGCGAGTATTGGACACGCTGGAGGGCATTCAACGCACCTTCAACGGCTCGCAGAATGATGGCAGGAAGGTATCGCTTGCAGACCTGATCGTTCTGGCGGGAGGCGTTGGCGTCGAAGATGCCGCGAAAAAGGCCGGTTACACGGTGTCGGTTCCGTTCGCCGCGGGCCGCACGGATGCGTCGCAGACACAGACTGACGTCGACTCGTTCAAGGCCCTGGAGCCCATCGCGGACGCATTCCGCAATTACAGAAAGCGCGGCGTGCGGGTGCACGCTGAGGCTCTGCTTATCGACAAGGCGCAACTGCTGACACTCACTGCGCCGCAAATGACAGCACTGATCGGTGGCTTGCGGGTGCTGGGTATATCGACGGACATGGAGGCACACGGTGTATTCACTGACCGTCCGGGCGTGTTGAGTAACGATTTCTTCGTCAATCTGCTCGGCATGGACACGCAGTGGAAGCCGGTGTCGACCGCGGGCGACGAATTTGTCGGTATTGACCGCACCACCGGCAAACCGAGATGGATCGGCACACGGGTTGACCTGGTGTTTGGGTCACACTCCGTGCTGCGAGCGCTCAGCGAAGTGTATGCAAGCGAGGACGGCAAGGATAAGTTCGTGCACGACTTCGTCGCAGCGTGGACGAAAGTCATGAACCTCGACCGCTTTGATCTGCGTGCAAGCTGATTTTCGACGGACTCGCCGGCCTGTCGCTGGCGAGTTGCCGCAGGAGCAACAGATCGCGCGCGTTCGATGGAGTCAGGCGCACCGCGCGTCTTGTGCCACGTATGCGGTCGATCCTCCAAGGGACAGCGGCCGCTGCGCAGGCCCGACACTTCAGCGTGAGCTGCAGCAAGAGTCTTGACCGTGGCAGGGCCGGCCGCGGCGCATTGACAGGACGCACGTCCCGCGATCTGATTCGATTACTCAGTCCAACGGCGGCTACCATGGGCTGGGGTTAAAGCACGCTGTGTTTCGCCGCCTGACAATCAACTGATACCGACTCAACAATGTCCAGACGACCCTCTCCCGAACAACGCCGTGAGCTCGGCTCTTTCCTGTCGAGCCGCCGCGGGCGCTTGCAGCCTGCCGACTTCAATCTGCCCCAAGGCGGGCGCCGTACATCCGGTCTGCGACGTGAAGAAGTCGCCATGCTCGCCGGAGTCAGCGTGAGCTGGTACACATGGCTCGAGCAGGGCCGCGACATCCAGCCGTCCGCAGACGCGCTGCGCAGACTGTCGGCCGTATTCAAGCTCGGTGCTGTCGAATCTGCGCACCTGTTCGCGCTCTCCGCTCGGGAGCTCTCGCAGGTCGCGACCGGAAGCGGCGTCAGTGAGGGGCTGGAACTGCTCGTACGGTCGATCAACGTCCCGGCGTACGTTCGCAATACGCGCCTCGACATCCTTGCCTGGAACGACGCGATCTGCGATCTCTTCGTCGACTATGGATCGCTCGAGCCGCACGAACGTAATACGTTGCGTCTGCTGTTCCTTTACAAGCCGTACCGTACGCTCATCCTCGACTGGGAACAGATGACCCGGGGCATGATATCGGCTTTTCGTGCGGCGCGCGCGCAGGCACCGGACAAAGCTCCGTTCGACAAACTGGTGAGCGAGCTTACGGAGCTAAGCCCTGAATTTCGTGACTGGTGGCAGGACACAGACGTAAAAGGTTTCGACGAGGGCGACAAGCGCCTTCGGCATCCTTCAGGCGGCCACATCGAATTCACATACGTTGCACTGACCCCGACGGGCAGGCCAGACCTGTCACTCGTGACCTACCTCCCGCGATTTTCCGGGGCTGGCGATTCCGACGCGTAGGGTCATGAGAGTCGGCACCGAGGTGCACGGTTGGCGGCTGCGGATCGACACAATCAGTCTGAGCTTGTGCCGATCCCAAATTGCCGGCTGGCGAGTCTGAAAGCTTTTGCGGTTGAGCGGCGGAGCCAACGTCAGTTGATGTGCCTCCGTCACCGACCCCCGTCTTCGATGGCCCCCGGCGTCTCTCTTACTTCGACCCGTTTCCCGCCCACAGCATCGGCCGCCGATTGGCCCATGGCCGGGCCTGCTCGAGTTGTCCGGCAAGCCGCAGCAGGCTGTCTTCCCGCGCGAATCCTGCTGCGAACTGCATGCCAATCGGCACACCGGTTGTGGGGTGCACTTCAAGCGGAACAGACATGGCCGGGAGGCCGGAGACGTTGAAGGGCGGTGTGAACGGTGAATGCTGGAAGACCCGCTGCGTCCATTGGAGACCGCTCATCGATTCGGCGCCAGCCCCGTAGGCGCCGATAGCTGGTGGCATCTGCGGCAGAGTGGGCGTGAGCAACAGGTCTACGTCCTCGAACCATGTCCCGACTGAACGCGTGACCGTGTTGCGCATCGCTAGCGCCGCGGCGAACTCAGATGCCTTCTCTTCCTTGCCATGTTGAAAACAGGCCAAAGTAGCCGGTTCGAGCGTCGTGTGGTCGATCGGGCGGCCGGTTGCAGCGGCGAGACCCTCGATCCATCCGACGAGTGTTGCCGTCCATATGGTCGCGTTCATCTGCACGAAAGCGTCCCACGAGACGCCAAGCGGTGGCTCAACTTCAATGACGGTATGCCCGAGTGCTTGGAGGAGATGCGCGGTGGCTGACGTGGCGGCTGAGATAACCGGATCGGTACGCTCGCCGCTCCATGGATCGAGCATCAAGCCGATCTTCAGCTTGCCGGGATCGCGGCTGACTTCCGACAGGAAGCTTCGTGCCGGTGGAGCAGTAACGTAGGGCTCACCGATGGCATGGCCCTGAATCGCGTCGAGCAGTGCCGCGCTGTCCCGCACGCTGCGGCTTACGCCTAACTGCACGCCGAAACCGGCGAATACCTCATCGAGCCAGGGACCGTTCGAGCTGCGGCCTCGCGTAGGTTTAAGCCCAAACAGCCCGTTGTACGCGGCAGGCACGCGAATGGAACCTGCCGCATCGGTCGCATGAGCAAGCGGGACTGCGCCCGCTGCGACCGCTGCGGCGGCACCGCCGCTCGACCCGCCGGCACTCAAAGAAGGCAGCCACGGATTACGGGTCGCGCCTTGCAGCGTGGACTCGGTCGTCGTGCTGAATGCCATTTCCGGCGTCGCACTACGTCCTATCGTGACCAGTCCCGCATCGCGAAAGCGCGACATCAACCATGAATCCTCGGTAGCGACGACGCCTTTGGCGAGCCGGCTGCCCAGCTCAAGCTTTTTGCCTTGCATGCTGACCGCAAGGTCCTTGATCAGGAACGGCACGCCGGCGAGCGGGCCGCCTGAAGCAACCGCGTGGCCGCTTTCGGAAGCCGGCCAGCTTTCGATGACCGCATTGATGTCCGGGTTCACAACTCTGATCGCCTCGAGCGCGAGTTCGGCAAGCTCGGCTGAAGTAACCTCGCCGTTTGCGATCAGCTGTGCGAGTCCGATGGCATCGTATTCCGTGTATTCGCCAAGTTTCATTTTTCCTCCGTGTTGATGGAGGAACGATAGGGCAGATGGCGCCAGGGGATTAGTCCGCGATCGTGGCAAGGATTGAGCCATGAGTGGGACAATGTCCGGCAATACGACAAGCTATCCATCGGATACCCGCGCTACCATGACCAGAGATCTCAACGACACGCTCATCTTTGTTCGCGTTGTGCAGGAGGGCAGCTTCACGGCAGCGGCGAATGCCTCACAGATTCCGAAGACGACCGTGAGTCGGCGCGTTCGCGAGCTCGAAGCGCACCTCGGGGCGGCCCTGTTACACAGAACAACGCGAAAGCTACGGCTGACGGAAGCAGGGGCGGCCTATTTCGAGCGGTGCAACGCAATCGCCAGACAGCTCGACGATGCCGAAAACGCCGTTCAGCAGATTCGTGGAACGCCGGGAGGGTGGCTGCGCGTGACGCTGCCGTATTCGTTCGGCGCCACCTGGATTGCGCCGTTGATCGCTGGCTTCTGTGCGCGCTACCCCGAAATGCGCGTCGATATCATCGCGACGCATGTGCCGCTCGATCTGATCGGCGAAAACGTCGATGTCGCTCTGCGCCTCGGCGCGCTTCCTGACTCGAGCCTGGTGGCGCAGCGGCTGGGCAGCTTTTCGACGTCGATCTACGCGAGCCCCGCCTACATCGACAAGCACGGCGCGCCCGACAGTCCAGAAGATTTGCACCGCCATGCGGCGCTTGCGCTGCATCAGGCGCGCACCGATGGCGGCTACGCATGGCCACTGCGCATGGCCGGACGCAAAGCAAAGCAGTTTGCGGTCGATCCGGTGATCGTCGCCAGTGATCCGGTGCTGCTTCTTGACGCCGCGCGGGCCGGCAACGGCGTGTTGCTGGCCATGGAGGCGAGCATGGCTCCAGAAGTCGCAGCGGGACGCTTGTGCAAAGTGTTGCCGGACTGGACTGGTCCGCAGCAGGATCTCAATGCGCTGTTTCCGAAGGAGCGCGTGCCGTCGCCGAAAGTGAAGGCGTTTCTTGCTTATCTGAAGACTCAGCTACGGTTCCACCCGTGACCGTCATAGCTTGCGCGGTGCGTGAGACAACGCATCGAGCTGGGCTTCCAGGCCCCTACCAGTGACTGCCACTCATAGGATGACAAGACGCCTTCTTGACCCGAATCGGCACGCTTAAAGTGACGTCAATGCAGCAACTTACCCACTGTCCTTAACGTCACCGAGGTAACCATGTCGAATCTCAGCAGCCCCCTTACGATTGGCGCAACGTCGCGTAATCCCGCCACCGGCGAGTTCATCGCCCACTATGCCTTTCAGTCGGCAGACGACGTGGAGCGCATGCTTGAGAACAATGCCGCAGCGTTTCGCCTCTGGCGTGCAACGCCGATGACCGAGCGCGTCGCGACCTACCGCCGCTTGGCAATCACGCTGCGGGAGCGGTCGAAAGAGCTTGCATCGTTGATTACTGCGGAAATGGGCAAGACGTTGGGCGCCGCACGCGCGGAGGTCGAGAAATGCGCCGCAGCGATCGACTGGATCGCGGTGAACGGCCCCGCGTTCCTGGCTGACGAGGCTGCGCCGGTCAAGGGCGATGACGAAGTTTATGTTTCCTATTTGCCGATCGGCTCGATTCTCGCCGTCATGCCGTGGAATTTTCCGTTGTGGCAGGTCATTCGTGCATCTGGGCCGATCATGCTATCGGGCAACGGTTTCATCCTGAAACATGCGGCCAATGTGATGGGCTCGGCGTATGCGTTGCAAGACGCTTACGAGGCCGCCGGCTTTCCGGTCGGACTGTTCACGAATCTGAATGCCGATAACGAAACGGTTGCGCACGTGATCGAAGATCCGCGCGTGGCCGCCGTCACCCTGACGGGCAGCATGCGTGCGGGCTCGGCCGTGGCATCGACGGCAGGCAAGGCGCTCAAGAAGACGCTGCTGGAACTCGGTGGCGCCGACGCCTTCATCGTGCTGGCCGACGCGAACATCGACCTCGCGGTCAAGGCGGCGATCGAGGCGCGCTTCCAGAACGCGGGGCAGGTCTGTCTAGCTGCAAAGCGGTTCATCGTCGAGCAGCCTGTCGCGGAAGAGTTCACACGCAAGTTCGTCGAGGCGGCGCGCAAGGTTGTGGCGGGTGATCCTCTGGACCCGGCCAGCACCATCGGACCCATGGCGCGCGCTGACCTGCGCGACGAATTGCATGCTCAGGTGGAACGCACCATTGAAGCGGGTGCAACGTTGCTGCTCGGTGGCAACAAGGTCTCGGGCGTAGGCAACTACTATGAACCGACCGTGCTCGCGGATGTAGCCCCAGGCATGGCAGCGTTCGACGAAGAGACATTTGGTCCGGTCGCCGCGATCACCGTGGCCGAGAGCGCCGAGCATGCGATTCAGCTTGCCAACACGAGCGACTACGGTCTGGGCGGCAGTCTGTGGACCAGCGACGTAGCCCGCGCGCAGCGCATCGCCCGTCGGCTCGAAACGGGCGGCGTCTTCATTAACGGCTTCTCGGCTTCCAACCCGCGCATTCCTGTCGGCGGAGTCAAGAAGAGCGGATTTGGTCGGGAACTGTCGCACTTCGGTTTGCGCGAGTTCACCAACGTTCAGGCGGTCTGGGCCAAAACGGTCGACTGATTCGACGCGATGGCAATACAAGACATCGAATTATTCGTTACATAGTTAGGATAACAAATCATGAAAAGTTCTTCTGTTAGCCCCGTACTTCAACCCGTGACGATTGGCAGTCTGCAACTGAAGAACCGCATCGTCATGGCGCCGATGACACGCAGTCGCGCCGACGATGCGGGTGTGCCGCCCGGCTACGCAGCCGACTACTACGCGCAACGTGCAGGCGCTGGCCTCATCATTACCGAAGCGACCAATATTTCTGCGCAGGCTCGCGGCTATCCTCGCACCCCTGGCATCTGGACGGACAACCAGGTGGCGGCGTGGACGCGCGTCACCGAGGCAGTTCATCGCCGTGACGGCAAGATCTTTCTGCAGTTGTGGCACACCGGACGAATCTCGCACCCTGACATGCACGATGGCGCGATGCCGGTCGCGCCCTCGGCCATCAAACCACAAGGCCAGATCCGCGTTCACGACGGCATGAAGGAATTCGTCACGCCTCGCGCGCTTCGGACCGAAGAGATCGCTGCCATCGTCGACGATTATCGCCATGCGGCCGTCAATGCGAAGCGTGCAGGATTCGACGGAGTCGAGATCCACTCGGCCAATAACTATCTGCTCGAACAGTTCGTCCGCGACAGCACGAACCAGCGCAATGACGAGTACGGCGGCTCTATTGAAAACCGGCTGCGCTTCCCCCTCGCGGTGGTCAAGGCGGTACTTGAAGTCTGGCCAAACGATCGCGTTGGCATCCGGATCTCGCCCGCGACGACAGCGCCGGGCGAAACGCCTCTCGACGGCGACCCAATGGCCACCTTCGGTGCTTATGTACGCGCGTTGTCGCAACTCGGGCTGCTGTACATCCACGACATTGAAGGCGTAACGCAACTGGCTCGCGACACCGACAGCGGCGTGAGCTTCACTGCGCTGCGCCGACAGTTCAACGGCGCGTACATCGCCAATAACCAGTACACGCTGAGGCTCGCTGAGGAAACGCTCGCTGCAGGTGACGCTGATCTCTTCAGCATCGGGCGGCCATTCATCGCCAATCCCGATCTGGTTGGACGGCTGCGAGTCGGTGGTCCGCTCGCCGAGGCGCCAAAAGAATACTGGTACGGCGGAGATTCGACGGGCTATTCCGACTGGCCCGAGATGCACCGCGAACCTGTTGCCGACGCGTGATTTATCGCGAGATCCACTAATCCAACACCCCAAACTTTCTTGCTAAAACGACTGGAGCCTTTCATGAAAACGACCACCCGAGTTCGCCGTTTCGCCACTGCCATCGCGTTCGGCGTGGCAGCACTTTCCGCACAGATCGCCACCGCTGCCTCCGTCAAGAACGTTGTCCTGGTCCACGGATTCTTTGCTGACGGTTCCGGCTGGCAGGCCGTATCGAAGATTCTTGCCCGCGACGGCTACAAGGTGTCGGTGGTCCAGGAACCTGAAACTTCATTCAAGGACGACGTCGCGGCGACCACACGTGTGGTCGATGCGCAGGACGGCCTGAGCATTCTCGTCGGACACAGCTATGGCGGAGCGGTCATCACCGAAGCCGGCAACGATGCGCGCGTCTCGGGCCTCGTCTACATCGCCGCCTTTGAACCCGATGCCGGTGAGAGCCTGAAGGATCTGACCACCAAAATGCCTGCCGCGATCAAAAGCATCAAGGAGACGGACGACGGTCATCTGTACATCGATCCCTCGCGGTTCCATGCCGACTTTGCAGCCGATGTCCCGGAGCCAGAGGCCGCATTTATGGCTTCTTCCCAGGTGATGCCCGCCGTCGGCTCGTTCACGGCGCCTGTCATGCAGGCTGCGTGGAAATCGAAGCCGAGTTGGGCGGTCGTCGCGGCGTCCGATCGGACTATCAATCCAGACCTTGAGCGCTGGATGGCAAAGCGCGCCGGCAGTAAAGTGACCGAAGTCAATTCGAGCCATGTCGCGTTTCTTTCACATCCCGAAGAAATTGCGAAGATAATCGAGCAGGCGGCTGCGGCAAGCGGCAATCGTTGAACTGTTCGACTAGCGCGCGGCTTCTTGCATGGGTGACCGGCCGCGCGTTGTGCCGCAATAGGGCAGATGGCGTGCATCGCGCTCGTCGTCAGCCCCGTTGTTACCCAAGCTAACGCGGGGGCCGGAGACCTCACTACTGCACCGCACCCCGGCGGGCGGCGGCAGGATCGCTCGGTCGTATCCGACGACGGACGGGAAGTGCAATGCGGCATGCCGGGCGTGGGGAGGAATACAATGCCGCGCATGCATGCGCGGTACGCAAAAGATCTTGCACCAAGGAATCTGATCCTGCTCGAAGTAAAAGCGTCCGGATGGCTCGGTCGGGTTTTTGGTCGCCAGCCAGACGATGCCTGCGGCCGCCTGTTTCACCGTGCGATAGCCCGAGTGGTTGTTAAAATCGGTGGCGGTGTAGCCCGGATCGACCGCGTCGACCTTGATGCCGACTGACGCGAGCTCTTTTGCAAAGGCCAGCGCAACAGCGTTCAGTGCCGACTTGGAACTGTTGTAGCCGAGAATATTCACGCCGTAGCACTGGTTTGCCGGGTCGGACAGCCAGCCCATAGATCCGAGTCTGCTGCTCACCATCACGACGGTACCCCGACCAGCAGATTTCAGCAGCGGCACGAACGACTGAGTCACCCGAATCGGGCCGAAGACGTTCGTCTCATACACAGCACGGATGTTTTCGATTGGTTGCTGGCTGGGCGCCGCGTGAGGGTCGCCTGGAATGTCGGCGTTATCAATAAGCACATCGAGTCGGCCGTCCTCATCCCGTACTCGCGCCGCAGCGGCACGTACGCTTTCGTCTCGGGTCACGTCAATAGTCAGGAGCCGGACGTCATGGCCCTCCGCTACCAAAGACTTCAGGGCTGCCTCTCCGAGCGCCACGTCGCGGCAACCAAGCCAGATACGATATCCCAGTCGACCGAGTTGTCGAGCAGTTTCGTAGCCGATGCTTTTGTTAGCGCCGGTGATCAGGATGGTTCGAGCGGTGTTCATGTTTTTGTCCTCCAGAATGAGCCTGCGCCCGCTGTAATCTGAACGGCCCTTTTTTAATCCTGTAGAACTCGGACAGACCGATCGCCATGCCGAACAATCACCGTGACGAATCGAATCTTGATCTGCTCCCGGTCTTCCTCGCTATCGTAGATGCTGGAGGTTTTCGGGCTGCCGGCAAACGGTTGCGGCTGTCCCCCCTCCACCGTGAGCGAGCGGATCCCGCACCTTGAAGCGCAGTTGGGCGTGCCTTTGCTGATCCGCACGACACGCAGCGTCATGCCAACGTAAACCGGACGCACGCTTGCTACCCGTGTCGCGCCACTGATGGCTGAAACGCGTGCCGCGTTGTGTGATGCCGCTAGTTCTCAAAACCTGGTGCGTGGGCTTTTGAAACTCAACGTGACGGGCGCAGTGATGGTTGATATCCTGCCGCCGATCATCGATCGCGTCATGGAAGCGCATCCGAGGTTCGGGTTGAAATCATGGTGGATGACCAGCTTGTCGATATTGTGGCAGTGGGTTGCGACGCTGGCATCCGATTCGGCGAGCATCTTGCACTAGACACCATGGCCTTGCCAATTGGGCCCGCTCACCAGCGGATGGCGTGGGCGGCTGCTCCCGGCTACCTGGCCGCTCGCGGTGTTCCCGAACACCCGAGCGACTTGCTGAACCACGAATGCATCCAGTTGCGTTTTCCGAGCGGCGCCCTTGTCGAGTGGTTATTTGAGCGTGGCCCGCAAACGGTCCGACTCGATCCGCCTGGCCGCCGCATCGTCGGTGTGGATGGTGTTTCGGCAGCAATCCGATTTGCGCGCGAAGGACGGGGCGTCATCGGCACCTTCGAAAACTGGTTAACCCCCTTTTTAGAAAGCCGAGCTACATCACGTCTTGCATGAGTGGTGGCATCATTCGAAGGACCTCAACTGTATTCCTCGAGCAGATTGAACTCCGCTCCGCTTAAAGCATTCATCGAATTCGTTAAGGGGGAACAGAACGCTACCCGAGGTTAGCCTGTGGCGGCGGACTGTCCCAAATCGCGTCACGCTGGAGATGACGTGGCTTAACACCTTGTCCGGTAGCCTGTGTTCAGTTCTTTCATGGAAAACTGCTGTCGAAGCCCAATAGCCGCTAATCGTTTCTGTAGTTTCTGTAAATTGCGCTAATGCAAGAATGCTGGTTCGCGTTCGATCGTCGCCCCTGCGCGGCCCGCGAACGGAGCGGCGCGACCGGCGACTAATCGACGAACTCTCGAACAGTGGGGCTTGCTACGCATGCAAGCCAGTTGGCGCCGCACTCGGTGCATGCCAGCATTGGGAGCGCGTCTTTCGTCTTGCCCGAAACTGCCTTGCAAGGTAAGCCGTGGGCAAGACCGAAGTGCTCAGTGATTGTTGATAGCCGCGGCCGTCCGCTCGGTGACGGCCTTACCACCTGTGTGGCGGCGGAATAGGGCGACCCTCTGCAGCCGCAGCGAAAGAAGTCCCGGCTTTCGCGGATGTCAACGTGGGTTTAGCTACGCAAGACCTTATTGGCCGCGGGCGCCTTAGCTTCAAGAGCCTGATGTGTGCGCCCGCGCCACTGACGCGGCGATCGCGGGCGCCGAGCTTGCGGTTTGAAGCCAACCAGGGATCACTGACACCGGCGGCTCTTGGCAAAGAGTCAGCACTGACATTTGCGATTCTCCATAGAGACTCGCCCCGGTTCCGGATTTTCCGGTGGTGCACTAGACGATCGAAAGATTCTGCGCCATGCGGTTTAAACAACAACAACGGGCCGCCGCCATTAACGTCTGGCGCCTGTTATCCCAAGCATGCGCCGGGTCGCCTTCAGAGCCCGCTCGAACTGATCATCGTTGCGCTCAATTTTTGCCATGACACTGGCACCAAGCCACAGGGAATACAGCGCCGAAGCAACGTCCAGAGCTGGTTGGGAGACCGCCACAGAGCCGTCCGCGACCCCGGCTTCGATTGCGCGGGTTAACCGCGAAATGATTCCTGCTGTACCCTCTTTGAGGACCAGGCGCATCGCTTCAGATAAGTCAGCCACTTCAGCGCCGAGTTTGACGGCCAAACAGCGGCCCTGATAGTCGAACGCCAACTGGTGCTCCCGCCATCCTGCCCAGTAAAGCATAAGCCCTTCGGCTGCCGTCAGACCATGCTTCGAAAACATCTCATCCATGTTGCGATGGTAAGCCTCAAAATAGTCTGAGAGCAAAGCTTCGCCAAATGCATCTTTTGATGCGAAGAAATGATAGAAGGAGCCTTTTGGCACGCCCGCCTCTTTCAATATCTCGGTAAGTCCGACAGCGGTGAAGCCCTTGCGACTCATACGTCGCTGACCGGCCGCTAGTATTTCTGACCGGGTCTGATGTTCGTGCGCTGCTGGCTGCATAATTTTCTCCGCGTAGACCGGTCGCTTAGCTAAGGGAAGCAGTTTATGACCCCCTATGATACACAATACCGGCGCGAAGGAGATCGGGGAAGACGCCGGCGGCAGACCAGTCGGTCTAGGCTCCACGGGGTGGTGGTAGAAGGTTCCGGCACTGAACGAGCAAGGCGAGCAAAATCCCGCAGCCCGGTCCTCAGGCATGACGTTTCGCGTCGGCCCCCTCGGAAAAAAACCTCCTGGAGATGGGGAGTCCGCTAGCCCGGGCGTTCGCATCGGTCGATTGTCTGTGGAGAGCGCACCAGCATCTGCATTCGTTCCGCAACAATGTTGCTCGTTGCGGCACAATTACAGAGTTCAATTCATCCCAATGCGAACGATGCGAAGAAGCAGATCTGCTTCGGCTCGAAACTAACCGGTGTTGAATGCTACAGGTTATGCTCAACGGCTTTGTTTTGGGCAAGCGCATCGGCATGCGCCATGATCTCCATGCGCGATCCTGATGGGTCACCCGACTTGATCATTTGTAAGGGACCGTCTCGCGATCATTAGCGGTCGGTTCGCATGGGCCCGGTGAATGCAAACAGCCTTCGACCTGCCCGGCATCGCCCAACGCCATTGCGAGTTTCGTTCGATCAAGCCCGCCTTCCCACGCCGATACCACGATCGTCGCCACGCCATTGCCCACGATGTTGGTCAACGCTCTGCATTCGGACATGAAGCGATCGATGCCGAGAATTAGCACCATCGCACTGACAGGAACGGTCGGCACGACGGACAGGCTTGCAGCAAGCGTGATGAAGCCCGCGCCCGTCACCCCCGTCGATCCTTTCGAGGTCAGCATCGTGACGAGCAACAGCGTGATTTCCTGCGCGAAGGACAGCTGCGTATTGGTCGCCTGCGCGAGAAACAGCACCGCGAGCGTCATGTAGATGTTGGTGCCATCCAGATTGAACGAGTAACCGGTCGGCACGACTAGCCCCACGATACCGCGCGGGCAGCCCATACGTTCGAGCTTGTCCATTAGTTGCGGCAACGCCGCTTCGGACGTCGACGTACCGAGCACGATCAGCAGCTCGTCGCGGATATAGAACAGGAAACGCCAGAGACTGAACCTGCACAGACGCGCGACGATGCCGAGCCCGATCGCCACGAACAGAAATGCGGTCAGATAGAAGGCGCCAATGAGCTTGAGCATCGGCAGCAGCGAGACGATGCCGTATCGGCCGATCGTGAAGGCCATCGCGCCGAAGGCGCCGATCGGCGCGAGACTGGTGACCATGCGAACAATGCGGAAAAACGCCTTCGAGAGGGTCTCGACCAGGTGCGTGACCGGCGCGGCGGGCTCGCCCATCAGCGCCAGCGCGGTGCCGAATAGCATCGCGATCAGCAGCACGGGAAGGATATCGCCCTGAACCAGCGCACCAACAAACGTTTCGGGTATCACATGCGCGATGAATCCGGCGATGCCGTCGCCATGCGCCGCCTGCGCCGCATAGCCCGACACGGCGCGCGCGTCGAGCGTCGCCGGATCGACATTGAAGCCCTTGCCAGGCGCGAGCACATGCGCGGCGAGCAAACCGATCGCCAGGGCAAGCGTGGATGCCGCTTCGAAATAGAGCAGCGCCTTGCCGCCGACACGGCCGACCTTCTTCATGTCCTGCATGCCGGCGATGCCCGTCACGACCGTGCAGAAAATCACCGGCCCGATAATCATCCGCACGAGCTTGATGAACAGATCGCCGAGCGGCTTCAACGCAACCGCGGCTTGCGGTGCGAAGTCGCCGAGTAGCACGCCGGCAATAATGGCAGCCAGCACCTGGACATAGAGAATCGTGTAGAACGGTTTGCGTTTCATGTGTCTCCTCGTTGATTGAGGCAAAGGGAAGCCCTTCCCTTCTTCGATCGGAGGGGAATCGGCCTGGCGAAAACAGGGACGCCGCTGCCGCGCGCGGCGGGAAGTGCGGTTACATCACTTGCGCCCAGGGATGCCGGGCGAAATGCAACCGCTCGAATGCTTCGATCTCGGCAAGGGAGTCGAGCGTCAGGTCGACGGTATCCATACCTTCGATCACCATGCGCTTGTGGCGAGCGCCAATCGGATACGCATACCGCTCACCCGACGCGGACCTCACCATCTGCTCTTCGAGATCGACCGACATCGATATGCCGGGCGTTTCGATCGCCTGGTGTGTCAGCGCATCGATGGCGTCGGGCTCCAGTTGCACGAGCAACAGACGGTTATTCATTGCGTTGAAGTAGAAGATTTCCGCAAAGCTCGGCGCGATGACGGCCTGGAAGCCGTATTGCTGCAATCCCCACACAGCGTGTTCGCGGCTCGACCCGCAGCCGAAGTTCGCGCCGCCGATCAGGATGCTCGCGTTCGCGTAAGCGTTCCGGTTGAGAACGCAGTCCGCCCGAGGCGCACCCTGCTCGTCGAAGCGCAGGTCGTACAACAGACCGTCGGCGAGCCCGGCTTTGTCGATGATGCGCAGGAACTGCTTCGGCATGATCTGATCGGTGTCGAGATTGTCGATCGGCAACGGCGCGGCGCTGCCCTGAATGATCGTGAGTCGGGTCATGATGCAGGTACCTCCAGCGTGCGGACATCGGTGATGCAGCCGGTCAGCGCGGCGGCCGCCGCCATCGCCGGACTCATTAGATGCGTGCGGCCGCCGCGTCCCTGGCGGCCTTCGAAATTGCGGTTGGTGGTGGACGCGCAGCGTTCTCCGGCGCCGAGCACGTCGTCGTTCATCGCGAGACACATCGAGCAGCCTGGCTCGCGCCATTCGAAGCCCGCGTCGATTAGCGTCTTCGCGATGCCTTCCTCCTCGGCCGCCCGGCGCACGCTGCCCGAGCCAGGCACAACCATCGCGCGCACGCCTGCCGCGATGTGCCTGCCGCGCACGATGGCGGCCACGGTGCGCAAGTCTTCGATGCGTCCGTTGGTGCACGAGCCGACGAACACGCGGTCGATTCGCGTGCCCGCAAGCAACCGATTGGCCGTGAGTCCCATGTAGTCGAGCGCGCGACGCAGCGATGCGGCGGCGCTGGGCGTCGTTTGCGCGGCTTCGTCGGGGATCGGTTGATCGATGGCGATAGCCTGGTCAGGACTGGTACCCCAGGTGACAAACGGGGCGATGTTCCGCGCGTCGAAGCGGTGCTCGGCGTCGAAGTGCGCGCCTACGTCGGAATGCAGGCCTCGCCAGTCCTCGATTGCGGCTTTCCACGCCGTATCGTCGAGTGACGGCGTGTGGGCGCGCACGTATTCGTAGGTAATCGCATCAGGCGCGATCAGCGCGGCGCGCGCGCCGACTTCGACCGTCATGTTGCACAAAGTCATGCGCGCCTCGGCCGAAAGCGATGCGATCGTCGAACCGGCGAATTCCACGGCATAACCACGCGCGCCTTGCGCGCCGATCCTGCTGGTGATCCAGATGACGACATCCTTCGACGACGTGCCATACGGAAGGGCGCCATCGATCGTGATGCGCATGGTCCGCGCGACCCGGTACACGAGCGTTTGCGTCGCGAGCACGTGCTCGACCTCAGACGTGCCGATGCCGAAGCCCAGTGCGCCAAGCGCGCCGTACGTAGTCGTATGACTGTCACCGCACAGCACGACCATGCCGGGGCGAACCAGCCCGAGTTCGGGCGCGACGATGTGCTCGATGCCTTGCAGCGGGTCGTTCTCCCCAAAAAGCCGGATGCCGGCGCGTTCGCAGTTGCTCGCCAGGTTCCGCGCCTGCAACAGTGACGCTGCGTCGCGAATCACGCGCGGCGACTCGGCGTGGGTTGGAATGATGTGGCTCACGACGGCGAGCTGCTGTCGCGGACGGCGCACCGCGCGGCCGCGTGCATTGAGCGCGCTGAATGCTTGCGGGCTGGTGTACTCGTTCATCAGATGCAGATCGGCGTACAGCAGCACGTTGAGTTCGTCGATACGCGACACGGTGTGCGAATCGACAAGCTTCTGGTAAAGGGTTCGTTCGGACATGGGATTACTCGGTTAGAAATGGCAGCACGCGTTCGAGAAGCTGGCCGGGCGCTTCCTCGGGGATGTAGTGGCCGCAAGGCAGCGCCTCGCCCTGCACGTTCGGCGCATACGCCCGCCACTCGGCGAGCGGATCGAAGCATTGTTCGATCACGCCTTCGGCACCCCACAGCGCCATGAAAGGACAACCGATCCGCTGCGGCGATGCGAGGGTCGCGCGGTCGTGTTCGAGGTCGATCGTCACGCTCGCGCGATAGTCCTCACAGATGCCGTGAGCCGTATCGGGGTCGGACAGACAACGGAGATATTCCGCATAAGCCGCCGCCGTGAACGGAGCGAGACCGGCACTACGCGCACCGATGGTTTGCCTGAGATATAGATCGGGGTCCGCACGGATGAGCGTCTCGGGGAACGGAGCGGGACGCACCAGCACGAACCAGTGCCAATACGCGCGCGCGAAGTCGAACGAGGTCTGCTCATACATCGCGAGCGTCGGCGCGACATCGAGCGTCACGAGGCGCGTCACGACATCCTGGTGATCGAGCGCCATGCGAGCCGCGACGCGCCCGCCCCGATCGTGGCCGATCACCGCGAACGATTCATGTCCCAGCGAGCGCATGAGTCCGATCTGATCGAGCGCCAGGCGGCGCTTCGCGTAGTTCACATGATCGGCCGTGCCCGGCGGCTTGCCGCTGTCGCCGTAGCCGCGCAAATCGGCAGCAATCACTGTGAAATGCTCCGCCAGCGTCGGCGCCACCTTGTGCCAGATCACATGAGTTTGGGGATGCCCGTGCAAGAGCAGCAGGGCGGGGCCGCGCCCGCCCTGAATTGCGTGAATGCGTACGTCGTCGACGGTCGCCGACACGCTCCTGAAACCTTCAAACATGGTTGTCTCCTGATCGTGATTCGAGTCTAATTGATGAATCAAACGATTTGATTTCCTTGAAAGCATTCCGGCCGTAACTTAAAGGAATGAATCGGCGGATCTTGGAGCACGGAGATGGATGGTTTCTCGGACCTGAGCCTGTTCGCACTCGTGGCGCGGCACCTCAATCTGGCGGCGGCCGCGCGCGAGCTAGGCGTGACGCCGCCGGCGATCAGCAAGCGGCTGGCGCAACTGGAACGGCGCCTCGGTGTGCGCTTGATGAACCGCACGACGCGACGTCTGAGCCTCACACCGGAGGGCGAGCTCTACTTATCGAGCGGCTCGCGCATTCTGGACGAGTTGTCGGAACTGGAGCATCGCGTCACGCAAAGCCGTGGCGAACCGACCGGCTTGCTGAAGGTGAATGCGTCGTTTGGGTTCGGGCGCGCGCGTATCGCGCCGGCGGTGTCGGAGTTCGTCGAGCGCTATCCGGCAATGAAAATCCTGCTGCAACTCACGGACCGGCCGATGAGTCTTCAGGACGAGGGTTTCGATCTCGGCATTCGCTTCGGCGAGGTTCCCGATGCGCGCATCAACGCGCGGCTCCTGCTCGAGAACAGGCGAATCGTGTGCGCGTCGCCCGACTACGTGGCGCGGCACGGCAAGCCTTCGGTGCCACACGATCTGACACGGCATGCGTGCATTGTTCTCCGCGAGAACGAGTCGGCTTACGGCACATGGCATTTCTCTCGTGGCAAGCGCACGGAGACGGTCAAGGTCGATGGGGCGTTGGCCAGCAACGACGGCAGCGTCGTGCTTCATTGGGCGCTCGAAGGTCGCGGACTCGTCGTGCGATCGCAGTGGGAAATCGAGGGACATCTCGCCCGCGGCCAACTAGTGCCATTGCTCGCGGACTGGTCGCTGCCGGATGCCGACATCCACGCGATCTATCTGGAGCGCAACCAGCTTTCGGTCAAGCTGAGGACCTTTGTCGACTTTCTCGGCGAGTATCTCCGTAGGCCCTGGACAATCAGGTAACAAGGCCCCAAGGGCAGCTACCTTGCAACCGGAGACGATAATTCGACCCGAATGCGCCTGATTTTCGGGTGGAGATCTGGACTCCGACGTCAGCTATTTTCATGTTGCGATTCAATAGGTCCGCAGGCTTCATAGCGCATGAAAGTGACCCTTACGATCGGATGGCGGGTCGCGTGCGGAGCCGACGCTTTAACGTCCGAGCGGCGTGAACGTGGACGGCCAGCGATTCGGCCATGCTGTTGACATAACGCCTGTCGTCCGCAGCCTCAGCGGCTGTGCTGGCACAACCCATGGGGCAGTCGCGGTTGCTCGGGCGCCCTACACGGCCGCGCGCACACCCCGGTGCCATCGCTCGTCATTGCATTGAGGTTGCACCGGCATTTGACCTGACGTAGCGTAACCGTGTTATTTCAGATGGGCATGTTAATTCATATGGCCGAGAGAATCATGGTCAATGAGCACATCGTCCGTAGCGGGAACGAGGCTGATGCAAAAGCCGCGATCCAGCGAGTGTTCGGGCGCGTCGGCTGGGACGTCGAGAAAATCGACCGGCCCCACGCGGGCTCCGGGTTTTCGCTCTCAGGCCACGGCGAGCGGGACCATGCCGTGCTGAAAACGTTGGCAGAGGGTCGCGCGGATCGCGTCACGTCACTCTCTGCGCAGGCGCTGCTGGAAGCGCGCAGGCACGCAGGCCGAAAGCACTGCCCGGTTGTGATTTACGGGTGGGTAGCGCCTCGACCGCCTCATCGAACGATTGAAGGACTTTCACCGGAATATGGCGATCGTGTGCCGTCGCGCTGATATCCCCCATGGACTGCTTTACGTAGATTTCGATGGGTTCACCGGTCTAATCGACGACGCTGCCGTGCGAGCGCAGCACCATTCCCATTCCTCGCCGGCACCGTTGGTGCTTTCCGGTCTTGCCCAGTGGATGCTGAAGCTGCTGCTCGCGGCCGACCTCGGTTGCGCCGGGCTCATCGACGCGCCCGACAAGCGGTACCGGACTGCAACCGAACTGGTGACCGCGGCTCGGGCGTCAGTGATGAGTGCGACGCCTAATCAACGCACTGAGGCAGGAGCGTTTCATTGAGACGGTGCCGACGTTGCGGCTCGTGCAACGACGCCGGCTCGCGGAACGCTGGAAGGCGGCCTACCAAAAACCCGTCGTCTCCCTGAACATGAAGTTCGTGAATCCGGGCTTCGAGCCGCAGGCGCAGCTCGAGAAGCTGCTGCAAAGGGAAGAGGCGATCGGCGGTCTGTTTTACGCGGCGAAGATACTCGGCTTTGACCACGTGCATGGGGCTGGTCCTGCCGTCTGGGTATCAGGTTTCGACTCGGCGCTCGCGTGGCGGGGCCTGCGGCCTGCGCTCGAGGGTGAATGTGCCGACGTGATCCTCCGTCAGCACGCTTATCCACGCTCGCTTACGCGCGGTGCCGTGCAGGTCGGCAACGTGCGCGTTTCTCACATCATCCAGACGTGGCTCGATGTCTCCGCGCATGCCACGCGCGGCGCCTGAGCTTCCCCAGGTGCTGCGAGGCTACCTCGACACTGTTCTGCGTGCGGACTGAGCGGAGACGCGCAAACCCATCAACGTCGGCACCGGATGACTGCAATTGCCGCATGGCATGTCAGGTCGTGCGACGTCGACACCGGGTGTGGAAGTCGACCCGTCGGATTGCGCTGCATTGAATCGGCGGTTTCGTCCCGGCTTTTCAGCGCAGATCGACAGGAATGCGACTGTGGGATCATCGGGAGTCACACCTTTCAGACGCCCAATGGCACGTCCTCCGATTTCTTCCGAAGCCTCAGCCCGCGCGAAAATCAGCTTGCAGCGATCGACGCCGTTTGCGCCGAGTTCAGGGTCGCTGATCGCGCGACGGTCGTTAAAGCCTGCGGCACAGGCAAGACGTCGCTTGAGCCGGAGATCGATGCGCTCATGGGCGCGCGCTACACGCTGGTCCTCGCACCGACACTTGGCCTGCTCTCCCAGACAATCCAGACCTGGCTGCGCCAATACGCGAAAAGGAACGGTTGTTACTTTCCGTACATATCGAAATCGAAGTACTTGGCTTCGATCGTGCGATACGTGCCGTCCTTGAGCAATTCAGCGATTGCACCGTTCAACGCATCGCGCAGTTGCGGCTCCGATTTGCGCACGCCCGCCGCATCGCCGTCACCCATGATCTTCGCGTCGTAGACCACATCGCCTGCGAATGAGAAGCCCTTGCCGGCCGGCGTTGCGAGAAAACCCAGCTTGCCCTGCACGGCGTCCATCAGCACGGCATCGACGCGGCCCGCCGTCAGATCGGAATAAGCCTGGTCGTAGCTCGGATACGCGACCACTTCCACGCCCGACGACGCCCACTTCTCGCGCGCATAGGTCTCCTGCACCGTGCCTTGCTCGACCGCGACGCGCTTGCCCGCGAGCTTCGACGCTTCAGGCAGCAGATGGGCGCTGTCCTTCGCGATCAGGCGCGTCTGGTTGCGGTACAGCCGGTCTGTGAAGTCGATCTGTTCGCGGCGTTTCGCGTTCGCCGCCATCGACGACAGGATCACGTCGAACTTGCGCGCCCGAAGACCGGGAATCAGTCCGTCGAAGCTGCTTTGCACCCACACGCACTTCGCCTTCAGTTTCTCGCAGAGTGCATTGCCGAGGTCGACGTCGAAGCCCACGACCGTGCCGTCTTTTGCGATCGATTCGAACGGCGGGTACGTCGGATCGACGCCGATGCGGATCGTGTTCCACTCCTTGGCCGATGCCATCGTGCTCGCGGCCATCAGGGCGAGCAGGGCGGCGCTCAACATCGTCTTTACGCGTGTGGTCTTCATAGAGGCTCCGTGTGTCATGAGTGTGATGCGGTGTGGTGTCGTTTCGTCTGCAATGGATGGGATCAACTGGGAAATTCGCCGCGGGTGAAGTCGTCGCTGAGCGCGATAGAGTCGGCGATTTCGTCGACCGTAACGGGTTTGATCGGCGCGCGAATGCGGTAGTAGCCCACGTCGCCGACCGCGCGTTCCTGCACCTGCGCGATGAGTTCGCCGACCGTCGCGCCACACCATCGGCCCTGACACGGACCCATGCCGCAGCGTGAAAACGCCTTCATCTGGTTCGGCCCCTGACAGCCAATTGCCGCGATGGCGCGAATCTCGCCCGCGGTGACTTCCTCGCAACGGCACACGATGACGTCGTCGGTGGGACGGCGCAGCGCGGCACGCGGCGTGTAGAGCGTATCGAGCAGCGGGCGCACGGCGAGATGCCGTTTCATCGCGAGCCGCGAGCGGCGGCCTTGCGCATCGCGCGACGCGGCATCGAGCGCGCCGAGTTCGCGCGAGATATCGAGTGCTGCAAGCGTGCCCGCATGCGCAGCCGCTTTCGCGCCGCCGATGCCCGCGCCGTCGCCAGCAATCCACACGTGCTCGACCGTGCTGCGTCCGTGTGCATCGGTGCGAGGGCGCCAGCAGGCCGACGAGGCATCCCATTCGTGCTCGCAACCGAGCGAGCGGGGCAGTTGTGTCGACGGAATCACGCCCTGATGCAGCAGCACGAGCGAGGTATCGATCGAACGACGCGTGCCGTGTTCAACGGTGAAATGCACGCGCTCGGCGCGGACTTCGGCTTCGATCGAAAACGCACTCGCGCCGCGATAAATGGGCATGCCCGCGCGCTTTACCGCGCGCATCATGCGCAGACCCTTCAGCAGATAATCGGCGCCCGTGAGCGCGGGCAGCGCATGAGGCAGGGCGGCGCGCCAGGCATCGCGCGGCGTTGTATCGATGATGGCGCGCACGCGGCGTCCCGCATTCAGCAACTGCGATGCGAACAACCACAGGAGCGGTCCGCAACCGGCGAGCACTGCGTCCTGCGATGGCGCGAGTCCCGACGATTTGAGCAGCGTTTGCGCCGCGCCGATACCCATCACGCCCGGCAGCGTCCAGCCGCGCACCGGCCACGGACGCTCCTGCGCGCCCGTCGCGACGAGCACCGCGCGCGCCGAGATGTCGAGCGTGCCGCCAGGTTGCGCACCTTGCGCGCGTCGCGTGAGCATCGCGACGGCGCGGCCGTTTTCAAACGCGATCTGCCATACAGCGCAACGCGCCAGATGCTTCGCGCCGCTGGCATCGAAAGCTGCAATCAGCGTGCGACCGCCGATATACTCGTCGCCGAACAGGTGCGCATCGCTGAGCGGAGACTGCGCGGCGTTGCGATAAATCTGTCCACCGGGCGCTTCGCCTTCGTCCGCGACGATCACATCGAGACCCGCACGGCGCGCAGCGATCGCCGCCGACATGCCCGCCGGGCCCGCGCCGATGATCAGCAGATCGCACGTCAACTGTGATGGACGCTGCATCATGCGAGCCTCGCCTTGCCCGACATTGCGCGTACACGCATGCCGTCGCAGACGCGCGTCATGCACGCCTGCACGTTCGGCACGCCGTCGACTTCGACGAGACAGTCAAAGCACACGCCCATCATGCAGAACGGTCCGCGTGGCGCGCCGCTAACGGGGGTGGTCCGGCAGGCGAGCGCGCCGCTTTCGAGCATCGCCGCGGCGACCGTGTAGTGTGATGGCACATGCCGGTGCGTGCCGTCGATATCGACGCGCACGGTCGGCGCCGGCAAGGCGACGAGAGATTCAAAGTACGTGGGCATCGGTCGAATTAGAGAAACGCGTCGCGACGAAGGGATCAAGTATTGCGGGGTGCGCGCCGCCCGCGATCCACGGCGCGATCACGTCAGCGTGGGCGGCGGCGAGCGTCACGCCGCTATGGCAGATGGCGAGGAACGCGCCCGGATGCGTGGACGATTCCTCGTAGACCGGCAGGCCGTCCGGCGTCATGATGCGAAGCGCGCCCCACGCCCGTACGATGCGCGCATGCCCGAGCACCGGAAATGCGGTGCGTGCGCGGCGCGCGATATCGGCCATGACGGCGCGCGTCTGGCCGTCGTCGAAGTCGACGGCTTCGGCCGAATCGCCGAGTAGCACGGAGCCTTCGGGCGTCTGCCGCACGACGAGCGTCGGATAGTCGAGAAACGGCGCGAGCCGCTCCGTCACCATGATCTGGCCGCGCAGGGGCGTGATGGGTGCGAGCATGCCGACCATCGGCGCAAGGCGTTGGTTGTCGAGGCCTGCGGCGAGCACCACGCGTTCAGCTTCGAGCGTGCCGTGCGGCGTATCGATTTCGAAGCGCGCCGCGTAGGGGCGGATTTCGCGGACTTCATGGTGCGGCAGATACGTGCCGCCCGCAAGCGCGAAGGCCTGCTGCATCGCGCGCAAGGTATAGAGCGGGCTGGCGTGTCCGTCATGCGGCGAGTACAGCGCGCCCGCCAGCTTGTCCGATGCCGACGGCACGCGCGCCTTCAGCGCATGGATATCGAGCACCTCGTAAGTGAGCGACGCGTCGCGCGAGCGAATCGATTCCAGCAATTGCTGGCCCGCCTCGATCTGCTCGATGGTTTCGCACAACTCGATGCCGCCGGGGCGCTCGAAGCCCGCATTGACGCCGGCCTTGCGCTGCAATTGCGCGGCGAATGCGCCCCAGCGCTCGGACGATTCACGCGACCATTGCGCGTAGGGCAGGCACCGGCCGCCCTTGCCTTGTACCCAGACGAGCCCGAAATTGCCACGTGCCGCACGATGCGCCGAGTCTGCGCCGTCGCATACGGCCACGCGTTTGCGTGCACGGGCGAGTCCATAGGCGATGGCCATGCCGACGAGTCCTCCGCCGGCGATCACGATGTCGAAGCGGCGTGCCGTGTTATGAGCCAGCTTATGCTGCATGAAATGGGTTTGCTGCCTGTTTTGCAAGTCGAGACCGAACTTTGGGCGCTGCAAAAAACTGCGTCAAATGCCAGTTTGTCGGTCACCTATAATCCAATGTTATGGACACTTCTGAACTCAAGATTCGCCAGATCGAGGCCTTTCGCGCCGTCATGCTTCGGCACACGGTCACCCGCGCCGCGCAGTCGCTGCATATTTCGCAGCCTGCGGTGAGCCGCCTTATCGCCGATCTGGAAAGCCGCGTCGGCTTCGTCCTGTTCGATCGTCAGCAGGGACGGCTCACGCCCACGGCGGAAGCGCGCGTGTTGTCGGAGGAGGTGGAGCGCGCGTTCGTTGGCATGGACCGCATCGCGCAGGCGGCGCGGCAGATACGCGCAATGCGACGCGGGTCGTTGCGCGTCGCGGGTTCACCCGCCGTGGCGCTCGATTTGCTGCCTGCGGTGATCTCGCGGTTCGTGGAGAGGCATGCAGGTATCGACATCAGTCTGCTCACGCATAGCGCGACGACGGTCGCGGAAAAAGTCGCGTCCGGACAGTGCGATGTCGGCGTGATCGCGGAGCCGATTCCGCATCCTGCCGTCAAAAGCGAACGCCTGGCGAATGCGGTCATGCGTTGCATCGTGCCGCGCGGGCATCGGCTGGCGCGAAAGGCATCGTTGACTCCCGCGGATTTACGCGGCGAGCGCTTCGTGTCGTTTCCGCAGAGTTTCGATGCACGCAGCGCTATTGACCGCGTTTTCGTCGATGCACGCGTCGCGCGGGATCTCGTGATCGAGGCGCAACTCTCGCAAGCCATCGTCGCGCTCGTCGCCAACGGCGCGGGGGTCGCGCTGATCGATCCGGTCACCGCTGCATTTGCGCGGCAGCGTGTGGCCGTCAGGTCATTCACGCCCGCCGTGCCGGATCATTTCTATATCGTGACCAATGCGTCCAGGCCGTTCTCGCTTGTGGCAGAGACGTTTTGCGGCGCCATGCGGGAAGCGTTCGAGCGCGCGATAGCTGATATCCGCGAAAAATAGCTCGTGATTCCGGCGCCTGTCCTTGCGCGTGCGTCGGCATATTGAGTCAGAGCTATTGCAGGCGGAACTGCATTAAGGAGCCTAAGGCGCTCTGCACAGTGTCAACCCTGAGACGACGGCGCAACGGACCACGGGTCATCCCGTTCCACATGCCACCGACTGCTCTACACCCCAATTGCCGCAGCGGTCTTCGCTACCGCGTTGCCCGATTCTTCAAGCCGTGCCGGGTCATAGCGCGACTCCCGCATCGAGATGCAAATGCTCGCCGTCGGCGCGCCGTCTGAATCGATGGCCGGCGCACCGATCGTGCACACCGCGGGACGATACTGCGAGAGATTCACCGAATAGCCGGGTCGCCGGATGCGCTCGAGTTCCAGACGCATCTCCGTGGGATCGGATGGCGTTGTGTCGCTGAACTTGGGCAAATCACGGCTCAAGATTTCGTCGACGTCGGCTTCATTCATGTACGCCAGTACCGCCAACCCCGTCGCGGTCGCGTGAAACGGACTCCGATCGGTCTTTAACACCGCCGCGCGGAACGGCAGTCAAACCTCCGCTCAGCACCGAGAAACTGACAGTCACCCACCTGGCGCCCTCGTCGCATCCCTCCGCGCGCACTAACACCCAGTGTGCTTCAAAGGAGCTTGTTGCGACATTGCCTTTAGCAGGGCGTCAGCCATTAACTGACGCAAACGCCCGGCACTGCGACCTTCTTGGAAGAGGTGTGGCGAAGTTCCCGAGGACGGATAGGCAACTGGCGCAAGGCTCGCTCGCAACGTGGACACGGTACCTGGAGGTCCCGATGGCAAGCGATCAATCCTGTACCGCTGCTCGGCGGGGCGCGCTGCCCCTACTCTCCGCAACTCGCGTTAGAGCCATTAAGAACATTTCAGCGTCTTAAGTTGCGACCAAAACTAACATTGGCATAGTTGCCGGAAGCGTAGCACGACGCTCCTCCTCGAGCGATGCACCGACAGCAGCGACATGAGGACAAGGTCCATTTATCATCACAAGGAACTCGCAGATGAGCCGGATCACTACGCCTGACGGTACGGAGATTTTTTTACAACGACTGGGGTACCGGTCAGCCAATCATCCTGGTCAGCGGGTGGCTTGTGAGCGCCGACATGTGGGAATACCAGGCGCATTTTCTCGCCAGCAATGGATTTCGAGTGATCGCCTATGATCGTCGAGGTTTCGGACGTTCTAGCCAGCCGTGGTCCGGCTACGACTACGATAGTCTCACCAGTGATCTGGACGAGTTGATCAGGCAGCTCGACCTCACTGACGCCATCCTGGTCGGCTACTCGATGGGCGGCGGAGAAGTTGCAAGATACATCAGTACTCGTGGATCGAAACGTATCGCCAAGGTCGTTCTGCTCAGTGCGACTACCCCTTTACTAGTGGCGCGGGCCGACAACCCGGCGGGGGTGCCCGGGGACGTCTTCGATGGGCTGCGGGCCGGCATTGTTAAAGATCGCGCCGAATTTCTGGTGAGTTTTGGCCGCGCTTTTACTGGGGCCGATCGCGACCCGTCCGCGGTCACGCAGGCGATGCTCGACTGGACATTCGATATGGCAATTAAAGCGAGCATCAAGGCGACGCATGACTGCATTGCCTCCTTTTCGGAAACCGATCTGCGTCCCGACCTGGCAAAGTTCGACGTCCCTACATTGGTCATTCACGGCGGCGCAGACCCTGTTGTGCCAATCGAACTTTCAGGCAAGAAGTCCGCCTCGCTTATTCCGGATGCGAAATTCATCGTCTACGACGGCGCCTATCATGCTCTCTACTACACGCATAAGGATCGCCTCAATCAGGACATATTAAGCTTCGCTCGATTGTCGTAGGATCGCCACTGGAGACGGCCGGGCGACTTCCGGGATCCCACAGGAATCGGGCACGACCGTAGGAATTGTTAGCGTTAGCAGCATCGCATGCGCCAAGTGAGTGGTTGCGGACACGCGGCTGGCGCTTGTGGGTCGCTAATGCAGTTTGAACGAGCAGCTGAGCCCCCGCGAGTCGTCGCGGCCGGTCGTGGCCGCCGGCCTGTTGCTGCCGGCCTGTTGCTGCCGGTCGCCCACTACCCGTGCGCAGCCATTCGAGTGGCCGCTCCAGTCAAGATAAGACAGTCCCTTCGAGCTGAATATTGAACGGCGCGGAAGGGTCGGCAAGGGAAGCTCGCCGATCTACGCGATCAGCGGCGAGCCCGCTCCTCCGACGAACTTCCGGGGGCGGCCAGTGAGAGACGTTGAACCAGGCAGTCAAGCAGGCGTTGAAACGTCTGCTCCGCCTCAAATAACGTAAGCGCCTGGTCGAAGATGTGGGTAGCCGTTCTCCAATTTTCACAGTGACAAGCAAAGAGGTTGACCGCTGCAAGTCTCTATCGCGGCTGCTTATTAGGAGCATGCTGCGGCACCTTCGCAAGCAGGATGTTGAGGCCTTCGGAGATCAACGGGTGCGCAATGATTGCATCGCGCACGGCCGTATAAGGCAATCCGCCGAGCATCGCCATCTGCACCGCAGTCACTACCTCGCCGGCATTGGCGCCCAGCATCGCAAAGCCAAGGATAGCGTCTGACTGCGCGTCGATCAGCATTTTCATGAAGCCCTTCGTCGCGCCGTTCGTCCGCGCCCGCGGCACCGCCGCCATCGGCAGCTTTGCAACCCGTACCGCGATGCCGCGCGCCTTCGCGTCGGCTTCGCTGAGACCGATGCGACCGATGCGACCGAGTTCCGGCTCGATAAAGAGCGCATACGGAATGATTCTGTCGCGCGTCGTTTTCGCATCTGCCCCAGCGAGTTGCGAGTGCAACACGCGGTAATCGTCGAACGATGCGTGTGTGAACATCGGTGTCCCTGCCACCTCGCCGATGGCCCATGTGCGCTCTGCCGTAGTCGCGAGACGTTCGTCCGTTTTGATGAAGCCGCGCGCGTCCACTTCGACCCCAGCGGCGTCGAGGCCGATACCGGACGTGACAGGGGTGCGGCCTGCCGCGACCAGAAGATGACTGCCGCTGACCATGCTGCCATTCTGCAGTACAACTGTCACTGACTCTCCCGACTTGCCCGTCACGCTGGCGGGTTTCACACCGGTTCTGATATCGATGCCTTCCTCTTTCATTGCCGCCTCGATCGCCTCTGTGACGTCCTCGTCTTCACGCATCGCCACGCGTGGCGCATCCTGTATCAGCGTGACCTTGCTGCCCAGTCTATGGAATGCCTGCGCCATTTCGAGCCCGATATATCCACCGCCGAGAATGATCAGGCTTTCGGGTAACGTCGTCAGCACCAGCGCTTCGACATGCGTCAGCGGCTCGGCGGCCTTTAGCCCGGGCACGTCCGGAATCGCCGCCGTCGTGCCCGTGTTGATGAGAGCATGCTCGCCTTCGATCATTCGCAGATCGCCATCATTCGTTTTCACTTCGAGCCGGCGCGGTCCGACAAAGCGGCCCGTGCCGAACACGAGTTCGAGGCCGGAGTCACGCAATGCGTTGCGGTTGATTTCCACCATACCGTCGACCACGGCTTTCACGCGCTGCGACACTTTGGCCATGTCTGCGGCCTTGCCATCCTCTCGATGCAGTATGTATTCAGTGCGCGCCGTCTGGATCAGCGTCTTGGTCGGTATGCATGCCACGTTGATGCACGATCCGCCGATCATGCCTCGTTCGATGACGGCAACCTTGCGGCCCGCCTGAGCGAGTTCCATCGCCAGTGTCTTTCCACCCTTGCCACCGCCAAGAAATACATACTCGAAATGCTCGATCGTTGTCATCGCGGAGTTCCTTTTTGCCCGTCAACTACCATCGCCCGACATGGGCGGTACCTTGAAAATCAGCACTAGCGTCATGTGCTGCACGCCAATCCATCACGACGGCGCTTACGCCTGAGCGACCGATCGCTCCAGATGACGATGAATCTGCGCAACGACGGCAGCACCGTCTCCCACTGCCGCGGCGACCCGTTTTGTCGAGGTGGAGCGGACGTCCCCCGCACAGAACACGCCGCGCACGCTTGTTTCGTGCTCTTGCAACCCAGCTCCGGCGGCTTCGCCCGTACGCACGAAGCCGTTTTTGTCGACGGCGACGCCGCATCCGCCAAGCCACGATGTGTTGGGAGATGCACCCGTAAACAGGAACACGTGTTCCGCAGATACAACCGACCGTTGCGTCCCGCTCAAAAGCTCTACTTCCTCGAGTGTCGTGGTGCCTCTAAGCGCGGTGATCTGAGTGCCGTACGTCACGTCGACATTGTCCAGAGTAGCGATACGATCGATGAGATATTGCGACATACTGGCCTTCAGGTTTTTTCCACGTACCAGCATACGAACTCGTCGCGCGCGCGACGCTAGGTACACGGCGGCCTGTCCCGCGGAGTTTCCGCCGCCGACCAGCAATACGTCTTGTCCGGCGCAAAGCTTCGCCTCGACGGGCGAGGCGCAATAGTATGTTCCTCGTCCCTCGAAGCGTTCCAGCCCTGAATGTCGGGTCTGCGATAAGCCGCGCCCGAAGCAATAACGATCGTTCGGGACCGGATGGTCACGGCGGAGCACAACCGCAGCGCGAACGGCGTTATGCCGCAATCGAGGCTTTCCGCCTGAGCGGGAATGGCTACGTCGGCTCCGAATTTCTGTGCCTGTACGTACGCGCGGGCGGTGAGCGCATGCCCCGAAATCCCTGTTGGGAATCCGAAGAAGTTTTCAATGCGAGCGCTGGCACCGGCCTGTCCGCCCGGCGCACTATGATCGAGTACGATGACTCTCAGCCCCTCGGACGCGGCATATACGGCTGTCGCCAAACCCGCTGGATCCGCTCCAACGATTGCGACGTCGTAAACATCCTCCGGATCGAAATCAGGGAGCCAGCCCAAGGCGTTGGCAAGCTCCGCCTCATCGGGTGCTCGCAAGATGGTCCCGTCTGGATGCAGCACGAGCGGGTAGTCGGAGTCATCGCGTACCCGCTTTGCTACGTAACGGGCTGTCTCGTCGTCTTCTGACGACGCGCCGATGACTGCATGGAGAACATTGTTACGTCGCAGAAAACTTTGCAATGCGTGGAGGCGGGCGTTATGCGGTTGGCTGACTATAACGATCCCATTGCCTCGCTCGATAAGAGCAACCCGCCTGAGAATAAGAGCCCGCATAATGCGCTCACCCAGCTCTGCTTCGGCGATCAGCAGCGCCCGGAGTCCGTCGGGCAGGATGTGAATTGCCGATACGTCCCCGACAGCATCGCCATCTACTATGCATCGACCGCCGGATAGCTGTCCGACTTCTGCAACGAAGTGTCACGGACCGTTTTCGCTAACGACGGCATGACGCCGTCTTGCGGATCTTGTCCAGCTCGACCGCGGCTTCCCTCTGCCGGGCCTCTTCTATCAGCTTTTCCAGTTGCTGTTTTTCTGCAAGCAGTTCTATGTATCGAGCCATCGTGTTGATTTTCCGTCGGGTATGATGGACGATTCTGCCAGGCGCGAATCGTTGTCAAGCGTCGACTCTGGCTGGCGAGGCGCGATGTCTGATCGGCTGCGCCAACGGTAGGTGAACTTCAACATCCGCAATATCGAACATCGATGAAAAGAATTTCTGTGCGCCGCTCTACCGTCCACGGTCGCGGCGTCTTTGCTTTGCAGCCACTAAGTGCAGGCGAGCTCATCATCGAGTACACCGGTACGGTGATGAGCTGGAAGCGCGCGGTAAGCCGCCATGCGAAATTCGGCACCGAGGGGCATACGTTCCTCTTCGGGCTTGCCGATGGTCGGGTCATCGACGGGTCCGTCGGCGGGAACAGCGCGCGATGGATAAACCATGCGTGCGTCGCGAACTGTGAAGCCGTCGAGTCAGAGGGTAGAGTGCTCATACACGCGCTCGCGAATATTCGGGCCGGCGAGGAACTGTTCATCAGCTACGGTCTGACGACAGAGGGTCGCGCCTCCGCATCGGTAAGAGCGCAGTACGCATGCCGCTGCGGTCACCGTCGGTGCCGCGGAACGATGCTGGCTGGTGCGTGAATAGCAGGGCGATGTCGGCGATTACCCGGCTTCGGTGCTCAGGTCTCTGGAATGCCGCGTTCGAGGTCCGCGATGTTCTGGACCGCAGCGGTGTACGAAACGTAGGGCGTTGCTCCATGCACTTCGACTGTAGCCGACGCGTCGCCCACGGCATCGCGCACTGCGGCAATGGTTCGAGTGAACGCTTCACCCTGAAAACGGGCTTCCTGTTCGGCCGACGTGCCGGCCAGGTTAATCGTGATCTGCATGAATGTTTCCCGTTTGGTTTTGGGGGCCGCACGTTCCCTGTTCGCGCCGCTTTATAAGACCAAGTAGCGGGAGCGCGCGGATACAGCAAGCTTTTCCTGTGTTAATCGTCGTTGAGACCAGACGCTTTAACGAGCGCTGAAATAGCCTCATCCTTCGCTTTGAAGCCAGGCCGAGCAACGTCGCCGCGCGAGTACCGCGACCAAGCGTTGTGCTACTGCTGACCTGCTTCGCGAACCGGCGCCACTTCATGCCCATGCGTCGCGGCTCGGTAAGCTTGCTCACCAGGCGCTCATGGGTAGCTTTTCCGCTAAATCTCGTATGGGACCCGTACACCGGGCTCGTCCGCGGGGAAATCCTTCGTATTGCGCGAAACCAACAGCATTGAATTCACTTGTGCGGAGGCCCACACAATCGCATCGGGCAGTCGAATTCGCCTTTGTTTGCGAATCTCTACCGCCCGATTTGCGATCGCAGCGTCGAGCGCAATCACGTCAAACGAACCGAGCCACGTGCGAACAGCCACCTCATCTTCGGGTGTCGTGCCAACAAGGACCTCCATCCAGGTGATCGTGCTAATAGTACGATACTCATAGCGCCCAATTTCTTTCTTTGCCGCGCCGACACCGTTGAGGTAGTCGATTAGGACGTTCGTGTCAAAAAGCGCCCTTACCATTCTGAGCGAAGTTCCTGTTGGTATTCGAGACCGTCAACTTTCTTGCTTTTCCACAGCCCGAAAACGTCGGCCCCACGTGCTCGCTTGTGTTGCGCGATATAGGCCTCGATCGCGTCGCGGATGACAGCGGCGCGGGGACGTTGCTCCGTCTCCACGAGGACCGCCAACTCTTCAACTTGCGCATCAGGTAGATCAACTAGGATTCGACTCATCATCGCCTCGTTTCGTGATATACATATCGTATATCATTTTGAGATTTGACAGCAAGCGGTTTTCGAACGCTCCGCTGGAATGTCGGCATTTTTGGACCTTACCTTAGTCGAATCCATCGTCGAACGCGGCGGCTGCTTGCCGACCTACCAGTGTGGGACGGGGCGGCAGCGCTGTCGCCTGACCTTGAAAAGCTCAGCCTGTACGCCGAGCAGCGAACTGGGTATGCGATTCCGTGGAATGCTCATCGTCCGTTCGGGGCCGCGTATTGCCGATCGTAGACAGGCAGTGATCGGCCGATGCTGTTGAAAAAGCCGCTGTCGGCCTCTCTTGCGAGGTTTTAGAGGGCGTTCTTGCCATTGACCAGAGGTCGCGAGCGGCTTGTAGTTCGATCTGAGAGGTCAATTTTCGCGCGAGCAAACAGAAAAAATCTCGAAACGACTTTTTCAATAACATCGGCCAGGAGCCGCCGGTCGAGGCGTCTATCCACTTTGCATGCCCGAGGTCTCGTCCGTCCCCGCGCAATGACCGGTTTCCGGCGAGAAAATTGACAGCGGTATTGCCTCGAGGCGGCCAGTTGCAGCCGTTCGCTCCTGTCGGCGCATGGTCATTCGAGGGGCGGCTCCCCGACCCGAAATGGACGATCGATATGCTTCACAACGGTCATTTGAATGGTGCATCATCGATACCGGTCCGTGTAACGGATGACGCGGACATCCGCAGGCGCCGTATCTGTCAAAGTGGCAAAGCATCCGCCGTTTGGGCGGCGCGGTTAGATTCCCTGGCACAACGCCGATAAGGTGACTACGATTCTGTCCGGGGGGTAAGCGCACGGTTCCCGCGCCTCCGGTAGGATTGCGGGCCGTTGGCATCTACCCTCCGCGGAAGGAGCAGATATGTCATCCTCGTCATTAAGTGGTCCGATACAACTCACGCCTTCTCGCCCTCAGTCGTCCAGGTGTTGATTTGCACGGAATCCTGACCCACGATTTGCATTGAATTCTGACCCACCCGTTGGACCAGCTTTGCGGGTTATTCGGTGGGTGTCTGGATCTTCTTTCTCTCCTTCTTTGGCTGTGTTGTGCTGTTTCTGAAACGGTAGCTATCGTTGCCTGTTTCTACAATGTGGCAGTGGTGCGTGAGCCGGTCGAGCAGCGCTGTGGTCATCTTTGCATCGCCAAACACACTGGCCCACTCAGCGAAGCTCAGGTTGGTGGTGATGATGATGCTGGTTCGTTCGTAGAGCTTGCTGAGCAGGTGGAACAGCATGGCACCGCCGCTCTGGCTGAACGGCAGATAGCCGAGTTCGTCGAGAACCACAAGATCGGCATACATGAGCCGCGTGGCGAGCTGTCCGGGCTTGCCCACGAGCTTCTCCTGTTCGAGCGCATTGACCAGCTCGATGGTGGAGAAGAAGCGCACGCGGCGTCGATGGTGCTCGAGGGCCTGCACACTGATCGCGGTTGCCAGATGATCTCGTACCGACTGTCAACGCTTGTTCGCGGTCTTCGAATGACGTTTTACGCCGGTTCTGGCATGGGCTGATTC
>NZ_JAWRXU010000299.1:0-332 GCF_046534895.1 Paraburkholderia sp. SIMBA_053 | reverse complement strand
CTTCAATGCCGCCGAAAAAAGCGAGCGGCTGAATCTGCCCGATACGCTCAAGTGCCAGCACACGGCCAAGCTGACCAAGGGCCATTGCCTCTATTCCGACATGGGCCGCGTGCTCGCCGCGATTGTCGCGGATACGTGTGGATGGCACGACCGTCTCGCGGGTGTGTCGAATGCAGCCGAAGTGTTCGAGAAGTACGGGCAAGGCCGCTATCAGGAACTGCGCAACGCGTTCTATCGCAACGGCACCGACAATCTGCTCGTCGAACTCGGCAAATGGGGACTCGGCATTTCCGATCTGCTGATGACGCTCAATCTCTTCAGCCGCATCGATG
>NZ_JAWRXU010000298.1:0-332 GCF_046534895.1 Paraburkholderia sp. SIMBA_053 | reverse complement strand
CTCGGTTTCCCTACGGCTCCCCTATACGGTTAACCTTGCTACTGAAATTAAGTCGCTGACCCATTATACAAAAGGTACGCAGTCACACCACGAAGGTGCTCCTACTGCTTGTACGTACACGGTTTCAGGTTCTTTTTCACTCCCCTCACAGGGGTTCTTTTCGCCTTTCCCTCACGGTACTGGTTCACTATCGGTCAGTCAGGAGTATTTAGCCTTGGAGGATGGTCCCCCCATGTTCAAACAGGATACCACGTGTCCCGTCCTACTCGTTTTCACTAAAAAGGCATTGTCGTGTACGGGGCTATCACCCTGTATCGCTCATATTTCCACAT
>NZ_JAWRXU010000297.1:0-333 GCF_046534895.1 Paraburkholderia sp. SIMBA_053 | reverse complement strand
GGCTATCCAAAGCAAGAAGAAAGATTATGGCATCTTGCTGACGGGATTAATTATAGCCATTTCTATTTTTTATATGTTCCAAACATTAGGAACTAATGAAGTGTTTTTGAAAGAAAATAATTCAATCGGTGCGATTTTATTTATATTTAAAGCAGGCTCATTTTTAGTTGGCACTGTGACATTTTTCTATATTCTATATGCTAATTCATTTCTATTTTCTCTACGTCAAAGGGAATTTGGAATGTACATGATGTTAGGGGCAAAACGGGATAAAGTTGTAACCCTTATGTTTATGGAGACGATGGGGTTAGGAATTGCATCTCTTGTAATTGG
>NZ_JAWRXU010000296.1:0-333 GCF_046534895.1 Paraburkholderia sp. SIMBA_053 | reverse complement strand
GAGCAGGTTGGAAAGCGCGAAGGCGATCATGCTCGCGAGCAGCAACGTCCGCCGGTTCATGCTGCCGCTCAATGCCGTCAGGACAGGGGAACTGAGGCCGTAGGCGAGCGCGAATACTGTCACCAGCTGTCCTGCCGTTTCGATCGTCACTGACAGATCGGTCGCGAGTCCAGGAAGAAGCGGAGAAATCATGAAGCCTTCCGTTCCGATCGCGAAAGCGCCGAGCGCCAGCCAGTAAACGGGCGCGGGAAGGGACGAAGTTGTGTAGGTGGGTGTCATGTGAGGCCTGGAATCGAGAGTCAAGCGTTGCTTGATTCTGGATCGGCCGACACC
>NZ_JAWRXU010000295.1:0-333 GCF_046534895.1 Paraburkholderia sp. SIMBA_053 | reverse complement strand
CAGTGCCTCTGGCACCACGAGATAGCCGATCCGCAGCCCCGGAAACAGCGTCTTGCCGAAGCTGCCGACATAAATCACCTGCCCCGCCGTATCGAGCCCTTGCAGCGAAGCGAGCGGCCGGCTCCCATAGCGATACTCGCTGTCGTAGTCGTCCTCGATGATCCAGCACTGGTTCTGCCTCGCGTATTCGAGCAGCATCCGCCGGCGCGCGAGGCTCATCACCATGCCGAGTGGGTATTGATGCGACGGCGTCACGAGAATCAGCTTCGGCGGATGGGCGAGATCGTCGGGCGACGGGTTGATGCCTTCTTCATCGACGGAAATCGGGCGCGA
>NZ_JAWRXU010000050.1:0-758 GCF_046534895.1 Paraburkholderia sp. SIMBA_053 | reverse complement strand
GCGCCGTATTCCAAAGCAATCTTTCGATCACTTAAAAATACATCGATACAATCACAACCCTGATTCACCTACTCATGTACCCATCTCTAAGTACACTTTCGTGAATCTCTTTACTACTTCTTCCTGATTGTTAAAGAACGTTCAGCCGATAGCGCGATTGCTGTAACCGCGTATCCTTACTGACTGGCTCAATCGCCAATGCACAACGCTCTGTGTACCTGACACAGAACCCTACGCATTGAGGATTGGTGGAGGATGACGGGATCGAACCGACGACCCCCTGCTTGCAAAGCAGGTGCTCTCCCAGCTGAGCTAATCCCCCAGTCATACAGTCACCCCAGAGGTTCAGACGCCCAGCGCACCAGACAAGACAGTGGTGGGTCTGGATGGATTCGAACCATCGACCCCCGCCTTATCAAGACGGTGCTCTAACCGACTGAGCTACAGACCCCTGAGTCTGTCTGCGTTTCTTTACTACTACAGCCGATAAGCGTGAGCGCTCAACGTTTGACACGTCTAGCTCGAGAAAGGAGGTGATCCAGCCGCACCTTCCGATACGGCTACCTTGTTACGACTTCACCCCAGTCATGAATCCCACCGTGGTAAGCGCCCTCCTTGCGGTTAGGCTACCTACTTCTGGTGAAACCCACTCCCATGGTGTGACGGGCGGTGTGTACAAGACCCGGGAACGTATTCACCGCGGCATGCTGATCCGCGATTACTAGCGATTCCAGCTTCACGCACTCGAGTTGCAGAGT
>NZ_JAWRXU010000294.1:0-333 GCF_046534895.1 Paraburkholderia sp. SIMBA_053 | reverse complement strand
ATGCGAACACTTCTGCAGGACCGATTACGTCGAGCGCGTCTACGGGCGGCAAACCGAGAATCACAACGCGCTTTCGCGTCGTACCCGATATCGGACCGGATGCTTTCCTCATCGACAGCTCCTGTGAAAACACGTCATTTTCATTTTGTCACAAATCGTCCAGAAACAGTCATATGTGACACGTGACGTGTTTATACACTCGATGGTCAATCTCGATACTCGCGGAGGCCACATGAGCACAATCGTTACCATCGGAGGAATCAGCGCTCCCGATTCCGACTTCACCCGTCAGGCAAGCTCGCTCGTCGAACGCGTTCATTCAGACGCACTCAT
>NZ_JAWRXU010000293.1:0-333 GCF_046534895.1 Paraburkholderia sp. SIMBA_053 | reverse complement strand
AATGAACTGGCCAGTCTTTTCTGCCAGATGCAACAGGATTGCGCCCGACTCGAAAACCGATGCATCGAGTTGACAGTCTACGATGGCGGGCATCCGGTTGTTCGGGGAAATTTTTTCGAAGTCGGGAGCGAACTGCATCCCTTTGCTGATATCGACGGGATGTACCCGATATCTCACCTGCGCTTCCTCAAGGAAGATGGCAACTTTCTGGCCGTTGGGGGTGGGCCAATAGTAGAAGTCAATATCGGAAGAGTTAACGTTCGCTGCGGTCGCCATGGGAATTCCTCGTGGGTCGAATTCGGAATCACGCTGTTCGTGATTGATGGCGCTGAG
>NZ_JAWRXU010000292.1:0-334 GCF_046534895.1 Paraburkholderia sp. SIMBA_053 | reverse complement strand
CACGACGGTCGGCCAGCACCTGGGCGCGATCAACGCGGCCAATCTGCGTCGCGCGCATCGCCTGCTCGAGGAAGGGCGCGCGATCGGGAAGCTGGTGCTGAGCGGGTTTTGATGCGTGCGTTGTGACGCGGCTTTAGACGAGCTGCTCGTGATGAGGGGCTTTTAACGCGGCTTTCGATCAGCGGCTTGTGAGGAGTGGCTGCTGACGCGGCTTCGATAAGCAGCTTCTCACGCGGCTTTTCATGAGCGGCTTGCGACGTGCGGCTGTTGACGCAACTTCGACAAGCGGCCCCCGATAAAACGCGTCAGCGCAAGCGGGGTAACACCCGATGCC
>NZ_JAWRXU010000291.1:0-334 GCF_046534895.1 Paraburkholderia sp. SIMBA_053 | reverse complement strand
GGCTGCGGCGCGATTCTCGATTCGCTGCATGGCGACGCGCTGAGCGCCTCGACGCTCGCGCTGCAGGGTCGCGGCGCATTCTTCACGACCTTGTCCGAAGTGCGCTCGCGCGCCGATCTGCTGGTGGTTTTCTCATGCGAACCTGCCGCCCGGCATCCGCGCTTTTACGAGCGCATTGCGAGCGGCACGTCGATGCAGCGCGAAATCCGCTTCGTCTGTTGCGAAACCGATCCGTCCGCCAGCCAGGCTAACGACACGCGTAGTACTTCGCTACTCGCCGACGCTTCGCCGCACGACGTGCTCGCGCTCTGGTCGGCACTTGCCGAAGGCCGCA
>NZ_JAWRXU010000290.1:0-334 GCF_046534895.1 Paraburkholderia sp. SIMBA_053 | reverse complement strand
GGACGAGCCGACGTCGTCGCTGACGGAATCGGAAACGGTCCAGCTTTTTCGCATCATCAAGGAGTTGCGGGCAGCAGGTAAGGCAATCCTCTATATCTCGCACCGCCTCGACGAAATGGCTCACATCGTCGATCGCGTGACCGTGCTGCGGGATGGCCGCCACATCTCGACCGACGATTTTTCGGCACTAAGCGTGAATGACATCGTCGCGCGCATGGTTGGGCGCGCTCTGGACGATGCGTATCCGCCGCGTCAGTCGAAGCCGTCCGACGTCGTGCTGCTCAGCGTGCGCAACCTCAGGCGCGATGACGTATTCGGCCCCGTCTCATTCGAC
>NZ_JAWRXU010000289.1:0-334 GCF_046534895.1 Paraburkholderia sp. SIMBA_053 | reverse complement strand
GCCACCGAAGAACGCCATAGGGACAAATACAGCCGACAATACCAGGCCGATACCGACCAGCGCGCCGGTGATCTGCCCCATCGATTTGCGTGTCGCCTCAACCGGGCCCAGCCCCTCTTCGCTCATCACACGCTCAACGTTTTCGACTACTACTATGGCGTCGTCGACCAGCAGGCCGATCGCCAGCACCATACCGAACATCGTCAGGGTATTAATAGAAAAGCCAAATGCCGACATCACTCCAAAGGTACCCAGCAACACCACCGGTACCGCCAGTGTGGGGATCAACGTGGCGCGGAAGTTCTGTAAAAACAGATACATCACCAGAAACACC
>NZ_JAWRXU010000288.1:0-334 GCF_046534895.1 Paraburkholderia sp. SIMBA_053 | reverse complement strand
CGAATCCAGGTACTTGCGCACTTCCATCGTCACGCGATAACGCAGGCGCAGGTTGTGTTGCATCTGCGGACGACGCAGGTCCAGCACGCGGTGCGTGAGGCGCGTGGTTTCCGACAGGTTGTCGTCGTCGAGCTGGAACGGCGGCGTGACCGACGCGTTCAGCACGTTCAGCTCGTGGCACAGCACTTCGATCTTGCCGCTCGTCAGGCTGGCGTTGGTCGTGCCTTCCGGACGGTTGCGCACGACGCCCTTCACCTGGACGCAGAATTCGTTGCGCACGCCTTCGGCCGTCTTGAACATCTCAGCGCGGTCCGGGTCGCAGACGACCTGAACG
>NZ_JAWRXU010000287.1:0-334 GCF_046534895.1 Paraburkholderia sp. SIMBA_053 | reverse complement strand
GCTACAACGGGGCGGACCGGACCCCTGATCTGTGATTGCCGCGCCGAAATGACGCCGCAAGCGCTTGCGTTTTCAGCCATGCAAGCGAGGGCAAGAGTATAGCAAAACCGTCGGAAACGACGTCACGCCCAACCTCAAAACTCCACCACCGCAAACTCCGCCTTGCCGACGTCGCACAGCGGGCAGCGCCAGTCCTCGGGAATCGCGGCAAAGCGGGTGCCGGGCGCGATGCCTTCTTCGGGCAAACCTTCTTCTTCGTTATAGATCCAGCCGCAAATCAGGCAAACCCAGCTCTTGTACTCAGTCACTTCCGTTACTTCGCTCACGACGTACT
>NZ_JAWRXU010000286.1:0-335 GCF_046534895.1 Paraburkholderia sp. SIMBA_053 | reverse complement strand
GGCCTTCTTCCGCGCGGTTGCGGAGTTGCAGCTCATCCACATGAACTGGCTTTATCGCATGGTCGAAGACGCGACCTTGCATTCGACGCGTGCCCGCATTGCCCGCCGGCTGCTGCTGCTCGCTGCGGGCGACGTGACCATGCTGTCGCAGAGCCGCCCGGAGGTCGCGGTCTCCCACGACACGCTTGCGATGATGCTCGGCATCACGCGCCAGACGCTCTCGCTGGAACTCAAGGCAATGGCGGAGCAAGGAGCGATCGTCCTCCGGTATGGCCGGATCGAAATCTGTTCGAAGGAGATGCTGTGCTCCTTTCAGGAATGCCATTGATCGCTCC
>NZ_JAWRXU010000285.1:0-335 GCF_046534895.1 Paraburkholderia sp. SIMBA_053 | reverse complement strand
CCACTCGGGTCGTCGCTGATCGCCTGCGCCCATGCCACCCGAACGCTGCACACGCGCGGCGACGATGCGACATTGTCGTCGAGTACCGTGATCGTCAGCGCGCGTGCCGGATCACTCGCGACACCGCCGGTTGCAAGCACCTGATCGTCGTGAAGCAACGTTACGTATCGCCATTGCTGGTTGGTGTTATTAACGTCAGTGAGAATCTTGTAGACGACGACTCCGCCGTCGCGCGGCGAACCGCCTAGCGGTATATTCGGATCGAAAACCTGCCCACTTGCAGCCGGCGGGCGCTGCCGCACTTCTACGTAGTAGAAGAGTCCGCTCGAGACACG
>NZ_JAWRXU010000284.1:0-336 GCF_046534895.1 Paraburkholderia sp. SIMBA_053 | reverse complement strand
GCCGTTCCTGGATCGATATGATTTTCGCGGTGAGCTCGTACGGTTCGACGGACCACATCGTCGACAAACTGCTCGAGACGTCGCGTGACAGCGACGACGCCACGGCTCGCGACGTATTGACCCGCAAGCAACTCGTGCTCTACACGTCCGGCTCGAAGTACGACATCGATTTCGAGGAACTTCACAAGTGCGACCCCGTGCTTGCGACGAGTCTCGCCATTTCAATCGTCAGTGCCGCGGTACATATCTCGCCCGCCGCGCACGACAAGCGCGAACGTCTGCTCGAATGGCTTCCGGCAAAGGTCGACATGGTGGAAGACCTGGACGATCTCCCGG
>NZ_JAWRXU010000283.1:0-336 GCF_046534895.1 Paraburkholderia sp. SIMBA_053 | reverse complement strand
GGCCTGCGCAAATACATGCCGATCACGTGGATCACGTCGCTGATCGGTTCGCTTGCGCTGATCGGCACGCCGTTCTTCTCGGGCTTCTACTCGAAAGATTCGATCATCGACGCAGTGAAGCTGTCGCATCTGCCGGGTTCGGGCTTCGCCTATTTCGCCGTGGTGGCAAGCGTGTTCGTCACCGCGCTGTATTCGTTCCGTATGTATTTCATGGTGTTCCACGGCAAGGAGCGCTTCCGCGATCCGAAGCATCCGGATTCGCCGATGGGCGCCGAAGCCGCGGCACACGGTCATGGCAACGGCCATGACGCACATGGTCACGACGCGCACGGTCAC
>NZ_JAWRXU010000282.1:0-338 GCF_046534895.1 Paraburkholderia sp. SIMBA_053 | reverse complement strand
AGCGCGAGCGAAACAAAGGCGCGATTGGCGTTCTTCGCCAGACCCCGATAGCGCACCTTCGTGAAACCCCACAACCGTTTGACCACGGCGAACACATGTTCGACGCGGGCGCGAATCTTCGACTTGTTGCGGTTCTTGCGGCGCGCCACTTCATCGACGCTGTCCTTGCGCCGCGTGCGTTTGTTCGTGAAGTCATGCGCCTTCGGGGCCTTGCCCTGGATCAGCGCTTTCTGGCTCGCATACGCGCTGTCGCCATAGACCCGCTGTTCCTGCCCATGCAGAAGCTGTGGCAGCGGATGCTTGTCGTGCACGTTGGCAGCCGTGACGACCGCGCTATG
>NZ_JAWRXU010000281.1:0-338 GCF_046534895.1 Paraburkholderia sp. SIMBA_053 | reverse complement strand
AGACAATCGCCACTTTCACGCCGCCAAAACGGTCCGGCATCCAGCCAAACATGACGCGCATCACGACAAATGCGCCGCCAAACGCGGTAAGAGTAAAGCCCGCCATCGCCCATCCTTTGCTGGCAAAGTAGAGCGAAACGAAAGTCCCGATAACAGCAAAACCAACGCCTTGTAGTGCCAGACCTAACCCTGGTTTCCAGATAAGCCCGACAACGCTCCACAGCGATGGACGTTCTCCCGCCAGGGCCGGTACTTTGCGCACTGTGCCGTTACAGGCCCACGCCAGTAAGGGTAATACCATTGTGGTGATCGCCAGTGCGGCAAAACCGTAATGGCTA
>NZ_JAWRXU010000280.1:0-338 GCF_046534895.1 Paraburkholderia sp. SIMBA_053 | reverse complement strand
GCGGGTGAACGGTTGATGACTAACGGTTACTTTAACCGGTGCTGGGCGGCGTGCGCGCGGCGGCGCCCCATCGCCCCTGACATCCATAGTATGGGGGCAGGCATACAAATTACCAGATGTCGCGGCGCGCGGCGCTTCTGTGCGAAAGCGAACTGTGTCAAACGGCGCCGCGCCGCATGCTGATGCGTCCGTCGCTTGACTGCCGAGTGGCGGCTCAGCACTTCGGTTGACGCTTTCCGACGCTTTCCCCAAGAGGTATCGATGCACCCGCTTTCGCACGCTCTATCGCGCAACGGCAACAATTTCGACCTGGTGCGGCTTGTCGCCGCCGTGGCCGT
>NZ_JAWRXU010000279.1:0-339 GCF_046534895.1 Paraburkholderia sp. SIMBA_053 | reverse complement strand
CGCACGCTCGGTCTGCAATACATGTTCATCGGACTCGAAGCCGTCGACGCCGAAGGGCTGAAGGCGTTTCGCAAGCGTATCGATGTCGACAAGAACTTCGAGGCGCTCGCGTTCGCGCGCTCGCTCGGCATCACGGTCGCGATCAATCTGATCGCCGATCCCGACTGGGATCACCAGCGTTTCGAAACGATCCGGCAATGGTGTCTGGAGATTCCCGAGATCGTGAACATCAGCGTGACCACGCCGTATCCGGGCACGGAAATATGGTTGCGCGAACAACGGCGACTGACGAGCCTCGACTATCGGCTCTACGACATCCAGCATGCCGTGCTGCCGACC
>NZ_JAWRXU010000278.1:0-339 GCF_046534895.1 Paraburkholderia sp. SIMBA_053 | reverse complement strand
ACGCGACGCATACGGCGTCTGCCGCCGAGGCGCAGTATCAGCAGGCGCTTGCCGCGCTGGATGCGGCGAAGCTCAATCTGGAGCGCACTCGCGTTGTGTCGCCGGTTGATGGGTATGTTACGAATCTGAATGTGTATCGCGGGGACTATGCGATTTCTGGTTCAGCGAAGCTGGCTGTCGTGGATAGCAATTCGTTCTGGGTGTATGGGTATTTTGAGGAAACGAAGCTGCCGCATGTGAGGGTTGGGGATAAGGCCGATATCATGTTGATGAGCGGGGGCACGTTGAAGGGGCATGTCGAGAGCATTTCCCGCGGGATTTATGATCGCGATAATCCGC
>NZ_JAWRXU010000277.1:0-340 GCF_046534895.1 Paraburkholderia sp. SIMBA_053 | reverse complement strand
ATCTCGAAACAATGCTCGCGGATCGCGTCGAGTGGCTGCGCCGTGGGCGCATCACCGCGTTTCCGGTTGAAGCAGCGGATGGCGCCGAAGCGATCGGCGTCGCGGCGGAAGTGCCGCGCGGCAGAACGCGGCAGGTGTCGCCGGAGACGATTTTCGATGCGATCGCGGCCGCGCTCGGTGACGTATTTCAGTACGAAGCCGCGTTGATTCTGCTGCTCGAACCCGGCGATTTGCCGCGTACTTCGAGCGGGAAACTGCAGCGCAGCGCGTGCGTTGCCGCATGGCAAAGCGGTGCGTTGGTGCCGTTTGCGGTACGTGATTCGAGATTTGCGCCGACGCA
>NZ_JAWRXU010000049.1:0-925 GCF_046534895.1 Paraburkholderia sp. SIMBA_053 | reverse complement strand
GTAACCGTAGTAACCGTAGTAAGAGTTCGCCAGGATTTTGATCGCACGCTGACGGTAGTCCAGCATGATTTTTTCGATCGGGTCCTGAGACGCTTTCATTTTGGTTTTGATTTTCTGACGTTCGTCCAGCAGACGTTTCAGCAGAGACGGGATGAAACCCGGGAAGTCTTTGCAGAATTTGTGACCAACTTCCGGCGCAACGTCGTAGTTACGGCAACCTTCACGGTTCAGGGTGTCCGGAGAAACGTTGTGGGTGATGATGATAGACGGGTACAGCGAACGGAAGTCCAGAGAAACGATGTTTTCCCACAGACCTTTTTCCGGTTCTTTAACGAAACCACCCGCGTAAGATTCACGCAGACGACGTTCGTATTCACGTTCGTCCGGTTTGTTCGGCGCCAGTTCGTTACGTTCGTACGCTTTACGCAGCAGGAACCATTCAACCAGGTTACCGGTAGAAGAACGAGAAACGTCCCACAGCGGCTGACCAACCAGACGAGACAGCTGCGCTTCCATCGGGAAGAATTCTTTACCCAGTTCGTAGGTCGCTTTCGCGTCTTCCATAGAGTATTTCGCAACACGTTCCAGACCTTCACCGGTTTCCCACGCTTTCGCGATTTCGTCCGCGTAAACTTTTTCTTTCGGTTTACCGAAGATCGCTTCGTAAACCGCTTCCAGGGTGTAGGTCGGCAGGTTGATGGTACGACGGATAACGTGGTACAGGTCGAAGTGGATACGACCTTTAACTTCAACCGCGGTCATGTCACCGATACGCTGCATTTTCGGTTCAGAACCGTCACGACCGATGGTCAGTTTGATACCCAGTTTTTCCGCACGTTTCGCCAGGTACGGCAGGTCGAAAGAGTCACCGTTGTAGGTGATGATGATGTCCGGGTCTTTTTCACGGATGATTTTCAGGAAACGT
>NZ_JAWRXU010000276.1:0-341 GCF_046534895.1 Paraburkholderia sp. SIMBA_053 | reverse complement strand
GGTAAATAAAGCTGATAAGCAGGTAAAAGAAGAGGTTGCGATAGCAGCTACAAAAGACCATGAATATGTACAAAAAATCAAATCCGCTAAGCTTCCTAATTATGATTCAATGGCTATAGAAGAAGCATTTCATAAATTTTTTAAAAATCCTAAATGGAAGTATGTTACGTCAAAGGATAACGAAGAGATAGTTGAGTTTACAGGTAATTGTTTATATCGTGAGCAGGAAGTGAAGGCTAAAGTTCAATTTGTAATAAATAAAGATGATAATACATTCAAATTAAAAGCGCTGGCGTTAAATGACATACCACAGAACGAACTTGAACTAGAGGGAATGTTAC
>NZ_JAWRXU010000275.1:0-341 GCF_046534895.1 Paraburkholderia sp. SIMBA_053 | reverse complement strand
CCCCGATGCAGGTGAGCTAAATGACGCCCGGTTTCTCCCGATACACCAAAATGCGACATAAAAAGTCGCAAAACGTTGTTATTCAATCCGTTTATTTCGCAAATGCATCTGCTAACCTCAAATTGCCGATTTGTATGAGCGGGCGCCTGTGCGCCAGCTTCGCCATTCCGTTGCAGCCGGTCTGCGCAGCGAGGGGCATGCCGCGCAGTTAACGCGGCGTCTGCTTCCACGTATTCAATTTCAACCAAGGCATGGAGCACGCAATGTTGGAACGGCTGTATTCACGATCCGCCCTGATTGGCGCCTTACTGATTCTTGCCGGCTGCGGCGGTGGAGGCGGC
>NZ_JAWRXU010000274.1:0-341 GCF_046534895.1 Paraburkholderia sp. SIMBA_053 | reverse complement strand
GTCAGCCAGTCACGTCCTGTTCCACATGCTTCAACGCCTGCAGAAACGATGAACACCACCAGTGAACGTCGAGCTTGCGGATCCGGCTCAGCAGCGCCTCGTGCCGCTGGATCCGTTCTTCGAGGGGCATCGAGAGCGCACGCTGGATCGCCTCCGCCGTGCCCTGTGTGTCGTACGGATTGACGAGCAACGCCTCCTTCAGTTGCTCTGCGGCGCCCGCGAAGCGCGACAACACCAGCATCCCCGGGTCGGCCGGGTCCTGGGCGGCGATGAATTCCTTCGCGACCAGGTTCATCCCGTCGCGCAAAGGGGTGACCAGTGCCACCCGACTCGCGCGGTAT
>NZ_JAWRXU010000273.1:0-343 GCF_046534895.1 Paraburkholderia sp. SIMBA_053 | reverse complement strand
ATGACGATCAGATCGGCATGCCATTCGGTGGCCATCGCGTTGATGCGATGTGCGACGTCCTCGCCGGGCGGCGAAACTTCGACCACACGCGGCGTGCCCGTTACTCTCCGCTTCTCGAGGCGGGTCTTTGCATCGGACGTAATCCGCTTGCCTTCTTCCCCGAAGGCGTCCCGGATGATGGATGGATCGAATCCGGGTGCGTCGTAGGCGATCAAGGGCACGTCGATCACATACAGCGGCAAGAGCTGTGCGCCGTGTTCGGCAGCGAGCTTCAATGCTGTGTCGAGCGCGCGCGAAGCCGTGTCGCTACCGTCGAGCGCAATGAGTATCCGGTTATACATCG
>NZ_JAWRXU010000272.1:0-343 GCF_046534895.1 Paraburkholderia sp. SIMBA_053 | reverse complement strand
CCGGCGTGCGAACCGCCGCCGCTATCCGGTGACGCGCGGCGGGAGGAAAGGCCCATAGCCATACCGCGAGCGGCCTGCTGAGCACGAGCAGCGGCGCGGCGACGATCATCATCAATTCGTGCTGAACCATGTGCGCGGAGAAGAGCGCGGCGCTCAACGCATCGAGTGGCGAAACGAGCGCGGCGACGAGCATGAGCCATCCGAGCAAGAATGCGCCTAGCTGACGCGCGCGAATCTCGCGGCCGCGTTTGCTGCGCGCGCGCAGACGCCGATAGCCGGCCACATACAAAGCAAGACTCACGATCAGCAAGGCGACGACCCAGGGCTCGAACGTCCAGCGCAG
>NZ_JAWRXU010000048.1:0-979 GCF_046534895.1 Paraburkholderia sp. SIMBA_053 | reverse complement strand
TGATGATTTTAATACCAAAACCGAAGATGATTTTATGTCTTCAAGTAGCGGCTCTAGCTCAAGCGCAGATGATACCGATCTGGATGATCTGCTGAATGATCTGCTCGAGCACCACCACCACCACCACTGAGATCCGGCTGCTAACAAAGCCCGAAAGGAAGCTGAGTTGGCTGCTGCCACCGCTGAGCAATAACTAGCATAACCCCTTGGGGCCTCTAAACGGGTCTTGAGGGGTTTTTTGCTGAAAGGAGGAACTATATCCGGATTGGCGAATGGGACGCGCCCTGTAGCGGCGCATTAAGCGCGGCGGGTGTGGTGGTTACGCGCAGCGTGACCGCTACACTTGCCAGCGCCCTAGCGCCCGCTCCTTTCGCTTTCTTCCCTTCCTTTCTCGCCACGTTCGCCGGCTTTCCCCGTCAAGCTCTAAATCGGGGGCTCCCTTTAGGGTTCCGATTTAGTGCTTTACGGCACCTCGACCCCAAAAAACTTGATTAGGGTGATGGTTCACGTAGTGGGCCATCGCCCTGATAGACGGTTTTTCGCCCTTTGACGTTGGAGTCCACGTTCTTTAATAGTGGACTCTTGTTCCAAACTGGAACAACACTCAACCCTATCTCGGTCTATTCTTTTGATTTATAAGGGATTTTGCCGATTTCGGCCTATTGGTTAAAAAATGAGCTGATTTAACAAAAATTTAACGCGAATTTTAACAAAATATTAACGCTTACAATTTAGGTGGCACTTTTCGGGGAAATGTGCGCGGAACCCCTATTTGTTTATTTTTCTAAATACATTCAAATATGTATCCGCTCATGAGACAATAACCCTGATAAATGCTTCAATAATATTGAAAAAGGAAGAGTATGAGTATTCAACATTTCCGTGTCGCCCTTATTCCCTTTTTTGCGGCATTTTGCCTTCCTGTTTTTGCTCACCCAGAAACGCTGGTGAAAGTAAAAGATGCTGAAGATCAGTTGGG
>NZ_JAWRXU010000271.1:0-343 GCF_046534895.1 Paraburkholderia sp. SIMBA_053 | reverse complement strand
AAGGCGTGCGGTCTTCGGTCGTTCGGATTCCTGAAATCATGCACAGCGCGACCGATAATGCCGGCTTCCTTCCGCTGCTGATCGGGCTGGCGAAGGAAAAGGGTGTCGTCGGTTACCCTGGAGACGGTGCGAACAGGTGGGCCGCCGTGCACACGCGCGACGTCGCCACCGTGTTCCGCCTGGCGCTTGAGAAAGGCGCCGCCGGCAGAAGCTGGCACGCGGTTGCAGAGGGGAGCATTGCGTACCGCGAGATCGCCGAGGCCATCGGCAGTCGCTTGAAGCTGCCCGCCGTACCCATTCCCGCGGACGTGCTGATGCTGCCTGGGTACTTCGGATTCCTTGC
>NZ_JAWRXU010000270.1:0-343 GCF_046534895.1 Paraburkholderia sp. SIMBA_053 | reverse complement strand
AAACGGATCAGGCCACCGAGGCGGCCGAGATTGCGTTCACCTGTTGCATGCAGGACGGAGCCCGTCGATATGAACAGCAGGCTCTTGAACGCGGCATGGCTTGCGATCTGGTAGAGCAACGCGGTAAGCGATAAAGCGGCGAGCGCCGGCATGTCGAACGCCCGGAACAGGACCGCGAGTCCCATGCTGACGAACATCAGACCGATATTATCGATCGACGAGTACGCGAGCAGCCTTTTCATGTCGGTCTGGATCGCGCTGAATACAACGCCGAACAGCGCGGTGAAAAGGCCGAGTGCCAGCATCACGACACCCCACCACGCGATCTGCAGGTGCAGGAGGT
>NZ_JAWRXU010000269.1:0-343 GCF_046534895.1 Paraburkholderia sp. SIMBA_053 | reverse complement strand
GCCGGCTGTCGTGAAGTTCGCGATTGCGTACTTCTGCCTCGTGAACACGCTGGCAATGGTTGCCGTGTGGACGCCGCTGATCGTGAAGAGCTTCAGCGCGGATGCGAGCAATCGAACGATTGGCTTGCTCGCCGCGATTCCGCAGGTGTGCACGATCGTCGCGATGATCTGGTGGGGACGCCGCTCGGACCGCCTTGGCGAGCGCCGCTGGCACACGGTGTCGATGCTCACGCTAGCCGCCGTCGCGTTGCTGATCGCCGCGCTGAACGATACCAGCCTGCTGATCACCATCATCAGCCTCACGGTGGCGACCGCCGGGCTGTGGGCCGCGTACACGGTATTC
>NZ_JAWRXU010000268.1:0-343 GCF_046534895.1 Paraburkholderia sp. SIMBA_053 | reverse complement strand
AGCCGTATTACGGGCTATCCTGCGAATGATGTCGAAGGTCGGCCTGCGCTACCACTACTGTATTGTGAAGACGAAAATCAGGGCGGCGTGCAAACGCCTGAAACGTGCTATGTCTTGTGGGATATCGTGCAACAGCACGGTTATTGGCAAGGTGAGGTGTTTAATAAGCGCCGCGACGGCACGCTGTTTTCTCAGTGGTTAACGCTGAATCTCATAGCACCCGATAGTCACGATGACGGTTTGTGCGTGGCGGTGTTTTCCGACATCACCCACATTAAAGAGTCTCAACGCCAGGCAGAATATTTAGCCACCCACGACTCTCTTACGGGGTTGCCTAATCGCA
>NZ_JAWRXU010000267.1:0-344 GCF_046534895.1 Paraburkholderia sp. SIMBA_053 | reverse complement strand
GCCAGTTGCGGCTGCAACCACAGCGTCTGCAACGACGTGATCACCGCATCGCGGCCGAACGGCGTGGAGAACCACGGAATGCCCGCGTACGGATACGGGCCGGTCGCGAGGTCGGTGGTCAACAGGCCAAGGTCCGCGAGCGAGCGGTCGATCCACGCATTGAAGAGCGGATTGCTCGAGCGCACGCGCGCGGTCACGCGCCGCCGCTCGCGCATCACGAGGTGCGCGTCGACCAGCGCCGCGCGCACCGCCGCCCGGCCGACCCGCGGGCGCTCGGTGTCGATCTGCGACATATGCGCTTCGCTCAGCGGATGAGTCGGCGACGACACGCCCGCGCTCGGCGC
>NZ_JAWRXU010000266.1:0-344 GCF_046534895.1 Paraburkholderia sp. SIMBA_053 | reverse complement strand
CTATCGATATGTGCTCGAGGGAATCGCTCGCGCAGGACGGCGCCGAGCGCGAACCCGCGCTCGATGGCGACGCGCGCGCTTTGCACCTGGGCCTCGCCGGACAAAGCCATCGCATTGCTCGCCCGCGTCACGACGGAAGTCGATCCGCGGAAATACGGCACCGAGAATGACAGGCAATGCTCGCGCTCCGGCGTGCGGGCGATGCTCATCAGCACATCGACGCGATTCGCGCACGCCGCGGCGAGCAGCTGGTTCAGGTCTGGAAACGACTTCGTCGTGATCTCGACGTCCGGCCCAACGACGGCGCGCAGATAGTCGACGCTCAGCCCGGTGAACCGGCCTTC
>NZ_JAWRXU010000265.1:0-344 GCF_046534895.1 Paraburkholderia sp. SIMBA_053 | reverse complement strand
GGAAGCGCTGGGGCTGAATCCTGATTTCGCCGAAGCGCATAACCGGCTAGGTATTCTCTTAGCTCAAACACAACGGTTTTCTGAGGCGCAAGCGTCCTTTCGACGTGTCGCGCAACTGCGGCCCGACTCTGGCGAAGCCTACAGTAATTTGGGCCAGGCTCTAAGTGAAACAGGGCGGCTGCTCGAAGCGGAAGCCGCCTTTCGCCGAGCTCTGCAATTGAACCCCGATCATGCGGAAGGGCACAACAACTTGGGCATCGTGCTCAGCAAAACGGGGCGTTACGCCGAGGCTGAGACGGCTTATCGAAATGCACTGGGACTGAAACCGTGTTATGCAGAAGCCC
>NZ_JAWRXU010000264.1:0-345 GCF_046534895.1 Paraburkholderia sp. SIMBA_053 | reverse complement strand
CGCTTCGTCGAGGCTGCTCGCGAGCTTCGCGAGCATGTCGGCGCGCTCATCGTCGATCTGCTTGCGCCGCACGTCGAATTCCGGCGAAAACAGCTTCAACTGGTCTCGGATCTCAAACACGTGCTGGGCGGCCGCATAATCGATCCGCCCGAGCGGCGGGCTCCAGTATGCGTCGAGCCGGCTTGCGAGAAAGCGCTGGATCAGATCGTTCTGGTTCAGCACGAGGCGTTCGCGCTCGTCGACGCCCAGTAATGCGAGCGCCGCGACGGCCTGGTCTTCGTTCGCGTAGTGCCGTGGATCGCTATCGGCAAAGCGTGCGATGGTCGCCTCCAGTTGCCGATGGCG
>NZ_JAWRXU010000263.1:0-345 GCF_046534895.1 Paraburkholderia sp. SIMBA_053 | reverse complement strand
ATGCCGATCAGACCGATGATGTCCAGCTCGCCGCCGCAGAACAACAGCGCCGCGAGCGCGCCGCACGCGGCGGAAGGCAGCGTCGACAGAATCGTCAGCGGATGGATGAGGCTTTCGTACAGAATGCCGAGCAGGATATACACGGCGATCAGCGCGCCGACCAGCAGCAAGGCTTCGTTTCCGAGCGACGTGCTGTAAAGCTGCGCCGCGCCTTCAAGGTTCATCTGCACGCTTGCGGGCGGGTTCAGCTTCGCTTCGATCGCTTCGATACGGTCGATGGCCGTGCCGAGCGTCACGCCATCCGCGAGATTGAACGACACGTCCGCGTATGGAAACTGTGCCTGG
>NZ_JAWRXU010000262.1:0-346 GCF_046534895.1 Paraburkholderia sp. SIMBA_053 | reverse complement strand
AATATAATTATTTTATCTATACCATAAACTTACGCGTATAGTATGTAGTGTTTCTATTTTTTGATAACTGTTAAGCAAACTCTATAGAAACTAACTTTGTATATCTTATACAGCGTAAAAACAGAAAAACTCCCTATTTCCGTAGGGAGTTTTTCTGTCGTGCACCATTATTTTTGATGATCCATCTATCGTGAGTAGTTTGCTCTAATTATTTTTGTGTTATACATCTGGACAATTTGCTTAGTAATGGGTAGCAACATATATTATGTATGACAAATACCACAACTCTTACTCTATTTTCATCCTTTGTAAGGATGGCAAAAAGCCCATGAACTAATTCATGGGC
>NZ_JAWRXU010000047.1:0-1012 GCF_046534895.1 Paraburkholderia sp. SIMBA_053 | reverse complement strand
GCTCATGAATTAATTCTTAGAAAAACTCATCGAGCATCAAATGAAACTGCAATTTATTCATATCAGGATTATCAATACCATATTTTTGAAAAAGCCGTTTCTGTAATGAAGGAGAAAACTCACCGAGGCAGTTCCATAGGATGGCAAGATCCTGGTATCGGTCTGCGATTCCGACTCGTCCAACATCAATACAACCTATTAATTTCCCCTCGTCAAAAATAAGGTTATCAAGTGAGAAATCACCATGAGTGACGACTGAATCCGGTGAGAATGGCAAAAGTTTATGCATTTCTTTCCAGACTTGTTCAACAGGCCAGCCATTACGCTCGTCATCAAAATCACTCGCATCAACCAAACCGTTATTCATTCGTGATTGCGCCTGAGCGAGACGAAATACGCGATCGCTGTTAAAAGGACAATTACAAACAGGAATCGAATGCAACCGGCGCAGGAACACTGCCAGCGCATCAACAATATTTTCACCTGAATCAGGATATTCTTCTAATACCTGGAATGCTGTTTTCCCGGGGATCGCAGTGGTGAGTAACCATGCATCATCAGGAGTACGGATAAAATGCTTGATGGTCGGAAGAGGCATAAATTCCGTCAGCCAGTTTAGTCTGACCATCTCATCTGTAACATCATTGGCAACGCTACCTTTGCCATGTTTCAGAAACAACTCTGGCGCATCGGGCTTCCCATACAATCGATAGATTGTCGCACCTGATTGCCCGACATTATCGCGAGCCCATTTATACCCATATAAATCAGCATCCATGTTGGAATTTAATCGCGGCCTAGAGCAAGACGTTTCCCGTTGAATATGGCTCATAACACCCCTTGTATTACTGTTTATGTAAGCAGACAGTTTTATTGTTCATGACCAAAATCCCTTAACGTGAGTTTTCGTTCCACTGAGCGTCAGACCCCGTAGAAAAGATCAAAGGATCTTCTTGAGATCCTTTTTTTCTGCGCGTAATCTGCTGCTTGCAAACAAAAAAACCACCGCTAC
>NZ_JAWRXU010000261.1:0-346 GCF_046534895.1 Paraburkholderia sp. SIMBA_053 | reverse complement strand
GCTGATTTCGATGCTGCCGCGGCACCGCGTCGGCAAGCCGGAAGATCTCGCCCACGGGAAAAACGAAGGCGCCGTAAGTGTTCGCTATGCCTCACCAAAACTAACAACGGGGCGCGGCAGCGACTATCCTTTTCGATGAGGCCGGATAGTTCGTCGCACGCAAACGACTGACGAATCGGATCACGCCCGCCATCAACGTTTGCAAACCATCGCGCCTCGCTCGCAGTCGATTGTTGTCGCAACGATCAAACAAGGAGGTGAACAATGAAGACCCTTGCGTTTGTTCTTGCTGTCGCGGGTCTGGCGGGTCTGGCCGCGCCCGTGGCGTCGTTCGCGAAGATCGATC
>NZ_JAWRXU010000260.1:0-346 GCF_046534895.1 Paraburkholderia sp. SIMBA_053 | reverse complement strand
GCCGAGCCCGCCAGTCGGCGCATCAGGGTCGAAGATGGTCACGACAATGCTCTTCGTGCCGCGCGGAACGTGAGCCCATGAAATGCGCGGCGAAACGTTGTTACCGTGACAGCCAAAACCTCCGTATACCTGCTCGTTCGAAAAGTGCCCGTCACGCAGGTCGTCGACCCTGATCGTGAACGGCTCGGCGCCGGCTATCGCGGGGATGACCGCCAGCGCCATCGACGTGCATAAAATTGCGGGCAACAAACTCTTCACTCTCATGATGCGCTCCGTTGAAGGATGAAAGATGCGTGCAACCGGTATCAACGGCACCGCATTGATCTGCCGCGGTCACACCAGGGCA
>NZ_JAWRXU010000259.1:0-346 GCF_046534895.1 Paraburkholderia sp. SIMBA_053 | reverse complement strand
GGCAACCCGGCCGCTGACGCAAACGGTTACGTCCAGATGCCGAACGTCGACCCGGTGCAGGAGATGGTCAACATGATTTCGGCTTCGCGCTCTTATCAGGCCAACGTCGAAACGCTCAACACCGCGAAACAGCTGATGCTGAAGACGCTCACGATCGGAACCTGAGGAGAGTTTCCTTGACTACGCAATCCACAATCGGCAACAACGGCGCGACTGTTTCGCAGACGTTACTCGACACGATGAACGGCACGGGCAGTGCGTCGTCGTCGAGCTCGTCGGCCAACCCGACGTCGGGCAGCGACCTGCAGAACACGTTCTTGCAGCTGCTCATCGCGCAGATGAAGAA
>NZ_JAWRXU010000258.1:0-348 GCF_046534895.1 Paraburkholderia sp. SIMBA_053 | reverse complement strand
CGCGGCGAAGCGAAGCGTTCGCTGCTCGCGGCACGCAGCATTGACGATCTAGTCACCTGGTCGGGCGGTTTGTACGCGCCGCCGGCGCGCTTCAGGAGCTGGTGATGAGAGCCGCTGCTTTGTTGGAGCGCGAAGACGTGCCATGCGTGTCCGCGATAGAGATGCCCGAGCCGCTCGCGCGAGCGTGTGCCTGGACCGAGCGCGGGGACGCGCCGTATGGCCGAGCCACGCAAGCTCTGCATCCGGTCATGACAGCGGCCGCTGCTTCTGACGAACGTGTCGCGAAGCGCGCACAAGACTCATGCTCTGACTCGCAACTTGCCCATTACGCCGTAACCGCGCTGATCG
>NZ_JAWRXU010000257.1:0-348 GCF_046534895.1 Paraburkholderia sp. SIMBA_053 | reverse complement strand
AGTCTGAAACGGAAAAATCTTCTTCAAGATAAGTTTTAAAAAACCATTCGAGTACATCTTCTAATCTAACATTCTGCTTTTTTAATAATGGATAATATAGTGCTAGTGAAGCATCTGTTAATATTTCATTAATTTTGAAAGCTTCATTAACATGATAGTCCCTCTTGGCTTTTAATTGAATAATATCTAGAAATGATGTTCTAGTAGATATCTTATTTACAAAGTTAATTCTTCCATTACTATCAATAAACTCAAATAACCAAATGAAATTATTTAAAATAGTTTCAAAATCCAATTCCTGTTCTAAATAGGTTTTATTATATACTATTTCAAGCTCTGTACTATCAA
>NZ_JAWRXU010000256.1:0-348 GCF_046534895.1 Paraburkholderia sp. SIMBA_053 | reverse complement strand
GGGCGCCCTTCCCGGCCGCCTCGCGCCAAAGTGCGTGGCCTGGCGGAAGTCCCGCCAGCAACTGCCTCACTTCGATGCCTTCGAGCACGGCGGGAGCGCCGCCCGAATGGTCGGAGTCGGCATGGCTGATGATCAGCGTATCGAGCGCCGCGATGCCCGCCGCCTGAAGGTAGGGCACGACGATGCGCTCGCCCGCGTGCGTCGATTCGGGACCCGGACCGGCATCGAACAGCAGCGTGTGATGGGCGGTTTCGACAACGATCGACGAGCCTTGCCCGATGTCGAGCGCCGCGAGACGGAACGCGCCCTCGGCGGGAGCGGCCGATGCCGGCGCCAGTAGCGGCAGCC
>NZ_JAWRXU010000004.1:0-600794 GCF_046534895.1 Paraburkholderia sp. SIMBA_053 | reverse complement strand
GACAAAAGTGCTTTACAACCCGAAGGCCTTCTTCACACACGCGGCATTGCTGGATCAGGCTTGCGCCCATTGTCCAAAATTCCCCACTGCTGCCTCCCGTAGGAGTCTGGGCCGTGTCTCAGTCCCAGTGTGGCTGGTCGTCCTCTCAGACCAGCTACAGATCGTCGCCTTGGTAGGCCTTTACCCCACCAACTAGCTAATCTGCCATCGGCCGCCCCTGTAGCGCGAGGTCCCGAAGGATCCCCCGCTTTCCTCCGCAGAGCGTATGCGGTATTAATCCGGCTTTCGCCGGGCTATCCCCCACTACAGGACACGTTCCGATGTATTACTCACCCGTTCGCCACTCGCCACCAGGGTTGCCCCCGTGCTGCCGTTCGACTTGCATGTGTAAGGCATGCCGCCAGCGTTCAATCTGAGCCAGGATCAAACTCTTCAGTTCAAACCTGTTACTGTTTTCGGTTGTTTTACCAACCGGTCGCTCACTCAACGTACTGACGAAGTGTTCAACCATCTCTCGATGACCAAACCTTCCTTTCATTACTGTGTGAGACTTGATACTTTCGCTTTATGTGAATCCGGAGATCCACCGCGTCGCGCATCAAGCGCCCACACTTATCGGCTGTTAGTTTTTAAAGATCGATCCGCTCACGCCGCGCTGCCCTACCACACCTACCCGGCACCGCTTCGTTCTGCGTCGCTGCATCTGCAGCAGAGAAACGAGATTATGAAGAACTCCGGCTGCGCCGTCAACAGGTTTCTGTTACTTCCTGAACCTGCTGCCACCGCTCGAAGCCTTGCCACTACTGGCTTTCCCGCTTCCCGTGCCCCGGCGTCCGGAGCACGAAAGAGCGAGATTCTAGCGAGCCGGCCAGCACCTTGCAAGCGTTATTTCGACACACGGAAATTGCGCAAGAAGCAGCGCCAGGACAACGACATAGACAAGCCAGAACTACACCATCGCGCTCTTACGCATCACGCGCTCCACCACGTCGAGGTAGTGATCTAGACCCGGCGTGACGCGGTGTTCTTCTTTGGCGCGGTCATCCCACTTGCGCAGCCGGAGCGCGTCCTGCGCGTACGGCTTCTGCAGAAATCTCTGCGCTTCCTCGCTGCTGAAGATGCCGCCTTGCAGACCCAAGCTCCGCACCGAATCGGCGGAAAGCTGATCGAAATAGCCTTGATCGATCGCGCAGAGGCAGCGCTTTGCGTCGACGTGCAAACGAATCGGCTCCAATACCGCATCGGGCAACACCGGCCGCAAGAACGGCAGCGCAAAGTACTGGTGCAGATCGTCGATGCCCCGCTCCGTCGGCGTCACGCCCTGAAGATTCAGCAGGTGCCCGAGATCGTGCAAAAACGAAGCGGCGACGAGTTCGTCGCCGGCACCCGCTTCTTCAGCCAGCGCGCCGCTCTGCAATGCGTGCTGAAGCTGCGTCACCGGTTCGCCGCTATAAGCGATGTCGCCGTATTGCTCGAACAGCGAACGGATGTCCGTCAAACTCAATGCCACGCTATTACTCCCACGGTAACGAAAAAGTCTTGAGGTTAGTGAAGCTTTTCATCGCTTCCTGAACGCCTTCCTTATAGCCGAGCCCCGAGTCTTTGATACCGCCAAACGGCGTCAACTCTGTCCGATAGCCAGGCACTTCCCACACGTTGACCGTCCCCACTCGCAGTTCGTTGATGAACCGCGTGATCGCGTCCTGCCGGTTCGTGCATACACCTGAAGACAAACCAAAGCATGTGCCGTTGCTGATACGTATCGCGTCGTCGAGCGTGTCGAAGCTGATGATCGGCGACACTGGCCCAAACGTTTCCTCACGCACGAGGGTCATGTCCGGCTCCACGCCGTCGAGCACCGTAGGCGAATACAGCGCGCCATTGCGTCGATTGCCGATACGTAATCGCGCGCCGCCGGCAATCGCCTCATTCACGCGCGCCTCGAATAGCTGCGCCGCGGCGACGTCGATGACCGTGCCCATCTGATTGGCCGCATCGAATGGATCGCCGAAAGTCCAGGCCCGCGTCTTCTCGACGACCAGATCGGCGAAATCGGCGGCGACGCGCTTTTGCACGAGCATCCGCTTGACCGCCGTGCAGCGCTGCCCGGAGTTCTTGTACGAGCCATGCACCGCGAGCGTCGCCGCGCGCTCGAGATCGGCGTCCTCGAGCACGATCAGCGGATCGTTGCCGCCTAGCTCGAGCACGACGCGGCGGTACGCCGCCTTTGCCGCGATGTACTTGCCAATCGCCACGCCGCCCGTGAACGAGACGAGTTCAGCCAACGGATGCGTGATAAGTTCATCGGCGATTTCGCGCGGGTCGCCGGTCAGCACTTGCAGCATGGGCGCGGGCAAGCCGGCTTCGTAGAGAATGTCGGCGAGATAAAGCGCCGACAGCGGCACTTTCTCGGACGGCTTCAGCACCACGCGATTGTTCGTCGCGATTGCCGGCGCAACCTTGTGCGCAACCTGGTTCATTGGATGGTTGAACGGGGTAATCGCGACGATCACGCCCGCAAGCGGCTCGCGCTGCGAAAACACGCGTCGCCGCTTGCCATGCGGCGTCAGATCGCACGAGAAACTTTGCCCGTCGTCACGCAATGCTTCGATTGCCGCAAACCTGAACACGTCTGCCACACGACCGATTTCATACCGCGAGTCCTGCTTCGACAAACCCGATTCGAGCGAGATCAGATCCGACGCCTCTTCGGTCCTGTCACGCAGCAACGCGGCCGCGCGTTCGAGAATCTGCGAGCGCTCATAACGCGTGAGCTTTGCCTGATAAGCTGCGGCGTATTCGAATGCGGCGCGCACATCATCGACGCTCGCAAGCGCGACCGTGCCTACGCGCGTACCCGTGTACGGATCGACTACATCGAGCGAGCGTGGACGCGCCGCGCGTTCGCCTTCGAGCCGCAGCGCCTCCGCGCGGAACGCCGGATGGTCCCGCAGCGTCGCGTTCATGATGCCGACACGCGGTTCAACGCGACGTCGAAGATATCGAAATTACGCAGCCTCTTTCCGCTCTCCGCGCCCGGCAATCCGTCGACACGCCGGTTGAAAAGGAGCGGCACTTCCTGCTCGGACAAGCCGCCGTGCGAGCGCAACGGCACCGTAAGCCCCGACAGATCGTGCTCGTCGCGGCGAGTACCGAGCACCACATGCTTCGTGCCGATCACGACGATGTCGCCGACGCGGTCATTCGGCAGCTCGAAGCGCTCGCACGCCGTGTGATTATCAAGCGCAATTTCGACGCCCTGCAGCCCGCGAATCCGCTCGATCACCTGCGCGACATCGACATCGCGCGGCAAATAAACTGTCGCAAACGAACCGAGCGCGCCGTGATGCACCACATACGGATCCGTGATCGGCAAGATCACGCGCGCCCTACGCGCGCCGAGCCATTCGTCGAGCAGGTCTTGCAGGTAGATCACGTTGGGCTCGCCGCTTTGCGGATCGTGCTTCGCGTTCATGCCGTGATCGGCGGTGAGCCCGATCACCCAGCCGAGCGCGTCGAGCTTCGCCAGATAGCCGTCCATCATCGCGTAGAACGCGTTCGCGCCTTCGGTGCCCGGCGCCCATTTGTGCTGTATGTAGTCGGTCGTGGACAGATACATCAGGTCGAGCTCGCGAGTTTGCGCGAGCCGCACGCCGGCAGCGAACACGAATTCCGAAAGCGCCGCGCTGTACACGTCGGGTATTGGCAAGCCGACCAGTTCCAGTACTTCGTCGATGCCGTTTTCCTCGCGCGTCACCGTGTCCGCTTTTTCCGCGGAAAAGCAGATGCCGTTCAGCTGCCAGCCCAACAACCGGCGCAACTTGTCTTTAGCGGTGACGACCGCGACGCGCGCGCCCGCTTCAGCTGCCGCGGCCAGCAAGGTGCCGGCTCGCAGATAGGCTGGATCGTTCATCATCACTTCCGCACCCGCGCCGCCATTCGCGCTCGGGTCCCAGAAGTAATTCCCGCAGATGCCGTGCACCGACGGCGGCACACCGCAGACGATCGACAGATTGTTGGGGTTGGTGAACGAGGGAATTACGCAATCGCCCTTGAAGGCCGCGCCGCCCTTGAGCATCTTGCCGATGAACGGCGCAACGCCCGCCGCGACCGCAGCTTCCAGATAATCGAACTCGCAGCCGTCGACGCAGATCACAACCGTCGGCTGCTCAGGCAGCCGGTAGCCGCGACCGTTGACCTCGATCGTGCGTTGCTTCGCGTTTTCGTTTGCGGTTGCCATTGTTCCCGTCCCTGCGTGCTACGCACGCGTCCTCAAGCCAATGCGTTACGACAACGCGATCGCTTCAGTCGTGCTGCAGTCGCCCTGCAGTCGTCGTTCAGTCGCCCGCAGCAGACGCACCGCGCGCCGTTCTCAACTGCCCGGCCGCCACGCCGCCTTCCTCGCACGCCTCGTGCGCGCGCTGCAAGCCGCCGTTCACGTGCGCGTGCATCAGCGCCGCGGCATGCGCGGCATCGCGCGAGGCGAGCGCGGTCAGAATCGCGCGATGTTCCGCTAACGAACGCTCCATCGCATCGGCATGCACCACCAGTGCCGCGCGCCGGAAAAGACTCAACTCGCTCACCAGCCTTCGATACGTCTCGTACAACTTCACATTGCCCGCCGCCGCCACGATCGCGTCATGAAAGGCGACATTGGCCCGCGCGTACGCATCGTGATCTTGCGCATCGAGCGCCGCGCGCATGGCATCGAGCCAATCGCGCAGCACCGCCAGCTGACTCGCGTCGATGTTCGCGGCCAACATCCGGCACGCCGCCTCTTCGAGCACCGCGCGCACCGCGTAAATCTCGTCGGCTTCGGCGAGCGACACCGTCCGCACGAACACGCCGCGATTCTTCTCGGTGCGCACGAGCCCGGCCTGCTCGAGCGCGCGGAACGCCTCGCGAACCGGCCCGCGCGACACCTGCAGGCGCGCCGCCCAGTCTGCTTCGTTGAGTTTGGCGCCCGGCGCCAGTTCGCCTTCGACGATGTGCCTTTCGATCTCGTCGCGAACCAGTGTCGTCAGCGAATGCCTGCGCACAACCTCAATCGGATCGACAGAAGCAGTTTGCATATATTCGGTCATTTTGACAAATTTCGCCACATCGAAAGTATGTGGAATGTCTGCGCGCCGCACGACGCGCCACCAGGGAAACGAGGAAAACGCAGGTTCAGTCGATCCGACGGCGCGGCACACGGGCCGCGATCAGCAGCAGCGCGGCGAGCGAGACGAGCAGCAGAATCAGCGACAGCGCGGAGGCAGGCAGGTAGTAGCCGCGCTCCACCTGACCGACCACGACGATCGGCACCGTCGCAAAACCGGGCGGATAAACAGTGAGCGTCGCGCCCAGTTCGCCGAGCGACAGCGCGAACCCGAGCGCGAGACTCGCGCGGATCGCCGGCACGAGTTGCGGCAGCACGACGCGGCGCAGCACCATCGACGGAGGCGCGCCGAGGCTCGCGGCCGCTTCGCGCAAAATCGTCAGTTCAGGGCGCAACGCCGCCGCCGCGCACCGGTAGCAGAACGGCAGCACGAGCGCGAGTTGAACAAAAACGACGATCGCCGCGGAACTCGACAGGTCAACCGGCCGCTTGTGATAGGCGATCAGTACCGCGAGACCGAGCACCACGCTCGGCACGCCGTTGGGCATCATGGCGATGGTGTCGACGAACGCGCCGAGCCCGCGCCGGTCGCGTCCTTCGAGCGCGAGCGCAAGCCACAACCCGAGAATCGTGCCGAGCACGGCGACACCCATGCCGATCTCGAGACTCGTTGTGAGCGCGTCGAAGTCGCTGGAACCGAGCCGCTCGAACCAGCGCGTGCTGAAGCCGGCCGGCAGAATCGTGCCGGACCAGTGCGCCGCCACGCTCGACAAGCCGACCACGATCACGGGCAACACGAAAAGCCAGAAGCACAACAGCGCGGCAAAACCGAGAAACAGGCCGCCGAGCATCCGCACGAACAAACTCCGGCGCACCGGGCGCGCCTTCTTGTGCATGACCGGCAGCACGGTCGGGTCGAGTTCAACGGCCATGGCCCGCTCCTTTTACCTTGCGACGGTTGACCTGGCGATACAACGCGTACAGCGACAAGGACATGATCAGCATGACGACCGCGCCGGCTGCCGCCGTCGGCAGATCGAGGTCGACAGTGGCCGAGCTGTAAATGGCGACCGGCAACGTGATCAGATGCGCGCTGCCGAGCACGAGCAGAATGCCGAACTCGTTGAGCGTCAGCAGAAAGCACAGGATCGTGCCCGCAGCGATACCCGGCCACGCAAGCGGCACGATTACCTTGAATGCGACCATCCAGCCGCTAGCGCCGAGACTTCTGGCGGCTTCGATCAGACGCATGTCGAGCGTGGCGAACGAAGCCAGAGTGGGCCTCACGACGAACGGCGCGTAGAACACGACCTCGGCGAGAATCACGCCGCCCACGCCGAACAGGAAATCGAGCGGCGGCGCCTCCAGATGAAAGAGCCGCTGCAAGCCGATGCTGACCGAGCCTTGCGAGCCGTACAGAAAAATCAGCGTGAAGGCGACCAGAAACGACGGGAACGCGACGAACAGTTCGAGAAAGCGCGTAACCATCCGCGCGCCCGGAAATGGCTTGAAAAACAGCAACGACGCGAGTGCGACGCCGAGCAGCGATGCAAGTCCGGCGCTCGCGAACAGAATCCACAGCGTCGTGCCGATCACGCCGCGTGTCTCGGGATTGCCGAAGAACGCCGCATACGCCTGCAGGCCGATGCCATGCGGCCCGCTCAGGCTCAGCAACACGAGGCGCACGAGCGGGTAGATGACGAGCGGCCCGAGCACGACCACCGCGATGAACAGGAGATGCCATTGCGCCATGCGCTCCCGGCGCTTTACCGCGGCCCGATGCAAAGCGGCGCTCGCGCTGCGGCGGGCGTCGGCTGCGGCTGCCGCCGAGGCGGGAAGCGGATTCGACGCCTCAGGGGTGGATAAGGACGACATCGTCAGCCTCGTAACGCAGGGAAACGCGCGCGCCTTTCTCCGGCATCATGCCGTGGCCGCGCTGCATGGTGACGAGGAGCGGTTCGTTCGGCATCGCGTCGAGGGCGACCGACACCGACAATACCGCGCCATACCATTCGACGGATGTGATTGCGCCGTGCAACTGCCCTTCTCCAAGCGGCACGATGCGCAGCGCTTCCGGCCGCAGACAGGCGACCCGCTCGCGTTCGTTGTAGCGCGCGTCGTCCATGCCGAAAGCGACTTGCGGCGGCAGCAGATTCGCCGTACCCAGATAGCGCGCGACAAAGCCGTCGTTCGGCGCGTCGTACAACTGTTGCGGCGTGCCGAGCTGCGCGATGCGGCCGTCGCGCATCAACAGCGTGCGATCCGACAGCACCAGCGCGTCATCCTGGTCGTGCGTCACGCAGACAATCGTCAGATTGGGCAGGCGCTCATGCAGCGCCTTCAGTTCGGAGCGCACCGACGCGCGCAGATTGGCATCGAGCGCGGAGAGCGGCTCGTCGAGCAACAGCACGTCCGGCTCGATCACGAGCGCACGTGCAAGAGCCACACGCTGCTGCATGCCGCCGGAAAGCTGCGCGGGCATCACGTGCCCGGCGTCGCCGAGTTGCACGAGTTTCAACACCTCGGCCACGCGCCGTGCGATGTCCTTCGCCGATATGCGCCGCGCCCGCAAGCCGAACGCGACATTTTCGAATACCGACAGATGCGGAAACAGCGCGTAGCTCTGGAACAACAGGCCAAGGTTGCGCTTATGCGGCGGCACGTGCGTGAGATCGTGGCCCGCGACCGTAAGCGTGCCGGACAACCCGTCCGCCTCGATAAACCCGGCGATGAACCGCAGCAGCGTAGTCTTGCCGCAGCCGCTGCGGCCGAGCACGGTGAGCAGTTCGCCGCGCTGGATGGTCAGCGACAGATCGTCGAGCACGGTGCGCGAGCCGAAGCGCACCGTCAGGTGATCGATCTGCACGCCGCCAGGCGCGTCCGAACGCGCGGCGCCGAGCGCGTCCAGCGAGGCGTCGAGCGCGCCTCGCCCAGCAAGACTGGCCGTATTCACCGGATTCATCCTCCAACAAGATTGATGCTCAGGCAGCGCGCCGGCGATCACACCGATCGCGAGAGCGCTGCGTGCTTCGACTGGGAAGCAAGACTGGAAAGCCTAAAAAGCGGCTTACTTCGGCTTGACGACTTCGATCTGCTTGCCCGACGAACCGATCACGTCGCTTTTCCAGCGCGCGGTCCAGTCGGCTTTCTTGGCCATCACGTGGTTCCAGTCCACCGGAATCAGCTTCACGCCCGCAATCGCCTGCTTGACGGTCTCGCCGTTCTTGCCGGCGAGCGGCACGTCGGTGCGGCCCGGAATGCCGAAGATGTCCGGCACCTTGGCCTGCACTTCCGTCGACATCAGATAGTCGATCAGCTTCTTGCCTTGCGCCTGGTTCGGACCGTTCTTGACGAGGCCGATTGCATACGGCAACTGGAACGTGGTCGGTTGCTCGCCCGGCGCAGCCGCGAGGAACACCGGCTTGAGCGACAGGCCGCCGTTGGCCGCGTCGTCCAGGTCCATCTGGAGATCGCCGTTCGCGAACGCGATTTCGTTGCGCGACAGCAGAACGTCGAGGTAACCCGTGCCCTTGGTGTGGAACTTGGCGCTTTGTTCCAGCTTCTTCAGATAGTCGAATGCCTTGTCCTCACCCATCAGCGATGACGTCAGGATGATCACGGCCATGCCGTCGCCCGCCGTCGCCGGGTTCGAGTAAGCGACCTTGCCGCTGTAGTCCGGGTGCAGCAGATCGGCAAAAGTTTTCGGCTGGTTTTTCGTGACTTCCGGATTGATCGCGAACGAGAAATAGTTGTTCACGAAGGTCGCCCACGAGCCGTTCGGCGCCTTGGCAATCGCCGGCACGTTCTTGTAGTTCGCGCTCTGGTATGCCTGAAGCAGACCGCTCTGATCCGCCTGCTGAATGAACGGCGGCAACGTGACGATCACGTCCGCCTTCGGCTGGTCTTTTTCAATTGTCGCGCGGTTCACGACTTCCCCGCTGCCCGCGGTGACGATGTTGACTTTCACGCCCTCCTTCTTTTCGAAGGCCGGCAGCACGTCTTTATAGAGATTTTCGAGGCCGTCGGCGGTGTACAGCACCACCGCGTCGGCAGCCTGCGCCTGCATGGCCACGCCACCGAACATCGCGGCGGCGACCAGCGCCGGCAGAAGCTTACGTGCGAGGCCCGTGGTCTGAGGGGAGTTTGTCTTTGTCATGTCGCTTTCTCCGAAAGGCAAAAAAACCAGACGGTCGGGAAAACCCGATACCTGTTGTGATTGAACGGCGCGTGGTGTGCGCCGTCTGCGCTTTATTTGCTGCGTGCGTGTTGCTGATGTGCCGCTTATTTGCCGCTTATTTGCCGCTTATGTTCCGCTTACGTGCTGCTTGCGTGACTTGTTGCATGTTGCCGCAGCCGACTCCGATGCGATCAACCGATTGCAGATTGCCGACAACTTCGCGGCGTCTTCCAAGCGAGACTTACAAACTGTCTACCACGTTCGCGCTGCCTGCCATGCCTATATGGGCACGGCAAGGATCACAGGTTTCGGTGACAACGCCATGACTATTCTGTCGAATTCCAAAAATTGACACAATTCGCCAATAATAGCCAAGCCGAACGAGGTCGCGGGAAGTTGCGTGAAGAGATTGAGCAGAACCGCTGCTGCATGACCGCTGATCGGGAATCGGATCGTGCGGCTGCGCTCTACCAGCAGCAGTCGGCGCGACGCGTGTCGCAGCTTGACGCCGTACCACGCGCACCGGCCGCGCACGTGGACTCAGGCAATCACGATTTCCGGGCCATGGGCCGTAATCGCCTTGCCGATGGCGCGCTCGGGCGCCAGTTCGGTCACGAGATAACGCGCCGACTCGATGCCGTTGATCCGCACCGGCGTGACGCGGCCGAACTTCGAATGGTCGGCCACGACGACCACTGTGTCGGCGGCGGCGATCATGCGGCTGCGCACTTCGGCGGCCATGCGGCTGTAGTCGGTGAGATAACCGTCCGGCGAGATGCCGCCTGCGCCGATGAATGCGAAGTCCGCGTGATATTGCGTGAGCTGGTGGACCGTGTCGAGCCCGAAGGTTGCGTCTTCGATATCGGACAGCTCGCCGCCCAATAGCGTGACGCGATTGTCGTTGCGCCGTCCGAGCAGCAGCGCGATGCGCCAGTCGTTGGTGTACACCGATAGACGGTGCCGGTCGAGTAAGGCTCGCGCGACCGCCTGCGTCGTGCTACCGGAGTCGACGATCAGCGACGCGCCGTCGGGAACGAACTCGGCCGCACGCTCGCCGATTGCGCGCTTCGCGCCGGCGTTTGCCGCCTCACGCGTGTCGAGATCGGGCTCGCGCCGGTCGCTCGAAAGCGCGCCGCCGTGGGTGGTGACGAGCAGGCCGCGTCCGGCGAGCGCGTTGAGATCACGGCGAATGGTCTCGCGCGACACGTTCAGTTCGCGCACCAGCTCGGCGACTGACAGCGCGCCCGTTTTGGCGACTTGCGCCAGGATGTATTGGTGACGTTGTTCTGCGAGCATTCAGCGTTGTTCCTTCATCTTCCCGCGAGAGGTTGTCGCGCGGGGCATTTCTTCGTCAAGCCTTTTGCCATAACGGCTTTATGTATCTGCAAGCGGAGTCTGTGCAACTCCACGTTGCCGGGCTCGCACATTGGCATAGATGTTTATCTGCGCATTGATCTGCCCGCGCCGCTGGCAAAGACCCGGCTTACACACAATGCATTCAACCGTGCCGCAATAGCTTTCGACGCCGGAATCATACACGGAGAGAAAATTGTGTGACGATTTCCTCACAGGCGGCATGGAACGCCTTCAATGCGACGCGAATGCCGCGTCTGGCACGCGCAATGCGCGCAGTTGACTCCGGGTGTGTCTCGATGCGGGCAAGCGCGTCCCTCAGTACGAAGTTCGCGCGTCCATCGCAAAGACATGATGGTTCTCTTCTTTTCCGGAGGTTGAAATGGCAACAGAAACTTACGCAGGCCGCACTCAGGACGATCGCGCCGCGGCGCGCAAGGGTGAACGCGTCCCTGCCCAGGAACAGCCGGGCGGCTCAATGGCAGTAGAAGGTACGAAACCGGACGCGTCGCACAGCAGCGGAGAGTTGTCCGAGGAAGGTAAGCGCGCCTGGCAACAAGGCAACACTATCGGCGGAAAGCCCGGGGCTTGATTTGAGGCCCGACCCCGGCTGAGTTAAGTCGCGACAAGCGTCCCGCCCAGGCGGGACGCGGCGTTGCAGGCGGCAGGAACTGCTGGGACGATCGGCTCTCTGCCGCATGTTCCACCGCACACCGGCTCAACGTTGCTCCGAATGCCCGGCGAGCAACTGGCGGTGGCGCGCTTCGGTTTCGTCATCGGCGGGAAACATGCATTCGAGGCGTATCTCCTGCGCGGCAACGTTCTGCGGCGCACCAACGGTCGTGACCATCGAGAAATATCGAAGCACCGCGTCCCCGCTGATAAAGCCTAGCGGAATGACAGGAATCGTGGGCCCGGCGGACGGCGCATGATGCGTCTTCCAGTCGCGCGGCACATCTGGATAGGCGAGCAGTTCGTCGAGCAGACGCCTCGTGCCGGCATCGACGACATGACCGATCGACTCCCGATACACGCGCTGCAGCAAGCTTCGCGAGACCGTGTCCCAATCGGCCACGAATGGACGCATACCCTGCGGGTCGAAGATCAGATGCAGCATATTGCGTGGACCTTTGCGCGAGCCCATGTCGATGAAACAGTCGAAGAAGCGCGGCGCCGCGTCGTTGGTCATGAGAACGTTCCAGTGGCGATCCATCACGATCGCCGGGAAAGGCTCATGCTGGCGAACGACGCGCTCCAACGCGGCGATCACACCGTTCATCTCCTGTGCGTTCCATGGCGTTTCCGAATACACCGGTGCATAGCCAGCCGCGAGCAACAGCGCGTTACGCTCGCGCAGCGGCACGTCGAGCGTCTGTGCAAGCGTCAGCAGCGTGTCCCGGCCCGGCACGCTGCGTCCGCTTTCGATAAAGCTGATCTGGCGCTGCGAAACGCCGGCTTCGAGCGACAGATCCAGTTGACTCACGCCACGCATATCGCGCCAATAGCGCAGCAAGTCGCCAAGCTCACTTTGCGGCGCTTTCGGATCGGGACTGCTCGCGTTCATCGGATTTCCCTGATCAAGATAAAGAACAAAATAATTCAGCGTGCGGGCGCAAGCCAGACGAATTCCTCGAACTGCGTTTCGAGCTGCGGCTGGGTGACGCTGCCCGTATAGTTTGTGATCGTCGATGCCGCAACCACCGCAATAACTTCGAGTATCTGCTCAGCACTGAACCCGGCTTCCAGGAAACTTGTCTGGTCCGATTCGCTCAGGTGGCCGCGCTTTTCTATCAGCGTGCGCGCCAATGCGGATAGCGCGGCCAGTTCGCGGTCATCAGGCAAGACACCGCGGCGGATTGCGTCTACGTCGGCGGCATGCACGCCTTCTTTCAACGCCAGCGCCGTGTGAAATGCGACGGCCCAGACACTGGCATTCGTCACGGCGTTGGTCAGCAACAGCGTCTGAATTTGCGGCTCGGTGAAACTGCTCGCATGCACGCGCTCGAACAGGCCGATAAAACCGTTGATCAGTACCGGCGATCGCGCCATCCTGGCCGCGATGTTCGGTATCAGGCCGAACGCCTGTTGCAATTGCTGGAGCACGGGCATTGATTCTGCCGGAGCGGATTCGATCGTGTATGTGGGAAAGCGGGACATGGTATCTCCTTGGCCTTGAGCGCAACCGGAATGGAAGCGCGACAGACACAGACTAGATGCCGGCGCTCATGGCGCCAATTACATTGCATGTAATCGCTGCGCTACATCGCAGCTCGTTGCCACGCGGCGAACCGAAGGCCAGCACGTGAACTCGTAGCCCGCTTTTATCTATCCAGTTCAGCCATAGAAAGTACTCGCAAATAAGTTCCCTCCACTGGAATAAACCCGATCGCCCTCTCGTTCATTGAGCGTTGTGACCTTTGGACGGAACAAGGAGTGCGGCCATGAAGTCTCTACTCGCAGCGTTCACCGTCGTAGCCTGCAGCGCAGCTATCGCGACACTCGCGTCATGCGGCGGCAGTTCCAGTTCTCCCAGTTCTGGGCCGCCTGCACAGTCGTCGTTCACCGCAAAGGCGCTCGTCTCGGATGGCGCCGTGTCGGCAGCACACACCGACGTCAATCTGAAGAATGCCTGGGGCGTGGCCTTTAATCCGAAAGGCTTCGTCTGGGTCGCCGACAACGGAACCAACCTTGCGACACTTTATGACGGCAACGGCGTGCCGCAATCGCTCGTCGTCACGATCCCCGACGGCAAGAACGGGACAGCGTCGCCAACAGGCATCGTATTCAACGGCACGCAAAGCTTCAACGTGACGCAAAACGGCAAGTCTGGCGTCGCCGCATTTATCTTCGTGGGCGAAGGCGGCACCGTCACCGCATGGGCGCCTGCGGTTGGGCCGACCAATGCGTTCGTCATGTACGACGACGGCACCGGCGGCGCCGTGTACAAGGGCCTCGCGCTCGCGGCCAACAACGGCAACAACTTTCTCTACGCGGCCGATTTCCATAACAACAAGATCGACGTCTTCGACACCAATTTTGCCAAGGTCGCCATGCCCGGCGCCTTTACGGATCCAGCCATTCCTGCCGGCTTTGCGCCGTTCGGCATCCAGTTGATCGGATCGAACCTGTTCGTCACCTACGCGAAGCAGGATGCCGACAAACATGACGACGTCGCCGGAGCGGGACTCGGTATGGTGGACGTATTCGATACGGCAGGTAACCTCAAACAGCACTTTGCAACCGGCGGTGCACTGAATGCACCATGGGGTATTACGCAAGCGCCGAGCAATTTCGGCTCATTGAGCGGCGCGATATTGATCGGCAATTTCGGCGACGGCACGATTAACGCATTCAACGCATCGAGCGGCCAGTCGATGGGTGCCATCAAGAGTTCGAACGGCAGTGCGATCGTCGAGCCGGGCTTGTGGGGCATTGCGTTCGGCAACGGGCTCAACAATCAGCCTGCTACTACGCTCTTCTTCGCGGCGGGGCCCAATGACGAAGCAAACGGCGTCTATGGAAGAATCGATCTGAATCCGGCATCGACCTCGAGTTCAGCCACGGGCACGAGCACAGGCACGAGTTCGAGCGGAGGGTCGAGCATCGGCATGTAGTTCGAGAATATGCACGGCCGCTCATTCACGATGAGCGGTCGCGTTGATTGAACACCGTGAGGGCCGGAGTCTGTGACGCAACTTGCGATGACCGCGCTGTTGCGTTCGAAACTGATCCGGCTCGCAGCAAGTGGAACCGGATCGTTGCCTCTTACGCAATGGCGATCTTCACTTGCCCCTCGCAGCACGTTCCTGTCCGGGTGTGGCGTCAAAGAGCTTCCGATAACACCGCCCCAGATGCGAGGCGCTTGCAAATCCGCACTGCATCGCAATGTCGAAAATGGAAAACGTCGATTCGTGCAGGAGCTTTTGCGCCGCCTTCAGGCGCACGCCCAGGTAGAACTGCGACGGCCCCATGTCGAAGTGCTTGAGCCACATACGCTCGAACTGCCGAGGCGAAATGCCTACCAGCGAGGCGAGCGTCTGCACGGGAACGGGGCGCTCTATGTTCTGCTCCATCAGCGTAATTGCATTGACGATGCGCCGATCCTCGATACCATAACGCCACTGAATTGCCATCTTCTGGCTCTCCTGCGACGCGCGAATACGCGTATGCAGGAACTGGTCGGCGACATCGGCCGCAAGTCGATGGTTATGCGCGCGAGCGATCACATCCAGCATCAAGTCGATCGCGGCTGTGCCGCCGCCACAGGTGAGCCGGTCGCCGTCGATACAGTAGAGGTCGCGCGTGACGGCCAGCGAGGGAAACTCGTCGGCGAGCGCTTTCAGCGCTTCCCAATGAATCGTGCAACGCCGCTTGTCAAGAAGCCCGGCGCGCGCCAGGATCATCGTGCCGAGGCTCACGCCGCCGAGCGGTTTGCCAGTCGCGGCATAGCGGCGCAAAAAGTCGAACACCCGCTCGTTGCGGTAGTTCTCCACGTCGATGCTCGCCACCACGAAAAGCTGGTCTACGGCAATCGACGAGGTCATTGCCGATTCAGGCTGCAGCGAGAACCCTGAACTGGACGACACCGGCTCGCCGTCGGCGCTGATCAGATGCCAGCTGTACAGCGGTTTGCCGCTCACCCGGTTGGCCGCGCGCAGCGGCTCGCTCGCGGAACTGAGCGCCATCATCGAGAAGTTGGGTACCAGAAAAAAACCGATGCGTTGCGTGTCGGGCCGCCGCTCCTGGCTCAAATCCGCCGAGCTTTCCGTCGCCGCGCTTTCCGCGTTCGCGGCGACGAGTGTACCCTCTCCTGCCGCTGGCCATTGCACCTGGCGCGCGGCGGCAGATTGCGGCGTCTCGTCGTTGATTTTGCTGCGCATGTTCATGCTGGATCGGTCAAGGTGGCGAAACTGTCGCATATTGCGCCGCGCCGGTCCATTGTCTCTTTCGCTGCGATTTACCGATCCGTTCGCAATTAATCGCCGGTGTAATTCGGCGTGCGCTTCTCGAAAGTGGCGGCGAGCGCCTCGCGGTGATCTGCCGTGCGATGCACGATTCCCTGAAACGCCGCCGACAGTTCCAGCAGGCTCGGCAGGTCCATCCGCTGTCCTTCGCGAATGAGGCGCTTGCTCATGCGCAGCACGTTCGGCGGATTACTCGCGATGCGCGCCGCAAGTTCCCTGGCCGTCGACAGCAACTCCGCGTCGGGCACGACCCGCGATACCAAACCCCAATCCAGCGCGCATTGCGCGTCGATGGGCGTGCCTGTAAAAATCATTTCGGCTGCACGCGAGAGGCCGACCGCACGCGGCAGCAACCACGCGCCGCCGTCGCCGGGAATGATGCCGATCTTCGCAAAGCTTTCCGCGAAAAGCGCGCTGTGCGCCGCGATACGGATATCGCACATCAGCGCAAGGTCGCAACCCGCACCATGCGCAGGTCCGTTGACTGCGGCGATGCAGGGCAGGTCGAGTTCATGAAACGCGCGCGGAATGCGTTGAATGCCACGCCGGTAGTTCTCGCGTATCTGCGCGGAGTTGCCGCCGAACGTTCCCACCTCGTCGCGCATGTGCTTGATGTTACCGCCCGAGGAGAACGCGGGACCCGCGCCCGTGAGCACGATTGCGCGCACGTTCAGATCGGCTTGCGCGCGCTCGAGGCTCTCGACGAGCGCATCGACCACTTCCATTTCGGTCAGTGCGTTGCGCGTTTCAGGACGGTTCAGCGTAATGGTGGCGACGCCGCCGTCCAGTTCGTAAAGTACCGGTTCGTTCATGATTACGTTCCCGTTTGCAAAAGATTCTCGTGCACCGAGGCGGCCAGTTCGCGCCGCAGAACCTTGCCGCTCGGATTCAGCGGCAAGCGCTCGACAAACAGCACTTTCTTTGGCCGCTTGTACGGCGCGAGGTCGTCACTGGCCTTGCAGAATGCGATGATCGCGTCCTCCGTCAACTGCGCGTCGCTGCGCACGACGAAAGCCGTTACCGCCTGGCCCCACTTCGCGTCCGGCACGCCGATTACCGCGGCCTCCTGAACGCCAGGGCAGTGGTACAACACCTCCTCGACTTCACGCGGATAAATGTTCTCGCCGCCCGAGACGATCATGTCGTCGGCGCGACCGTGGAAGTGGAAATAGCCGCCCTCGTCGACGCTGAACAGATCGCCGGTGTACAGCCAGCCGTCGCGGAACTTCCTGGCCGTTTCGACCGGATTGTTCCAGTACGCACGCGCGAGTTGCGGGCCCCGCACAATCAGCTGACCCACCTCGCCCGGCACGACGCCTTCTGTGGAAGGCACGGCGCGCGCCGGGTCGTTCGTCACGACACGGCAGGTGCTGATCAAAGTCGGCTTGCCGCAGGAGCCGAGGCGCGCGAGTGCGTCGCGCGGATGCAGCAGCAGCGTGAGGCTCGCCTCCGTCATGCCGTAGCCGTTGTACACGTTCGGACAGAACTCATCGATCACGCGTTGCATCGCTGCGGCCGGAATGGCCGCGCCGCCCGTGGTGATCATCCGCAGGCTGCTGTGATCGCTCTGCGTGAATGCGGGATGAAACAACATGTCCTGAATCTGTGTCGGCACTGCAAACAGTGTCGTGATGTCATATTGCGCGATTGCGGCGAGCGTGCGCGCCGGATCGTAGCGCGGCAGCACGATGTTGGCCGCGCCGACCATCAGGTGCGGCATGAAATACGCCTGCATGCCGCCAACGTGGTAAAGCGGCGCGATGTGGAGCGCCGAGTCGGTGCTCGTGAGGCTGTACTCCATGACGCAGTTTGTCGCGATCGCGACGTCGTTGGCATGGGTGTGTATCGCGCCTTTGGGACGCCCCGTCGTGCCGGACGTGTAGACGAGCGCGGAAATATCGTCGGGCATCAGCGTGGGCAGCGGCGCATCGCGATGGCGCGTACTGTCTATCAGCGCATCGAAGTCGCGGTGATACGAAGGCGCATCGTTTCGATCTGGCTCATCCGTATGGTTCCCGTGCCCTGCCACGCGCACGTAGATGCGCAGATCGGGCAGGCCCTGCTCGATCTTCGCGACGACCGGTTGCATCGAATGGTCGTAGATCAGTGCACGCGCACCGGCATCGCGGATGATGAATATCGCTTCATTCGCGGATAGCCGGTAGTTCATCGGCACCGCAATGGCACCCAGCAACTGGCAGGCAAGATAAGCGGTGGCTGTTGCGTCCGAGGTCTTCTGGAAGATAGCGACGCGGTCCGTTTGCCGCACACCCAGATCGAACAGCGCCTGCGCGAGTCCGCGCACGTGCTCATCCCACTGTGCGTAGGTAAAACGCGCGTTACCGCAGACCAGCGCGAGACGGTCCGGGTACTTCGCGACCGTATTTTCGAACAGCGAGGTAATGGTCAGCATGATGGAAATGGAATGCGCTCAGAGGTTGATCTTCAGATCCGGGAGATCGCGCGAGGCGATCAGGTATTTCGCCATTTCCGACGTCCCGCCGACAATCGTCAGCGCGCGCGCGTCGCGATACAGCTGTTCAGCCCGGCCGTATTCCTTGGTGAGGCCATCGCCACCCAATATCTGCACCGTTTCGTTCACACAAAAATTCGCCGTCTCGGTCGCGACGAGCTTGGCCATTGCCGCTTCCTTCATCAGCGCCTTGCCGTCGGCGCCGGCGTCGTACATCTTGGTGGCGCGATAGGTAATCAGCTCGGCGGCGTCGATGCGCCAGCTCATCTGCGCAATCTTGTCCCAGATCAGTTGCTTGCAGCCGAGGAATTGCCCGAACGTCCTGCGTCTTTGCGCATGCTCACGCGCGATTTCGAACGCACTACGCGCGACGCCGAGGCCCGAGCCGCCCAGAATCGCGCGCTCGAAGTTGAACATGCCGCGCATGATGGCGGAGCCCTCGCCCGCGCCGCCCAGCAGGTGGTCGACTGGCACGCGGCAATTGTCGAATTCGACCTCGCCGACGATGCAGCCGTGCCGGCCCATGAACGTGTAATTGCGAGGAAAGCTAATGCCGCGGGCGTCCTTCGGCACCGCCACCGCGGTAATGGCAGGCTTCGCGTCATCGCGCGGCGTGATGCCGTAGGCAATATAGACGTCCGCTACCGAAGCGTTCGAGATATAGCGCTTGAAGCCGTTGACGACCCATTCGTCGGTACGTGCGTCGTATTCGACGCGTGTTTGCATGTCCGCCGAATCGCTCCCCGTGCCCGGCTCGGTCACACAGATCGCGCCGACCGCGCGGCCATCCAGAATCGGTTCGAGATACGCATCGCGCAGCGCCTCGCTCGCGTGACGATGCAACGGATATGCGCAACTCAGCGCCGTAGCAATGGTCGTTTCGAATGCATAGTTGATGGCGGACGCTTCCTCCGACAAGATCGTCGCGTGCGTGAGTCCGGGCTTTTTCAGCGAGCCGCGATAAAGGTCCGCGAACATGAGCCTCAGATAACCGGCTTCGGCCAGCGCGCGCACCACGTGCTTGACGGCTTCCCAGTCGCGCCGGTCTTCGATATCGGCCGCGCGCGGCGCAAGTTCGCGCTGCAGAAAGGCCCGCACTTCCGCGCGGAACGCGCGGTCTTCGTCGGTAAGGAGAAAATCTTGCATGGCAGGCGACGCTTCAGGTGTTGACAGGTGAATGAGCCGCACGGATGCCGCGGCCCGCATAGACGCGGGAGTCCCGCACGGTCGGCAGCAGGAAGCGCGCTTCGCGCAGCGCCGCGTAGTCGAGTTCGCCGACAACCAGTTCTTCGTCGGTAGTCGAGCCCATTGCAACCATGTTGCCGAACGGATCGAGAATGCGCGAACCGCCCCAGAAGCGCAGCATGCCTTCGGTGCCGATCCGGTTCGCCATCACCACGGCGACCCCGTAGGTCACCGCGTAGAAGCGCAGATTCAGTTCCCACGCAGAAGGGTTGTCGAAACCGCCGCCTACCGCTTCGCGCGCCGAACTGATCGGAGCGGCGAGCAGCGTGACGCCGTCGCACATCAGGTCGTGCACGAGAGCCGGATTCCACAGGTCGTTGCAGATCGGCGTGCCGACGCGCCAGTCGCGGTCGATGCCGAATGCGCCGAGTTCCGCTCCCGGCGCGTAATACAGGCCATCGCGCAGCTTGCCGTAGGTCGCCAGTTGAATCTTGCGATGCACGTGCACGATCCTTCCGTGCGTCACGGTCGCCTGGCTGTTATAGAACTGGCCACCAGGCGCTTCTTCGATGAAACCGAACGACGTATGGAGCCCGACGCTCGCTTCGGCAAGTGCGGCAATGGCCGGGTGATCGACATGCATTGAAAGCTGCAGCGCGTCTTTGCCCGCGCTATGTCCACACAGCGACAATTCGGGGAACAGCAGCATCGAGACGCCGTGCTTGCGCGCTTCACCGATCATGCTCAGGTGCTTGCCGAGGTTCGCGTCCAGATCGCCGTACGAACTGTCGATTTGCGCGGCGGCAACTTTCAGCGCGCCGCCTCGCGGCGCGTCGAGGGAAGACGAAGGCATGTTCTTGTCTCTCAGGTTGGGTCGGATCGCGAGCGTTACAGCAGACCCGCTTGCTTCAGGAAGTCATGCGAAACTTCGCTGAACGATTTCTTTTGCACGTCGACGGAGGCGTTCAATCGAGCCATCGTCGGTGCGTCGAGCTTTGCCGAGAGCGAGTTCAGGATCGGGCCGAGCTTCGGGTTAGCGTCGAGCGTCGCCTTGCGGATCACGGGCGTCAGCGCATACGAAGGAAAGAAGCCCTTGTCGTCCTTAAGAATGACGAAGTTGAATGCCGGCACGCGGCCATCGGTGGCGAAAACGAGCGCGATGTCCACCTGACGGTCCTTCAACGCCTGATACGTGAGACCCGAGTCCATCCGCTTAACCTCGTCCTGCGAAAATTCGAAGCCATACAGTTTTTGCAGCGGACGCAGCCCGTCGGGGCGAGCATAGAACTCCGAGTTGGACGCAAAGCTCAGCGTCTTGCCTGACTTGATGGCCTTTGCAAGATCGCTAAGGGTTACGATGCCGAGCTTCTTTGCTTCGTCCTGATTCATCGCGAACGAATACGTATTGTTCGCACGAGAAGGATCGAGCCACACCAACCCTTTCCCAGCGTCCAGTTCCTTTACCTTCCTGTATGTGTCTTCCGGCGAAAGGCGATCATTGATCTTGTTGTACGTGATCAGCGACGTTCCGGTGTATTCCCAATACACGTCGACCTGTCCGTTCTCTTGCGCCGCGCGCAACACCGCGCTGCCCAAGCCGTCTTTTTTCGTAACGGTGAAACCCTTGGCCTGCAATAGCTCGGTCGTCATCTCGGCAAGCAGTTGCTGCTCCGTGAAGTTCTTGCCGCCGACCACGACATTCGCCGCCGCACAAGTAATGGTCCACGACGACGCAAGGGAAATGGCGACGAGCGCGCAGGCCCGCTTGAAGAAGGCAATGTTCATGATGTCCTCGAAGAAACGCGTATGCGTGTGATTGAACTAGCGTTGGGGAGTGACGCCGCGCGACACGAGATGCACCTGCATCTGGCCGATCAGCACGTCGGTGAGAACCGCCAGCACCGCGGTGGGAATCGCGCCTGCCAGCAGCATCGAAAAGTCGTTCATGTCGATGCCGGTAAAGATCAGTTCACCGAGTCCGCCGCCGCCGACCAGAAACGCAAGCGGCGCCGTTCCGACGGTGATAGCGAGCGCGGTGCGGATGCCCGCAAAGATCACATAAAGCGCGTTGGGCAATTCGACGCGAAATAAGACCTGCCTCGGTGTCATGCCCATCCCGGTGGCCGCTTCGATCAGCGCACGCGGCACGGCGCGCAGGCCTTCGAGCGTGTTGAGCACAATGGGCAGCAAGGTAGCCACCCACAACGCGAAAATCGACGGCCAGCGGCCAATGCCAAGTACGCTCATGGCGAGCGCGAGCAGCGCGAGTTTCGGCACGGCCTGCCCCATGTTGAGCGTCTGCAGGAGCGCTTGACCTGCGCGCGCGTGCTTGCCCGACTCGCGGCTCAGATAGATGCCGAGCGGCACCGCAACGACGATTGCAAGCCCGCCGGCTATGGCGACCATCGTCATCTGCGTGATGGACTGGTAGACGATATCGGTGCGATATTGCGCAATGGATAGAAGCCAGTTGTCCGCACGCGCTTGCAGCGGCGCAGCGCAAGCGAACAGGAGAGCGCAGCGTGAGAGCAGTGTATTCATGCGCGGGCCTCCGCTGGCAGACGCAACATGTCGACAATGTGCGCCTGATTCACGTAGCCGACGAAGCGGCCCTCGTCGTCGACAGTAGCAAGCCAGGATTGCCCAAGTGAGAACATCGACGAAATCACGCTGCGCAGGTCATCGCTATGACGCGCCACGCCTTGCACCGGTTTCGCGTGGGCTGCCATCAGCGTGCCCTCGATTGCGCTGAGCTCGGCAGCGCTCAGATAGCCTTGCGGCTTGCCCGCCGCATCGAGCAACACGATCTGTTCGACGCCGTGCCGTTCGAGCAACGCCCGTGCGCGCTCGCTGCTGTCGCCCACGCGTGCGGCGCACTCGCAGGCCGACAAAGCGTCGCTGGCACGCACGAGGCGCAGCCGCTTCAACGCTCGGTCCGCGCCGACGAAGCCGGCAATGAACGGGCTCGCGGGTCGCGCGAGGATTGTGTCCGGTGTGTCGAACTGCTCGAGCCGGCCTCCGCGAAAGATCGCGATGCGGTCAGCCATTTTCACGGCTTCGTCGATGTCATGGCTGACGAACATAATGGTCTTCTTGACCTGCTGCTGAATGCGCAGGAACTCGTCCTGGATCAACTCGCGATTGATCGGGTCGATTGCGCCGAACGGTTCGTCCATCAGCATGACGGGCGGATCGGTCGCGAGCGCGCGCGCTACCCCGACGCGCTGCTGCTGGCCGCCCGAAAGGTCCTTCGGATAGCGCGACAGATAAGTCGAAGGATCGAGCGCCACGATCTCCAGCAATTCGGCCGCGCGACGCTTTGCCTTCGCCTTGTCCCAGCCGAGCAGACGCGGCACCACGCTGATGTTCTCCTCGACCGTCATGTTGGGGAACAACCCGATCTGCTGGATCACGTAGCCGATCTGGCGGCGCAATTCGACCACCTCGAACTCGTCGGTATCGCGGCCGTCGATAAAGATCTTTCCCGAACTCGGCTGGATCAGGCGGTTGATCATCTTCAACGTGGTCGTCTTGCCGCAGCCCGACGGGCCGAGCAGCACGCAGATTTCACCCGCGCCGACTTCCATGTCGATGCCGTCGACCACCGGGGCGCTCGCGCCTTCATAGCGCTTCGAGATGCTGGAGAGCTTGATCATGATTATTGCGCGTGATGAGGAGATTTACGGAATGACGCCCACGCGCCAAGACGTAATGCCAGTCGGCCGGTCCGCGACGGGCTGCGAAGACCCTTCGGCGTCAGCAGACGTTGCACCCAGCCGAGGCCATAGTCGGCGGCAATGGCAAGAAGGCTTACGAGAATTGCGCCGGCGATCAACTGACGCGGGTCCGATTGCGAAATGCCGCGGCTGATCAGCTTGCCGAGCCCGCCTGCACCGATATAAGCGGCGACAGCGGCAATGCCGACATTGATCACCACGGCCATCCGCACGCCCGCCATGATGATGGGCAGCGCAATGGGAATTTCGACCTTCCACAGACGCTGGCGCGTGGTCATGCCGATGCCGCGCGCGGCCTCGCGCAACGCAGGGTCGATGTTGGTGATCGCCGTGTACGTGTTGCGCACGATCGGCAGTTGCGAATAGAGAAAGAGCGCAATAACGGTCGGGAGAAAACCGATGCCCTGGCCGATCACCGACAGGACCGGGATCATCAACCCGAACAGCGCAACCGAGGGAATCGTCATCAGGATCGCCGCGAGATACAACACGATCTTCGCGGCGCGCGCATTGGCCGTGATCACGATGCCGAGCGGCACGCCCGTGACAATGGCGAGACCGACACCCACGCCGACGATCTCCACGTGCTCGACGGTGAGCCTGATGATCGACGCAAAGTTATCGAGCATGAAAGCAAGGGTTTCCACGTTGTCTCCCGTTCCGGCGTTGACGGCCTGTTCAGGCGCGTGTCGGTGTGCTTCGCTATGCGGCAAAGATAGCCGGACAAAACTGGGAACCCTTCATCTGCATTCGACTTCGTTTGTCACAAAAGCGACATCGCGTTTTTGCCGCCCGGCATTTCCCTTACAGCACGGGCGTTGCCCGACGAAGCGCTAAGGGTAATCCCCGTCCTCGAAGCGACAGGTCATGGCGGTCGAATGATTCTGGAGAATTCGGAGAAGTTGCCGGGTTCGCTGGAAGCCGCCGGAAGGCGACGGCGCGCGTGGCTTGGCGTTATCGCCCGTGCTGATCCGCCACGCTGCGCATTGTCAGCGTGGCGAGCGCGCCTGTGACGAGCCCCGTGAACAGATAGAGCCCGGAAGGACCCGCGACCGACATCGTTGCGGACGCGAGCGTCGGGCCGGCGCTCGCCCCCACCGAGAAGATCAGCAACAGACCGGCGCTCACGGCAACGCGCTCATCGGCGGGAATGCAGTCGTTCACGTAGGAGGTGACGACGCCGTACATGGAAAACGCTACCGCGACATAGAGATAGCCGAAGGCCCGGATCAACCTGTCATCGTGCAGCAGGAACAGCAGCACGCTTAGCGACCCGGTAACTGCCGCAAGACATAGCAGCACCTTGCGCCTGTCGAACCGGTCGGCCAGCCGCGCAACCGGCCATTGCGGTACGAGCGCGGCGAGCAGTGCGAAGCCCATGAAGTGAGACACGTCTGGCACCGCATAGCCGACGCGCCGCATGAATACGGGCTGCATCGTGTAGAACGCGCTATTGAGCGCCCCGGCCGACAGACACGCAGCAACGCCGAGCGGCGCCCAACGATAGATGCTCTGCAACCCCGACAGCCCGCGTGCGAGACGCGAGCCGTATGTGGCACGAGACGCGTCGAGCGCGGCCGTGGCTGCGGGCGCTGTGCCTGCGAGCGCGACCGGGATCAATGACGCCGTGAACAAAGCTGCAACCGCGCTGAAAAGTTCGAACCCACCTGGGTCCGCAAGGCCGATGAGAAACTGCCCGGTGCCGACACCGAGGTAGTTGGTGATCAGATAAGCCGAGAACACGCGGCCCCGTTGAGCGTTGCTCGCGACCTGATGCAACCAGCTCTCGACGACCGTGAAAATGCCGACCAGACAGAAGCCTGTGACGAAGCGCAGAACCACCCACATCGCGGCCGCGCTCCACACGGCGTACCCGAGCGCGCAGCACGCCGAGGCTGCGGCGAAGGTGACGAACGCGCGGTGATGACCGACGCGCGTAATGAGCGCGCCGCCATAAACAGCGCCCAATAGAAAGCCGATGTAATACGCCGATTGCACGACGCCCACTACGATCGACGGCGCCTGCTGTTGAATGAGGCGCAACGAGATAAGCGTGCTGAGCAGACCGTTTCCGGTGATGAGAATCGCGTAGCCCAACAGCAGGACCGCAGTGGAGCGCAAGCTCCCGACGACTGGCGCGGACCCGACGACAGCAGCGGCGGACTTCGCGCCTGCGGTCGCCTCGCCCGGCTGGACAGCGGCGCTGAGCGAACCCGTGCTTTCCCACCCGTCGGCAAGCGGTTGGGTGTCCAATAAATAGGACGCGCCTGTCGGCTGATGGGCAGCCGTTTCGCGTGCCTGTTTCATTCGGGCTGAGTCTCGTTCTTACTGTGCGGCACGGCTGTAGCGACGTGGCGGGGTTCCCTCGAATGTAATGGTCAACAGCCGCGCCGGCATGCCGCGAATGCGACGTCCGCTGGCAGAAAAACGACATTCTTCGAACGGCCTTACGCACCGTAAGCGGCTAGCCGATCGGATGCATGATGACCGCGCTCACCGAGGAAGCATTCGATAGAGTCGATGTTCCGGTAGCGTCGCAACGAGCTGCCAACCGGTTAGTGTTTCAGAAAGACGCCGTTGCGGATCGAACACAGCGAGATAGACTTCCGTGAAGCGGGTTTGCAGGTCTGGAAACCTGTTCTGCAAATCCGCGGCCCATGCGCGCAACATTCCGTCGTTCGCCCGGAATGCCGTGTCGCCATTCTCGATATCGTCCTGGAACTTCCTCAATGCCGCGTTTTCCGCGCGATAAAGCACGGGCTGCTGGCCCGCCTTCAGATAGAGATCCGGTACGAGAACCCGATCGAGCGTTGCAAGCGCAACGACCTTGTCCAGATACGGATTCCAGCGGTGAGGCGCGGTCCTTGGCGACGGATACGTCGTGTCCTGTTTGTATTGAAACAGCACCGAGCCCGATTTCAGCGACGCGAAAGTAGCGCGATACGCCTGAATGGAAGGCTTCGCCGCACGCCAATCGGCAGTTACCGTCGCAATGCGAAACAGGAAAACAATCGCAAGTGCTAGCGCGCCGACCCGTTGCAGACGCGGTGCCGAAGCCCGCACATCCACGAGCGCTGTCAGCAGGAATGCGAAGCTCAGCGCGCATCGCTCGACCACGCCATAAGAAGCAAATGCGGAGAACGGCGCGAATAGCGCTACCAACGGAAGCGCAATCACCGTGATCCGGCACTCGGGTTTACAGGACCACCACCTCATTAGAAAGCCGATGGCTAATGTCAGGCCCATGCTTGCCAGCACTGCGACGTCGGCCGGGGGATTGCCGATTGCGAAGACATCGAGCCAACGGCTGACTTTGGCGAATATATGAACGAAGCCGAAGTCGACGGAGCCACGAAGTCCGCCGGTACTGCTATGCGCCAGCAACACAACGGGAAGTATCAACGGAACCAGGCTTGCGCTCGCGTGCGTGACGAGCGAGCGGATTCGCAATTTCCCTTCCTGCAGGAAGCAGCCAAGCTCCCATGTTCCTATGACCAGTGCAAAAACGGCCAAAGGAAAAAGATGGCAAAAATAAATCACAAGGGCGCTGCAAGACGACGCTATGATCCGCGCGACCGTGAACCGGCGAAGCGCCACATGCAAGGCTATCGCCCACAAACAAAGGCCAGTGCCGAACAGAAAGTTATCGTAACCGCGTATCAGGATCCAGTTGTAGAGAAGCAGAAAACTGAATAGCGGGAACCACGACCACCGGCCATTCAGAGCACGGCTGAGAACCAGGCAGCCCGAGCTTAGCAACGAGAGTTCGACAACGATAAAGAACCATGCTGCCCACTCCACCGGCATCAGCTTCGCGATCCACGGCAGGGTCAGGTCCATCGCAAGGTCGGGCAATGGGTCCCACCGAACCACGAAGTTGCCAGCGTAGGAACCGGGATGCGCCAGAATGTCTACTCTGACGATGTTATAGAAGTGCTGTCCCAATGGCGGAATCGACGAGACGAAGAGCGGCGTGCAAGCCACAACAGTAGCAATCAGCCAGACGCTCCACAAATACAACGGCCTGCCGGTATACGCCGTTCCGTTTCGAGCAGTCATCAACACCCCTTTTCAGATTGTGTAGACCTTTGGTCTTTAGATATCACCTGGAGAAGGACGGCGCACATCTCGGCTCTTATTCGCGCAGCGAAACCCACGTCACTGCATGCTACGTGCGGGATAAGAGTCGAGAGGGCCGGCATTCGCGTAACGCGCTCCGCTTGAATCGTTCGGTCCACCGTCTGAATGACAAACGAATCAGACAACCTTGAAGACGGAAGTGGCGAAGGCTCTGATTTCATCGAACTGGGTGACGAGCTCCAGGCACAGCACGAATCCCAACATGGCCGATGGTCCAGGATTGCGCTCGATCCAGCGCAACATGGGCGTCGCGTAATGCGCTCTCACGGAATCGCGAGTCATGATGTAGGTGATGACAATTCCAATCGCGGCTCCAGCCAACAGGTCGGTTGGGTAATGGAAGCCGAGGTAAGCGCGCGGCATGCAAATGAAAATCGCAACATACAGCAGCGCAAGAATGCCAACGCGGCGAGAAACGATGAAGATGCCTACCGCAACCGACATCCACAACATTGCGTGATCGCTCGGGAATGAGCTCCACGCTGATAACAAGCTTTCGCTTTGCGGGACAACTGGGAAATGAAGATGCAGATCGGGCGAAAACGCCGGTCGCGTGCGGAACGGTAAAAAATGCGCCAGAAGTCTTCCGGCAAGAAGAGCCAATAGCCCGCTCACGGTAGTCGCAATGACGACTTCACGCCGCCATTGCCGACGCTCGGCCGACTGAAACCATAGCCACCATAAAACGGGAATCAGCACCAGACCTTTGAATGTGTACATGTCCGCGATGGCTTGCACCGCATGATTGCACAGGACACAAGAATGGAATCCGCTAAAAAAAGTCTCGATGCTCGTGTCGAAGCTATTCATTTTTCGCGTAGACAATAAGGTACGTACTGGGACAGGACGGTGACCATCCGTCTTGCGGAGTAGGCCCGCCCAACGAGTCGCTTTGCTGCCTGCGGTACACCCAGATTATGTTATTTGCCACCGTACGATGCCGGGAACCGGCTCTCGAATGCGCGCTGGCGCACGTAAGAATGAAGAAAAATCTGCGCTCCGGCCGCAAAATGCGGAATGCTTTCAGATTGCCCTCGAGCGCTCCAGTCGACGTCGGCCGATTAATCGCCGTCATCGGGCATTGCCTCTGAACACAACATATCGTGCGAAGTACTCGCACAAGCGGGGGACATTTACGGCCGGAAAAGCGCGCGCCGCAGCGCCCGCACTTTCGGAGGAAGATATGGGCATTCCGCTTGCTCACAGATTTAACCGAGGGGCGCTTATAGCAATGGAGTGCTGACGAAAAGAATAGAGAAACCTAGTTGCATCGATTGAATGCTCAGAGGTCAACTTGCCGCTATCACCGTCGCCACGCAGAGAAATACTACGAGCAAGCTCAGGCGATTCTTGATGGTGAAGACAATTGGATCGTCATGCATCTCGCCGCGAAAGGCTAACATCCATACACGGCTGATCCAGAAGAGCAGCAGTCCGAATAGAAACCACAGTGCGTGTGGATGTCGATAAAGCAGGCGTACATCGGATGAATTCATATACAGCGCAAGAACCAGTACTGCGACATAACCGGAGGCCGTGCCGAATGAACGCAGAATGCCCAGATCCTGCGTGACGTATCCGCGCCCCACCGCGCAGACTTTTGCTTCACGCAATAGCGCGTCGAGCTCCGCATAGCGTTTGACCATGGCGAGGCTCAGAAAGATAAGAATCGAAAACATGATCAACCAGTCGGAAAGCGGGATGTCCCCTGCGGCGCCACCGGCCACGACGCGCGCGGTGTAAAGAGCCGCGAGAACAAAGACGTCGACAAGCATGAACCGTTTTAGCCTGAGCGAATACGCAAGCGTGGTCGCAAAGTAGCCGGCCAGTACCAGCTGAAAAGTAAAAGGCAGTAGCAGAGCAAATCCCGCAGACGCGATAAGAAGCACACATTCGAGAAGCATGCCGAAAGCCAGCGACAACTTTCCCGACGCAAACGGCCGATCGCGTTTGTGCACATGGCGCCGATCCGCGTCGAGGTCCAGCATGTCATTGAGCAGATATACAGACGAAGCGCAGAAGCAGAAAGAAAAAAATGCAATGACTTCGGCTTGCAGTGTGTCTGCTTCGGTAAATCGGTGCGATGCAAGCAGCGGCACAAAAATCAGGAGATTCTTGACCCACTGGTAAACACGCATTTCCCTGACAGTAAGCGCGATTAGCGATCGCCGATCCTCGAAGAAGAGAACCTTGTGATTGACCATTTCGGCCGCCTCGGCAATCTGGCGCGTTCCCACAACGATCGCCCGTCTACATTGCTTCCACACCGGCACGTCGCATAGCGCGTTGCCGCAATAGTCGAAACCGTGCGGACCGAATTCTTCGGACAACGCAGAAGCTTTATGAACACCCGACAGATTGTGGGCGTCAGTGCTTGCCAGAATCCCTTTGAAGAAGCCGAAATACGAGGCTATCTCTTCAGCGAACTTGCGGTTTGCAGCGGTGCATAAATATAGATCTCTGCCATACGACCGTTCTTCTCGCAGATACTCCACGAGGCGCGCGTTATAAGGCAGCACCGTCACGTCGATGGCGGCACGCTGAGCAATCTGCGCCTTCAGATGAGCCTTGCCGCGCAACAGCCAGCCAATGCATAAGAACGCGTACAGTGGATTTCGTTTTACAAGCACGAGGAACGATTCCACCAGGAGGTCGGTGCTCGTCAGCGTTCCATCGAGATCGACACAAAGGGGTACGCTCGCTTCGGCCATCATTTCCTCGTGTGAATGTGTTTGGATGCTCGATACGTTCACGCAACGCGCACTGCATACACTTCCCGCTTCGAGAATAGTGGTCTAGTTGTTCCAAACTGTGCGCCAGAACACATTTGTCACTGCGTCGTTAAAAAAACTGTCATAAAGGCTGCAACTCGATTTTCTTCAGGTTTCCTTAAGTTTTTCGCCATACCATCGCGACGGATGTATGTTCTCCGCTGTACCGCACGAACACTATTTCGAGAACTGCTCTCCTCAGAAAACAACGGCGCTCACACGTGTCGCTTATGTGGGTCATCAGCATCGTTCGTTCTTCCTGCATGTGCTCGATACCGAATCGATCAGCGCAATCGCGGGCATCGTTGGCTTCGAGAAAAACCAGCGTTGAAGTTCGAACAATGGTCAGATGCGATCACCAAAGAGCGCATAGCGAGACTGACGCGTCCAGCACGCTGCCTCCATAGCATGACCGGGCTGCCGGTTCGCAGAAGCGCCCGTCGGCGCGCATTCCTGATAATCTGATTGTCCTGGCCCCGCGGCGCCCAGTTCTTGTGCGCCGCATTGCCGCCAATCGAACTGCCGATGCCCCCACTGTTTCGCCGCTTACTCCTGCTCTACCACGCACTGCGTTACGGCGCGCGCCTGATCTGGCTCGCCGCGCCAGCCAATCGCAAGCTGCACTGGCTGGTCGAGCTTGTCGGCCGCGTGCATTCGTCGACACGCAGCGCGCGCAGTGTTCACAGCCTGCTGCCCGCACTCGGCCCACTGGCGGGTCAGTTCGCGAAGACGCTGGTCGAGCGCCCGGAACTGGCAACCTCGACATTGCACGACGCGATCGACGCGATCGATCATATGGAAGCGCCGCTGCCGCCGCGCGAATCCGAGGAAGCCTTGACACGAGCGTTCGGCCGGCCGCTCGCGACCCTCTTCAGCGCGGTCGACCTGATACCGGTGCGCAGCGGCTTCGCGGAACAGACGCATTTCGCGCGATTGCTGATGCCGGTCAACGGTCATCGCGAGGTGGCCGTCAAATTGCTGCGTGCCGGACAGCTACAGCAGATCGGCGACGAGCTTGCGCTTTTGCGCTGGGTCGCCCGCTGGCTGGAAAAACTGTCGAGCACCGCGCGACGCCTGCGGCTGCGGGCGCTGGCTCAAACCTTCGCGGACGAGATTCAGCGCCGCTTCGACCTGCGCGCCGAAGCCGCCAACCTGAGCCAGACCGGTCATCATTTCGAGGGCGACACGCGCCTCGTCGTACCCGACGTGATCTGGGATCTCTGCACCAGTCACACGCTCACGATGCAGCGCATCGACACGCTGCCGGCTACCGACCTGAGCGGTCTGCACGCGCATCAGGTGAAGCTCGCACCGCTCGCCGCGCATATTGTGGAAGTGGTGACCGAGCAGGCATTCGAACACGGCTTCTTTCACGCGACGCTTGACGCGCGACGGGTCCGCGTAAGCGTCGAGCCCGATTCTTTAGGACGACTCGTGCTGGCGGAATTTTCGATCATGTCTAGCCTCTCGACCGGCGAGCGAGAGTTCTTCGTTCATGGCGCGACCGCCCTGTTCGAGCAGGACTACGGCCGGCTCGCAGAACTGCACCGCGACGCCGGGCACGTGCCGCATCAGACTCGCCCCGAAATGCTCGAAGCTGAGTTGCGTACCCGAGCCGAAGCGCATTTTGCGGCGGCTGCGCAAGACCGCTCCGCCGGGTCGCTCTTCCACCAACTGCTGCACGCGGTGCTTCCGTTCGATGGTGTTGTCTCCGGCCGGCTCGCTACCGCGCAGCGATCGTTCCATCAGGCGGAGATGCTGGCGCGCGCGCTGCATCCGGGCGTTGACACATGGAACATCGCGCGGCGCGTGCTCGCGGACATCGCGCGGCGCGACGTCGATCATCGCGGCTGGTTCCAGCGCATTTCACGCGAGCTGCCGCATCTCGCGCATATGCTGCCACGCGTGCCGCAACTGGCCGTGCGCTATCTGCAGCACGAACACGACCGCGCGCGCTCGCCGCGGCAAAACGCCCAACTGCTCGCCGACATCGGCCGCGAATACCGGCGCACGCGGGCGCTGTTGTGGGCGTGCGCTTTGTGCGGCGGAATACTCGGCGCGGGCACGATATTGCTGATGCGTTGATGGCGGCGCTGATGCACTGATGGCATGGCGTCGGCTCCACTAATGCGCGGACCACATGGCGCTCAAGACGCTGACCGCCGACCAAACGCCGCGCATCAATCCGCCGTGTCCGCCCCCGCCGGCACTTTGGCGCGCGTCCTGGCGTCGGGCGCCGGCGCCCACGCCGGACGAGCCTTGCGCGCCGAATCCACCACGACGATATACCGTCCTGCCCACGGCATGATCTGCCGATCGCTCTTCAACACCCACAGCGATTTGCCCGAGTCGACGAGCGCCTCGTATTCCGCGTCGAGGATCCCGTAATGATCCAGAAAAGTGTTGAGCGATGCGGGGATCCGGACGCAACCCTTCGAGTGGCGCACGCCAAGCAAAGGCTCCAGCCGGTCGGGGTCGGTGGCGTGCATCTGGAATCGCATCTGCGAAATCCCGCCCTTGCCCCAGCCACGCTCTGCCTGCGCCCAGCCCAGATCGAAAATGCGCATGTCACGCTTGCCGTAGCCGCGGATATGGTTCTCGTTCTCGGTGCCTTCAGAGCGGAAATCCATGTTGGACGGCGTGTGCTCGAACACGCCGAGCGGCGTGACGAAGTGGTCGTATTCGCCAGGCCGTCCGGTGGACACGGGCGACGCGCCGATCATCTGCCAGGCGTCGGCGGGCGCCGCGCGGAAATAGATCAGGAGCGCCTGCACGTTTGCATTGCGGTCGACCATCACGACGTATTCTCCGGATAGTTCGCCGAGCTCGTGCTCATGCAGCGCCGCTTGCAGACGAGCGGCGTAGGCGCGCTGCTCAGACGCCGGTACGTTGAGCCGTCGCGTGACGTGGCGGGCGAATACATCCCGCAGCGCGAATGCCCGGCGCGGGTCCACGCCGCCGGCCGCATCGGGTGCCGCGACGGACGACGCATCCACGGAAAACGCCGCGTCGTTCGTTACCGCGAGCGGCCCGGCAGCGAAGGCCGCACAAGCGGAGACGGCAAGCGCGAGGCCGCATGTAACCTTGCTCAACCCGGCAAAGGTGGATAGCGCCTGGCCAGGCGTCCGCCGCATTACGCGATACGACTCACGCGCGGCGCGCGACAAGGAAAATGCATACGGCATACAGCCGGCTTTGCACTGGGCGGCGACTCGTGCAAAAGTCGGACAGACGAATACAGGCGGGCGAGGCCGCTTGAGATGGTTCATCGCGGGTTCGCACTGATGTGATTATTATTGGTTGCTCGCAGGTTGATGCGGCTCTCGGAACGAGGATGTTACTCAGCGCATGGCAATCTGTCGATGGACCTTCGGCGGGTCCGCTACGTGCTCGCCACTTCCGCGCTGAAGTTGTTTCTTTGACATTGCGCCCGGGCGCGAGGAGCACAAGATCATGAAGCAAACCGATCCAGCCGCGATTCAGGCGGACATCGCCGCCGAAATGCACGTCACTGCCGAGTTCGACGCCAACGCGGAGATCGAGCGCCGCGTCTCTTTTCTCGCGAATTATTTGCGCAGCAGCGGCCTGAAAGCGTACGTGCTGGGTATCAGTGGCGGCATCGATTCGACTACGGCCGGGCGCCTCGCGCAACTGGCCGTCGAGCGGTTGCGCGCCGCGAACTACGACGCGCGTTTCGTCGCGATTCGCTTGCCGCACGGCGAGCAGAAAGACGAAGCCGACGCGCAGCAGGCGCTGGCCTTTATTCGCGCAGACGAGACCGTGACCGTGGACATCAAGCCCGCCGCGGACGCGATGCTCGCGTCGCTGCATCAAAGCGGGCTGCCGTTCACGGACGAAGCGCAGGAAGATTTCGTCCACGGCAATATCAAGGCACGGCAACGGATGATCGCGCAGTACGCGATAGCCAGCACGCGTATGGGCGTGGTGATCGGCACCGACCACGCGGCCGAGTCGCTAATGGGATTTTTTACCAAGTTCGGAGACGGCGGCGCCGATGTCCTACCGCTCGCCGGGCTCAACAAGCGGCGGGTGCGTGCGGTCGCGAAAGCACTGGGCGCCTCCGAGGCGCTCGCTCACAAGGTGCCGACCGCGGACCTCGAAGCGTTGCGCCCGCAACGGCCTGACGAAGACGCCTACGGCGTTCCATACGAGACGATCGACGACTTCCTGGAAGGAAAATCCGTAAGCGATGAGGCACTCAAGATCATCTTGCGTTTTTACGAGATCACGCGGCACAAGCGCGCGTTGCCGTACACGCTGTTCGATTGGCCGGAGGCTGGAAGGGGAGACTAAGACGGCAAGAGCCGCTGAGCGACACAGCGAACACCGGTTGGGCGCACCGCCGGCTCAAGTCTTGAAACGCCGCTTTCTGCGCCTTGCCCGCACCCTACTCGCGCCTTCGCTGCGGAAGACGCCCGAGGAAGGCGCAGCAGTCACTGCTCCGGTGGCGGCTCGTCGGTGAATAGATCGGCGCTCGCCTCGAGCACCATGCCGCCCAACTGCTTGCCGTGAATCTGACGCGCGATGACCTCGCCGACATACGGCACCTGCGCATCCAGTTCGACCGTGGCATAGGCGCCGGGCGTACCGGCGTCGACGACTTCGACATTGCGAGCGTAGTGCCCCAATTCGCGCTGGAGGAATTCGCGCACTTCCTGCTCGCTGCACGACGGCGCGATGTTGCGCACGATCAGGTTCATGCGGCCTACCCTCGGCGGCTACTGCGGTCGGAGGAATGTATGTGCACGCGGCGCAATGCGGCACGCTGTCTGGCCTGCGCGGCGGCGAGTTCACGGATGAGTGCGGCGCCCGCTGCGCCAAGCGCGGCCAATGACAGGTAGAAGGCAATCATTCGAATCTCCGGTAATTGGGCTGGCCCTGTTTCAGAAAGCCACTTGCGACCATGCATGCAGCACGTCACGGCGTCCTGGAGGACACCGCGTTAAAGACGCAGTCAGTGCACTGTACCTGAACAGCGGAACATTCGCTGGGCAGCGAAGCCGCACGCTCCCTGGGTGCGCCGGACTATGGACCGCGCTTCTGGGCATGCGGAAGCCGGTCGCAAGAAACGGACCGCCGCGTCAATCACCGCAGAGATCACACCGAGGTGCAACGGGGCAACCCGGCTTATGCGCGAGGATCAGTCCGCCTGTTGAACGTTGGCTGCGCTGACCCACCACGCGTTCTTGCCTTGTGGCAGTTCGACCAGGACGGCCGACGGATCGTCGACGCCGTCGTCCGCAACTTCGCACACTGCAAGTCCGTCGGGTAGATGCTTTACTTCGCCAGCCGACTGGAACAGCGCGACGCGTTGCGCATTTAGCGGACGCAACTGGCGATACACGTCGAAGCTAATGGCTGCAGGCACGTCGCCGCGAATTTGCAGCGCGTCCGCTTTACCGCAATGAACCGGCTCGGCGGCGAATACGGACGCGCTGCCGGCGGCACACGCGAAGGTCAGTGCGGCAAGCGTCGCCGCGGCAAGAGGTGAATGGGTCATGATGATTCTCCAGGAATAAGTTCAGATGGCGCGATGAACGGCAAGCGACTCATGTGCGCACGTTGAAAGAAAACCCTCTTCAATCTGCACACGAGCGCGGCCAGGTCCATGCGAACGAATTTGATCAGCGGCACGCAGTTTCCGGGAACACAGCCTCAAGGCTGCGAGCCATGTCCGGCTGCCCGCCCGCTCTCGGCGCTGGTGGCGACGTCCAGCCGGCTGACGTCGCACGAGGTCTGGCTGAAGCCCGAATAGACCACCGACCAGTCGCCGACAATCGCCGCTTGCGCTTCCGCGAGACTGATCTTGCCCTCGCAGACGCAGCGCTTGAGCATGACCGCCGCACGCGCCTTTCGACGCTCACCCTGGCGGCCCGCCCACGGCAGCAGACCGAGGTTGGAAGGCGCGTCCGGCGAACCGCCGAGCACCACGGGTACGCGCCTGTCCAGCGCGAAATCGGCGCCGTCGTCGGCGTCGATGCCGCGCTCGGCAAGCATCCGGTCCTTGTGCGCCATGAGTTCATCGAACGGCGGCGCGACCGCGCTGGCATAACCCGGGCGGCATATCGTTTCGCCGATCGATTGCTGCGTGACGCGTTCGTCGAGCATGCGCGCCTCCTGCGCATACGCGCCACCCACGCGCAACGCGAACAGCGCCGTGGCGCTCAGCGCCACGGCAAACCGCAACGAGCGAGGACGCCGGGACGCAAGCGCGAGCAGATGTGCTCTAAAGATCCTACCTGTGTGGTCGCTGGAATAGCCGCTGCGACGCCTGTCTGCAATTTCTGCGTTCATTCGTCGGCGCGCCTGCGGAGGCACGCAATAGTCAATTCGCAAGGCAATTAAAACACATTCAATACGCATGCGAAAAAAATGCTTGCCCGCCGGATGCACGACGTGCTTTGCGATGGACCTTCCACGGCGACGCAATGCCGCCGCGGACCCACCACTGCCCGACCTACTGCGCCACGCGAGCCTGTAGCGCCCGAATACGGCTCAGTGCCTCGGTGTTCGCCACCGCCGAATCGTACATTGCCGCGAGATCCGCCTTCAACGCGGTACGCGAGCCGCCGTCGAGATAAATCATGTGACCCGACGGATAGAAGCGCGCCGAAAGGTTCTGCCGAACCTGCTGACTGAGCAGCGGCATCTGCTGCAGGTCGAGCACAGTCTGATAGAACGGCGTGACGAAATCGTAGAAGCCGTTTGCCGACAGCACCTTGAGGTCCGGATTCAGTGCCATGACGGCGGCCAGATCGCCGGCCGTGTATAGAATCACGTTGCCCTTGTCGTCCACGCCCTTTTGAGCACCGGTCGGGTCGATATGGCTGAAGTCCCAGAACTGGAACGCCTGATCGTTGAGGTCCGTGAACGCCGAGTTCGACGTGTATTTCAACTGCTCGTTCAGATAGACGTTCCACATCGTCGTGTAGACGCCCGAAACCGCCGTCATGGTCGGGTCGTTGCCGCCCGAATTGGGATCGACCTTGCCGGCTATGCCGGTTCCGATCGCGGTGACCCGGCCGTCGTATGCGCCAAGCACGAGACCTTGCGGCTTGAGAAGCGTGGTCAGAAATAGCGAATTGCCGCGGCTGTCGTACGACGCGACATCGAGGCTCCACGCAAGCAAGGTCGTCTTGTCGATGCCCGTGTATTCGGCGAGTTTCTCGACCGTCGCAGAATCGGTGGTCGGGAATTTGCGCAGCGCCGCCAGGTAGTCGGTGCGCGCGAACTGCGCGACTTCTTCAGCGAACGCGCCCAGATCGGTCGGCCGCGGCGCGATGCCGAGCTTCTTGTGATACCACGCGTCGGCGGCGGCCGTGGGCAGCGCGCCGACAGGATTGCCCGCCTGCGTGTAGTCAAGAATCGACGATTGCAGCGTAATGCCGTTCAGATCGACACCGCCTTCGTGCAGCCGGTAGGCGACCACACAACTGCGCGCCGTCCCGTACGACTCGCCGAACAGGTACTTCGGCGAATTCCAGCGGTTGTTCTTCGTGAGAAAGCGCTTGATGAATTGCGCGATCGAATCCGCGTCCTGGTCGACGCCCCAGAAATCGCGGTTCTTCTTCGGCGCGATCGCCGCCGAATAGCCAGTGCCGACCGGATTGATGAAGATCAGATCGCTTCTGTCGAGCAGGCTGTCGGGGTTGTCTTCTATCGTGTAGGGCGCGGGCGGCGTGAAGTTCGGCATCGACGTTTTGATGCGGCGCGGCCCGAACGAGCCGAGCAGCACGAATACCGCGGACGAGCCCGGTCCGCCGTTATAGAAGAAGGTGAGCGGTCGGGTTTCCTCTTTCTGGTTGTCTTGCGTGAACGCGACGTAGAACATCCGCGCGGCGGGTTCCGAACTGCTCGGATCGACGATCACGAGATGACCCACCGTCGCTGTGTAGTTGATCTTCTTGCCGTCTATCGTGACCGAGTGATGCGTGATCGCGGCACTCTCGTCCGTGGCCGTTACGGAGTCGTCAGGCCCGTTGCCGTATGCAACCGGATCGAAGAAAGGCTGATCGGCCGGCTTGCGTTTCCCACCGGCCGCTGGGGGCGTGCCCGAGGTTTGAGAATTCTGCGACGATTGCGGACTAACGGACGTTGACTCTGTGCTTGTCATGATGACTCCCTGGGTACGTTCACGTCTTGTGCCGGTGCTGCGGATTCCTGCTGACTATAGTGCTCCGGCCACTTTCTGACCATTGGGGCTGCCGAGTCCCGTACAGGCGTCCCAGCCCGCCGACGCCGCGAAGCTGCCGTTGTTGCCCTGCGTGATGTCGTTGCAGACGCCCGCCGCCTTATAAAGCTTCGGGTTCACGAAGCCCGCCGGCTTGCCTTTCGCCGCGTTGATGCGGGCAATCAGCGCAGCCCAAAGCGGCGCGACTGCGCTTGTGCCGCCGACCACGGTTTGTGTGCCCGCGACGAGCACGGTGTAGCCGGTCAGCGGCGAGGCGTCGCCCGCGACGTCGGGCACGCCGCGCTTCGCAAGCGGCTTCTTGCCACCTTTCGACAGCGCAACCGACAAGCCCTCCTGCCAGGCCGGCAACGAAAAAGCGCCACTCACGCCTCCGCCGCCGGCGCCGCCTTGCGGGCCGTCGTTCCAGACCACCTCATGCGTGATGGACGTCCCCGATGCGCTCAGGCTCGTGCCGCCGCACGCGAGTACATACGGGCTCGCCGCCGGGAAATCGACCTGATCTCCCGCGCCCGCGCCGTCGCTCGATCCGCTATCGCCCGACGCGGCGCAGACCGTCACGCCGAGCGCGGCCGCGGTTTGCAGCACGCTGTTGAACGCCTTCAGCGACTGGCTGGTCCAGATGGATTCCGGGCCGCCCCAACTGATGGAGATGACCGACGGCTTGTTGACCGTATCGTGCACCGCACGGCTGACGGCGTCGATGAAACCCGCGTCGCTGTTCGGCGCGAAGTACACGGCAATGGTCGCGCCGGGCACGATTGCGCCGACGATTTCGATGTCGAGAGTAACTTCGCCGTCGGGACCGTTGGGGTCGCCAGTCGGCTCATTGCGCGCCTGGTCGACGCTCACCGACTTCACCGTGGGCGACGGCACGCCGAGGCTCTTGAAGTACGACGAGAGGTCAGCCGGGTCATACCCGCCTCCCAGTTCGATGATGCCGACGCACTGGCCGCCGCCGTCGCCTTCGGGAAATTTGTAGAGAGACGCCAGTTCAATCGGCGTGAACGAAGCCTGATGCGTCCGGGCCGGGCGGAACGGCGGGCGGATGCGAAAGTGCGGCCGTGCCTGCGGACGGTTGTCGAGCCCGAGCACCGCCTCCACGACGCCGTGCAGATCGTCGGGCACGTTGACCACGCCGGTGCGGCCGCGAAATTCCCCGGCCGTATGGTGCTGATACTTTTCAAGCTTTACTCCGAACGCATTCTGGAATTGCTCAACGGTTCCCGACAGCAGCACGGAGCGCGCGGCCGGGTCTTCACGCACCACGCTCAGGCCGTGCGCAGCCGCGAATGCCTTGACTTTGGCGATGTCGTCGGGGGCTGCGCCATAGTCTTTGGCCAACGTCTCACGCGACAGCGGTTCCACGTTCGGGTCGCCTGCCTCTATGCGTTTCATCAGCGCGTCGAACTGCGCCTGCTGCTGGCGGCGCAGCATTACGAAAACCTCGATCTTTTCCGACGGATCGCAAGCTCCGATGAGTTTCGAACCTTGTTCTACCGTTCGCTCGCTTCCGGGCAGCGGGTGCTTGGTGGCCATGTGTCGACTCTCCTGTTGGCGTGACGGCGCCGGATGCACGAGGGACTGGCGGGGGCGCCCTGTCCGCTTTCTGCCCGACGACAGACGGCACGTTGCTGATTTCAAGGTGCTGCTTGCAGGACTTCGCAAACCTTCGGACCAATGCATTCGAACACAGTTCCGGCGCAGGCGGCAGTAGGCCGAATGGCTAACGCGGCGGCGCGTCATGCGCGGTTCGCGTCGCTCCGCTATGATGCTGCAGCGGCTATCCCGCCGTTACATTGCCTTACGCGCCGTCCGCGCGGGCAATCGAAGAATCAGAGGAACCCATGTCAATTTCGATGTATCAAGCATCACTGCCCGTGCTGATTCGTGGCCTCACCAATCTGCAGGCCATCCTCGGCAAGGCTCAGGCACACGCAGCCGAAAAGCAGATCGATCCGTCGGTGTTCACGAACGCCCGCCTCGCGCCGGACATGTTGCCGCTCGTGCGTCAGGTGTATATCGCAAGCGACACCGCAAAGGGCTGCGCCGCGCGTCTCGCCAATGTCGAAGCGCCCAAATACGACGACGTCGAACAGACCTTCGACGAACTGCATGCCCGCCTTCAAAAAACGATCGACTATCTGCAGGAATTCAGCCCGCAGCAGATCGACGGATCGGAGGAGCGCACAGTCACCCTGAAAATGCGCAACGGGCCCGTCGAGTTCACGGGCCAGTCTTATCTGCTGGGCTTCGTGCTGCCGAACTTCTTTTTCCACGTGACCACGGCGTACGGCATCCTGCGCCACAACGGCGTGGAACTCGGCAAGCTCGACTATCTGGGCGGGTTGAAGTAAGCGATTGGAATAGCGAATGCGCTGGGGCCGCGCCGGAATCGCGCCGCGGTGCAGCGGCACCCGGGCGCGCTGGTTCACGCGCTCAGGCGCGCGGCTGGAATGCGATGATTGCCATGCCGGCCAGCGTCACTGCGACGCCGGCTGCGTCCCACAACGTCGGCCGCACCTTGTCGACGCACCATAGCCACAAGATCGCCACCGCCACATACACGCCGCCGTACGCCGCATACACGCGGCCCGCGGCGGTGCCGTGCAGCGTGAGCAGCCAGGCGAAAAGCGCGAGGCTGAGTGCGCCCGGCACGAGCAGCCAGACAGAGCCGCCCTCTTTCAGCCATCGCCACGGCAAATAGCAGCCGATAATCTCGGCGACGGCGGTAATCGCATAAAGCAGAAATGTTTTCATTGAAGGCGAAGCATGACGGTTGTGTTCGTGTCATCGCCGGCCGGACATGGCCGCTGAATGGGCGCTCCATCGGCGCTCTACCGGCTTTATTAACACAATCACTTGGCGCCCAGGCATGCGGCATGCGAAAGTCCCCTCACCTCCTCTGCCCTCCACAACCTGTCCACCGGCTATGAGCACAGCATCGCCCTGTATTGACATCTGCAAATTCGACAGTGAAACCGGCTTTTGCATTGGCTGCTTGCGCACCCGCGACGAATGCAAAACCTGGAAGAAGATGAAGGACAAGCACCGCAGAAAAATTATCGACGACCGTTCGCGCCGCGAACGCAAGCTGAACCGGTAGAGCAGGTCGCATTCGCGTCAATCGAGAGAAAGTCGCAGTGCGAATCCGATCAGCGCCGCGGAGAAGGTCCAGCGCTGCAACGTTTGAGCAAGCGGGTGCGCGCGCATCCATCCCGCGATCCGCGCGGCGCCGATCGCATACGTGAGGTCGAAGCAAAAGCCGACCGCGAGCAGCACTGAACCCAACTCGATCATCTGCAACGCAACGGGCCCCGCCTCCGGACGCACGAATTGCGGCAACAAGACCGAACAGAACAGCAGCGCTTTCGGATTCAGCAGGTTGGTCAGCAAGCCCTTGACGAACGCCGCCCTCAACTGTCGCATGCCTGCTGTCGCCGTTGCGTCCGTCGGGCGGTTAGCTTCGTCGCGCGCCGCGCCGTCTTCTGGCAACGCGAACATCGGCGAGCGGAAAATCTGGATGCCGATCCACGCGAGATAAACCGCGCCGCCATAACGCACCACGTCGTACAGCCACGGCGCGTTGCGCAACAGCGCGGCGGCGCCGCAAGCGGACAGCGTGACGTGAGTCGCACGCGCCAAACCGAGTCCGCAAGCCGCCGCAAAGCCACTCCTCACACCGCGCCCGATACTGGTTTGGAGGATCAGCGCCATGTCGGGCCCGGGCACGGCATAAACGACCAGCAGCGCGGCAATATAGACAGCAAGAAGGTGTGCGGAAATCATGGGAGCCTCGTTGTTTCGAGGCTCCATCTTGCTATTGTCGACGGAGGTTTTGCTGGCGAATTTCCGGAGTTCTGACTGGGAATTTGGCGGAATGCGCTAACATCGCGCTGTTTCCGTCAGCTTCCCGCTAAAACTCGAAAAGCGCCCGCCAACCCATGTCAACTGACCTCGATAAGACCGATCGCGCGATCCTCGCCGCGCTGCAGAAAGACGGCCGCATGTCGAACGCGAAGCTCGCCGAACTGGTCGGCCTGAGCGAAACACCGTGCGCGCGACGCCTCAAGCGTCTGGAGAACGACGGCTACATCGGCCAGTACCGAGCAGTGCTCGCACGTTCGGCGCTCGGCTTCGGCGTGGTCGCATTCATTCTCGTGCGCTTCGCCGTGCACGACAAAGATCTGGCCAACCGCTTCGAGCGCGAGGTGCAGGCCATACCGCGGGTGATCGCGTGTCACAACGTGTCGGGCAGCGCAGACTACATCTTGCAGGTGGTGGCGCGCGATCTGGACGACTACGGCAGCTTCATGCGCGACCAGATGCGCAGTCTGCCGGGCGTGACGTCGGTCGAATCGGCATTGTCGTTGCGCGAAGTAAAGGCCGACGGCGGCTTGCCGCTATCGTGAGCCCGAACGTGGCATAGTCACGCCATTTCACGCGGCGCGCGCCGCACCCACTAACACGGAGTACCGAATGGACAACACCGGCAACATCGATCACGAAAAAGCCCGCGCCGAAGAGAGCGCTGCAATGGAGCGCGTATTGACCGCGACGCAACGCGTGAAGACAGCGTTTGCATCGTTGCAATCGCAATTTCCGCCAGCCGGCAGCGGCAATCCGTCGCAATTCGCGCTGCAGACTTTCGACGCCGCGTTGCAGGAACTGGAAGACGCGCAGGCCGCGTTCGACGAACTGCTGGGCGATCTGCTCGACGGCAATCGCTAATGCGCTGGGAATGCCCCCGTGCGGTAGCGGCTCAATAGCCGCTCGGTACGCGCTCAACACCCAGGAAAGGCGCGCTAGCTTCCGCTTGCTTGCAACCAGCAGCGCCCGGCAATAGATCGCTCAGTCCGGGCTCGTCTCGATCACCGGCTCGCACAGAATCGGAAAGTTCACCGAGTTCGCGATATAGCACTTCTCGTGCGCAACGTGATGCAGGCGCCGCGCGAGTTCCACATCGCCGCCCGGCTGAATCACGACGTGCGGGCGCAAAACGATCTGCGAGAAGCGCCCTTGTTGCGGACTGTCGAGCATGGTGCCTTCGGCGTGGTCCTGGTACTGCACCACGGCAATGCCGGCGTCCGCGCACAGATGCAGATACCACAGCTTGTGACAGGCCGAAGCGGATGCGACCAGCAAGTCTTCGGGGTTCCACCGCTTTGCGTCGCCGAGAAACGCGGCGTCGGACGAGCCTGGAATCTCGGGCTTGCTTCCCGCCGCAATCACATGATCGCGGCTGTAGTCGCGATATCCCGAGGTGCCGCTGCCGAGGTTGCCTGTCCACTGCACGGAGACTTCGTATTTGTGCTCACCGTATGCCATGGGCGCTTCCTGTAGTCGAATGAACCGGTTGGTGGAACGCCCATTTTAAGCCGGCCGCGCCAGTCAATCCGGCCCTCGCGACTCGATCTATCGCGGCGCCGGGGGCCTTCCGCTCAGGCTCGGTACGCGCGGATCGGGGTTCTGGTTCAGGCTCGTGCCGTTCGCACGCATGTTGTTCGGCACGCGGCCCGCGCCGGCACCCATCACGCCAATCCCGCCGGTTCCCGCGGCACCTCCCGGCGTTGCAAGGCCGGGCGTGGGCGCCAGCGTCGTGCCCGCTGCTCCACCGCCATTGACGCTTCCTCCCGGCGGCGTAGCGCTCAAGCCGCCAACGCCAACGCCCGCGCCCGTGCTGCCCGACTGCGCGCAAGCCATTCCACTAAAGCAGGCGAAGCATGCCGCGATCAGCACCGTCCGCCCCACACCGCCAGTTGCGATTTTCATTTGCTGCACTCCGTTAGGTAACGCGCCCCTCGACCAGTATGACGAACCGTTGCCCACTTCGTTCACCGCCGTCACGGGTTCTACGGGACGCCCTACCCAAGTCATCACTCGAGCCGGCACCCGCGAAAAGGACAGCTTGGGGAATAGAAACGCTCCATGCGCGTTATGATCGATCGTTACGCCATAACGGCTGATTACGCACAATGGAGCAAGCCTACCTTCACCTTTTGCATCAGCTGGCCGGCCATCCGGAATGGATGCTCACGGTTGTATTTTTCGCGGCCTTTCTGGAGTCGGTCGCGGTCATCGGTACCTTCGTTCCCGGCAGCACCGCAATGTTTCTTGCGGGCGCATTGACCGGCACCGGCTCGCTGAGCCTCGGCTGGGTCCTTGCATGGGCAATCGTCGGTGCAATCGCCGGCGACGGCCTCAGCTTCTGGCTCGGCAGCCGCTACAAGAAGCGGATCGTCAAGCTCTGGCCCTTCTCCCGACATCCCGAAGTGCTCGAAGCGGGTTACCGCTTCTTCGACAAGCACGGCGCAAAGAGCGTGGTGCTCGCGCGCTTTGTCGGACCGTTGCGCGCAATCGTGCCGGTGGTCGCCGGAATGCTCGGCATGTCCCCCGTGCGCTTCTACGCGATGAACGTGCTCTCGGCGCTGCTGTGGGCACCGGCGCATATCCTGCCGGGCGTCGTGTTCGGCGCGTCGGTGCTGCTCGCCGGGGCCGTCTCGTTCCGGCTCGTGGTGGTCCTCGCGCTGCTCGTGGGCAGCGTCTGGCTCAGCTACCGCGCAGCGGCTTTCCTGCTCTCGCACGCCAACGCGTGGTCGAACGCGGCTGGGCGGCATCTCGGCAGCTGGGCATGCCGTCATCCCGGACCGCTTGGCCGGGTCGCGCGAAGAATGCTGGACCCGCAAGCGCCGGATGCCACCAGCGTCCTGCTGGCGTCGCTGGTCGTGCTGGTGTGCGGCGCACTGTTCTTCGGCGTGCTTCATCAGGTGATCACCGGAGATCCGCTCACTCATGTCGACGAGTCCGTGTACCGCTTCATGCAATCGGTGCGCACGCCGTGGGGCGACACGGTGCTCGCCGCTCTGGCGACGCTCGGCAGCAGCGCGACGCTCGCCGCGCTGATCGTCACCGTTACGCTGTGGATGCTGTTGGAGCGCCGCTGGCGCACCGTGGGCTACTGGCTCGCGGCCGTCGTCTTTTCGCAGATGCTGATCTTCGCCTTGCAGTTCGCCATGCAGCGCGCCGCGCCCAACGCGCTCATGACGAATACCTACGCGTTTCCGAGCAACCACGTGGCGGCCACGGTCATCGTCTATGGGTTTCTTGCGTTCCTGCTCGCGCGGCGGGTCGGCATGCTCGAAGGATTGCTGGTGGTCACCGCGAGCACGCTCGTCGTAACCGTGGTCGCGCTTGCGGGCGTGTACTTCGGCCGCTACTGGGTATCGGACGCGATTGGCGGTGCCGCGCTGTCGTACGTGTGGGTGGCGATCGTCGCGCTGACTGCGATATTGCGTCATCCGGAGTCACCACCGGCGCGCAGCTGGATGCCGGCAATCGTCCTCGTGGTGGTGCTCGCCAGCATGGGTCTGCAGTCGGGTCTCGGCATGATGACGCCGCCCGGCACGCCAGCGCCTGTGCCGCTCGCGCGTGTGACGCAGCAACAATGGACGCTCTCCGTGTGGAAGCACTTGCCGTGCTATCGCTCGGACATGGGCGGTGACCGCAAGGAGCCGCTCACGCTGCAATGGGTATCGGATGGCGACGCGATCCGCCGCCAATTGCGAAGCGAGGGATGGCTCGAAGGCACCGACGTGTCCGCCCATAGCCTGCTCTCGCTGGCCTCGCCGGACGTGCCCGCGGTCGCTCTGCCCGTACTGCCGAAGCTGAACAACGGAGTGCCGTCGTCGCTCGTTTTCATGCGTCCCGGCGACACGCGTGCCGAGCGCGACGTGTTGCGCTTCTGGCCGAGCGGTTATGCGGTCGGCGACGGCGCGGCAGCCGTGCCGCTGTGGGTCGGCGCCATTGCGCATGAGCGGCTATCGCATTCATCGTGGCCGCTCAACATTCTGCGCGTCGATAAACAGGTGTCGCCGTTCGAGACTCGCGTGAAGTTTGTCGAAGGCCTCGGCGTCGGGGTTGTCGCGACGGTCAGCTGTCATGGCGTGCCGGTATCGCTGCTTGGCTCCGTCGCAGAGTGACCCACCTTATTCGAACGACGCGTTGAGGCGAGCGCTGTATTGCATCGAACATAGAAAAACTCAGGACGAAACGCAAGCAGACAATTCGACGTGTCTGTATTTTCACGACCTCCGGTTTTATGTCCTGAAGCAATAGATAAATCGTTCTCTTAGGTGATCGTTTCGCCAACTTCAACCTGAATATATTTTCCCGCGCATTGAAATTCCATATAAAAGCCGGTTAATAATCTGTCCATTGGCGCACTACCGGACTTCAAAACGCGTGCATGAAATGTTTCCTTCAGACGCCATGTCTTTCGGAGTCCGATATACGTTGTACGCCGTAATGAGTTGACGCAGCTTCGAATAGGGAGAGTTCATCGTGAAACGCTCACGCGCAAACCAGAGAGCGACGCTGATCGCCCTCGCCATGCTGGCAGGTTTGCCGGTCATGCTTCAGGTCGCGGTTCCCGCGGCTCATGCGCAAACCGCAGCGAATGTGTCGAAGCAGCAACTCGATTCGCTCACCGCGCCAATCGCGCTCTACCCCGACGCACTGCTCGCCCAGGTGCTGATGGCATCCACCTTTCCGCAGGACATCGGGGCCGCAGCGGCCTGGTCGAAAGCAAACTCCAACATCAAGGGCGACGACGCGGTCAAAGCGGTCGCAGCAGAGCCGTGGGACCCGAGCGTGCAATCACTGGTGGCCTTCCCCCAGGTGCTTGCCACGATGGCCTCGAAGCCCGACTGGGTCGCGCAACTGGGCAATGCGTTTCTTGCGCAGCCGAACGACGTGATGGACTCCGTGCAACGGCTGCGCAAGCAGGCGCAACAGGCGGGCAATCTGAAGACCTCCGAGCAACAGAAGGTTATCGTCGAGCAGAGCACGATCCAGATCGTGCCGGCCAATCCGCAAGTCGTGTACGTGCCGACGTATAACCCGACTGTGGTCTACGGTGCGTGGCCCTATCCAGCGTATCCGCCCGTGTATGTACCACCGCCTCCGGGCTATGCGGTCGCGAGCGGACTCGCCGCGGGCCTTGCGTTCGGCGCGGGCATCGCGATCACGAGCGCGCTGTGGAGCGACGTCAACTGGAACAATCACAGCGTCAATATCAACGTCAACCGGTACAACAACGTGAACGTCAACCGGCGCCTCGATGTGAACAGCAACACGACCCGATGGAACCGCGACACCACGTTCAACCGGAACGCCTCCGCGAATATGGGTAGCGCTCAGCGCGACGCTTACCGGGGGCGCGATATGTCGGCATCTCGCGCGCAGGCGCAACAGACCTTGCAGAACCGCACGGGCCAGAATCTGGGCGGCAGCGCGAGCGAGCGTTTGCAGGGCATCCAGCACGGCGGCGCCAACGCGAGCAATGTCCGGTCGAGCGCACAGAATGTAAATCGCGACAATGCGCTGCGCGGCGCCGGCAACGGCGCGGCGGCGCAGCAGGACATGCACCGCGGGCAAGAAAGCCGGCAAGCACAAGCCGGCGCACGCAACGGCTTTGGCGGGGGCGGGCAAGCGCGCGGCGGCAGCCCGGGTGCTGGCGGCGGAGGGCAGTCTCGCGGCGGCGGTTTCGGAGCGGGCGGCGGGCACCCGCCCACTGGCGGCTTCGGTGCGGGTGGAGGCGGACAGCCGCACGGCGGCTTTGGTGCGGGCGGCGGCGGACAGCGTCACCTCGGCCGCCAACGTTGAACGATACCCAGGAGCCGCTCATGAACCGCATTCACTCGATCCGCGTTTTCCTAGCGAACGCCGCCGTACGGCGCTCATCGCATCGTCTTGCCAGCGCTGCAATCGCACTTTCGACGCTATTGTTTTGCCCCGCACCGGCGCAGGCCCAAGCCGTTTACCCGACCCCGGAAGCCGCCGCCGATGCACTCGTCGACGCGATCGCCACCAACGATCACGCGGCGATGCAGCACGTACTCGGCACGAACTACAACCGCTTCATTCCGACGAAGGACGTCGGCGAAGAAGACATCTACGAATTCCTTGGCGCCTGGGCTGCGGGCCATCGGATTGTGGACGACGCAGCGCCGCTTCACGGCCGCCCGAGCAAACACCTGTCGGTGGGCACGAGCGGTTGGACATTGCCGATTCCGCTCGTGCAGGCGGCCAACGGCTGGCGCTTCGATCCACCGGCAGGCAGCGACGAAATTCTGACGCGCAAGATCGGCCGCAACGAACGCGCAGCGATCATGACCTCGCTTGCCTATCTCGACGCTCAGCGTGACTACCGCGCGTCGACCGGCCACTATGCGCAGCGGCTGCTCAGCACGCCAGGCAAGCATGACGGTCTCTACTGGCCCACCGCCGAGGGTGAACCCGAGAGCCCGCTTGGCCCGCTCGCTGCCGCCATGCCGAAAACCGGCTCGTTGAGCAAGGACGGCTACCACGGTTATCACTTCCGTATTCTGACCGCGCAGGGACCGCACGCGAAAAACGGCGCACTCGACTACGTCCAGAACGGCGCGATGACAAACGGCTGCGGCCTTGTTGCGTGGCCGAGCGAGTATGGCAAGACCGGCGTGATGAGCTTCATCGTTAATCAGGACGGCCAGGTTTATCAGAAGAACCTGGGACCGAACTCGGCGCGAGAAGCGGCAGCGCTAAAAGCGTTCGATCCCGATCCGACATGGCAACCGGTTCAGCCTTGAACGGGCCGCGAATCATGAAACGCCGATGACGGCTGTAACCATCAGCGCAATACATCCGGCAAATTTTGCCGGTCCCCATCTTGCCGCCATATCCACGCACCGGCCCGTCGCGGCGCGGCGCGGCTTGACGTCGTCGATTACAAACAACCTTCAGTATTCCGTCAGGCAGTCGTAAACCAGACATACGCCTTTCTGAATGCGGACGGAAATGAAAAACATCAAGGTATCGACACGACTGCAAGCCGGCTTCGGGCTGTTGACGGCATTCATGCTGGTGCTCGCCGCCATTGCCTTTTATGGTCTCTCGGAACTGGACACGAGTCTGGACGGCATCGCTCGCGTGAATAACGAGGAAACGCGTCTTGCGAACGAGTTGCGCTCGTCGATACAGGATCGCGCCATCGCGCTTCGCAACCTCGCGTTGATCAGCGATCCGCGCGATGTTGCGCAAGAGGCGGAACGCATGAAAAAGCAGGACCAGCTTTATGCGGACGCATTCCAGCAACTCTCACGTATGTTCGCCGAGCCCGGCACCGCGCCAAAGGAGCGTTCGCTGCTCGATCAAATCAAGCAGGACGAAGCCGCAGCGATGGCGCCGCAGCGCAAGGCGATGGACCTCGCACTGGCGCACGACACCGCCGGCGCGATGCAGGAACTGTTGCAGAACGCACGCCCGCCGCAGCGAGTATGGCTCGCACGCGCAGTCGAACTGGCGGCTCTAGAGGACCAACAGAATAAGGAAGCTCGAGAGAACGCTGTCGCCACTTATGCAAAGGTCCGCACGATGGTCGCGGTCATTGCGGCTATCGCCGTCCTGCTGGGCATTGTCACCGCCGCGCTGATCTCGCGCAGCATTCTGCGCCAGTTGGGTGGTGAGCCGAGCGCCGCGCAGGAAATGGCGGCACAGATCGCCGAAGGCAACCTCACCGTCAGCGTGCGAGTGGCGCCCGGCGATCGGACGAGTTTGATGGCTTCTCTGGAGGCAATGCGCGAGAAGCTCACATCGATTGTGTCCGGCATCAAAACGTCGGCGGAATCGATTTCCGTGGCTGCCGGCGAGATCGCGCAAGGCAATCAGGATCTCTCACAACGCACCGAGGAACAGGCCGCATCGCTTCAGGAAACCGCGGCCAGCATGGAAGAGCTGACCTCGACCGTGCGCAACAACACCGATAACGCGCGCCAGGGCAGCACGCTCGCGTCGGCGGCGTCGGCGACGGCGGCGTCGGGTGGCGAAGTGGTTCAGCAGGTCGTGGCCACCATGCAAGACATTTCTTCGAGTTCGACGAAGGTGACCGAAATCATTTCGGTGATCGAAGGAATTGCGTTCCAGACGAATATTCTCGCCCTCAACGCGGCGGTCGAAGCCGCTCGCGCAGGCGAAGACGGCCGGGGCTTCGCGGTGGTTGCCGGCGAAGTCCGCACGCTCGCCCAGCGTAGCGCGACGGCGGCAAAGGAAATCAAGGACCTGATAGAAGCGTCGGTGTCTCATGTGACAAACGGCTCACAGCTCGTTGAAAATGCCGGTCAAACGATGGGCGAAGTGGTGCGCTCGGTCAAACAGGTGACCGACATCATGGGCGAGATAGCGTCGGCATCGTCCGAGCAGACGAAGGGTATCGAGCAGGTCAACGTGGCCGTCACGCAAATGGACGAGGTCACGCAGCAAAACGCGGCGCTCGTCGAGCAAGCCACCGCCGCTGCACAGGCCATGTCGGATCAGGCGGAAAGCCTTCGTGCGGCGGTGTCGATCTTCCGTGTCGACGCGGCACAACAGGCGGTGCAAAGCACGGCGCACAGCGTTCGAACGAGGCCGGCGCGCGCCATTGCGACGTCGAAGAAACCCGTGCCGTCGCATTCAAAACCGGTCACGACTTTCACAAAGGCCGCCGTGGCGTCGCCCATCGCGCCAACGCAGCCCAAAGAACGCGAATTGCAAAGTGCAGGCGCGGACACCTGGGAAACATTCTAAGTTTTACACCTGATAAAAAAACCGGCCTGCGGGCCGGTTTTTTTATTGCTCCGGGCAAGCGTTCACGCCGCGTCCCGTGCGAGTTTCCACGCTGAGAAAAAAATCTCACCGGCGACGATGGTGCACTGCAGTGTGCTCTGCCGATTCGCGCATGCTACAAACGTACCGTACGTTTCAGGCTTCGGAGACACGCGCAGGATAGCGGCGCAGAATGTCTCCAGCACCCAGTTCGCGCTGAGTTCGCCCGGAGGCTCGTCATGCCCTACGTTCCGTCAACGAGACATATCGACCGCATATGCAACGTCATAGAAGGACGGACGACGCGTGCGGGCGTCGACGGGAAGCGGCTTGCATCGTCGTATAAACGCTCGCTCGAGCAATATCACCTCGATCCGGGCGCGACCGCCGGTCCGCGCATTCTGACCGTGCCGGAATTACGCGACGTGCAGCATCGCGAGGAATCGTTTCTGCGCGCGTCGGGCCAGTGCCTGTCGCGGCTGCACGAGATGGTGCGCGAGGCCGACTACTGCGTGATGCTGACCGACGCACAGGGCGTCACGATCGACTACCGCGTCGATAAAGACCGCCGGCACGACTTCAAACGCGCTGGGCTCTATCTCGGCTCATGCTGGTCCGAAAGCGAGGAAGGAACCTGCGGTGTCGCGACGGTGCTGCTCGATGCCGAGCCCATTACCGTGCATAGAACCGATCATTTTCGTGCGGCTTTCACCACCCTCACATGCAGCGCATCGCCGATTTTCGGTTTGCACGGCGAATTGCTCGGCGTACTCGATGCGTCGGCCGTGCGCTCCCCCGACGACCGCGAAAGCCAGCGGCTCGTCAATCACATCGTGCGGCAAAGCGCGCTTCTGATCGAAGACGCCTGTTTCCTCAACGCGGCCGCGGATTGCTGGGTGCTGCTTGCGCATCGCAACCGGCATTACGTCGAAGCGCAGCCCGAGATCCTCATTGCGATCGACGCCCGCGGCCACGTCATCGCCGCAAACCGCCGCGCACGCGAATGTGTGCCGGCGCTCAACCAGTTGCCGCGTCACGTGTCGGAAATTTTTGACGTTCCCGCCGAGCGTCTCTTCAACGCCAAAGCGGGCCGTGGCCTCGTCTCACTGAGACTGGGCGACACCGGCTCGCCGCTCTATGCACGCGTCCGTCAGCCCTCCGCCGCGCGGCTTGCGCGAAGCAGGACGACCGCGCCGCGAGAGAACAGCAATAGCAGTAACGCTGAGAGTGCCGCGCCGCACGCTGCGCCGGTTTTGTCCGATAGCGACGCGCTCGAACGCCGCCGCATCGTCGATGCAATGAACGACGCGAAGTGGCGCACCGAACTGGCCGCGCAAGCGCTCGGCATGTCCCGCGCAACCTTGTACAGGCGGATTGCGAAGCTGCGCATCCTGCCGCCGCACAAGTGCTAGCGGCGCTGCCCCGATTTCCCTAGCGGGCGTAGAACCCGCGCTACCAATGAAGTCCAACTATCCGTTTCAAATGGAGGAGCAACCATGTCTGAAAACACTGCAAATCAAGCGATATCCCAGGTGCTCGAAAGCCTCGAAGCCGCGCTGAAACGCGGCGATACGCAGGCCGCCGTCGACCTGTTTCAGCCGGAGTGTTACTGGCGCGATCTGGTCGCGTTCACATGGAACATCAAGACGCTCGAAGGCCGCGAGCAGATCGCCGCGATGCTCGATGCGCAGGTGGACGCGATCAAGCCGTCGAAACTCCGGCTTGCGGAGAACGAAACGGCGACGCAGGCCGACGGCATTGCGCAAGGCTGGATCACTTTTGAAACCGGAGTCGCGCGAGGCAGCGGTTTCATTCGCCTGAAGGACGGCCTCATCTGGACGCTGCTCACGACCATGGCGGAACTGAAAGGCCATGAGGAGCCGAAAGGCCCGAAGCGGCCTATGGGCGCCGAGCACGGTGCGCGCCGCGACCGCACGAGCTGGAAGGAGCGGCGCGAGGCGGAACTCGACGCACTCGGCACCTCGGAAGAGCCGTATTGCCTGATCGTCGGCGGCGGGCAAGGCGGTATCGGACTGGGTGCGCGGCTGCGGCAGCTTGGGGTGCCGACCATCATCATCGACAAAAACGAGAGGCCGGGCGACGCATGGCGCAAGCGCTACAAGACGCTCTGCCTGCACGATCCGGTCTGGTACGACCATATGCCCTATCTGCCCTTTCCGGACAACTGGCCGGTTTTCACACCGAAGGACAAGATCGGCGACTGGCTCGAGATGTACACGAAGGTCATGGAGTTGAACTACTGGGGCTCGACCGTGTGCAAATCCGCACGCTACGACGAGGCCAAGGGCGAATGGATCGTCGAAGTCGAACGGGAAGGCCGCAATCTCACGCTTCGGCCGAAGCAACTCGTGCTCGCCACCGGTATGTCGGGCAAGCCGAATATCCCGAGCTTCAAGGGCATGGACGTGTTCAAGGGCGAGCAGCATCATTCGTCGCGGCATCCTGGTCCGGACGCGTATCACGGTAAGAAAGTCGTCGTGATCGGCGCGAACAATTCGGCTCACGACATCTGCGCGGCCCTGTGGGAAGCCGGCGTCGACGTGACCATGGTGCAGCGCTCGTCCACGCACATCGTCAAATCGGATTCGCTGATGGAGTTCGCGCTCGGCGATCTTTACTCGGAGCGCGCGGTGGCGGCGGGCATGACAACCGCGAAGGCTGACCTGACCTTTGCTTCCATTCCGTATGCGATTCTTCACGAGTTCCAGATCCCGGTCTTCAACGCAATTCGCGAACGCGATGCGGCGTTTTACGCGCGGCTCGAAGAAAGCGGCTTCATGCTCGATTTCGGCGACGACGATTCGGGTCTGTTCATGAAGTACCTGCGTCGCGGCTCCGGGTATTACATCGATGTCGGTGCGTCCGAACTCGTCGCCGACGGCAAGATCAAGCTGAAAAGCGGCGTGGACGTGGTGGAACTGAAAGAGCATTCGGTGCTGCTCAGCGACGGCAGCGAACTCGAAGCGGACCTCATCGTGTATGCAACAGGCTACGGTTCCATGAACGGCTGGGCCGCCGATCTGATCTCACGCGAAGTGGCCGACAAGGTCGGCAAGGTGTGGGGACTCGGCTCGAATACGACCAAAGATCCGGGTCCGTGGGAAGGCGAGCAGCGCAACATGTGGAAGCCCACGCAGCAGCAGGCGCTGTGGTTTCATGGCGGAAACCTGCATCAGTCGCGGCATTACTCGCAGTATCTCTCTCTGCAACTGAAGGCTCGCATGGAAGGCATTCCAACGCCTGTGTTCGGATTGCAGGAAGTGCATCACCTGTCGTAGGCGTCGAGCAGTCGGGCCGGTTTTTCAGTTCTTGCTTGTCATTCCGCCGGCCCTTCTACGCCTCCATCTCCGCCAGCAGGAAGTCGACCAGCGCGCGCTGATGCACGTTGAGCACGCCGCCGGAGCTGACAAGTGCGAGCTCGGTCGGCGGCAAAGGCGGAAAGCCGTTGCACACGCGGTGCTCGGGCAGTACCGCTGTGGTCGGCAGAACGGAGATGCCGAGCCCTGAAGAAACCGCCGCCTGGATACCCGTGAGGCTATGGCTTCCGAATGCGATTCGCCAGCGGCGATGCGCCTTGTCGAGCCCCCTGATCGCGCGCTGCCGGTAGACACAGCCTTGCGGGAATAGCGCGAGAGGCACGGGTTCGTCTGACGACTCCTCCGGCGCTTGAGCATGCGCGCCTCGCACCCACACGAGCGACTCCGGCCATGAAGCCAGGCACTCCCCGCTCGCCGGCTCGCGTTTGACCAGCGCGATCTCGATCTCACCGCCCGAGAGCCTGCGTTGCAGCTCGGCGCTCATGCCGGCCACCGTTTCGAGCCGCACCCCTGGTTTCGTCTTGACGAAGCCGGACAACATCGCCGACATGCGGCGCGCGTCGAAATCTTCCGGTACGCCGATGCGAAGCGGCGTGACCGCGACGTCGCTCGTCAACGCATCTTGTGCTTCCTGCGCCAGCGCGAGCAGCCGCCGCGCGTATTGCGCGAGCAGTTCGCCGTGCTCGGTTGCCGTCACCTGATTGCCGGTTCGGTCGCGCATCAGCAACGTGCGCCCGACGAGTTCTTCGAGCCGCCGAACTTGCTGGCTCACCGTGGACTGCGTGCGATGCACGCGCTCGCCCGCACGCGTGAAACTGCCTTCGTCGACGACGCAAATAAGCGTGTTCAGCAGGTCGAGATCAAGCATGACGGACTCGCTTCGTTATTTAAGATGCAACTGACGTCGAGAGATTAATTTAATTTTCAAATATCTGTCAATGTGCTTAATCTGACGTCATTCACAGATCCACTTACGTCGGAGTCCATTCATGTCACTGCACAACACCGCCCGTCCCCGCTGGCTTACGTTCGACTGCTACGGCACGCTGATCCAGTGGGACGAAGGCTTGCAGGCGGCCGTCCGCGAAATTCTCGAAACCAAGCACGGTCATGACGTCGATCCGGCACGGCTCATCGCAGTGTACGACCGGCACGAGCATGCGCTCGAACAGACTGCGCCGCATCGCTCGTTTCGCGAGGTGGCAGGCGGTGGACTTCATCTCGCACTCACGGAACTCGGGCTGCCCGCTGACGGCCGCGATGTCCGCACATTGACCGACCGCATCTCCGCCATGCCGCCGTTTCCAGAAGTGGTTGATACGTTGCAGAGACTGAAGGAAGATGGCTACCGTCTGTGCATCGTGTCGAATACCGACGACGACGTCATAGCGGGCAACGTCGCGCAACTGGGCGGCCATATCGACCGCGTCATCACCGCTCAGCAGGCGGGTGCCTACAAACCCGCGCGACGGCTGTTCGATTACGCGCATGAGCAACTCGGCGTGACGCGCGACGAGGTCGTGCATATCTGCGCGAGTCCGCATCTCGATCACGCGGCCGCTCGCGACATAGGCTTTCGCTGCGTGTGGATAGATCGCGCAACAGGCCGCACGCTGCTGCCCGACTACACACCCGATGCAACGCTCTCCACACTCGATCAGGTACCGCCGCTTTTAGCTTCGCTCGGCTGGTGACTTTCAGGAACTACGACCATGGCGCATACGCTTTCATCCATTGGCGCGACGAATCCGCAGCCGACGTTGCGGCTCGAATCCGACGCCATCAACGAAGCACGAATTCAACTCGCGGCATGCTTTCAACTGGCGTCGCAATACGGTTTTGAAGAGGGAATCTGCAATCACTTCTCGGCTGTGGTGCCCGGGCACGACAACCTGTTCTTCGTCAATCCGTATGGTTATGCGTTCTCCGAAATCACGGCTTCACGGCTGCTGGTTTGCGATTTCGACGGGCATGTCGTAGCCGGCCAGGGCCAGCCGGAAGCAACCGCGTTTTATATTCACGCGCGTTTGCATCGATTGAAGCCGCGCGTGAAGGCCGCGTTTCACACGCATATGCCGAATGCCACGGCGTTGTGTCTGCTCGAAGGTCCGCCGCTATTGTGGCTCGGGCAGACAGCACTGAAGTTCTATGGCCGCACCGCAGTCGACGAGAACTACAACGGACTCGCGCTCGACGATTCGGAAGGCGACCGCATTGCCCAGACGATCGGCGATGCGGATATTCTGTTCCTTAAAAATCACGGCGTAATGGTTGCGGGCGCGAGCATTGCAGAAGCGTGGGACGACCTCTACTACCTGGAGCGCGCCGCGGAAGTTCAGCTAAAAGCGATGAGCACCAATCGCCCACTGAAAGCCGTGCCGCACGACGTAGCGCAGCGCACTTATGAACAGATGCGCGCCGGCGACAAGGAGAGCGCACGCGCTCATCTGGACAGCGCAATGCGAGAACTGCGCAGGCGCGCAATCGCATTCGACCAATAGAATTACTTGCGCGCCCGGTGCGCTGCGGCGACTGCGTCGAGCCCCGCCATGACGAAGCGCACGAAGTCTTCCACGAGCGCATTCTTATCTTTGGCAACGGCGGGCAGCAACGCTGCCTGTGCCTGCCTCGGCGCAATCATCAGCGCAATGCAAGGCAGCACGGTGAACATCACTGCTCGCTGCACAGTCGGCTCCTGCGGATTCAACTGCAATACGTCCCCCATCAAACCGAGCAGAACCGCAGCTTTCGGCCGCACCGCCTTTTCGATGAGTGCCGGAATAGCGGGCGACGGCGACAGCATCTCGCGCAGCATCAGCATGAATCCCCACGGCGCGCTCGTGCTGGTGGACAGGCCGACGAATCGCGAGATCACCGCGCGCAACTTGTCGCGAGCGTCGCCTGCCCCTTCTGTCAGTGCGGTCAATTCATCGAGGCTCACCACCTGACGATGCGCCTCCACGAGTGCCGCCTCGTATAGCGCCTCGCGACTACCGAAGTGATAGTTGACGGACGCCATCGGCGTGCCCGCACGCTCGCATATTTCCTTGCTGGTGGCATCGGCGAAACCGCGCGCTGCGAAAACCTGCCCCGCAACGTCGAGCAGATGCTGGCGTGTCGCCGCTCCGTCAGGCCGGCTCGCGCGCTTCGCTGCTTTCGGCCGTGGCGGCGTCTCACGCTCGGTCGATTGCTTTGCGCGAGACTTAGCGTCGGGCTGCACTGCCCGCTTCGTCTGCTTCGTCTGCTTCGTCTGTTTCGTCTGTTGCGTCGCTCTCGTCTGCGTTGTTCCCTGCGCTTTTCCAGCCTTCTCTTTACGGTCGACGCGCCCTGCGGTCGTCACTGGTTTTGTTGGCATGAGTCAGTTCCGCTGAAAAACAGTTTGAATTTGAATTCAAATTCACATAGCATTTATTTTACTTCATCCTGGCGGACCGGGCATTCGGAGAAGCATCAGGAGCGGCCCTTCCCGGCGATGAAAATGGAATGCCCGCTGAACACGCGCCGCGACCGCAGCACGGAGAGTGGAACGAGATCAATGAAGAACTTCATCACATCAATCCGGCGGCCCGCATGGACGCTCATCATCAGCGTCCTGCTCGTGGGGTGCTCGCGTCACGACGAGAATGCCTATCAGGGCTATGTAGAGGGCGAGTATGTCTACCTGGGTTCGTCGCAGGCGGGCAAGCTCACGCAAATGCACGTCACGCGCGGACAAACCGTCAAGGCAGAAGCGCCGCTTTTCGCTCTGGACGTCGTCGACGAAACAGCCGCCCTGCAGCAGGCGCAGGAACAACTCGCGGCTGCGCGCTCTCAGCTCGCCGATATTCAAACCGGCAAGCGCGTGCCGGAAGTCAACGTCAATCGTGCACAGCTGGCCCAAGCTGCCGCGAACGCGCGCAAGGCGGCGCTGCAACTCACACGCGACGAAGCGCAATACAGCGCAGGCGGCATTTCGAAAGCTCAACTCGACGATTCGCGTGCGAATGCGGACGCCACGTCAGCGCAAGTGCGTGAACTTACGAATCAGGTGCAAGTGGCGCGTTTGCCCGGCCGCTCGCAACAGATCAGCGCCCAGCAGGCGCAGGTAGCAGCGGCCGAAGCCGTGGTCGCGCAGGCGCAGTGGAAACTCGATCAGAAGCGCGTCAATGCGCCCGCTGACGGACTGATCTACGACACGCTCTATCGCAACGGCGAATGGGTGCCGGCGGGCAGCCCAGTTGTGCAGATGCTGCCGCCGCAGAACATCAAGGTACGCTTTTTCGTGCCCGAGACGCTGGTTGGCGCACTCACGCCGGGTCGCGAGGTAATCATGCATTGCGACGGTTGCGCGGCGGATGTGCCGGCAAAAATCACCTACGTCTCGAACAATGCGGAGTACACGCCGCCAGTCATCTATAGCAACGAAAGCCGTGCAAAGCTTGTTTATATGATCGAGGCGCACCCTTCCGTTGCGGATGCAACAAAACTTCATCCCGGCCAGCCGGTGACGGTGGTGCTCAAATGAGCAGTGACTCCGACTCCCGCGAGTACGTCATCGACGTGCATGAACTCAACAAGCATTTCGGCGACAAGCACGTCGTAAACAACGTTTCATTGCGAGTGGCGCGTGGCCAGATTTTCGGTTTCCTTGGACCGAACGGCAGCGGCAAGACCACGTGCATCCGCTTGATGTGCGGACTGCTCACGCCCGACTCGGGCACCGGCACATGCCTCGGCTACGACATCCGTCGCGACAGTGCGCAGATCAAGCGCAATGTCGGTTATATGACTCAACGGTTCTCGTACTGGGAAGATCTGACCATTCGGGAGAACCTCGACTTCGTTGCGCGCATTTACCAGATGCGCAACCGGCGCGAAACGGTCGATAAATCGCTCGAAGCACTCGGGCTGCAAAGCCGCGCGAATCAGTTGACAGGGTCGCTTTCTGGAGGCTGGAAGCAACGTCTCGCGCTTGCGGCATGCATGCTGCACGAACCCCGATTGCTGCTGCTCGACGAACCGACCGCGGGCGTCGACCCCACTGCACGCCGCGACTTCTGGGAAGAACTGCACCGCCTCGCGGCGCGCGGCATATCCGTACTCGTCAGCACACATTACATGGATGAAGCCGAGCGCTGCCACAAGCTCGCCTATATCGCCTACGGCAAGCTGCTCGCGCAAGGCACGTCGAAAGAGGTGATCGAGTCGCAGGATCTCGCGACGTGGTCCATTCAAGGCGAGCACCTGAGCGAACTGTCGGAGAAGCTACGTGCAACGCCCGGCGTCGATCAGACCGTTGTATTCGGCGCCGCACTGCACGCGAGCGGGCGGGATCACGCGGCGCTCGAACGCGCCATCAGGCAGGCCACCGCAGGCACCACACTTCGCATGGAGCCCATAGAAACAGGTCTTGAAGACGTATTCATCTATTTGATGAGTCATTCGAAAGACAACTTTGGAGCGCAAACGTGAGCAACGGTACTGCTTTTTCGTTGACGCGCTGGTGGAGTGTGGTACTCAAAGAGTTTCTGCAACTGCGGCGCGATCGCGTCACATTCGCGATGATCGTGGGTGTGCCCATCGTTCAACTCGCGCTCTTCGGTTTCGCAATCAACACTGACCCGAAGCATTTGCCCACTGCCGTCATCGTGCACGATCAGAGCGAGTTTTCGCGCAGTTTCATTGCCGCAATGACCAACTCGGCTTATTTCGACATCGTCGAGACGCTGCCAGACGAAGAAGCCGGGCGCCGCGCGCTTGCGAGGGGCCGCGTGCAATTCGTGCTGAATATACCCGTCGACTTCTCCAGAAGGCTGGTGCGTGGCGAGCACCCTTCGCTGCTGCTCGAAGCCGACGCGACCGACCCTACTGCAACCCAAACCGCCGTTGCCGCGCTGCCGCACCTTGTGCAACCGGTCGCAGACAAGGACATCACAGGACCGCTCGCACATCTGAATGGCGGGCAAAGCGCATTTGGCGTTCAGGTTCACAATCTGTACAACCCCGAAGGCATTACCCAGTACAACGTCGTTCCCGGACTCATGGGCGTAATCCTGACGATGACACTCGTCATGATGACTGGCCTCGCCGTTACTCGCGAACGTGAGCGCGGCACCATGGAAAACCTGCTGGCTACGCCGGTTCTGCCGATCGAGGTCATGACCGGCAAGATCGTGCCGTACGTCGCCATCGGGCTTATCCAGGCATCGATCATTCTGTTTGCGGCGCGCTTCATGTTTCATGTGCCTTTTGTCGGCAGCCTGGTGGCGATTTACCTCGCCGCGCTGCTCTTCATTGCCGCGAACCTGACGGTAGGAATCACCCTGTCGTCGCTCGCACAGAATCAGTTGCAGGCCATGCAGCTTACTGTGTTCTATTTCCTGCCGAATATTCTTCTGTCCGGTTTTATGTTCCCGTTCGCGGGTATGCCGCAATGGGCTCAATTCATCGGCAACCTGTTGCCGTTGACGTATTTCAACCGGCTCATTCGCGGCATTCTGCTCAAGGGCGTCGGATGGACGGACCTTTGGCCCTCGGTGTGGCCCATGGCTCTATTTACCGCCATCGTCATGGCAATTGCGCTGCGCTTTTATCGGCGCACGCTCGACTAGGAGAATGTTCATGAAAACACTTCTTCTTGCCTGCGCAGTGGCTTTGAGCGGCTGCACCGTGGGGCCGGACTTTCAGGCACCGGCAGTACCGCGCACGCAAAGTTATACACGCGAGGCATTGCCCGAGCGTACTGTCGAGTCCAACGGAGCGGCGGGCGCCGCGCAGAAATTCAGCCTCACGCCAAGGCTAACATCGATGTGGTGGCGTCAATTCCAGTCAGACGCACTGAACCATCTCGTGGACGACGCATTGCGTGAAAGTCCGACGCTCGCGCAAGCCCGCGCCAAGCTGATAGAAGCGCGCGAAAATTACACCGCACTCGCGGGCGCTACGCAATGGCCGGGCATCGACGCAACTGTTTCGGGTGCAAGGCAAAAGGTAGACCCCGCTGCGTTCGGTATTCCGCATGTCGAGAACCCCGGGCCGTTCTCTTTATTTAGCACATCGGTCAGCGTTTCGTATGTGTTCGATATCTTCGGCGGCAATCGGCGCGCGCTTGAGGCAAGCATGGCCCAAGTCGACTACGAATCGTATGAGTTCGATGCGGCACGGCTCGCGATTGCGGGAAATGTGGTGTCTACCGCCGTGCGCCGCGCCTCGCTGCAACAACAAATAGCGCTCACGCAGCGGCTTGTCGACGCACAGGCACATCAACTGTCGATCATGGAAGCGCGTTTAGCTGCCGGCGGCGTGTCGCAACTCGACGTCCGCAGCCAGCGCACGCTGCTTGCACAAACTCGCGCGTCTTTGCCGCCGCTGGCAACTCAGTTAGCCGCTGCCGACCATCAGTTGGCCATTCTGCTCGGGAGAGCGCCATCTGAAGCGGATTTCGACACCCTTACTTTCGACGCGCTGCATCTGCCAGTCGATATTCCAGTGGCTTTGCCGTCAACACTCGCTCGTGCGCGGCCGGACATCCAGGCGTCGGAAGCTTTGCTGCATCAAGCCAGCGCAAATGTCGGCGTCGCCACGGCGAACCTGTATCCGCAATTCGTGTTGTCGGCGGGAATCGGCTCGGAACGCACGAGCATTAGCGACATTGTGAATGGGCTGAACGTGTGGAATATCGGCCTCAATCTGACTCAGCCGATCTTTCACGGCGGCGAACTGCACGCGAAGAAACGCGCGGCGCAGGCTGTGTACGACGCGGCATTTGCGAGCTATCGGCAAACCGTGCTGGAAGCATTGCAACAGGTCGCCGACTCGCTGACGGCAATGCAAAACGACGCTCGAGAACTTCAGGCGCGCACCGAGGCCGCACAGGAGGCCGAGGCGAGCCTTGGCGTTGCGGCTCAGCAATATGCGGTCGGCGGAATCAGCCAGTTTGCTCTACTCGATGTTCAACGTCAGATGTTGCAAACTGCACTCGATCAAACGCGGGCTCAAGCAAACCGCTTCACCGACACCGCTGCGCTGTTTCAGGCGCTTGGCACGCAGCCTGACAGCCAGGCTGGGGGTTCGCCTGGGGATCCGCTTGGGAGTCCGCTTGGGAGTCCGCTTGGCAGCAACCCATAGCCGCCTGCTCGCTTTGCGTGGCATTACAACTGCGCTTCGATAGCCGCCTTATCGATCACGGACCACACCTGACCAATTCTTTCGCCGCGGAACTCGTAGAACACATTTTCGGTGAAAGTCACCGTTCTGCCGTTGACGTCGAGACCGAGAAATTTTCCTTTCGGTGTGCAATTGAAGCGCAGCCGTGCCGCTACATACGCGGGATCGGTAACCATCAATTCGATGTCGAAATGAAGGTCTGGAATCTCCGCAAAATTCCTCTCCAGCATCGTGCGATATCCCGACAAGCCGATCCGCTGATCGTTGTAGTAAACGTCGTCATGGACGAATTGCGTCAACCTGGTCCAATCCTGACTGTTAAGGCACGCAATGTAGCTTCGGTACACGTTCGATAGGTCGGGCTCAGTCATGGCAAGTTTCCATTTCTCGTCCAGGTGAGTGGGTTCCAGCATAACCGCTCGAAAGCTGGAATTGGGTAGTCGCGTTTCTCGAAACGACGGTACTGCGCGCGGCATACGCATTGCTGTCTCGTCGCAATGCGGTGCGCTCCTTGCGTCGCCTCTCGCCTCAACAGACGTTATTTCACGACCATGAAAAATTCGGCTTTGTGGATCATCGCGTGCGCAGCCTCGCTTGCCATCGCATTGCCCGGCTGCAACCGCTCCGGTACTTCGTCGACCGATCAGGCGAGCGGCGCAGCCGCAGTAAGTGGTGCCGCGCAAAGCGGGCCTGCCGTGTCGGCGCCCGCCACTGCGGCAAGCGACGCGCCTGCAGGCGCAAGTCAATAGTAATTTGACGCTGGCAGCCGCGCCACTGGCGAATTGCAGACATGCGTTCGATCCGTTTGCATGGCGAGGAATAGCCGTTGCTTGAACACTGCGCGTTGTTGCGCATTCCCTCCCCCCGCACTGATACGGAGCACCCTTATGAACGCTGTTGTATTGACCCAGCCGGAAGTTGGCCACGAAGACAATGCAATTGTCGCCTACCAGATGGCGGCGAAAGCAGTTGCCGGCCTCGAGAAAGTGGTCGAATTGAATGTGCAGACCGTCAAGACGTCCTTGTCCGAGCAGCAGGCGCTTGTCGATGCCGCGCTTTCTTCGGTATCGCTGGATCAGGTAATCGATCTGCAATTCCAGCAAATCCCCGCCGCAATGAAGAAGACCTGCGCGTATTGGGGGCATGTCGAAGACATCGCCGTGGATACGCATAACGAGCTTGCAGGCGTGCTCCAGGACAGCGTAAGCAGCTACCTGTCCACGCTGTTTTCGTTTTTTGGCAGCGCCGCTTCGATCGGCATTGCACCGGCGAAACCCACCACCATAACAAGCCCGCTCGTGATTGACGAGCCGCCAGCCACGCAAAGCGGACCTGTCGCAATCCTGGACAGTGCTGGCAATGTCGTGTCGTCCACAGGGCGAACCGATCTGCACTGACTTAACGTAAGGTGGCGCGGCTGAGGCGTGTTCGCCTGCCGCACCCTCGCGGCCGGGGCGACGTGAAAGGGCGTTAACGGCCATTACACTCAACGTTTCGCGACAAATGTCCTACATTTAGGGTCTTTACTAATATCGAAATCCGTCGCGTGTTTATCATTGGGCCACATGCATTCCAGGCAGAGGCGCGTGCGCCGTCCGCCCTCTCGGGTCCGATCAGTTTCGGGCCCCGCCTGCTTCCCACCGCACCAAATTTCCCAATGGATAGACTATGAGTAGCGCACGTTTCGCGTCGTTTTGGCATGGCCCAGAGCTTTCGGCCTATGAAGTGGCCTGTTTGAGTTCGTTCACCGCCTATGGCAGTGATGTAGCGCTTTATACGTATGGCGAGGTACAGAACGTACCCAAGGGCGTGATCGTCAAGGACGCAAGCGAAATTGTGAAGTCCGACGCGTTAACAGCATTTTCTATTGACGGTACCCCGTCAATGGCGCATTTCACCGATTATTTTCGCTTCGTCATGTTTACGAAGACGGACGAAATCTGGGTTGACACCGACATGCTGCTTTTGCGCGCGTTTGATCGCAGCCTGGAGGGCAACATTATCGGGCGGGAGTCGGCCACCAGCATCTGCACCGCCCTGCTGCGCCTCGATCCCGCCGATCCGCGCCTGCTGGAGCTTTTGCAACGGATCGAGGCGATGAAAGGCACCTCCATAAAATGGGGTGACACAGGGCCGCGTTTGCTGACGTCCGTATATGGCGTAAATGCAGGAGTACCAGAAAGCGACTTCTATCCGGTACATTTCGACGATTACTACAAGGTATTTCTTCCGCAGTACTTCGACGAGTGCGCAGCGTTGTGCGCCAATTCGTACTCGCTGCACCTCTGGAACAATCGTGTTGTGAAGATGGGTTTGTTCAAAAGAGTCGGACCGCCGCGCGGCTCATTCCTTCATCACGTCTTCGAGCAAATCGGCGCGAACAGACTTTTCCGGGAGTTTTATCCCGCGAATGTCATGCAGGCGATGATAGATAACGTCGAGCAAAAGGTCGGGCGCGACGAGGGCTTCCGCAAGCTCTTGCAAATTGGCATGCCGGTCGTAAAGACGGCAATTGTGAAGCGTCTGGGGGTTTGAACACTTGAGCGGCCGCGTGGCCGTTCGGTCATGCGCCTCGCGCGACTTCGATAAGCTCCTTCACGCGCCGCGCGATATTCGTCAACAAGCCCTGCGACGACCCGCCCTGCTGCTGGCGGTGCGGCATGCGCTGCAAGTCTTCCCAGTCGCTTTCCAGCGCCCGGGCGTGGCCCTCCGGCGGGAACGGCCATTCCATTGCGACCGCGCGCGCATGCGCGGCGCTCTGAGCTTGCCCTGAGCGCTCCACATACGCATTGATAGCCGACGCTTCACGCTGCGCCGCTTCTCGCGAAGCCATAGCAATGAAGTCGTCGGGTCCCTCAATATGGACGCACCACAATTGTTCGCTCACGCGCGTTCCTCGCTGAATACCGTCATAAGGCGCTACCCTTCAGCAGTTCCCACTTCAGGTCCTGAAAGCAGGGACCTTGGGTCGCCTCACTGAACTTCACATCGTTGTGTTCGCCGTTCCATTCCATAATTTGCACCTTGCCGTCACTGTCGACTGTCACGTCCCACCCAATGCATCGCGCAAACGGCACCTTGCGATGGAGTTGCAGAACGGTATCGATGCAATCGCTGAACGCAGGCACTTTCAGTCCGGCGAACCTGACTTTGGAATCGGGGTGCTCTTCAGTCGCGCCCCAATCGCTCATGAAGCCTTTGCGAGCGAATTCCCCCGTTACCAGGTCCACGGGCACACAAACTTCGTCGTCCACCGTGATATGGGTATGACTCGCTCTGCCCACGCGCAAAAATGCGGCGCGCAGCGAGGCGCGTCCAAGGTCGTCCACCGCCGTGGTAAGACGTAAGGTCGCGACCGAGTTGGCAGCGAACGCGCTCAGCAATGGATGCTGAACGATGAACTTCTGTATTACTCCGTTGCCGAGCGATTTGATGAGATCGCAGTCGAACGACTTCCGGTCGAAGAAGTGAATGCCTTTGCCTTGCCCTGAGCCGTCCAGTTTGAAGACGACTTTATCGCAGTCGCGGAACACCGCGTCTTCGAGCTCGCGCTCCGGGACCACCACGTTGCGGTCCGTAAAGAACAGGCCATTCGCGAAGTAGGCTATATCGGGAAACGCATCACCGCCGAAGATGACTCGCGACATGGGCTTCAGGTTCGAGATCCTGCCGTAGCCGCCTTTCATATTGGGCACGACCACGCCGCCGTAAAAGTTGTCGGGGATCCAGCCTTCCTTGAACGTGCCGCTGAACGCAGCGTAAACGCGAAGCCAGGGTGCGTAGATCGCATCGCCGAATACGTCGAGTGCATACGTATCGGCTTGCTTGAGAGTCGCCGGGTCCGCTGGTCCGTATTTCTTCTCCAGTTGCCGCAGGACGCGCTTAGCCTGCACGCCATGCACCCGGTGGAATGCGTATCGCCCCACGCTCTTTATTGAACGTCTGGCTACTGTCTCAACGTCGATCAGTTTCATAGTCCCCTCCCCCTTCTGATTATGCTTGAGCTCCGCACGCACTTCACTGCATTACTGGGGCCTCGATCCAACGGACGGATCAATAAGCGTTGGGATGATGCAGCCCCTTGAATACAGTCGCGAAAATGATCTTGACGTCGAGCGCGAACGACCAGTTCCGAAGATAGTACAAATCGTGGGCTACGCGGCCCTCCATCTTCTCGATGCGGTCCGTCTCCCCGCGAAAGCCATTGATCTGTGCCCACCCGGTAATACCGGGCTTGATCCGATAGCGGTGAATATAGCCCGATACGATGTGCTGATAAAGGTCGTCGTGCTCGAGCGCGTGCGGCCTCGGCCCCACGACGGACATGTCGCCACGCAGCACGTTGAAGAACTGCGGCAACTCGTCAAGGCTCGTACGCCGCAAGAATCGTCCGACCCTCGTGATGCGGGGGTCGCCACGCGTAGCCTGCTCAAGCACTCCTTCCTTCTTCGCATGCAAGCGCATACTCCGGAACTTGTAAATCATGAAGACGCGACCGTCCGCGCCCTTTCGGCATTGCTTGAAGAACACAGGACCGGGCGAACTGAGCTTCACCGCTATCGCACACGCGAGAAGAATCGGCGAGACAGCAATCAACGCGATCAGTGCGAAGATGCGATCGAACAGTTCTTTCTTCACGAGAGCGTTTGGCGGCAATGGTGAGGCGGCCAGGTTGATGGTTGGAAAGCCGAGCAACTCGGTCACGCTTCCATCGAAAAGGGCAAGCGCCCGGACATCCGGCATGAAGCGCACATTGATCAGATCGTTGCGGAATTCATCGACCAGTTCCAGAATCGCGCGCTCCTCCGACAAAGGCAACGCCAGCCACACTTCATCTATCTGCTGTTCGCGCACGTATTTCGCAAACGCGGCGCGCTGCTCGAACACAGGCACGGACATCGTGGTTTCCTTGTCCGGACGCAGGTTGTAGACAGCGTTTGCACGAAAGCCTGCGGCCGGCTCCATCTCCATCTTGCGCAAGATTTCGTCGCAATGTTCTCCGCACGCGGCGACAGCGACCTTCTGGAGATTCAACCCTGCGTTGCGCACTCGACCGAGAAGAACGTGGGTCACCATGCGCCCTGCGATCATTGCGCCGCCAGCGATGCCAGTCCAGTACACGAACCATAACCGGGAGACGAAATCGATGCGGTGCAACGAGAACATCAAAGCGAGTGCGCAGGCCTGCACCACGAGCCAGCCAAGCGCCACCTGCCCGGCGAGAACGCGTTTCGACCGGCCGCGCCACGACTGATAGACGCCCAGCGCCGGAAACACAGCGAGCGAAAACGCCGCCGCGAACGCGACAAATGCCAGGTAGAAGTTTCGTTGCGCGAAATCGTCGAAGCGAATGTGAGACGCGGCAACCGCGCCTCCGAGGATCATCGCCACATCGAACAGCCTGGCCATCAGACCTGTGATCAATCGCATAGCAGTTCCCTCGTACGCTCTCTGGTTCGCCACGGCCGATCAACCAGCACGGCCATACTTATCGTCGAATCGAACGATGTCGTCTTCGCCGAGATAGGTTCCGGACTGCACTTCAATGATCTGAAGCGGAACGCAACCGGGATTCTCGAGCCGGTGACGAATACCCAGCGGGATATACGTCGACTCGTTTTCGCCAAGAAGAAATTGTTCTTCGCCGCGCGTGACGAGAGCGGTACCGCTCACCACGATCCAATGCTCGGCGCGGTGATGGTGCATCTGCAGCGACAGGCGCGCGCCCGGCATCACAACAATTCGCTTCACCTGGAAACGGTCGCCCTGATCGATCGAATCGTAAAAGCCCCACGGGCGACGCACCTTTCTGTGCGCATCCGCTTCCGGTGACTTCTCCGCCTTGATACGCGACACGAGTCCCTTGATGTCCTGCACGTGCGAACGGTCGGCCACCAGAACGGCGTCGTCCGTCTCGACGACAATCAGATCGTTCGTACCGACGCATGCGAGCAGTCGGCCACCTTGCGAGCGAGCGTAAGTTGCAGTCGCACCTTCGAAGAGAACACGTCCGCTCGATGCGTTGCCGCAATCGTCCTTTTCCATCGCCTGCCACACGGCGTCCCACGACCCCAGATCCGACCAGCCGGCCTCGAGCGGCACGACCACGCCCGAGAATGGCGATTCGGGCTTCCCTAGATGTTCCATGACTGCGTAGTCGATCGAGTCCGACGGCGACTGCAAGAACGCTTCTGCGTCGGGAACGACACAGCCGTCGGTGACCTTGGCGCCTTCATAAGCTCGAACGCATGCATCGTGTATTTGCGGCTGGAACTGACGGATCACGGAGAGCCATACTGATGCACGCACTACAAACATGCCGCTGTTCCACCAATAATTGCCGGACTCGACGTACTGCGCAGCCAACTCGGGCGCTGGCTTCTCGACAAAACGTTCGATTCGATGCGCGCCGTCCGACAGTGCACTGCCGAGACGGATATACCCAAAGCCCGTGTCCGGGCCCGTAGGCGGAACGCCCAGCGTGGCAATAGCGCCCGCGTCCGCATGGCGAGCCGCAATTTCAATTGCCTTATGGAGCGCCGTCAGATCTGCAATCGCATGGTCCGCAGGCATCGCGACGAGAATTACGTCCGTGCCTTCAGATGCTGCAGTCAGCGCGGCAAGGGTCAGGGCAGGCGCTGTATCGCGGCGACCGGGCTCGACGACGATACGGGCATTCACGCCACTTTCGCGAGCCTGCTCAGAAGTTGCGAAATAATGTTCGGCACCGCACACAATTACCGGATCGGGCACGACGCTCCATAGCGGATTGAAGTCGTCCATCCGGTTCATCGTGGCCTGCAACAACGTCTTGTCGCCAATCACATCGATCAGCTGCTTCGGGAACTGCTCACGCGACACAGGCCATAGACGCGTGCCCGAGCCGCCTGCGAGAATGACTTGCGCGAGCGGGGGGCATTCCTGTGCTACGTGCTGAGCTTCGAAGTCCGTCTCGCCGGCGGTTGCAAAAACTTTATCCATTTATCGCTCCAAGACATATGGGCCGGACAGCGATTAATCGCGTAAGCGCCGACGAAATACGCTATACGTCGGCACTTTCCGGTCTCACATGTGATCAATGACGGGGTGTGGGCATCAACGGGCTACGCGAGCCGTTCTGTCCGCGTAAAGCAAGGATGCACACCGGGTTCTCGTCCGTGAGCGTCCACCCTTGGGCACTCAGGCAGCAGCGGGTCGCTCACGAAAAAACAAACGGCATACATATCGGCGTGGCGCCAGAATGCAGATGCCACTGAAGCATTACTCGATGTGATCAATCATAGACACCTCACGCTGCACCACAGCAATCGTGGCGCGAACAGTTGAGGTTTTGGCCAGCGTGGTGGCATTAGCGAGCGCGCCCGTCTTCGAGACCATTGTTATCGCCCGCCGTCTGTGCGGCAGCGCGTGGAAATCAGTGCCTATACGTGGTACCTTCGTGGGTGCTTGGATAGCTCATTCATCCATACGCAGGACCCAATTCAATTCAGGTTCGTCGCCCCGCTGCGGCGCGCCGCATCTCCAACCAGGTTGTGTTCGCACGTAATGGCCATGTCATTGCAGGCTATGCGCCATTTGTTTTTCGGGAGTCGCAATGGCTTACATTTCGCTACTTGCGTTGTTTCTTACTGTTACGAATCTCGTGCCACTTAGCGCGGTCGGCTTTGTACCGATCGTTCTTTACTCATGGCGTTTTTTTGGCCGGCGCTATCCGGCTTTTATTACACCATTGACGGCACTAACCGCCTTAATCGTCGTATCCACGCTGCTTTACGATCCGAAATCGTTTACCGAATTCGAGTTCTACCGGCGCGACGGCAACTTCTTCATTTCCTACGCTCCCATTTTTGCCGGTTGCCTCTATGTGCATCGGCTGGATCTGAACAAAGTGCTTCGCACGTTCTTCATCTTCGCGGTCGGGATCAACATTCCGCCATACGCTTACTACGTCGTCGAGACCGGCATACTGAGCATCTTCACGAACCCGGACAACAGCTTCGGCAGTTACTTTATTGCGCGCAACGCAGCGGGCGGATTCTTCGCCATGCTGTTCTGCCTCGGTGTTGGATGCTATCTGCAAAAGCGCAGCAAACTGCTGCTCGCGCTGATCGCGGCCAACGCAATGATGCTGTTTTCAACATACAGCCGCGGCTCGCTGCTCGGTGCCGCGGCTGTACTGCCGTACCTGTACTTCGGCCGTAAGCGCTGGCTACTGGCTGTGTTGATGGGCGGTCTGATTGCGGGCTCCCTTGCAATGGCCTTCTTCCATACCGACGGGACCATCGACTACATGGGCTACCCGTTCAATATCCACAATCAGGATGCCAAGGTCGCCAACCTCAACATCCGCTATGAATGGCTGTGGCCGCGCGCCCTCGCCTATTTTGAGCAAAGCCCGATCGTGGGCCTCGGCTTCGGTTCATTCGACGATCACATCGGCACTGTAACGTCGTACTTTCACCTGTTCGGTGCACCTTCCGACATCGTGGTCGAACACAGCGATTCGCACGCTCATAACTCTTACCTGAATGCGCTCGCCGAAACGGGTGTGGTGGGCCTGTTCCTCACGCTGACTTTCTTCTGGAAGCTGGTGGAGTGGAGTAAAGATGGAGCGGCTGCCAGCGCGTTGGTCGGAGGCGGCCAGAACTTTTCCGCGTTCCGCTTCGTCGAAATCTCGTCCGTGTGTTTGCTGGTCATGGCGGCAACAGAGCATCGGCTCGTGTCGCCTTCGAACGTTTTGATACTCTCGCTCGTCATCTCGCTGCTGCTGGCGTCACAATCCGCCAATGCGATCACTGCGGAATTCAATCGGCGCAAATCGCTGGCCCGCCGTCGCGTCTAAGAAGTTGCTACGCCTGCTGCGCTCTAGCGGGAACGTCAGTTCCCGCTAGAGCGAAACCCAACAAGAACGGGAACCCTATGTGGACAGTATTCACCAACATAGGCGATGCCGCCGTCACCTTACCCGTGGCCGCTGTCTGCGCCTGCTGGATCGCTCTCTTTAACGTCAAGCTCGCCTTCCGGTGGATCGTGATGCTTTCTGCCGGCATCGCCATTGTCGGCGCGAGCAAGATCTTCTACGCCGGCTGGGGCATCTCTTTTCCCGCTTCGCATTTCCGCGTGATTAGCGGCCACGCGATGCTGTCGACATGCGTGTGGATGGTCGCGCTCGCACTGCAATTGAAGTGGTGGCGTCTGCCGCCGTCGCTAGGAATTGCAGCTGGAATGGGAATCGGCGCGCTAACGGGCGTATCGCGCCTGATGGACCTCTCGCATACCTTGCCGGAGGTGATTGCAGGGTGGATTCTTGGCGCGGTCGTAGGCCTGATGTTCCTGCGAAAGGCCCTTTCCGAGCAGTCCGAACGTGCGCGGCCCGCGTCGTTGGCCGCGAGCCTTCTGTTCGTTTGCGCGCTCGCCTATGGACACCAGGCGCCGCTTCAGCGGCTTATTGAAACGCGGTCACCGCAAATACACAGCCACGCTCACTCGATCATGGCTCTTGCAGGCCGCGTCAAATATCGCATTCAAACTTACGAAGGCACGCTCGCCAGATGACGTTCGTCGACAGCCCGCTCGCGCACGAGGTACGGGCGGAGCTGTTCGATTGAGCTGCGCAGAAGCCGTGCGTCAATGAAATCCGTCAATGCGGTTTTGAAGTTCTCAGTCGAGAACCGTTCGGCATTCTGGCGGCAATTGACCGGGTCAAACAACGTAGCATTGCGCTCAAACCGCGTTACTGCTTCGAGCAAAGACTCAGCCGTCTGCTCACCGAAGAAGACACCGGTTGGCTGCTCGAGTGGCAAGCCTACAACCGATTCCAGTGCGCCTCCCCTACCGAACGCGATCACAGGCGTTCCGCACGCCTGAGCCTCCACAACGGAGATGCCGAAATCTTCTTCTGCAGCGAACACGAAAGCGCGAGCGCGCCGCAGATGATCGACCAGCACTTCCAGAGGCTGGTGGCCGAGTATCGTCACGTTGGGGCCCGCGACCGCCTTTATGCGCTTCATTTCCGGGCCGTCGCCGATCACCACGAGCTTGCGCTCCGGCGTCTGCGAGAAAGCCCGCACGATCAGGTCTATGCGCTTATACGGCACCATGCGTGATGCGGTCACGTAGAAGTTCTCTTTCTGCGTGCACATGACCATGTTGTCGAGATCGACCGGCGGATAGATAACCGTAGCGTCGCGCTGATACGCCTTCCTGATTCTTCGCGCAATGAAGTGCGAATTCGCAAGCAGATGGTCCACGCCATTCGCCGAACGCGAATCCCAGCCGCGGATATAGTGCAACAGCGCACGGGCCATGATGGACTTGAGGCCCTTGTTCAGGTGCGATTCGCGTAGATACTGATGCTGGAGATCCCACGCATAGCGAATCGGCGAATGAACATAGCTGATATGAATCTGATTGGGGCCCGTCAGCACGCCCTTGGCCACCGCGTGCGAACTCGAGATAACGAGGTCGTAGGCAGACAGGTCCAGTTGTTCGATTGCGATCGGCATCAACGGCAGATATGCACGATAACGTTTCCGCGCAAAAGGCATCTTCTGAATGAACGACGTGTTGACGGGCTTACCCTTCACACAATCGCGATCTTCGAGAAAGTCGACAATCGAGAAGATGTCCGCTTTCGGGAAGCATTCGACGATGCTTTTTAAAACCTTCTCTGCGCCGCCCGAAACCACGAGCCAATCGTGAACAATAGCGACTTTCACTTCAACCTCCTGTGAGATTACGCGCCGGACGCTTCAGCGCCGGCAATCCGGTTCAGTCGTCCTTGGTCGCGCCTGCCTGGGCTCTTGCGCCCCATGCAAGCCCCAGCATTCCTGCAGCGCGCCGTGCGCCCGGCACGAGCCCAACCAATTCGAGCCGGACCATGATGACCATCAGGATCACGGCGAGGGTCGCCTCGCCGATGACCCGCGCAGTTGCCATGCCAATTGCTCCGAAGCGCGGCGCGAGAAGCAGCGCCGCGGCCAGATTGACGAGGCCGGAGGCTACTCCTGCAAATGCAAGCAGCCGGTCCTTTCTGCGCGGAACGAATACATAGAACGCGACGAACTCGTTGAATGCGACGAACGGGAACATCCACGCGAAACATTGAAGAACTCGAGCGGCAGGCTCGAACGCCGGCCCGAGAATCAGCGGCAAGACAAAGGGCGACAACGTCATTGCGCCGCAAAAAACGAGTAGGCCATAGCCGAGCAGAAGCGCCGCGCCCTGACGCGTGGTCGCATGCGCGCCGTCCTTGTCGCCATGAGCAAGCTGCCGCGAAATCGTCGGGACGAATACCTGCGATGCGGGGCCCATCAGGCTGAGAGCAATAGTCGCGAAGCGCTCAGCCGCGCCGAAATACCCGACCTGAGCAGGCGTGGACAACAACGTCAGCAGATACGTCGACGACGCCGTGAGTACCACGGAGCCCGACGAATAGCAGAACAGCATCGTCGAGCTGCGAATCAGCGGCATCACGCCTTGTAGTTTCAGACGTGGCAATCCCAGTTGTGAAGTGGTAATGCCATACGAAATGATCGACGACGCCACTCCGGCAATCAACAGGCTCGCAAGCACCCACACCGAATCTGAAGGCTCCTTCACGAAGCTCAGCACCAGCACGAGGCTCACGGCGAAGCCAAAGACCTCGATCATGATCGGCGTACGAAAACGCTGACGCCCCTGGAACAGCCAGCCCAGATTCAATGCCGAAACGATGCCGAGCAATGTAGCCAGTACACCGATAAGAGGTCGCTCAGACAATGTCGGCGAGCACATGGTGGCGACGAGGCCGATGCATCCGCCCAGCGCGGCCAGCAAGAGTCGCGCGCTGACGTGCAGCGAGTAGATAGAATTGCACTCTTGCACCGAATGCGCCTTCGAGACTTCGCGCATTCCAACAAACGTGAATCCGTAGCTCACGAGCATCCAGATCACGTTCATAAGCGACATTGACGCGAGCACTCGCCCGTACTCGGACACGCCGAGAATTCTTCCGTAAAACGGCACAACGATGATGAGGTACACGTACCTCATCAAATATCCGCCGTAAACAAACGCAATGACGCTTGCGTTGTCTCGTCTTTCCATTCCGTTCTCCAATTGCGTATTCCTGACTTTAGCGCTGCGCCACGCGTCGGCGTGCGAGCGGGTTCGATATGTAGCGAACGACGAAGTCAGAAAGTGGCGAGTACGGTACGAGGCACAGGCCGGAAAGAAACAGCGTGCCGAACTTCTTCTTCACGCTCCAGAAAGGGTTAGCTACGATCGCATGCAGGTAGCCGCGCGAATCGTGCAACATCCAGCGCCACCGATGAACGAGCGTCGCCCGATACACGCTTGAACAGAAGATCGCCTTCTCGTGGCCAAAATCATGAAATGTCGCGGGCAGTTCGATCTCCAGACGCGACCTGGCAATATTTCTCAGGATCGCCCAGCGCATGCCCAGCGCCTTCGGCGCCTTGGAGATCTGCTCCGAATTGGCGAAGGACACCGTGCCGCCGTCGGCGTTATGCACGCGATAGCCGCCAAGCGACTTGCGCACCGTGGCCACCGGACCGACTAATGCAGCGCCGTAGATCGCGAAGAAGTCGGCGCCGTAGCGATTGATTCCCGGCGCGGGAATAGGAAACACCTGCTTGAGTGCGCTTACCCGATACGCGTTGCCAGAGGCCGGCGGCGACGGATAGAGCCAACCCGCCTGCAGAAGTTCTCCGCAGTTGGCGGGCGGTTCGGTGTTCGGCACGTAAGCCCCTGTCGCCGTTCCGCTTGCGTCCATGACGTCGAGCCGGAACTGCACCTTCGCCCACGAGCCGCTGTTGAAGACCTGCATTACTTCCGACACGGCGCTCGGATACAGCATGTCGTCCGAATCGAGAAGGATCGCGTATTCCGTTTCCAGCGCGCTAATCGCGTGGTTGTATGCGGCGACCTGGCCGCCGTTTTCCTGGAAGATCGCGGTAATCCGGCTACCGTAGCTTTCTATGATTTTCCGCGATCCGTCAGTCGAACCGTCGTCGAGCACGACAACCTGTGTGCCTGGATAGTCCTGGTTGAGCGCGGAATCGATCGCGGCCGCTAGATAGCGTTCGTAGTTGTAGTTGCATATGACAACTGTGACCTGGTTCATGGCATTCGACGCTATTTTAAAATTTTCGGTGAGTCGGAATTGCTACGCAAGCGAGCGGACGGCGATATAAGCAAGGTGAGTTGGCGGATCGTTTTCGGCGCCATTGACTTTGTCCGGCACCTTGAATCGCAGTTGCAAACCGTCGTTACTCCATGTGGTCGTAATGGCATCAGGTGCACTTACTGTGCCCGTCACCGCGTCTATGAAATCAATCTTTACTTCTCGGCCCGAAGGCCGCTTAAGCCCCGCCACTGTCACAGCGCGCCAGCCCGCGGATCCATTAACCTGCAGCACGATGTCATTGCCGGAGCGCAGACCGCTGCCGGATGCGCCTGGACCAAATTGCAACGGGTTCGTCAAACTTGCCAGCGAGCCCGAAACAGCCTGATGAAGTACGACGAGGCTTCTGCCCGACGCGTTGTAGGTCCGCCTGGGTGGACCGCGATGAGTCAGACGGAACGGCTCGTATCCGTCCCAGTGATAGATCATGGACACGTACTTGTTGGGTTCGTTCCAGTTCCGATCGAGCGCCCACACCGCGAAGTCGAAGAAGTACTCCGCCAGGTAATGCGGATTCTTCATATACGCATCGCCGATTTCGGTCTGCCAGATACCGCGCGCCGGCCCGTTCTTCACGTACTGCTGGTACAGCGGATCGAGATCGGCGACGCCCAGGTAGTGCGTGTCGAGATAGTCGACCCAGTCCAGCATGCGTTCATTCGAAGCGGGACTTCGGTACTCGAGCCACTTGCAGAAGTTGGACACGCCGCCCTGATCGGGCCAGCCGCCGTAGACGATATACGCGTTGTACTTCCGGATGATGCGGGCGGCAGGCAGATGCACACGTTCAACGTAGTCCTGCATCGCACGGTCGTACGGCTTCGCGCGCTTTTCATCCTTGTTGAAGTTCGGACCGTGCCAGAAGGTAGCCTGCGGTAAACCACCGGACAATTTCCCGGCCGCCTCGTTCCAGATCTGGAAATAGCGCAGGTTGAACGGCGGTGCGGAGTACTTGCGCACAACTGCCTCGACGTAACGGGTCCACGCCCGGACATCCACGGGCGCAGAATTGCTGTCACCGGGCACGGTGGCATTCCACGGCGGCGTATAGCCGAGCAGCAACAGCGACTTGATGCCATTGCGGTTGTTCAGTAGCAGCGCTGACGGAAGATCGTTGTCGAACTGCGATCCGGTCTTGTCGACACGCATGGGCTCAGTGGGTGAATCCGGCTGACCGGGGCCAACCGAATCGCGCCCCCAGGTGATGCCCATTTGCCGCCACATCTCGACGTCGTTGCTTGCGCCAGCCCATCCATTCGAGCCGATCAGGTCCGTGATCCTGCGACCTTCCGTACTTCCCGAACTTCCCGCTTGCGGCACTGTACCGGCCGCCGCCGAAGTCTTGCCGCGCGCAAGCGGTATGGCCGCACCAAAAAGGGCGGCGATTGTTCCCAACGCCCGACGTCTGCCGACACTCTTTCGAATGCGAAACATTGGCCTGCCTACCGACATGCGCTAGCCCGCCGACGCGCGGGCCGGCACGCCCGTCAACTGCACGCCCGCCTGCCCTTTGAGAATCTCGAGCACGGTTTGCGCGGTCACGTCCCAGCGAAACTCGCGCGCACGAGCGAGTCCCATTGCCCTATAACGTTGCCGCAATACGTCGTCTGTCATCATTAGAGAGATCTTCGCGGCAATGTCGTCCGCCGATGTTGAGTCGCAATACATCGCCGCATCTGCGCAAACCTCCGGTATGGAGGTCAGCGACGATGCGACTACCGGACAGCCGCAATACATGGCCTCGAGCGGAGGCAGGCCGAAGCCCTCGTACAGCGACGGAAAGATAAGACACCCGGCGTTTTCATAGAGTGCCTTCAGCTCGCCGTCAGTGACGAAACCGGCCCACACCACTCTTTCCGATTGCGGTTTCTCTTCGGCGAGTTCGCTATTGAAGATGCGCGCATTCTTGCCGCCGACCACTACGAACTTGACGTGGTCGAGATGCCCGAGCTTCTCTATCGCTTCCAGCACGCGTTGCAGGTTCTTGCGCGGATCGAGACTGCCGACCACGACGCAATAGGCGTCCTTGACGAGATTGAGCCGCTCGATCACCGCGGGGTCGGAGGTAACGCGGTCCAGGTGGTCCGCAGCGGGACTCACTACTGCGACTCGCGATTCGTCGATCTTCAGGTGGTGGCAAATCCGCGATCGGGAGAACTTCGACACCGTCAGAATCATCGGCTGCATTCGTGGCAGTATGAAGAAACAGAGGCGGTACCACAGTACGAATTTTTTGGAGAACCCGCCCGGCACGTCATACACCGCCATGTCGTGGAGCATCACCACCTGCCGGCGTTTCAACACCGGGTTCATGTTGCAGAGGTTGACAAGCCTGACGCCTCTCGCGGCAATGGGCAGTGTGATCTGTTCCCACAGCGTGCCGCGAAGCCATGGGAAGCGTCGCTGCCATTTCAGCAGCGCGCCCGGCTCCTTTGCGTCGCGCGGCACGAATACCTCGAGCTTCTCGCCCGGCGGCACCCGCATTTGCATCGCTCTCGTCAACTCATACGCGACTCTCTGCACACCCGTGACCGGCTGCGAAGTGAATTTACCGTTGATTGCAAACGCCATCTGCTTCTCCGTTTTGCGAGTTCATCGAACGACGTAGCAACTCGCTCACGTTCGCAGGGATCCACTGGTTGCGTCGGCATCGCCATAGTCGCTCGCATAGTTGGTTGCATAACCATAGGTGCGAGTACTACGTCGAAGCGGAATACCGTTGAACACCGCACCTGCGATGCGGCCGTCCGCGCGCTCCATCTTCTTCACGGTGTCCTCGATCTCTTCCTCCGATTGCATGCCCGAGCGCAACACGAGTAGCGATGCACCCGCTTCGCTCGCAATGATCGACGCGTCGGTGACCGCAAGGAACGGCGGCGTATCGAAGATCACCAGATCGAACTGCCCGCTCAGGCGTTCCAGCACTTCCTTGAAACGCGGCCTTGCGAGCAAGGCGGCTGGATTGTCCGGGCGCGAACCGCACGACATGAACGAGAGACCGTCGATACCCGTATGACGCAGCGCATTGCGCAGTGGCATACGGTCCGAGAGAACTTCGGAAAGACCGCCGCGATTGTTCTGATTGAAGAGCGATGCGAGATGGCCGCGACGCATATCGGCATCGATCAGAAGAACTCGCGCGCCGATCTCGGCCTGTAGCGTCGCAATGTTGGCCGCTACAAAGCTCTTCCCCGCCGATGGAGTCGGCCCGATCACCATCAGAATGTTGTTGCGTGAATGCGCGAGATCGCGTGCCAGCGAAGTGCGCACTGCTCGTAGCGCCTCCACAGAAGTATCGTTCGGGAAGCGTTCAGCAAGCACCTTGGTGCCACCGCCTGCCACCTGGATTTCTGGCACGCCGCCCGTGGCCGGCTGAGGCAGCCCTGCTCGCGCGGCAGCACCAGGCAGCGATTTCGCGCCGGCATTCGTTCTGTCGAGCAACAACTGCTGCTGGCTGAACAGGATCTCGCCAAATACCGGCACGCTCATTCTGCGTTCGACATAACGCGGATCCGTTACGCCCGTCAGCACATGTCGGCGCATGAAGACGAGCACAACGCCGGATACGAGGCCGAGTACGAGACCGCCAGGAAGCACCAGAATCGGCTTCGGTTTAACCGGACGATGCGGCGTTATCGCTTCGTCGACCACGTGCGCTCCGCCAGTGGTACTTGCGCGCCGCACCTGCAATTGCTCGGCCTTCTGCACCATCCCCAGGTAGATCGTTTCCGCCACTTTCTGCGCACGAATCAGATCGACGCTCGAGCGTTCGGACGCAGGCATACCGTTGAAATGTCCATCGAAACTCGCTTTCGCGTTCTTCAGTTGCGCGAGCTGCGTGTCGACGCTTTGCACCCAACGGCTCTGCGGCGTATAGCGCTCGAGCAATTGCGTGCGTTGCAGCTGGAGCGTTGCGATTTGCCGGTCAATGTCGAGGCCGCCTTGCAAGTAGGCCTGCGCCTCTGCTGTCGGCTGCATCGACTGAGAATTGGCCCGGAATGCCTTTAGCGCTTCTTCGGCTTTCCTCAGGTCTGCGAGCAGGCGAGGAAGTTCTCCGTTGATGAACGCGAGCGTGGTGGTGTCGTTGAGTTGCCGGCTGGCAATCGCCGTCGCCAGGTATTGCTGGCCCAACGCATTCGCGACTTCAGCAGCCTTCGCCGCGCTTTTGTCGGTGTACTCGATCTGAAGAAGACCGGAGTCTTTGACCTTGTCGCTAACCTTGATGGTTGCGTCGAAACGCTTGATTGCGTCCACCGCATTCCACCGCACTACCGTGAATTCGGTGCCCGGGCGTGCGACAAGTTCATCCACGCGCATTGAAATGCCATTACTGGACACCTGTTTGCCGATAACGCCATGGAGGAATACCTGATCTTGCGGCCCGCGCAATTCGTAGGTATTGTCCTCTCCAGCAACCAGCGTCATTTTTTCTTCTTCCAGATCTTTGGGAACGTCAAGCGTGCCGATCTTTACCTGCTCGCCTCCCCATGCGTACGACTTGAGTCCAAGCCATGGCCGGGATGGCTCACCAGGCGTCGCAAACTTCTCTGCAATGTCGCCGAGCAGCGGTAGCTTGTGCGGCGTCACGGAGACGTCGAACCGGAAACGTTGGATCACTGGCTCGAGCACGGAGCGGCTGCGCATGACTCCCATTTCCGTCACGGTAGACGGTGCGGGCGGAGGCAGGTTCTCCTGATTCTGGAGTGCAAGACCGAGCGCATTCGGTTCGGGCGGATCTACGCGAATGAGTACATCCGCGGAATAGATCGGGGACGCGATGAGCAGATAAGCGGCGGCGAGGCTGACCACGACGACCGTGGTAAGTACGATCTCCCAGATATGGTCGCGCATCAGACGCAACATGGCACTGGGGCTTAATTGGCCGCGCTCTGTACTGGCAGTCGCCGGGAGCGAATTCAGAGGATAGTAGTCCACCGGTTTGATCCTTCCATGTTTGATGGGCACAGTAATGAGTCGACACCGCCTGGCTCAACCAACGGTCCGCGGCTCCTGCCGTCTCTGACAGGAACGCATATGGCGTAGGCCCGACGTTTGATCGGGGACTACGTCATGGTTTGCCAAGCCAAGTGGCTGTCCACCTGCTTGAATTGATCAAAGGCTGCGCCGTTGGCAACACGGCTCGCCCCCGTCTCCAGACTTTCAATCCCCCAGATCACGAAGCGATACGCTTGACACCACGCTCCGCGTTTAATTCCGTACTACAAATCGTTAGCTTTTTATTACACCAGAGACCGACCTACAGTCGACTTCGCAAAGCGCGGTCCGGCCCCGGACTCATGTGAGCGATGCCTCGTCGTACGTCGTCAGTGCAAAGCACTTAAAGACACGGCAATTACTACACCTCAATCAACTTCTTTACGTGACAAAGGTGAAGAAATTGCGCATTGCTGGCATTCGATAGCGCCTACCGGGGCAACCGCTACTTTTCTACAGATGCTGCAGTGAAGCATAGCGTCGGTTCGAATGAGTGCATCACCCGGGGCGTAAATTCGGGTGCTAATGGCCGATTCCGTGGAAGAGATCACCACGCAACACACAATTTAGAAAGTGTTGTAGCTATCTGCAATGGATGTAACAGAGTGATACCGGTCTGCGCATTCAGCGTTATGCGCCATTTGTGTCTCTTCTCACGGGGCCGATCCGGCGCTGCTGGCATGTAATACCCCGTAAGCCTTCTCCCACGGGGCTTTGAAGGCAAAGACCGCTCTTTTGCCCTGCAAACGCGCATTCGTTCGTTCCAGCAATTGTTGCTGACTCGGACAGGCTTTCGTATGCCTTTATTCAGGCGCGCAAGGTAAGTATTTCTCCAATCCTCCGAATTGCGCCAAAACACCATCGATTACCGGCCACCATCGCCAGGGTCATTTGAGTACGCTAATCTCGACACGTAGGCAGTGATTCACCCTGTTTGGAGAACTAAGCGTGACGACTTCCACCGATTTTCTCAGGTCGTACATTGATGCGCACCGGACCAGTCCAAAGGCTGCAACACGGAAAGCAGCTAAACACATTGGGCTCTTAGTGTCCCAGGAATGCTCCATGGCGACTGCTGGATCTATCGGCGACGCATTCCGTCTGGCAAACGAATTGTCAGAAGACACAGCACCCGGGTCTCCCTATTCGCTTTCAGTACTTTCTGAAAGCGGCGGGCTCGTAACCAGTTCGTCTGGCATATCGATCTGGACCCAAAGTATCGAGCGCCATCGGCTCGGCGAATTCCACGCGTTGTTCGTCGCCTGTCGCGACGCGGCGAGGGCGTTGGAATCCAACGACCGTCTGCTCTCATGGATAGCCCGTCAAGGCTCTATTGCATCGTTCGATATCCAGCAAGGCGCCAACATGGTCGTCATTTGCAAGGACCCGATGCATTCCACAGTGCCGATCTTCGTATTCGACGACGCTCCGACGACGACGCGGACCAGCAGTGCCACGCCGACAGACCTCGCCCTTGCGCAGATCGAACGCGACCTCAGTACCGAGATCGCCCGAAAGATTGCCGACATGCTGCAAACGACCTACGTCGAGTCAGACAAATTCGAACTGGACGATGCGAGCATTACCACCACGACAGAGAAGATTCGCGAATCTGCGCGTTGGATCAAGGAGAACTACAGCAATCCTATCTCCGTGGCCAAGGCTGCGGAGTGCGCGGCCATGAGCAAACGAAACTATCAGCGCCGTTTCAAATTCGAGTTCGGCATGACTCCGCTCGAATACCTGCTGCGCACGCGTTTTGAAGTTGTTCGTGCGATGCTGCGCAACACCGATCTGCCGGTAGACAAGATTGCCCGGCGGTGCGGAATGGGCGACGGCAATCGCCTGGGCCGCCTATTCAAGGAACGCTACGGCATGTCTCCCACTCAATTCCGCGCGCAGCAGCGCCTGGAAGTGGCAGAGCGATGCGTCGCAATCGACGACTGAGGGTCCGGCATCAACACAGCCAGGCGGCGCGCGGTTGAGAGACCGCGCCGCCCGGCTTTGCGCGCGAATCGCGCGTCGCCAAGCTATCAGATATGGAACAGAAAATGACAACCACCAAATCTGCGCGGTTCTCCAACGAAGCCGGTACATCTACCCTGCGGGGCAGGAAAGCCGACATGTCGGAAGATGACGTACCCGACGACTGGCTGCTCTCGCACGACGCCGCAAAGCCAGCGCAACCGCGCAGACAATCGAGCGTTAGAAGACTCAAGGAGGCGGCCAAATCGATGCTGCCGGCGCCCTTGTTTCTTAGTCTGCTGCATCACAAGGAGATTGGCCGCTACCCGAACCTGCGTCGGCCCACCACCTTCAACGAAAAGATCCTGCAGAAGAACTTGCGGCCGGATCCATGGTTCGTCGAGTTGACCGACAAGCTCACAGTCCGTGAGTACGTAGCGAAAAAGCTGGGCGAGAAGCACGTTATTCCGTTGCTTTCCGTCCCCGACGCTTTCACGCAAGAAGTCTTCGATGCTCTGCCGAATGCGTTCGTCATGAAGGCAAATCACGGCAGTAGCTATGTGGAGGTTGTCAAAAACAAGTCGGCAACTTCATTCGAACAGTTGCGGGACCTTGCAAACTACTGGCTGTCGCTCGACTTCTACAAGATTGCTCGTGAAAGGCACTACCGCAAGATCAAGCCACGCATCTTCTTCGAGCAGTTGTTACTCGACAGTAGCGGCAACATTCCCGCCGACTACAAACTTCACTGCTTCGGCGGGCGTAGCGGACGACCGATCATCTACATCCTGGTGATTTCCGACAGATTTGGCGGGAACACAAGAGGTGATGTGTACGACGTCGATTGGAACCATCTCGACATAGCAATCGGCTATTACAAACGCAGTCCGGTGCCGGCACCCCGCCCCGAGAACCTCGATGCCATTCTGCAAGCGGCCACGAAGCTCTGTGAAGACTTCGACTATGTTCGCGTGGATCTGTATGCACCGGATAACCATGTGTACTTTGGTGAACTAACGTTTACGCCGGGAGCAGGTGTTCTGCCCTTCACGCCGGATAGCACCGATTACGACTGGGGAAGATTGGTTCCGGACACGTTCTGCCGCTGATGTCGGACAGTCGCAACTGTCCCAGCACGGACCACTTAGTAGCCATCAAATGCAAAATGAACCCGGCCCCATCCTGCAAGCAGGCGGGAGCGAGGTTCATTAACCGTTAAGCGGCAAAAGCGCGCTCAGGTGTCGGCGTGACTCGACGTAAAGCTGGTGAATGCGTTGTACGGCGCGTCTATCGGTGTGCCGTTGATCATGATGCCGTAGGTGTTGTTCCCGCTATCCAGCACGTAGTACATGACCGACTGAATGTTGTGCGTCTTTCGTGCGCCGTAGAATGCGGCAAGCCTGTCCGAGATGTAATTTCCGCGGTAGCTCTCCGAGCGCTCCGGACCTGCGTTCCATTCAGTGACGATAAGCGGCACGCCATAGCGGGCCTTGCAGTACGTTGCAAGGTCGAAGCCCGGACCTGCGCCGTCGGTCCCGATGTTGAACAGGTCACCATAGACTTCGTAATTGTGCCAGGTCGTAATGTCCCAACGTACCTGCGGATGACCACCGCTGCCGTCGGGTTGCCTGCCGTCCCATAGTGCGTCGGCCGCACCGACGTCTGCAACGCAGAAATTGATGCCGCACTTCGCGGACGACTGCACCGACTTCACACCGTCGATCATTCCGCGCATGACGCCGCGCATGACAGGCCAGTTCGCATTGTTGAAGTCACTCGCCTTTGAGCCGGCGTAGGTGAAGTCCATCACGGTCGCGTCTTGGCGCGTCAACTCGTTACCGCATTCGTAGATCGTCACGCCGTAGGGCTTCAACGCATTCGCGACAGTCGAGCCGACGGAGTAACCGCGGCTATACGCGGTCGATTCACTTCCGATCACAGCGCCGCTTGCGTCATATACACCCTCGTCGATCAACACGAGCAGCGTGAGTCCTGCCGACTGGAAAGCCTGCGCGAGCTTGACTACAGCATTCAATTGCCTCGGATCGTCGGATACGCCAACGCGGTAGCTCGTGCAATTCATGGCCTTCAGCATCGACACGACCTTCTCAGGCGTGTACGTATAGTCATAGTGGCCATTCATGCCGTAAAAGCTTCCTGGAACAGGAGCCACGTCGATGCGCGGATCGCTGCAAGGGAGCCATTGCTCTGCGACATCCGCGTTCACGAAGAACTGACCGGCGGTGCCGCAATGCCAGATCTTGCCGCCATACCAGAGCACAAGCGACACGTTGTACGTATTGCCAACGGTAGAGCCGTTTCTGTAGATCACACCGTTGGCGAGCGTCCATACGTCGCCGGAGCTGTCGGTGATAGAAGAGGCCGAAGGGATGACCGTTCCGTTCGCGGATGCAGCGGCAGCTTTCGCCGTTGGGCTTGCGGAAGCCTTGGCTGCCAGACTCGCGCCGCCGTCTTCACCGCCGCCACCACAGGCGCTCAAAAGATAGCTACCGGCAAGGGCCGTCAGGCCTCCAAGAAATTGTCGTCGTTTTACCATGTTTGTTTTTCCCACTGTCGAGAAAGTCTCGATAAAAAAGCCGAAGATGAGTTTTTGAAGTTCAGCAGAGTTGTTTTTAACAGCTCTTATTAATTCGTTGTGCTTAACGATCCAGAATGACGTGTCATATCGCCAGCAACCGCTGTAATTGCAATCACATTGCCAAAGACAACGTGGACTAACATGCTCAGGCAAACAGACAAAGCTGCGCCTATCGCGATGCGCTCGACGCCGCGATACTTAATGAACCATCTGGAACGACCCTGCGGCACATTCGCCGCTGGAACACGTCGCATTGCCGCGCAAACGTTTAACCAGGAGAACGCAACTGACTGCATTGCTCGGAAAGTTGTTCGCTTCCATGCCGCGACAGGGGTAAATCGTACCCGCTTATGTCGGGTAGGTCACACGGAAAATAGTCGTTTTCGGCCAAAAAGCACGATCCTTTCCGTGAACTTCGCATTTCGCAAAAATTTCTGCTTTCTGATGATGATCGGAAGATTAGATGGATAGCACGTCGGGCAAGCTGACCCCGGTAAGAAGTTTCGTTTTCCATCTTCCTTGCAGTAATACTTTCCCAATCAACCGAGCGACGCGAGAGAGACGGGAAATTTGTTCTTAAATCAGACGATTACAGCCCGAAGAACATCATGGTTCGGTTTGCACACGGATGGAAATTTCCTCTTTCAATCTTCGTAAGAAATTTCCTTTCTCGTGGTTTACGCTATTCCGCTTTGATTTCCGGGCGCTCGGGACGAAACGGCCGCCCAAGGCAATGCTTAGCCGGGAGGTGTGGCGACTCACTTTACGAAGGATCTGACGCAGCCAAAATATCCCCGATGTCCAGTCACCGCGCCGCGATTTAGATTTAACGCAGTAGTAATCCAGATTAATTCATCAAGCGTCTAGTTTTAATCTCGGACACTGATCCGCGCGAAATCAAATCATGACGATCCCTGCCCTGACCTTTTCGAAATCGCGCTGATCTTTAGCGCATCGTCACGTGTAAACAGCGTGTAGACACCACGGCGATGTCAGCCCAGGCGCTGTACCGCGCCTCGCGAACTTTGTGCAGGGGAAAGCACGCTGCATATAAAGGCCGGGCTCGTCCGCTGGCCCGCCGTTCAACGACATTGCAGAGCGCACAGGCTGGCGCGTGAACATGCTGGTGGCGAGCACGACCCAGAAAGAGTAGCCAGACAAGACACGTTAGCCGGTTCGCCAAGTTCGCGAAATTGAATGTGCGCGCAACCAGCCGTCAGACGCAGCAACTACTCGGCTACAAGCCAACAAGAGCCAACTTGCCCGCCGAGATAAATCTCGCAGAAGATTTCACAAGCCACGACAATGCAGCGCGAAGCCTTGCGACACAGCCGACAGCACGCGGCTAAAGCTCTGCAATGAATGGCAGACGAGCACTACACGAGGCCTGTCTTTGAGTGCGCCACCACACGTAGAGGGCCATCACGCAGCGGTAGTGTTGAGCGTCCGGAGCGGATGAGACCGGACACCTCGATCGCCGCGACCATTTCTCCTTGCACCGCGGCTGATCACAAGCTACCTTCCTTGTAAGTACTCTGCTGACTATCGGATAGTGTCCGCGAATCGATACCGCAAGCATCACCTTGCTCCGTTGTCGGCGATTCTGTTCAGCGCCCTGGCGGGCCTGTCGCCGCACGCGCACGCACAGGAATTCTCGCTGCTGGCCGGACCGCTCTTTAGTGCGGGCACGAATACCTATTCATGGAGCGCCAATTATCGCGAGGGCTTGGGACGATACGCGGCATGGAGTTTTTCATGGCTCAACGAAGGCCATCTGCCCAACCATCATCGCGACGGACAGGCACTCCAGGCGTGGGGACGCCTGCCGTTATGGAACGACCGGCTCGAGCTGTCGGCGGGCGCCGGGCCATACCGGTACTTCGACACGACCGCGGCGAGCGCCGGAGGCGACTATTCAAACACTCACGGCTGGGGCGTATTGGGGAGTCTGCGCGCCGCCTACTACTTCGACCGACGCTGGATCGCCCAGGCGCAATTGAACTACGTGCATGCGTTCGGCGGCCCGGACACCACCGCGTTAATGTTCGGCGTCGGTTATCAACTCGAGGCGTCGGGTGAGCCGGGGCCGCGTCAACGGCCGGTGTCGCGGACGTCGAATGTCACCGGTAATGAACTCACCATCCTGTTTGGCAGAACGATCCTCAACAGCAACGAGTCGGAATCGAGCAGCGCAGGAAGTCTTGAATATCGGCGGGGATTGTGGCGCTATGTCGACGTGAGCGCGTCATACATCCACGAAGGCGGGCATATTCAATCGCGCCGCGACGGTGTAGCGGCGCAACTGTGGGCTACTCGCGCATTCTTTGGCGACCGCCTCGCATTGTCGGCCGGCGTTGGTCCGTACGTCGCGATCAAGCAGACCGACAACGTCCCGCAAGACCGCACGGGCGACGGTCGCGTATCGGCGCTCTTCGCCGTGTCGGCGAGCTATCGCTTCGGATCTCGCTGGCTCGCTCGTGTCAGCTGGAACCGCATAGTGACTCGTTACAACCGCGATACGGATCTGATCGAGGGCGGTATCGGCGTGCGGTTTTGAGGGCTTGTACGAAGCAGTCAGCGAAGCCAGGCCGCTTCATACATGGATGCGCAATCCCGACGGACTACCGCGACATCATGTTCATGCTGACGTTATGCATGACCCACATCGTGCCGCCGATCAGGAACAATGCGGCTAATGCCGTATAACCGAGCGCCATGACGTTCCAGCGTTGTCCGGCCGACATGTCGATGTGCAGGAAAAACACCAGGTGCACGACGATCTGCACGAAGGCGAGAATCGATAACGCGATCATTGCCGTCTGCGCCGGGAAAGTGCCGCGCATTACGAGCCCGAAGGCAGCGGCGGTCAACACCACGGACAGCAGGAATCCGCCAACATAGCCGCGCATGCTGCCGTTGCCGTGCTGCGCCGGAACTGATTGCATATGAGCCATTTACAGCACGCTCCCGAGGTAGACAAAGGAAAAGACGCAGATCCACACGATGTCGAGGAAATGCCAAAAAAGACTTAGGCACGTGAGACGCGTGATCTGGCGTTCCGACATTTTCGGACTCCGCATGATCTGCACGGCCAGCACCGCCATCCATACGAGGCCCACCGTAACGTGCAGTCCGTGCGTGCCCACCAGCGTGAAGAACGACGACAGAAACGCACTGCGGGAAGGTCCTGCGCCTTCGGCGATCAGGTGCGAGAACTCGCGCATTTCCAGAAAGAGAAACGCAAGACCGAGCACGAAGGTCACCGCAAGCCAGCCCAGGACGGAGGCGGACTTACCGCGCCGGGCGCCTAGCATGGCGAAGCCGTAGCTGATGCTGCTCAACAGCAGCGCGGCAGTCTCCACCGCGACGCCGCCGATGTCGAACAGATCCTTGCCCGACGGGCCGCCCGCGAACTGATGCGACATAACCGCAAACACGGCGAATAGCGATGCGAACAGCACGCAGTCGGTCATCAGATACAGCCAGAAGCCGAACACCGTATCCGACGAACCGTGGTCATCGTGTGCGCCGTGGTGCGTCACGGAGATTGTTTTCTGCGACATCGATCAGGCCTCCACAGCTTCGAATTCGCGGCTCTGCACCGCAGCGGCCGCAGGGCCACGCTTACTTTCGATTTCCCGCACGGTGTCGGCGGAGATGTAATAGCCGTCGTTGTCGCCAAAGCTGCGTGCAATCAGCGTGGCCACAATAGCCAGCAGTGCCGCGACAGCGAGCCAGGTGATGTGCCAGACGCCGGCAAAGCCAAGCACGAGACTGAACAAACCGATGAGCAACCCTGCACTGGTATTGGACGGCATGTGAATGTCCTGATATGCCTGATTGGCCGGCGCTTTCGCGAGTCCGCTTGTCGTCTCCTTCATGTGAGCGTATGCGTCGAGTTCGCGCACCGTCGGAATGATGGCGAAGTTATAGACCGGCGGCGGCGACGCGGTCGCCCATTCGAGAGTACGGCCGTTCCAGGGGTCGCCCGTTACGTCGCGGTACTCGGGTTTATTGCGGTTCGCCACGCTGACCCATACTTGCGCTACCTGGAAAACCACGCCGACCGCGATCAGAGCTACTCCGCATGCAGCGGCAATCATCCACGGATGCCACGCCGGGTTGTCGTAGTGGTTCAGACGTCGAGTCACACCCATGAAGCCCAGCACGTAGAGCGGCATGAACGAAGCATAGAAGCCCACGAACCAGCACCAGAACGCGCACTTGCCGAGCTTCTCGTTCAGCTTGAAACCGAACGCTTTCGGGAACCAGTAGTGGAACCCTGCGAGGTAGCCGAAAACCACGCCGCCAATGATCGCGTTGTGAAAGTGTGCAATCAGAAAGAGGCTGTTATGCAGCACGAAGTCCGCGCCGGGAATCGCCATCATCACACCGGTCATGCCGCCGATAGTGAAAGTGATCATGAAACCGATCGTCCACAACACAGGCGCGGAAAACTCGAGTCGCCCGCGGTAGATCGTGAACAGCCAGTTGAAGATCTTCACACCGGTTGGAATGGCAATGACCATTGTCATAATGCCGAAGAATGCATTGACGTCCGCACCCGAGCCCATCGTGAAGAAGTGATGCAGCCAGACGAGAAACGCGAGGACCATGATTGCGCACGTTGCATAGACCATCGTCCGGTAGCCGAACAACGGCTTCTTCGAAAAGGTGGCAATGACTTCCGAATAAATGCCGAATGCGGGCAACACCAGAATGTAGACCTCGGGGTGGCCCCATGCCCAGATCAGATTCAGGTACAGCATTGCGTTGCCGCCTGCTTCGTTCGTGAAGAAGTGCATGCCCATGTAGCGGTCGAGCCCGAGCAGCGCCAAGGCCACCGTGAGAATCGGGAACGTGGCCATGATCAGCACGTTCGAACAGAGCGCCGTCCACGTGAACACCGGCATTTTCATCAGCGTCATGCCGGGCGCGCGCATCCGCACAATCGTCACGAAGAAGTTGATGGCCGTAATCAGTGTGCCCACACCTGACAGTTGCAAACTCCATATGTAGTAGTCCACCCCGACGCCCGGACTGAATTTCAACTCCGACAATGGCGGATACGCGAGCCAGCCGACCTGCGCGAATTCGCCGATCACGAGCGACAGATTCATCAGGATCGCGCTAATCGCGGTCATCCAGAAACTGAGCGAATTGAGGAATGGAAACGCGACATCGCGCGCTCCGATCTGCAGCGGCACCACCAGATTGAACAGGCCGACCATCAGCGCCATTGCCATGAAAAAGATCATGATGACGCCGTGAGCCGTAAAGATCTGATCGTAATGGTGCGGCGGAAGATAGCCTGGAGAGTGATACGCCAGAGCGAGCTGAAGACGCATCATGACCGCGTCGACGAAGCCGCGCACGAGCATCAGCACCGCGACCACGATATACATGACGCCGATCTTCTTGTGATCGACGCTAGTCAGCCACTCGTGCCAGAGCCATTTCCATTTGTGGAGCCGGGTCAGTGTCGCGACCACGGCGAGCACCATGACGATCATGAGAGCGCCCGCCCCCATGATGATGGGCCGATCGAACGGGATCGCGGAGAGTGTCAGATTTCCGAGCATATGCTAACCCCTTGTGCGGCAATTGCTGTTCTGCAAATCGAGAACATTGCCGTTGTTGTACTTTGCAATGATGTTCGTGAAGACCTTCGGGTCCACCGTCGAGAAATAGCCGACCGGCTCCTTCTCGCTCGGTTGCGCCACCGAGTTGTACTCGTTCATATCGAGCCGGCGCGGCGAGGCCTTCACTTTTTCCACCCACGCATCGAACTGAGCGGGCGTGACGGCGAGCGCGCGGAACTTCATGTCGGAAAAACCTTTACCGCTGAAGTTGGCGGAGATACCGGCGTAATCGCCGGCATGGTCGGCTATCAGATGAAGTTGCGTCTGCATGCCCGCCATTGCGTAGATCTGGCTTCCGAGTTGCGGAATGAAAAACGAATTCATCACGGAATCGGATGTGACCTTGAAATCAACCGGTGTACCCACGGGGAACGCAAGCTGGTTGACCGAAGCAACGCCGAGTTCCGGGTAGATGAAAAGCCACTTCCAGTCGAGCGCCACGACCTCGACCTTGATCGGCTTGACCGCCGATTCGATGGGCCGGTATGGGTCGAGTTCGTGCGTGGTATTCCACGTCAGAATTCCGAGGAACAGAATAATCAGAGTAGGAACGGTCCACACCACCGTTTCGATCGCGGTGGAATGCGCCCACTTTGGTGCATAGGTCGCGCTACGGTTGCTTGCGCGGTAACGCCAGGCAAACACCAGGATCATGACGATCACCGGCACGACGACGATCAGCATGGCCATCGTCGCCGTACTGATCAGCGACTTTTCGGCCACACCCACGCTGCCCTTTGGATCGAGCACGTCGAGATTGCTGCACCCCGCAAGACACGCGACGAGTCCAGCCCCCACGGGTACCAACACCCGTTCAATGGTTTTCTTATTCACCATATCTGCCTGATTTCCATGGACCGATCTGGAACGCTACACAATGTTATCGCCATGAAGACCAGACCAATTACTTCATGCGCGGTCGGATTTTAAGAGCGCCCACCGGCCTGGAACATGATCTCGGACAAGCTAAATCAAACAATGTCCGCATCGGCATTCGATGCACGTGCGCATGCACATGCGCAATAGTCGCGAGTGAATGTATTTCTGATCTGCGTCAAGTATTACGCGCCCGCGGCGGCTCGATTCGCCGCGTCGTCAATCGCAAAGACACCAAGGGAAAGAGGCCATGACGGCCTGACAGGCGCCGCTTATTCAACGGCGTGATGGAGATATTGCCGAAGCCGGATCAGGTCGTTGCGCGCTCCACGATCTGGAAGCCCACGTCGGTTACTTTGTTCTGCTCGGTGCCGGCCAGCCGGTCCAGCAGGCAGCGCGCCGCGGTGAGCCCGATCCGTGTGCCGTCGACGTGCACGGAGGTGAGCTCGGGCGTCGTCTCGGTCGCGAACTCCAGATCGCCGAAGCCGCAGATCGCGAGCTGCGACGGCACGCTTAGTCCCAATTGTCTGGCCGCGCTCAACGTTCCAATGGCGAGCAGGTCCGACCCGCAAAAGACCGCGTCGATATCGGGGGACTGCTCGACGAGCCGAGGCAATGCCGCCTTGCCGAGTGCAACCGAACTAGGCGGCGCGACGAGTACTTCTGCGATGTCGCGAATGCCCCCCTGCGCGAGCCGCTCACAAAAGCCACGGCGACGCGCGAGCGCCCGTTGGTCGTTTGCCGACACGAGCCCGGGCTTGCGCACGTTCCTTTGCAGGAAGTGCTCGGCCACCGCGACGCCGATCCGGTAATGCGAGAAACCGACCAGCATGTCGATAGGCTGATCCGTCATGTCCCATGTTTCGACGATCGGAATGCCGACGTTCGCAAGCCGCTCGCGCAAGGAGTCGGTGTGCGCGACGCCGGTCAGCAGCACGCCTTCGGGCCGCCGGCTCAGCACTGCGTCGAGCAACGCCTCTTCACTCGAATCGTCGTAGCCGCTCAAGGCGAGCAGCACCTGGTAGCCCGCGCGCGACATCGTCTCGCTGAAGACCTGAATCGTTTCCGAGAACAGCGAGTGGGCGATGGTCGGCACGATCGCGGCAATCAGCCGGGAGCGCGACGACGACAAGCCGCCCGCAAGCCGGTTCGGCACATAGCCGAGCTTTTGCACGACCTGGCGCACGCGTTCGAGTGTTTCGGGCGCGACCGTCGCAGGACTGTTGAAGACGCGCGATACCGTGATCGGGGAGACACCCGCTTGCGCCGCGACGTCGGTGATTCGCAGGCCTTTCGGGCCGCCGCGCATGCGTCTGGCGGGCGCCACCGCGTCGGGCAGATCGGCGTCGGCGGCAGCGGCAGCGGGCGGTTTCTGATTCGGCATGAGTGCTGACGGAAGTTAATGGATCGCGCGCCGTATTCTAAACTGGCTGAACCACGCCGACTTTCGCTAAATGTCGGCTGCCCGAACGCGGCTCGGTCAGACGCGCCGCATGTCAAAGCGTCGTCGCACAGCCTACTCGGTCACGGGGACAGCATGCTGCGCCCCGCGTGCGCCTCTTTCGCGGCGCAAGATCAACAGCGTAATGACGGCGAACACGAGCAGACAGGTCGCGGGAATCAGCATCGGCGCCTTCACGCTGCCCGTTGTCTGCCGAACCCACGGCACGAGATTCTGCGCGATGAAGCCGCCGATATTGCCGAGCGAATTGATCGCAGCGATGCCGGCTGCAGCACGCGCGCCGAACAGGAATTTGGGCGGCAAGGTCCAGAAGCACGGAATCAGCAGATACATGCACGGCGCGCCAAAGCACAACGCGATGAATCGCAGCGTGTTGGTCGGCAGAAACACCGCGCTCAGAAAACACACGACACCCAGCAGAGCCGAAACCAGCATCGCGACGATTGCGCGATTGCCGGCACCGCGCAACCTGGAAGGCAGCCACGCGAGCACGATGGTCGCCATCAGCCATGGAATGATGTTCAGCAGCCCGTTCGTCGTATTACTCACGCCGAAGCCTTTCACCAGCGTCGGCAACCAGTAACTCACGCCGTAAACCGAGATGGACAGCATCATGTAGTAGAGCGCCATGCCGATCACGCGCGGCTCGGTCAGCACGCTGAGCAGCGAGCCGTGCGTCGCGACGCCCGATTTGATCTGCGCGCTTTCGGCGTCGAGCGTGTGCGTGAGCCACTCTTTCTCGTCGGCGGAAAGAAACTTCGCTTGTTTCGGCGACGACGGCAGCAGGTACAGCACGACGACCGTCAATAGAACCGACGGCAGCCCCGTGACGATGAACACCAGTTGCCAGCCATGCAGCCCTGCAATCCCGCCCTTGTCGAGCAGCCAGCCGCAGATCGGCGCGCCGACCATATTGCCGAGACTGCTGCCCACCGTGAAATAGCCGAGCATACGCACACGATGCCGCGCCGGAAACCACAGCGTGAGGTAATAGATCACACCAGGATACAAACCGGCTTCCGATGCGCCGAGCAGAAAGCGCAGCACGTAGAACATCGTGGCGTTCTGCGTGAAAGCGAGCAGTATCGTCACGACGCCCCACGTGAACATGATGCGCGCCATCCAGCGCGGCGCGCCGTACTTGTGCAGCATCACGTTGCTCGGCACTTCGAAAATGAGGTAGCCGATAAAGAACAGCGACGCGCCGAGCCCATAAGCAACCTCGGAAAGTCCGAGGCTTCCGAGCATTTGCAGCTTGGCAAAGCTGATATTGGAGCGGTCGATATAAGCGACCAGATAGAGCAGCCCCAGCAGCGGCATCAGGCGCAGCGCAAGGCGGTTGATCAGGCGCGATTCGGCGATTGCCAGTGTCGTGGTGCTCACAGCGTCTCCTCCGGCCGCGTTCGATGCGCGGACCTGTGTCCTGCGATAGATCAAGCGTGAATGACGTGTACTCAGGCGTCGCAGCGGCTCATTGGCGTTGTGCGCGCCATTGCGCATAAGCGGCCATGGTCTCTTCATTGGGCGGGTACGTGCCGCGCAACGGCCGGCCTTCGTCGATCCGTTGAGCGATGAACGCCTCGAGCTGTTCCTGCTCGGCCGCATCGCGCGCGACATCGGCGGCCATCTCGCGCGGCACGATAACGACGCCGTCCACATCCGCGACGACGATATCGCCCGGATAAACCGGCACGCCGCCACAGGCAATCGGCACATTCATATCGACCGCATGATGTTTCGCGAGATTCAGCGGCGCGCTCGCGCCCGCGCACCAGATCGGCAAGCCCAATGCCGCGATGGTCCCGCTATCGCGCACCGGGCCGTCCGACACCATGCCCGCGACGCCGCGCTTAGCGAGGCGCAGCGCGAGAATCGAGCCCACCGACGCCACCGAGCGCTCGCCGCGGCAGTCCTGCACGAGCACGCTGCCGACAGGCGCGGTCTCGACTGCCTTGCGTTGCGGATGGTCCGGGTCCTGAAACACGCCGACGTGATCGAGGTCTTCGCGCGCCGGGATATTGCGCAACGTGAACGCGGGCCCCACCAGATTCGGCGTGCCTGGCGCCGGCTTGGCGAGCGGCGCGACACCTTGCAAAAACACGTTGCGCAAACCGCGCTTGAAGAGTTGCGTGGTCAACGTGGCCGTGCTCACGTGTCTCAGTTGTTCGAGCGTCGCTTCGCTCACGACGATTTCGGATGCGGTCATCTCAGGGCTCCGGTTTGATTAGTGAATTTCGGGTTCGCTGCTCTTCGCACCCGGCGCATCGTGTGTGGTCGGCGCGCTTGGCGCGGCCGCTGTTTTCACCGGCTCTTCGAGAAAGTCGAAATCGCAACCCTTATTCGCCTGCAATACATGCAGTTGATGCATCACGCCGAAGCCGCGTTCGAAGGGAAGCTTCGGCGGCTGCCATGCGGCCTTGCGAGCACTCAGTTCTTCATCGCTCACTTCCAGATGCAGACGCCGCGCGGCCACGTCGAGTTGGATCATGTCGCCGTCCTTCACGAGAGCAAGCGGGCCGCCGACAAACGACTCCGGCGCCACATGCAACACACACGCGCCATAACTGGTGCCGCTCATGCGCGCGTCGGAAATACGCACCATGTCGCGCACGCCCTGCTTCAACAGCTTCTGCGGAATCGGCAGTTGGCCCCATTCGGGCATGCCGGGCGCGCCGACGGGACCCGCGTGCTGAAGCACGATCACCGAATCGGCGGTGATGTCGAGGTCCTCCATGTCGATGCGCGCCGCCATATCCGCGTAGTCCTTGAACACCACGGCGCGGCCGCGATGATTCAGCAGATGTGCCTCCATCGCCGCGGGCTTGATGACGGCGCCGTCCGGCGCAAGGTTGCCGGTCAATACCGCGAGGCCGTCGCTCGCCACCACAGGATTGCCGCGCTTGCGGATCACGTCGTCATTGAAAATTTCAGCACCCGCGATGTTCTCGCCGAGGGTCGAACCGTTGACGGTCATCTGCGAGCCGTCGATCAGATCGCCGAGTTCCAGCAGCAACGCGCGCAGGCCGCCGGCATAGAAGAAGTCTTCCATCAGATACTGACCCGACGGGCGCAGATTGCCGATCACCGGCGTGATGCGCGAAAGCTCGTCGAACCTTGCCGTCGTCAGGTCGATACCGGCGCGGCGCGCGACCGCCACGAGATGCACGATCGCGTTGGTCGAACCCGACATGGCCAGCACGGTGGTCACGGCGTTATCGAATGATTTCGCGGTGAGAATGTCCGACGGCTTCACATCGGTCCACACCATTTCGACGATGCGCTGGCCCGTTAGCGACGCGAACTGCGCATGCCGCGAATCGACCGCGGGAATCGACGAAAATCCGGGCAACGTAAGGCCGAGTGCTTCGGCAGCGCTCGTCATGGTCGACGCGGTGCCCATCGTCATGCAGTGCCCAGGCGAGCGCGCGATGCCGCTCTCAATGCCCTTCCACTCGTCTTCCGTGATCTTGCCCGCGCGCAATTCGGCCCAGTACTTCCACGTGTCCGACCCGCTGCCGAGCGTGCGGCCGTTCCAGTTGCCTCGCAGCATCGGGCCGGCGGGCAGAAAGATCGACGGCAGGTTCATGCTGATTGCGCCCATCAACAGGCCGGGCGTGGTCTTGTCGCAGCCGCCCATCAGCACGCAGCCGTCGAACGGATACGACTTCAGGATTTCCTCGGTCTCCATCGCGAGGAAGTTGCGGTACAGCATCGTGGTCGGTTTCTGGAACGGCTCGGCGAGCGTCATGACCGGCATCTCGACCGGGAAGCCGCCGGCCTGCCAGATGCCGCGCTTGACCTCCTCCACGCGTTGCTTGAAATGCGTGTGACACGAGTTGATCTCGCTCCACGTGTTGACGACGGCGATCACCGGCTTGCCCATGTAATCGGACGCGTGATAGCCCATTTGCGCAGTGCGCGACCGATGGCCGAACGACCGAAGGTCGTTGACGCCATACCAGCGATAGCTGCGCAGCTGTTCCGAGGTTTTGCGGTTCGCCACTGATGTCTCCATGGTAACGCTACCATCACGCCACACGCACTGCCGACGGGTGGAGCTTTTCGGGATGAATGCGATGGTAGCGATACCATCGTCGCCTGTCGCTCAGGGATATCACCGACACGACGCACGGCTCAGTGATTGACGGCGAAAAGCGATCGGAATAGCATTGTTCCATCGGACGAGTATCAGTTCTATCTGATAGAACCCAACGGAGACGGACATATGCCTCGCAATAGTGAAACTGTGCGCGCGCCGCAAGGCGTCACGGCCAGTGGAATCGACGTTCTGGATCGTGCGGCGTCGATTCTCTTCGCCTTTCGCCGCGACGACGAACCGCTCACGCTAACGCAGCTGTCCGAGCGCACGGGACTCTACAAGAGCACCCTCTCGCGGCTTGCGCAGGCGCTTTGCCATCACCAGCTTCTGATTCGCCGCGACGACGGCCGCTTCTGGATCGGGTCCGCGGCAATACATCTAAGCGCCGTCTACGAGGCCGGCTTCGATCTGCGCGACGTCCTGCTGCCCGCGATGAAGGAACTCAGCGCGGAAACCGGCGAGGCCGTTTCGTTTCATGTGCGCGAGCGCGATCACCGCGTGTGCCTCTACCGCATCGCATCGCGTCATTCGATTCGCGCGGAAGTGCAGCAAGGCGACACTCAGCCGCTCGAACGCGGCGCGGGCGGACGCGTGCTGCTTGCGTTCGCAGGCGAACCGGGCGAGCCGTACGAAACGGTCCGCTCCCGCTACGTCTATCTGTCGATGGGCGAACGCGATCGCGAAACGTCGGGCATCTCGGCCCCCGTGTTCCGCGTCGGTCAGGAACTGGTCGGCGCGCTCGGCATTGTCGGGCCGTCCGCGCGCATGGGCATGGAGCAAATGGAGCGCTACCGCCCGCGCCTGCTGGAATTCGCGGCGCGCGTGACGAAGGCGCTAGGCGGCGACCCCGAGCCTTTGCTCGAAGCGGCTTCACTTGACGCGGCCCCTGCAAACGCGCCACTTGAGCAACAGTCATTCGACGACGGGCATTCCGGCGCCTCGGGACGGACTCAGGCGAACGAGAAGGCCTAGGTAGTCACGCGAAAAATCCCGTCATACCGCATTTTATTTCGGAGTACATAGATGATCATCGACATTCACGGTCATTACACGACCGCGCCGAAAGCGCTCGAGGCGTGGCGTAACCGCCAGATCGCCGCGCTGGGCAACCCCACCGACGCGCCCAAGCCGTCCGAGTTGCAGATCAGCGACGACGAGTTGCGCGAGTCGATTGAGACGAACCAGTTGCGCCTGATGCGCGAACGCGGGCTCGACCTCACAGTGTTCAGCCCGCGCGCCAGTTTCATGGCGCATCACATCGGCAACTTCGACGTGTCGAGCACGTGGGCCGCGATCTGCAACGAACTGTGCTATCGCGTAAGCCAGTTGTTCCCCGAGCATTTCATTCCCGCCGCGATGCTGCCGCAGAGTCCCGGCGTGGACGTGGCCACCTGCATTCCCGAACTTGTGAAGTGCGTCGAACAGTACGGCAATGTCGCGATCAATCTGAATCCTGACCCGTCAGGCGGCCACTGGACGAGCCCGCCGCTCTCCGATCGCTACTGGTATCCGATCTACGAGAAGATGGTCGAATACGACATCCCGGCGATGGTCCACGTGAGCACGAGCTGCAACGCGTGCTTTCACACCACGGGCGCGCACTACCTGAACGCGGACACCACGGCTTTCATGCAGTGCCTCACATCGGACCTGTTCCGCGATTTCCCGACGTTGCGTTTCGTGATTCCCCACGGCGGCGGCGCGGTGCCGTACCACTGGGGACGCTTTCGCGGCCTCGCGCAGGAAATGAAGAAGCCGCTGCTCGAAGAGCATCTGCTCAAGAACATTTTCTTCGACACCTGCGTGTATCACCAGCCGGGCATCGACCTGCTCACGAACGTAATTCCCGTCGACAACATTCTGTTCGCGAGCGAGATGATCGGCGCGGTGCGCGGCATCGACCCGCAAACGGGCCACTACTTCGACGACACGAAGCGCTACGTCGAGGCAGCGGCCATGAATCCGGAACAGCGCCACCAGATCTACGAAGGCAACGCGCGGCGCGTCTATCCGCGCCTCGATGCCGCACTCAAAGCACAAGGACGTTGAACATGTACGAACTCGGAGTGGTTTATCGCAACATCGCGCGTGCGGACAGCAGCGTCGCCGACGGCCTCGGCGCTCTCGGCAGCGCCACCGTTCACGAAGCCATGGGACGCGTGGGTCTGATGAAGCCGTACATGCGCCCGATCTATGCAGGCGCGCCGGTGAGCGGCACCGCCGTCACGGTGCTGCTGCATCCCGGCGACAACTGGATGATGCACGTTGCAGCCGAGCAGATTCAACCCGGCGACATCGTAGTGGCAGCCGTCACGGCCGACTGCACCGACGGCTATTTCGGCGACCTTCTGGCAACGAGCTTCAAGGCACGCGGCGCACGGGCGCTCATCATCGATGCGGGCGTGCGCGACGTGAGCGTGCTTACCGAAATGGGCTTTCCCGTGTGGAGCAAGGCGATCTCGGCGAAGGGCACCATCAAGGCGACGCTTGGCTCGGTCAACATTCCGGTGATTTGCGCGGGCGCGCTCGTCACACCGGGCGACGTGGTCGTCGCGGATCAGGACGGCGTGGTCGTGGTGCCGTCGGCGAAAGCACAAGACACGCTCGATAAAGCCACCGCACGCGAGGCTAACGAAGGGCAGAAGCGGGAAAAGCTTGCCTCGGGCGTGCTCGGCCTCGACATGTATCAGATGCGCGAGCCGTTGAAACAGTTGGGTTTGCGCTACGTCGACTGAGTATGACGTTGGGCTTTCGCCGGCCCAACGCGGCGAGGGAGCGGTCAATTCTTGCTCCCACGTATTTTCACGGTTCACTTCGCACAGGCTGTTTTCCGCAGTCGACGATGACAGCCTGCCTGTGCTGCTGCTCATGTCATTGCTGACCGGCTTCGCGCTCGTGAAATTCGCGAGGCTCTTTCCGGAGTTCCTGTATGCCTCAGTCATTCCAACAATTCACCGGCCGCATCGCGATTATCGGCTTCGGCGAAGTCGGCCCCATCTTTGCGCGCGCATTCACGGAAGCGGGCCATACGGTTCGCGCGTTCGACGTCAAGCTGCAAGACGCGGCCACGCGCGGCGCAATCATCGAGCGCGGTGAGAAAAGCGGCGCCCAGATCGCTGACGATCTTGCGTCCGCACTGCGCGATGCGCAGCTCGTGTTCTCCGCAGTCACCGCGAGCCAGGCCGAAGCCGTCGCCAGCGCCGCCGCCGCGCATCTCAAGGCGGGCCAGGTGTTCATCGACCTCAATTCGGTGTCGCCCGCGGTCAAGCAGCGCAATAGCGTGGCGATTCAGCAAAGCGGCGCCGATTACGTGGAAGCCGCGGTCATGGCGCCCGTGCCGCCGCAAGGCATCCGGGTGCCGATGCTGCTCGGCGGACGCGTCGCCGCGCAAACGGCCGAGCTTCTCAACGGACTAGGCATGCGCTCCGAAGCAGTGGCTGAGGAAGTCGGGCTCGCGTCGGCAATCAAGCTGTGCCGCAGCATCATGATCAAGGGCATGGAAGCACTGTGCGTTCAGTCGATGCTCGCCGCGCATCAATTCGATGTAGACGGGCGCGTGCTGGCTTCGCTAGCGGCCACTTTTCCGGGTGTGGGCTGGGACAACGGCTACGAAGCGTATCTGATCGGACGAGTGGTCGAGCACGGTCAGCGGCGCTCGGAGGAAATGCGTGAAGCCGCGCTGATGCTGGACGGTCTCGGCATGTCGAGCGCGCTCGCAACCGCCGTCGCTGATGTGCAGGAGCAACTCGCCGCGCGCGCCGCGCCGCTCGTCGAGGCAATCGACAAGAAAGGCAGCCTGTCGGAATGGCGGACACTGTTGAAGCCCGCGTAAGCAGTCGCGGTTGACCTGAAGCTGCCCGCTCGTTGCCCTGCCCTCGCCGCTCTTTTCTTTTAGTGTCGCGGCGCCGGACCGGGCTTTAATCGCTGTCGACAGAGCGAGCCATTCGTCCAACCCGACGCTTAGTTGTCGGGATGGCTCGCAACAAAACTGACAAACGCGTTGTAAGGCAGATTGAGTGTCACGCCGTCTATCATCAGGCCATATGTCGCGTTGCCGCTATCGAGCACGTAGTACATCACCGACTGGACGTTCTTCGTTTTTCTCGCCTGATAGTAGGTCGCATAGCGCGAGCTGATGTAATCCGCGCGATAGGCCTGAGTCTTCTCCGGTCCGGTGTTCCACTCCGTGAGCAGAAACGGCGCACCGTACCGCGCTTTACAGTACGCGGGCAGATCGAAGCCGGGGCCGGATCCGTCGGAGCCGATATCGAAGATGTCGCCGTACACCTCGTAGTTGTGCCACGTCGTGAGGTCCCAGCGTACCGTCGGATAACCGCTTGTGCCGTCCGGCTGCGTGCCGTCCCACAACGCGTCGGCCGCGCCGACGTCGGCGACGCAGAAGTTGATTCCACACTTCGCCGAGGGCTGCGCCGATTTCACGCCGTCTATCATGCCGCGCATGACACCGCGCATGATCGGCCAGTTGCCGTTGTTGAAGTCGACGGCCTTCGTCCCCGCATTGGTCGAGTCGAGAATGATCGCGGGATCTCGGGTCAACTCGTTGCCGCACTCGTACATGACCACGCCATACGGCGCGAGCGCGGCAGCGACCGTCGCGCCGCACGAATGTCCCCGGGCGTACGCCACTGACTCGCTTGCAAAGAGCACGTTGCTCCAGTCCCGCACACCGATGTCGATCAGCACGAACAGCGTCAACCCTGCTGCCTGAAAAGCCTGCGCGAGACTGACCACCGCGCCGAGCTGCGTCGGGTCGTCGGTGGCGCCGACGCGATAGGTCGAACATCCCATGTTCGTCATGATCGACACGACTTGCGCGGGCGTGTAGCGATAATCGTAATGCCCGTTAATGCCATGGAACGTGCCGCTAGTAGCCGCCACGGAAATGCGCGGATCGGTACAAGGCAGCCATTGCTCAATGTCGTTGCACACATAGAACTGGCCGCCCGTTGCCCTGTACCACAGCTTGCCGCCGTACCACAGCAACAGCGAGACATTCGATGTCACGCCGACCGCTGCGTTGTTGCGCAGCACGACACCATTTGCGACGCTCCAGACCGCGCCCACTTTGTCGATGATGTACGACGCGCCGGGAATCGTCGTACCGTCAGCCGAGGTGCCGCCAAGGCGCGGATCGTTGCACGCGAACCAGTTGGAGCCGTTCCAGCCGTAGAACTGGCCGCCGGTTCCCTCGTGATAGATGCCGCCGCCGTACCAGAGCAGCAAAGACACGTTGTACGTATTGCCGGCGCGTACGCTATTCCGGAAGACCGATCCGCCGACGAGCGTCCAGACCGCCGCCTGGTTGTCGGTGATCGACACGGCGGGTGGGACCAACGTGCCGTCCGCCGATGCAGGCGTGCCGTGGTTCGACGCGCCACCGTTGCTGTTCGACCCCGACGACCCGCCCTTCGAGCCCGTCGACGTCGCGCTGGTCTGCGTGCTCGGGCTCCCTGTTGTCGCCGGCGCTCCGTTGCTGCCTGTGCCGCTCGAACCGGGCGTCGCGCTGCTGGTCACCCCGGCATTGGCTGTGCCCCCGGCACTTCCGCCCGAGCCACCGCCGCAGGCGCTCAACATATAACTGCTGCCGACAGCCGTCAGCAAGCCGAGAAACTCACGTCGTTTAACCATGGCAAGGCAATCCAGCGCCGGGGCGCGCCCAAAAAAATCCGCGATCAGGGGATGTGGGATGCGTGTCCGGGAGGAGCGCCGATTTCCTTCGACATCCTTATCTATGGCGTTCGCGCCAATAAGGGAACGCCACGAGAAATGGGGCTCGGTAATTTCTTCCCGTCGCCTGCTTCAGGCGATGCAACTCATGTCTGGATGTCGGCAATAAATAGCCGCTTGCGTAGGGTGCGTATGAAAAAAACGTTGAGCGTGAGAGGCATGCCAAAGCGGCAGGCATTTGCCACCTGCCGACACATCCGCCAAAAGCGGCATCGTCAGGCGCAAATTGATGTGATTATTACGGCGTGTCAGCCAAGCGCGCTGCTAAGCTGATTTCAGCCAGTTACGTCAGACGATGCGTCGTTAGCCAGCCGCAACTGTTTACCGCCGCAGACGAATATCGGACTGATACCGAGGAGGCATCCATGTCGTTTCGGTTACCGCTATCGCCGGTTGAAAATTCGACTTGCCGAGTCATTGGCCCATCGCATCGCTCGATCGCGATCGCCATCGCACTCGCACTTGTGGGAGTCTCTTCGGCTACCGTCGCCCTCGCAGGTGGCGTATTACCGCAAGGTGGTCAATTCGTCAGCGGGCAAGGCTCCATTAACGCAAGCGGCAATAACCTGGTCGTGACGCAGCCCGGCTCGACGCGCGGCGTGATCGACTGGCGCAGCTTTTCAATCGGCAAGGACAATGCCGTCACGTTCCAGAACGGCTCGGGCGCAACGCTCAATCGCGTGACGGGCGGCTCGCTCTCCGTAATCCTTGGAAAGCTCAGCGCGACAGGCGACCTCTATCTGATCAACCCGCAAGGAATCGTCGTTGGGCCGTCCGGCGTCGTGAGCACGGGTGGACGCTTTCTCGCATCGACGCTGGATGTCTGCAACTGCGCGTTCATGAACGGCGGCTCGCTGACGTTCTCCGGCGACTCGAATGCGAGCGTCGTCAATCTGGGCAAAATCAGTTCGATTGGCGGCGACGTATTTCTGATCGCCCGGCAAGCTGTCGTCAACGCAGGCACCGTCGAAGCACCGAACGGGACAGCGGAATTCGGTGTAGGCGCAAAACTGTTGCTGCAGGATTCGTCGAGCAGCAAGCAGCTTTTCGTGCAAACCGGCAGCAACGGCACGATTGCGAACGTGGGGCCTGTGCAGGCCGCGCAGATCAACCTGCAGGCCGCGGATGGCAACATCTACGCGCTCGCGGGCGGCGGCACACGCACACGCGCAACCGGCACCGCAACACGCGACGGCCACGTCTGGCTGGTCGCCGATACGGGCGGGGTCACGCAGGGCGGCACGATCTCCGCCTTCAATGCGAATGGCAGCGGCGGCATTGTCGATACACAGGCGCGTGTGCTTTCGTTCGTCCCCGGCGCACAAGTGCTAGCGTCGCAATGGAACGTAACGGCTCCCGCTTTTACGATCGACCAGCCGGCCGCCGGAGCACTTCGGCGCAGCCTCGACGCGGGGACATCGGTGAACGTAACGACGACGGGCGCGAACGGCGCATCCGGCGATCTAAGCGTCGCTTCGGGCATCAGTTGGCAAGGCCCTGCCGCCCTATCGCTCGCGGCCTACCGCGATGTGTCGATTGCTCCCGGCGTCATCCTCAAGAACTCGGGCTCCGGCAATCTGACGTTGCGCGCGGACGCGTCGGGCATCGACAACAGCGGCAGCGTCGTCAATCACGGCACGCTCGACTGGTCCGCGAGTACCGGCATCGTCAGCGTGCTATACGACATGAACGGCAGTTACAGCCCCGGCACAGTACTTACCAACAGCGCGTGGACGGCCGCGCCATACAGCGGTCTATTGACCCAGGCGACAGCCTATAGACTGATCAATTCGCTGAGCGACCTGCAGCAGATCTCGACGGATCTCGCCGGCAACTACGCGCTTGGCAAAGACATCGACGCAAGCGCGACCTCGGGCTTCCCGCCTCCGTTCCCGTTTACACCGATCGGCGACGGCGCGACGCCGTTCTCCGGTCAGTTCGACGGCATGGGGCATGCAATCAATGGACTCTCACTGTCGAGCACGGTGCTCGTCACGCCCGGCTCCATGACCGGCGGTCCCGATCAGCGCGCAGCCGGCCTGTTCGGTGTGATCGGCGCGGCGGGCGTCGTGCGTCATGTGGACGTGAATGGGAAGATCAATAATCAGCAGGGCTACGGTTCGTACGGCATGCTGGCCGGGTTCAACTACGGACTCGTCACTTACGTACGCACTAGCGGATCCGCTTCCGCGTTTGGAGGCTACAGCTACACCTCCAGCACCGGCGGGCTGGTCGGGTACAACTATGGCACGATCACGCGCTCGGGCAGCAACGTGGATGTCTCCGCCGAAGGCACGCTCGGCGGACTGGTCGGAATCAACGCGGGGACGATCCGGCAGTCGTATGCAACGGGAGCAGTGGCCGCGCAGGCGCATACGGGCGGAGGCGGAGGACTGGTCGGCAGCAACTCGGGACTCATCTCGCAGTCATACGCGACCGGACAGGTGTCGTTCCAGCCGAACTATTGCGGCGGCGGAAACGGCTCGCAGTGTTCGGACGGCAGTGCCGCGCTGGTTCAAAGAAACGACGGCACGATCGAGCAGTCGTTCGCCACCGGCAAAGTCGTACAGAACATAAATCCGACGCTCGGCCCGCCTCCGCTCGGCGTTGCAAGCACCAACAACGGCACCATTGCGGGCGACGTTTACTGGGACACTCAGACCACCCTGGCAACGCGCGATGTTTATAGCGGGACGGGCACCTCGGCAGCGAAGGGGTTGACCACGGCACAGATGAGCATGCCGTCGAGCTTCGGTCCCACCTACGACTTCAGCTCCACTGGCGCGTGGGCGATGCCTGCGGGCGCGACGCATCCGGTGTTGCGATGGCAGGGTGCCCAGTAGTTGCCCAGTAGATAGCGTCTGTCATTTGTGAACCACGATTCGCAAGCGGATTAAGCGCAATGACAAATACGCCCACTAGTGCAAACGCTATTCTGGTTTCGGATCGTCTCATCGCGCTTCCGGTTCGTTAGCTTCACGAACGATCTGGCGTGCTCACTGTTCGCGGCGCGTCTTGCTCTACCCTCGCACCCGTCGGGACGTCCCGAGGATAGAACAGGACGACAAGCCGCGCTATTGGACCAAAGGCTCATTGTTTGCCGCGGTGCCGCCGCATACTCTAGTGAATCATCAACCGAGGCTGTGGCGGCGCGCGCGGAGAGATTGCAATGACGAAGCACCAAAGCAAACAGGACGACCCGGTTAAGCGTGAGAAGTTATCCAACAAGGAATATCTGCGCGAACTCACGCCAATGCAGGTCGAACTGGTGAAGCTGCAGGAATGGGTCGTACAAACGGGGCAAAAGATCTGCATCGTTTTTGAGGGGCGCGACGGCGCCGGCAAGGGCGGCACGATCAAGGCAATCACCGAAAGAGTGAGTCCGCGTGTATTCCGCGTGGTCGCATTGCCCGCACCCACGGACCGCGAGAAAAGCCAGATGTACGTGCAACGCTACCTGCCTCACCTGCCTGCAGCCGGAGAAATAGTGATCTTCGATCGCAGCTGGTACAACCGTGCAGGCGTTGAGCGGGTAATGGGTTTTTGCACCGAAAACGAAGCCGTGAGCTTTCTCAAGGCGGTGCCGCTCGTGGAACGTGCAATCGTTCATTCGGGGATTATTCTGCTTAAATACTGGCTCGAAGTCAGTGAAGAAGAACAGACTCGCCGTCTGCAAGCTCGCATCACCGACGGGCGTAAAGTCTGGAAACTCTCCGGCATGGATTTGAAGTCTTATAGCCGGTGGTACGACTATTCGCGTGCGCGCGACGCAATGTTCGAAGCGTCCGACACCGATTTCGCCCCATGGTTTGTCGCGGTATCCAACGACAAGCGGCGTGCGCGACTCAATATTATTAGCGATCTGCTACAAAAGATTCCCTATAAGGCGATTGCGCGCGAAAAGGTCACCCTACCGGCCCGGCAAAAGCCGAACGGTTACAAGGAGCCCGACTATCCATTCAAATACGTGGCCGAACGATTCTGACCGCGCCGATTGCGTTGCTCTTCTTGCGCATCAAAGCGCGGTGCTGTCACTGAAATTGAACAACTCGCCGGACGCGGCGCGCAGATACCTGCGTATCGTCACGCCCGGGTGCGTTCGATCCGCTATTTCCTGAGTATTTTCCACGGTCCGCTGCCAGTCTTGCAGACAGTTGGTGTCCAACTTTGTGTCTGCCCTTTCGCATTTGCGACGAGCGTCGTGGTGCGGCACGTCCGGTCCCCTTTCGTCGACGTGTCGTGCGGCGTAATGGTGCCATTGATCACAACCGGGTTACCGGTTCCTGCGTTACTCCACGGAACAACCTCGCCGTCTTTCTTTTCCAGCGCCTTTTGCGCGGCGTCGTTGAGCGCCTTGCGATCAGCTTCTCTCATGAAGCTGATCGGCGTGTTTTTCAGGAAGTTCAAATTCGAAGCGACGCTGCCCGCGCTCACGGCAAGCAGCGCAACTCCAGTCAGGCAACGTACGAACAGGTGAGCAAGCGAACGCGACGGTCGCATCCGGGCAAGTGCGGGGCGCCCGGTTACTGAAGGAGACGGCTCGAAACGCACCGGCTGAAAGAAACAGGCAACCGCAGCCGGAACCGGATCCGCGGCGATCGCACGAACCCGCGAGTCGCCGCTCATCTGTCTGTTCATCTCGTTCTCCTCGTTGCTGCCAAACTGCATTGAGTGGATATCATGTACTGACTTGCTGAAGCGGCGATGTCGCGGCACACCAGAATATGCAGCGCCAATAGCCTGCGTCGCTCGAGTACTTTTTGGCGCCTTTTCCGTTACGAACCTTGCCGCTTCAGTCCGGTTTACTCACGACCGTCTTGACCGCTTGTTCCGTGTCGCGGTGGGGATCTTTCGAGTCTGCCGCGCGGCCTGATTCGAATTCGTCTACAACGTCTGCCACCGAATACCGGCGTCCAATCGGACCAACGCGTGCCTCCAGATTCTCGGCGCGGAGTATGTCGCGCGCCTCAGCGTGCGCGCCGACTATCCGCAGATCTATCCCTTCAGCCTTTAGTGCGCCATGCAGCGCGGCCAGCATGCGCGCTCCTGAAAGATCGACCACGGGCGACGTCGACAGATCGCATATCACGAGCTTGATCGGCTCGCTGACTTCGTGGACTTTTGCCCATACGGTCTGACGCACGTGCTCGATATTGAAGTACAGCAGCGACGCCGCAACCCGAAACACAAGCACATGCGCAATAGATTCGTTGTCGGCATGACGCTGGATATCCGAAAAGCGCCGGGTTCCGCGAATGCGGCCAAGAAACGCAACATGCGGGCGTGCGGCCCGCCTGATAATCAGCAGCATCGATACGAGAACGGCGACGATCACGCCCTTCAGAATGCCGAGCATCAGAACCGCTGCAAATGCGACAAACGAGACGGCAAACTCATAGCGACTCACGCGCCAGAGATGACGAATCTCTTTCACGTCGACCAGTCCCTTGACCGCGACCATCACAATTGCCGCGAGAACCACGGTCGGCAAGTTCCTGAGCAGTTCGGTCAGAAACATCAGACACAAGGCGATCGTCAACGATGCAAATACGAGCGCCAGCGGTGTTCGTGCACCGGCCTTGTCGTTCACGGAAGACTGGGACAGTCCACCGGCAACCGGATAGCCCTGAAACAGCCCGGCGGCCAGATTCGCCGCGCCGAGGCCCAGCAATTCCTGACGGGCGTCGATCTCATAACCATGGGCTTGTGCGAGCGCACGCGCAGCAGAGACGCTCTCGACGTAAGACAGCAGCAAGCAGGCAAATGCGAGCGAAACGATGCCGTCGACGTCTCGCACGCGCAGCGTCGGCAGATGGAATTCGGGCAGTCCTCGCGGCAAGGCGCCTACCACAGAGAAGCTGTGCGCCGCCAATGAAGTAACGGAAACAATAATGGTCGACACGATAACGACCGCGAGGGCGACCGGCCTGCCCGGCAGGTATTTTTCGCCCAACACTAGAACGGCGATGCAGACGAGACCGAAAATCAGCACCGTCAGCGAAGTAGTAGGCATCTGCCCAACGAGAACAATGAGACGTTCGAAAAATGACTCACCCCCTCCTTTCGTGCCCAAAAGTTTCGGAAGCTGGGTCAACGCGATGGTTAGCGCAGCGCCCGCCTTGAAGCCCACGAGTATTGTTTCGCTGATGAAGTTGACAAGCGAACTCAGACGCAGCAGCCACGCAATGCAGCACATGCCTGCAATCAATAAGGCAGTCAGCGCGGCGATCGACGCCCAGCGAGCGGGATCGCCATCCGCCATGCCTGCAATGGTCAGACCGACCAGCATCGAAATAGCCGACGTCGGGCCGATGGCGAGTTGCCGCGACGACCCGAAAAGCGCGTAGCACACGCCGCCCACGAGATAGCAATAGATGCCGAATTGCGGCGGCAAGCCGGCAAGCGACGCATAAGCCAATGACACGGGAATGCCATACGCGGCTAACGTGACGCCGGCAATCGCGTCCTTCTTTAGCCACTTTGGCTGATAGGAAGCGAGCCATTGTGCAGGCGGAAAGACCGAGCGCCAACCGCTGGGCGCGGCCGCATCCGTCGCCCGGCCAGCGGCGCGCACTTTATTGGTCACGAAAGTTTTCCTCCAGTGCGAGAGCCGGCGAGCAGCACGTCTCACGCAACTGAGAAAGCTGCATTAGCGCTACTGGCAGCGCGCATGACCGTACTCACAATCAAGCGTAAGCCGCTGATCAAAGACCTGGAATCGGACTTTGGTCCTAAGCGAATTGCGGGTTCTGCTACCTGACATTGCGGTCACGGTGGCCGCGTGCGAACGGGGCGTAAATGCAACATCACGGCGAATGCATGACCAGAGGCTGATGGCGGGCCGATGTGGCGTCGAAACCTGGCCGAATAGGACCATGGTCTCATTGTGTGCGCCGGCATCTGAACGCAATCATCAAGAGACGCGCCGCTACCGGCACATAGCCCGACAGAGGAGGTGCTGTGAACACACTAAGGAAGTGCTCCGTGTACGGTTTCGCCGTTTGCATACTACTAGGCTCCGGCGCGCCGCAGGCCAAACCGATTGCCTATCCAGCCAAAGGACAAAGCGCCCAGAAGCAGCAGGAGGACGACGGTGCCTGCTATTCCTGGGCGAAGAACAACACGGGTGTCGACCCCACTGCGGTCGCCAACGCTCCGCCGCCGCCATCGGGCCCCGCAGTGGGCGGTGGCGAGCGCGTTCAGGGTGCCGCGCGGGGCGCCGCCGGTGGCGCAGTGATCGGTGCGATTGGCGGAGATGCCGGGAAAGGCGCGGCCGTCGGCGCAGCGGCGGGCACCATGGTCGGCGGTGCCAGAGCGCGGCAGAACAGGCGTGCAGCGCAAGCTTCCGGCCAGGCGCAATCTCAAGGCGCCATGGATACATTCAACCGCGCATATGCCGCATGTATGGAAGGGCGAGGCTACACCATCAAATGAATCGCGCCTGGTGATCGCGCTGCGCACATGCCTGTGCGTGACGCCGTCGCCGCGCGATTCGCGCGGCGGCCCCCGGTCGGACACTCGAGGAGATCAGCAATGAACACCACAAAGCTCGTAATCGTCGCGCTGGCTGCGGCCTTTTCACATGGAGTACTCGCCGATACGACGCCGAAGTACGACGTGACGAGAGAGCCGGGCAAGGTTTCCGTGACTGGAACAGTCAAGACAAAATCGACCATCGTCGGCATTGAAGCCGATACCCGGACTGTCTGGCTAAAAGACTCCAAAGGGAAGATCGTGCAAGTCACAGTTGGAGAAGAAGCGAAGAACTTCGACCAGTTGAAGCTCGGCGATACGGTCGCAGCCGAGTACACGCAAGCACTCACCTTGAGCCTGAAGAAGAGTACCGGACCCGCGACAGTCAGCCAGAGTGAAACGCTCAACCGCGCACCAGAAGGCGCAAAACCCGGAGGCTCGGCCGCCCGTGCAATCACGGTGATGGCCAATGTGGTCGCCCTGAACCCGCAGACCAGAACGGTGACGCTGAAGGGTCCGCAGGGCAATTCGGTCGATATCGTGGTAGAAGATCCTGAACAGTTCAAGCGCGTCAAGAAAGGGGATCAGGTAGAAGTCGTCTACAACGAAGCCGTCGCCATATCGGTGGAGCCGCAGCAGATTAGCAAATAAGGCTGGCTCAAAGTCACGAGAACGAATGTGCGCGCTCCGCCGTGTTGCGGAGCTGCGCGCGCTGATTGATTGAGGGGACCGCACTAGCCTCAGGTCGGCGACGCCTAGATTTTATTTCGGATTACCGATAGAAATAAGAACCGACGCCTCTCACTGTTTTTCGTGCATCGGAGAAGCTTCTCCTAAACCCCGACAGATCGGACATGTGCGCCGACATTGTCCGCTCACGCCATGGTGCGCCCGTTAGTTACTGCGCAGCGCCGATCCCATTTGCCTTTGCATCGCGGCATGACCCGCACGCCGCGTCAGGCGGCATTCATGACTACGTCAATCGGGTCCGCCTGTGCAAAGTGCTAGGATGCATTATCGAGCTTACAAACCACGGTACGCATATGGCGCATTACGCACGCAAAGCAACGTTGGCGGCATCCATCGACGAGCTTCGGCCAGCACCCGGCGAGACGGCTGCGCTCACCGACGTTTTGCGCCATTGGCGAGCCTTTGCGAGAATGACAGAGGCGTTGCAAGACAATGCCCCTCTCGCAACCATCCTCGACGAGGCGGCCAAATGCGCCGCCCTCGGCTGCAATGCGCCAATGTCAAAGGTGCTCGAAGTCGAAGGAGACGGCGACACGCTGGTCGTCAGGGGACAATACGGCATGGGCGCAGACGTGATTGGCCGCTCTGCGGGGGCCGTTCAAGCGTGGAATCCAGCCGGCGAGGCACTCACCAATGCGAAGCCGGTGGTCGAGCCAGACGTTCGGCTACGTCCCCAGGATAAGGTCCCGGCCATTCTTATCGAGCACCAGGTCGTTACGTCCGTCAACCTTCCTCTCATCAATCGCAGCGGCGCCTACGGGATTCTCGAGGTGGACTTTCGCGAGCCGACGCACATCGGGGCATTGGAGATGTCGTTTCTCGCGTCGGTGGCGAGTGCACTTTCGGAGAGTATCGAGAAGTACCGGACGCGCTCCATGCTCACCGCCGATCGCGATGCCAAGGTAGACCTGTTAAGGGAGCAGCAGCACCGCATACGTAACAACTTTCAACTCATCGTTGCAATGCTTCAACGCAATGGCGCGCTAGCCAAAGATCCGCATGTGCGCGATAGCTTCAAGCAAGTCGAGCGCCGCGTCTTCGCCATGGCTTCGCTGTACAACCATCTGCTCGGGCTAGGCGATCATGGCGAACTGGTCGATCTCGGGCGATACCTTGCGTCGATGGCCGACAGCTTCCACGACTTTTACGGCTTGCGCGAGAGCGGTATCACGCTTGAGATCAATCTCGTATCGGGCATCTCCGTGACTCTGGACACGTGTACCGCAATCGGAACGGTGGTGAACGAACTCGTTGCAAACGCGGTAGAACATGCTTTCGCCGGGACTTCCGGGCAGCTGACAATAAGTTTGACGCGAAACCCGTCGGGCGGGTACACCATCTGCGTAGCCGATAATGGACGCGGCTTGCTCCCGAGCGCTCTTGAACACATCGGCCTGCGTACGAGTCGCAGGATACTGTCGAGCATCGGCGGGCAACTTCACCACCGCTCGCAACCCGCTCCCGGAACTGCGTGGGATTTAACGCTTCCGGAATAGGTGCTAACTGCAGGCGCATTGGTAAATATGCCGGTCACGCGGACGGCGCTGCAGCGAATGGTCTCACTGCACAGGGCTTACTCCACGCGCGCGCCGCACCGTATGAATGGCGAAGAATGCCCGATCAGGACTTTCCGCGGCCGGTCTTGCCCTGAAGTTCGTCAATGCGTCGAGACGCTTCTGCCTTCGTCAGCGAGCCGTCGAACGGCTCTTTTGCTTCTTCGCACAGCGTCTTCAAGTACGAGGCCTGAGCGCCCGTCATCGGTTCTTCGCCCGTGACCCAGTCGTCCGGATCTTTCTCGGCATTGGACGTGGGATGCACCTTCGGATTGTCGTCGCCAGACCCGGCGTTCAACGTCGATTCATCTTCCGTTTGTGCGATTTTCTTTTCCGTCATATTGAATTGCTCCGTCATGTTGCGCGACGCCGACGTGGCCCGCCTGCAATCGCGACCGTCGTAACGGTCTCAAGACCTGAGCAATTCGCATGCCTTTTAGAGTGGCCGCAGCATTTTTGACGACGCGGCGCCGGTCGCGCGCCATGCCGCGACGGCCCCCCGAAACGCAGGCTGCGCGAACGCGGCAGCGTCAGCCGCGTGCCGGACGGTCAGCTGCGACTGCGGAGAATATTTCGTCGAGGTTGGCGTTTGCGATCTGCCGAGCGATGGTCGGCAAGTCGCCCGAGTCAGGCGTGCCGATTAACGCATACGCAAGTTCGTTCTGCCGCCAGGACACAACGGTCATGCCGTCTACCTTCTTCTGCGCAATCGACTCGTCGGGCCGCGGATCCTTGATTACGCAAAGGGCGACGGGCACGCCGCGCTCGGGCAGGTACACAATCTGCACAAGCGGCTTGCCGTCATAACGCAAGCGCTCAACCGACTTGAACGCCAGTCCTGCCGGCCGCAGATCCGGAACGCGCAAGCGAATGCCGTCGACGTTGCGAATTGCGTCGATCTTGTCGACCGCCGCCGTTCGATCCGGCGCGACACTCTCAACGGTGTCACGCGTGTACATCCGTTGATAATCCGCGGCGACGCTGACCCACGACCGCCTGTCGACGCTCGCAGTCGTCGCCGCGCCGTTGCTGAACGCGCCCGGCAGGCGCGCGTTCAATTGTTGTACGAGGCCCACGCAGAACGCTCCAGCAACGAAAGCCGCGGCAAGCCACAAAAGGCTTGGAGAGCGTCGTGCCGGCTGTCTCGCCGCGAAACCGGTTCTTTCTTGTGCGGCACTGGCCATTGCCTCGACGCGTCGCCGAAGTTCATCCGGCACCGGTGGCAGCTTCTGCCTCGCGAATGCCTCCCGATAAGGAAGCCGCGACGCACGCAGCAATTCCACGGTGCGTCTCAGATCGACCGATTCGGCCAGCGCCTGCTCGACCGATGCAGCATCGGCAGCGCTCAGTTCGCCGTCGGCATATGCGATCAGTAGGCTGTCGTCGAGCTTCATTGGACGGTACGCAAAGGGAGGAAATGAGGATTGAGCAGGCTCGGGATCACGAAACTTACGTTTTCAAGCGGACATCTATGATAACCGCAGCAGGAAGGCCCATCGATCACGACCGTTAAGGCATAGATCCACTCATGCAAAATCAATGCGCGCCTGCGTGCGCTGCCGACTCTTCCTTCATGCGGCGGCCAAACGACTCGGCATAGGTAGCCGAGCGCGCTGCAAGCAGCGGATCCGACGACGGCGCGATGCCGTTGGGCAGGATCGTCGGGTCGAAAATGATATCGCGGCACGGGCCGTCTATCTGCGCTTGCGCTCGATCGATCACGAGAGTGCCCACGTCGATTCGCATTCGATCGGGCGACTGCGCCCATTGCCGTGTGGAGTCGTCGGTCGTGTCACCCGGCAACGCGACGTTCAGCATCAGGTGCCAGCGCAACGGACCGCTGCGCAGATGCTTCATCAGATCGTACGCGAGGAAGTCGGGATCGCGCAGACGGCCTGCATCAGCGGGACGATATAGATTTTCCGGCACCACTTCCCAACGCACGAAGCGGTGCACGCCCTCTCCATTTACAGCCTCGAACGCGCTAATGCCGTAGTACGTCGCGTTGTCGTAGCCTGACGAGGGCGGATGCCGCTCGAGATACCGGCCGAACGCGCGGGCCTCCGGATGGCTATCGAGAAACGCCTGCATCTTCGCAGGGTTAGCGCGGCCCGTCCCCGGATCGCGCGCATCCGCCTCAAGCTGCTCGAACAAAGCCTGAGGCGTGCGTACGGCGAATACAGGGACTGAATTCATCGCAAGACGCCATTCTTCGCCGTGCGGTAGGAGGACGCGCAGCGCGAAACTGCGCACCTGGGCGGCGCCATCGCTCTGCCCGGGATCGCTGCCAGGTATCGATAGCCGACCGACAACTGGATACTGGCCGTGCGCGAACACGCTCGCGCGCGACAGTAGTGTCCCTGCCCCGTCGCTCACGAAATGCCCCGTCACGCAAACGCCCTTCGCGTGGTTTCGCCGGAAACCGGGATGCGGTGTGGTTGTCGCCTGGAATGCATCGACGATGCGCGCCGGGCCGAGCCGCGGTGAAAACCATCCGGCGCACCAGACGAACAGCGCAGCGAGCGTCGCCGGTATGGCGAGTACGGCGAACCAGCGCAATGCATACAGGACATGCCGGTGGCGGTGCCGCCACTCGTGCAAGCGATCATCGTTCATTGGCATCGGAGAGTGCCCGAAGCCGCGGCACCATGCCCGGTAGTGAAACGGGCAAACCCTCGACATCTGCTGTTGACATGATTGACTGGCGAAAAGCTGAGGCCTGCCGGGCGGCGCGCGAACCGCAAACTGCGCGCTTATTGCCAGCAGACGAAAGTTCGCGGATTGTACAGCGTAGGCCAGACGTTCGCTCACAGGCGCTGCGCACCTTGCGCCGTGTTTCCGAAATCGGTACGGCACCACTAGCCTACGTTGCAGAGCCTCGCCACGCGCTACTTATAGAACACATACTCGGCTAGATAAGGCGAGCTACCAGCCTCACCCGCCGCCGAACACGGCGCGGCAGGCGCCACGCCACCCACGGTCTTGACGCGCTGCACGTACCGCACCGCGGACAGCATGCCGCTCCCCGCCGTGCTATGCGTTTCCAGCAGGAGTTGCGGCACGCTCGCTTTCGTATCGCTCGGCAACTGTGCGATTGCATGCCCAACGATACGGCTGCCGTCGCTCGCTTGCCATGAAGGCCCCGCTGCGTGATTGACTACGGCGTGGCCACTCTTGTCGTATAGCGTCGCCAGCGGGCTTTTGAATACCCATTGCAGACGATGCTGCGCGTCGAACTCGCACGTGTACGTCTGCACTCCCGATGCAGTCAACGCCATGAGACGCTCGCCGGCTGGGGGATCGATGGAAGACGACGAACGGCTTGCAGGCGTCGACGCGCAGGCGGTCAGTGTCAGCACACCCACAAATGTCACGCCGCCCCATTGCAGAACTTTTCTGAACATGGATCTTCCTCGAACAAACGCCAGGACGCTCGCACCGCGGCAAATGCAAGGTGAATCTCGCGCTGAACACTCGCAGAGCCGGATGCTCCGGTCAAATAAAGCGGAACGGTCGCTCCAACTTGCCGATCATGACCGTCCATTCATAACAGTCGACGCAGCACGACTATTCCACAACACGCTGAAATTCCTTAAACGGACGATCTATAAACTTGTTGTCATGCAATGGAATAAAACTGTCGCCTCAGGTGTCGCGCCGAGCCATACCGCTCGTCGGTGTCTCCCGGAAAATCGGATCGGACCTAACGAACATGTTGAAAGCGATTCATATTGGTATCCTTCAATACCGACCGTCTTGCACATGATTCATGCCTCGCCCCAAAAACAGCACGGGTGTGCACGCCGCGCTATCAGGCGAGGGCTAAGATTGCAGCCGTAGTACCCGCGCGGCGGACCTTTCGCGTGGGCTTGTCAAGCCGTTCGAACCGGCGGCAGCCGTTCCGCATAACGCCGCCGTACGTCATGGCCCCGCATTCAGGAGTTTTTCTTCCATCATTGGAGGTAGTAAGTGAAGAAGCTAACGACTGCTTTTGGCGCACCTGTTGTAGACAATCAGAATGTTCAAACAGCCGGGCCGCGCGGCCCCGCATTGCTTCAAGATGTGTGGTTCCTCGAAAAGCTCGCGCATTTCGACCGCGAAGTGATTCCCGAGCGGCGTATGCACGCCAAGGGGTCGGGCGCATATGGCACCTTCACTGTTACGCATGACATCACCAGATATACACGCGCGAAGATCTTCTCGCAGATCGGCAAGAAGACCGACCTGTTCGCGCGTTTTTCAACGGTTGCCGGCGAGCGCGGTGCCGCCGACGCCGAACGCGATATTCGCGGCTTTGCAGTGAAGTTCTATACCGACGAAGGCAACTGGGATCTGGTCGGCAACAATACGCCGGTTTTCTTCTTGCGCGATCCGCTCAAGTTCCCCGACCTGAATCACGCGATCAAACGCGATCCGCGTTCGGGCCTGCGCAGCGCCGAAAGCAATTGGGACTTCTGGACGCAATTGCCCGAAGCGCTGCATCAGATCACGATCGTGATGAGCGATCGCGGCATTCCCAAGTCTTTCCGACATATGCACGGCTTCGGCAGCCACACGTTCAGCTTCATTAACGCGGACAAGGAACGCTTCTGGGTCAAGTTTCATCTGTACACACAACAAGGCATCCAGAACCTGACCGACGCCGAAGCGACCGCCCTTGTGGGCGTGGATCGGGAAAGCTCGCATCGCGACCTGTACGAAGCAATAGAGCGCAATGAACACCCGAAGTGGACAATGTTCGTGCAGGTCATGCCCGAGCAGGATGCCGCAAAGACGTCATTCAACCCGTTCGATCTCACCAAGGTCTGGTCGAAAAAAGAGTATCCGCTGATCGAAGTGGGCGTGATGGAATTGAACCGCAATGCGGACAATCATTTCGCCGAAGTCGAACAGTCCGCGTTCAACCCCGCGAACGTCGTTCCGGGCATCAGCTTTTCTCCGGACAAGATGCTGCAAGGCCGCCTGTTCTCATACGGCGACGCGCAGCGCTATCGGCTCGGCGTGAATCACAGCCTGATTCCGGTCAATGCGCCGAGGTGCCCGACACACAGCTACCATCGCGATGGATCGATGCGCGTGGACAACAACATGGGCGGCACGACGCCGTACAACCCGAATACGCGCGGCGAATGGCTCGATCAGCCGGATTTCAGCGAGCCGCCGCTTTCGCTTGAAGGAGCCGCGGATCACTGGAACCATCGGGTCGACGAAGACTACTTCTCGCAGCCAGGCGCGCTTTTCCGTCTGATGTCGCCGGAGCAGAAGCAGGCGCTCTTCGACAACACTGCACGCGCAATGGCGGGCGTGTCAGACCCGATTCAAAAGCTGCACATCGAGCACTGCACGAAAGCCGATCCGGCATACGGTCAGGGAGTCGCGGCGGCTATCGAGTCGGCAAGCAGAGCGAGTCCGACGCCTAATCGCGGGTTGTGATGTAACGTCACGCTAACTAGCAGTCGGCAAACCGGTTGTTATGCGATCGCTGCGAGCCTTTACGAAAAGCTCGCAGCGATCGATCATGGAATCAAGCCTCGTCATTCTTCCGCGCAATGGCAAGCTCGATCGAATCGAGCAGCACTTCCTCAGCGAAAGGCTTTCGAAGAAATCCCACCGCACCGTCGCGCATAGCCCGTTCGACCGTCTGCCCGTCGCCATGCGCCGACATGAATACCACGGGTATTGATCGGTGGTCCGCATTCAATCGACGTTGGACTTCCAGTCCCGGCATGCCACGCATCCTGACGTCCAGCAATACGCAAAGTGCATCGTCAATCAGCGGCGACGCGAGAAACTCCTCGCCGGAAGAGAAAGCCAACGTGCTGTAACCCACGGCTTTAAGAAGATTGCCGACGCCGCTCCGTATGGAGGCGTCATCGTCAACGATGCACACAAAACTCATAGCTGCCACCACTCCAATGCCGTTACCAGGAGGCCACGGCTTCAACCACAGTCAGACTGCGTCGTGCGACCACACCCAAACCGCGCTCGGGCACGGTTTCCGATTTCGCGAGAAACGCCGCCTTGCGCGACAACGCCTCGTTCGCCTCCCGGGATGCGTACAGCTTGCGCAGCGCGTATTCCCGGGTACTTTCGAGCAAAAAATATTCCTTCGTGTTGCTGCCGCCAGTGGTGTTCACGAAGCTCTTCGACGCGAGGCCGACGATCGCTTCCGTGACCTCGTTGCACGACAGTTGACCGAAGGCGGCGACAGCGCATGCCGCTTCCAGTGAAAAACGCGCTGGAAAAACACCAAGCCGTTGCAACACGAGTTTCTCGAAGTCACTCAGCAATTCATGACCCCAATCGAGCGATGCCTCCAGGGTCTGCTGACGGCGCGGCGCGGTACGGCGCCCACCGGTCAGAAACTGGAACCGGTCGTCGAGTTCGAATATGAGCCTGCCGATGCCGAACACTGCTGCGCGCGCCGCCGCCAGTTCGATAGCGAGCGGTACACCGTCGAGCCGACGGCAGATTGTAGCGATCATCTCGAGACTGCAACGGTCGCTGATTGCGGCGGCATTGAACGCGCTCAATTGCGCAAGGAAGAGCTTCACCGAACTGCATGCGAGGATGGCATGCAGCCCCGCGCCCACTGCGGGCGTCTCCATTGGATCGACCCAATGCGTAATTTCGCCTCTCGTTCGGAGCGGCTCGCGACTGGTCGCAAGAAGCCGCACATCGGCGCTTGCCTGCACCAGTACGTCACAAACGGTCGCTGCCGACTCAATGACATGCTCGCAGTTATCCAGCAGAACGAGCAGCTTGCGGCCCTGGACGGCCGCAGCCAGATCTTTTAACTCAGGAGCGTCGCCATTGACGGCTGCTATACCCAACGCTTCTGCCACCCTGCTGACGATGCTCTGCGCCCTTGCGACCGATGCCAAAGGCACGAAACACACTTCCATGCCAGCTGCATCCGCGATTGACCGCGCGACTGCGATACCCAGTTGCGTCTTGCCGATGCCGCCCGGGCCCACCAGCGTAACGATAGGCCCCGCAGTAAGCGCCCGCGCGAGTTCCGCGGTCGTGCTGTCGCGGCCAATCAAAGGCCCGTGCATCGCCGGCAAACTGTTCAGACGACCGGCCTCAACGCGAGGCGTCGGCGCAGACGCGGGCACTTCCACAGATTCGTCTGTCTCGACCGCGAGGGTCAGGCGATAACCTCTTCCGGGAATCGTGCGGATAGCCTGCCTGTCTTCGCCGAAAATCTTGCGCAAGGCGGACAGTTGCACATGGATGTTATTTTCCCCAACCACCGACTTCGACCACACGTGCTCGAAGATCTCGTCTTTCGTAACGGTTGCGCCGCGGGCCCGGATCAGCAGTTCGAGAATGCCGAACGCGCGCGCTCCCAGCGGTACCAATTCTGCACCGAGATAGACCTCGCGCATTTCCAGCGACACTGTTATTCGACCGATTTTGATCATGCGGGATTCACGTCTGGTTGATTAGCGGGACGGCGAAGCCATAGCTTTCATAGCTTTCGCAACCTTGCCCACGAGGCCGTGACGAGGCCAGCGCCGGTTAAGTCATGGTAATGGGAGGCGTCAGCCGAAACCACTATCCATAGGGATACGGCAGTCACCGCTTCGGCAGGCTGCCGCATCCTTCCCGCTGCCCGACTGCGCGCCACGGGCTCTTTCACGTGGCTCGTCATGGTTTACGCGCGCTTACTCACACCTTCGTATGAGACCGTCATGCTTGCGGATGCTCGACGCGAGTCGTGGCCGCGCGAAACAGAAAGCCGGCGCCACGCATCGGCCGCCCACGTGCAAATAAACAATTGGCCGTGCAGGAACGAAAGCCCGCATGTGCGACGGTCGACATACTGGCCACCATCATCCGACTTGCTGCTCTGGCCACACGGCCTGTTGCGGCTTCCTTTTGGGGAGAACACGACATGGCCGCCCGCCGAGCAATGCAAATTCGTCCCGGCTATCGCCTTGCAGCCGTTGCGGCGGGCCTTCTGATTTCGGCGTGGTGTGTCACGAGTAGCCACTGCGCACCGGACTTGCGCAAAGCGCTCGAACAGACTGACCGAGACACCCGGCTGCCGCTCGAACGCATCGCGCTCGAAGCCGCCGGATCGGACACACCGCAGCGAGCGTCCGTGATGCAGGCGCACTCCCCGTTTCCAACATCGGGATCGTTGGCCGCTTCGAGCCGCCTGCCAGTCGCGTGCGACGCAGGCAAGCGGGAGACTGGCGTGCGAATCTGAAACGGACGGGCGTTTGCACAATTGCCGCGTCAGGCGGCGTGCCATGCTGCGCCCATGCCCTCTACAAAAATGGCGGGAACTGGTGATGGCAAAGAAGAAGCAGATCCGTATCTACAGCGAACCCGCCGGCGGCTGGGGTGCGCTCAAAGCAACCGGCGAGGCATTGGCATTGCAGGGCGTCGCGATATCGGGCGCGAAGACGTTGCTGCGAATGAATCAGCCCGAAGGCTTCGACTGCCCCGGCTGCGCGTGGCCCGATCCCAAGCACACATCGTCGTTCGAGTTCTGTGAAAACGGCGCGAAAGCAGTGGCGTGGGAAGCCACCGTAAATCGCTGCACACCGGCGTTCTTCGCAGCGCATAGCGTTTCGGAGCTGAGCGCCTGGGACGATTACGACCTCGAAATGGCCGGCCGCCTGACACATCCAATGGTGTACGACCGGGCGTCTGACCGTTATGTGCCGATCGAATGGAGCGACGCATTCGCGCTCGTCGCGAAGCATCTGAACGGTCTCGACCATCCCGATCAGGCGGACTTCTATACGTCGGGGCGTGCGTCCAACGAAGCGGCGTTTCTCTATCAGATCTTCGTGCGCGAATTCGGCACGAACAATTTCCCCGACTGCTCGAACATGTGCCACGAAGCAACGAGCGTCGGGTTGCCTCAATCGATCGGCGTCGGCAAAGGCACTGTGCTGCTCGAGGACTTCGAGCATGCGGATGCGATCTTTATCTTCGGTCAGAATCCCGGCACCAACAGCCCGCGCATGATGAGCGATCTGCATAGCGCCTCGCGGCGCGGCGCGAAAATCGTCTCGTTCAATCCGTTCCGCGAACGGGCGCTGGAGCGCTTCGCGGCGCCCCAGGATCCCGTGGAAATGGCGACGCTCGGCTCCACGCAGATCAGTTCGTTTCTCTATCAGGTCCGCGTGGGCGGCGACGTCGCCGCGCTCAAAGGCATGATGAAAGCGCTCATCGAGGCCGACGATGTAGCGCTCGCCGCGGACCGGCCCCGTGTACTCGACATTGAGTTCATCGAAGGACACACACACGGCTTCGACGACCTCGCCGCCGATCTGCGCGCCACCGGGTGGGATCTCATCGTCCAGCAAAGCGGTCTGTCGCGCGACGATATTCAGAACGCCGCCAACATCTACATGAGCGCGAAGAATGTGATCCTCGTGTATGGCATGGGGCTGACACAGCATCATCGCGGCACGGAGAATGTCCAGCAGGTCGCGAATCTCGCGCTGTTGCGCGGCAATATCGGCCGCCCCGGCGCGGGCGTGTGCCCGGTGCGCGGACATTCGAACGTGCAGGGCAATCGCACCGTCGGGATCACGGAGAAGCCGTCGGCGGCGTTGATCGACGGCGTCGAGCGAGCGTTCGGTTTCCGGCCGCCCGCAGACCACGGCCACGACGTGATCGCCACGATCGATTCGATGATGCGCGGCGACGCGAAAGTCTTCGTCGCACTGGGTGGAAACTTCGCCGCGGCGGTGCCCGATTGGGTGCGCGTGCAGGCCGCGATGCGCAAACTCGACCTGACCGTACACATCGCGACGAAACTCAATCGCAGCCATCTCGTGCATGGCAAGGAAGCGTTGATCCTGCCGTGCCTTGGCCGCACCGAGATCGATATTCAGGCAGACGGACCGCAGTCGATTACCGTCGAAGACTCCATGTCGATGGTGCATGCTTCAGGTGGCCGGAACGAGCCAGCCTCGCCGCATCTGAAAAGCGAACCGGCGATTGTCGCGGGCATTGCACGCGCGACTCTCGGGTCCGGCTCACACGTCGACTGGGAACACCTTGTCGCGAGCTATGACCGCATCCGCGAGAAGATCGAGATCGTCTATCCGATGTTCCAGGCATACAACGAACGCATTCGCGTGCCAGGCGGTTTTCATCTTGCATCGACTGCCCGGGAGCGGGTCTGGGCGACGCCCAACGGCCGGGCCAACTTCCTGGTTTTCAAAGGACTCGACGAAGATCCGGCACACCACGATCCCGACGCGCTATGGCTCACCACGATGCGCAGTCACGATCAGTACAACACCACGCTCTATTCGCACTCGGACCGCTATCGCGGCGTCTTCGGGCAACGCGATGTCGTCTTCATGAACCCGCGTGAATTGCGCAAGCGCAACCTGCATCCGGGCGAACGCGTCGATGTATGGGCCTTGTCGACCGACGGAATCGAGCGCGTGATTCGAAGCTTCAAGGTCGTCGAATACTCGCTGCCCGACGGCTGCTGCGGCGCCTATTATCCGGAGGCGAACCCTCTCGTTCCACTGTACGCATTCGACCCGCAAAGCCGTACGCCGTCCTACAAGTCCGTGCCGGTGAAGATCTCGCGCGCCGCGGCCGTTGGCGGCGACTCTTCCCACCATGCGGCCGTTCTCGATACTGCGAGGGTTCATCATGCATCTGAGTGACGTGCTCGATCTGTCACGTGCGCAGTTCGCGATGACAGCCATCTTTCACATCCTGTGGCCGATTCTCACCATCAGCCTGTCCGCATTCCTGGTCCTGATCGAGGCACTGTGGCTGCGCACCGGCAAATTCTCCTATTACCGCCAGGCGCGCTTCTGGAGCAAGCTTCTGGTGCTCAACTTTGCGGTCGGCGTGGTCAGCGGCATTCCGATGGAGTTTCAGTTCGGCACGAACTGGGCGGGCTTTTCGCGCTATAGCGGACAGTTCTTCGGCAACATTCTCGGCTTCGAGGGCGCGATGGCCTTCATGCTCGAAGCGGGCTTCATCGGCGTGATGGTGCTCGGATGGGGACGCGTGCCGCGCGGCGTGCATCTGTTCGCTACCTCGATGGTCGCGCTCGGTTCGAGTATCTCGGCGTTCTGGATCATGGTTGCCAATTCGTGGATGCAGACACCCGCGGGCGTAACGGTCGAGAACGGCAAGATCATCGTCACCGACTATGCCGCCGCGATCTTCAATCCGGATATGGTTTGGGGCGTCACCCACATGTGGGTCGCGGCGATCGAAACCGGCATGTTCGTGATCGCGGGCATTTCCGCATGGAATCTGTTCAAGCGCCGCCATCCGGAATTCTTCGCGCAATCGTTCAAGATCGCATTGCTCGTGCTCGTATTTGCAGCGCCGATCCAGATCTGGCTAGGCGATTCGAGCGGCGGCAGCGTGTTCAAGACTCAGCCGGCCAAGGGCGCGGCAATCGAAGGACATTGGGTCACCAATGCGCCCGGCACCGGCGCGTCGTGGTCGCTGCTCGCGTGGCCGAACAAGGCGGCACAGCGCAATGACTGGTCGATTGAAATTCCGGGCATGTTGAGCATTCTCGGCACCCATTCGCTGCACGGCCAGGTGAAGGGGCTCAAGGACTTCGCGCCCGACGACCAGCCGCCGATGCTTCCGCTGCTTTACTACGCGTTCCGAGTGATGGCGGGCATCGGCTTCCTCTTCATGGTGCTCGCATTCTGGACCGCGTACGTTCTGCGCAAGACGCGCGGCAATCTCGAACAGTTGCTCGCGCGACGCAAACTGTTGCTTGCATGGGTGCTATGTATCCCGCTGCCTTACGTGGCCGTCGAGGCCGGCTGGATCGTGCGCGAAGTGGGACGCCAGCCTTGGGTCGTCTACGGTCTGCTGCGCACGAAAGACGCCGTTTCCACCGTGTCGGCTTCGTCGGTAACGTTGAGCATGGTTATGTTCTTCGCCTTCTACGTGGTTCTGCTGCTGACTTTTTTCGTACTGGCGCGCAACTGGCTGCGAACCGGCCCCGATCTCAGCGTGAATCCGCAGTCCGCTGCGCCAGCAGAGCGCGACACGGCAGTCACCGAGTACTAAACCACTTCATTGCGAGGCCCTCCAATGGACAGCTCGACTCACACGATGCTCGCGATCACATGGTTCGGCGTGATCGGTCTCATGCTCGTGTTCTATGTCATCGCCGACGGCTTCGACCTCGGCATCGGAATACTCAGCCTGCTGCGCAAGCGGCGCGAAGATCACGATGTGATGGTGCAGACAATCGGCTCGGTATGGGACGCCAACGAGACCTGGCTCGTCGTGCTGGGCGGCGCACTGTTTGGCGCTTTTCCCGAGGCCTATGCGCTTCTTCTGCAGGATCTCTATTTGCCCATCATGCTGCTGATCGCGGGTCTCATCATGCGCGGCGCGGCAATCGAATTCAGGCACAGCGTGAGCCACGGTCCGCTCTGGGACAAGGTATTCGGAGTCGGCAGCCTCGTCGCCGCTATCGCGCAGGGCATCGTGCTCGGCAAAGTCATTACGGGTCTCACGCCCGGCGGTTTGAGCGACGTGTTCGTCGTGGTGTCGGCAGTCGGCGTGGTGGCCGGCTATTCGTTGCTCGGCTCGACCTATCTGGTCAACAAGACGGTCGGCACGATCGAACAATGGTCGCGCCGGCTTGCATTGCTCAGCGCGTTCGTCACTGTGGCAGCCGCCGTGATTCTGACCGTTGCCACCTGGTTTGTCAGCGACGTGGGGCACGTCCGCTGGAGTCAACCAGGCGTGTTCCACGTACTCGTCATGCTGGGGCTCGCTGCCGCCGTTGCCTTCGCGTTCATCGTGGCCGCGCTGTATCTGGGCAGTTCGCGCGGACCGTTCCGCGGCGCTGTCGTGCTGTTCGTACTGTCATTCACCGGTCTCGCAATCAGCCTCTTTCCCGACTTCGTGCCAGGCAAGCTCGGCATCGTGGAAAGCGCCTCGAACACGTCGACGCTGGTATTCATGCTGATCGGGATTGGCTTTCTGTTCCCGGTGATGATTGGCTATAACCTCTACCAGTACTATATTTTCCGGGGCAAGGTCGTGACCGGATCACATGCGGGCGACTAGCGCAACTTGCTTCGCCTGATACCTCGCCGATGCGAGGAAACTGAGCCGGCTTCGTGCCGGCTTTGTTGCATGCGATCACGCCTCAAGGGCAGTGTTCAGGACGGTACACAGAATCATCGCGCCAGCGTTGAGCGGCGCGGGCCGGCACGGACGCGGCTTGTAAATTGCATCGCCGCGCTTGATCGCCCGTCCGCTCATCGCACACACGCCGGCAACGCGTGCATGGCTCATGTGCCAGACCTGGTCGCCATATGAGCAGTGCGTCGAGTCGCGCCACGCCAGCGTCGCGGTGGACGGCGAAGGCCGGTCGATCACGCGGACCTGGACTTCGCGGTGGTGTCCCTTGACCGACGCGCGGCGATCCCACTGTGCGTTGTGCGTAAGAGCCGCCACGAACTCGTGGTCGTCCAAATCCGTGTCGCCCGACAGCGCGGACAGCAAGCCGAGTGTGCGCAGCCACGGGTCCGTGTAGTTCGCTTTGTCCAGCATGATGACACTCCTCTATCAGGTGAATCAGCCGATCAGCGGGCACCGTTCTTCGTTCGATATCGCAGCGCCCGAACCTGCCAGCACGTCATTCAAAATTCTCATGTCGCTATGCGCGTACGCTCTGCTGCCGTCGCTGCACGCAACCTCATTGCCATCAGCGTCAACTGCCTCAAGAGCTTGTTGGTTGTAAGGCATCGCGAAGAAATGCATGGGCGTGCCTGACTGCCGCAAGAAGGCTTCACTGACTTCCAGAAACGCATGGATCTGCTTAGCGATCGACATTCTTTTTCATCCTCCAGCAATACGGGGTCTCTCCAACCAGCCGTTTGAATACGGTCGTAAAGTGAGCTTGCGAGCGGAAACCACAGCTGAGCGCCACGTCGAGAACGTTGTGGCGCGAGTTGAGAAGAAGCTGCTGTGCGTGTTCGATCCGCCGACGCAACAGATATTCGTGAGGTCGCATGCCGGTCGCACGGCGGAATTGCGAGGCGAAATGCATGCGGGTGAGGCCCGTGCTGTTGGCAATGTCCGCGAGTCCGATGGGCTCCGACAAATGGGCGTCGACGTATTCGATCGCGCGACTCAGCCGCCACGGCGGCAGTGCGCTTGCTTCCCGCGATTTGCGTTCCACCACAGTGAAGTGACGCGCAATGACACGGGAAACGATCGCGAGACTGACGCTGTCGGTAAAAAGCTTGCCGAGCGTTGCGTCGTCCGACTGCGATACGGCTAGCGCCTGTGCGAGACGTTCAAGAGCGGGATCGCGCACCAGCTTCGGATCGTCGATGCGTAATTCGCCTTTGTGCGGACGGCCGAACGTGTCCTCGAAACACTCGCCCAGAACCTGCTGGGAGACGAATAGGTGCAGCACGTCTGCGGCAGAGTCGAACACCGCGCCGCATGGCACGTCGGGAGCGGTAATCTGAATGGCCCCAGCAGTGACGCGTCCGCGAACCAAGATTTGCCCCGCGTGAGAGAAAGTCAGCGACGTGCATTTCAGATTCATCGCAATACAATGATGCGCGGTATTGCCGTGATTGACTACCTCGATCCGCTCGCTGTCGTTACGTATCCACCGCGATACGACAATAGCGTTTTTCTGCGGCGTGTTCTCGTCGCATTCATCGCCGGGACAGCGCCATTGACGCTCGCTGCCGATCGAACTCACCCTTCTTTTATGGATGACATCCACGGCGGACAAAGACATCGAACTGGTCATGATCGGTCATCCAGAATAAGTGATGTGATAGTGCGAATTGGAATGAATGCTGCAGTGACGACAAGGTAACGCACCGCAAATACGCCCACTAGCCCTACATAAGGTTGAGTCAAATGACCAATGGTTCGGTCGACTCATCTGCAGGTTTAATTGCGCAACGGGCGTGCGGGCGCGGCCCTGGGCCGTGCGTCGCGTGCACCGGGGTTCTGGCGTGTCAGGAAAGAAAGCATTGCCGCGCTTTTTTCTAAAGCGAAGCGGATATATGACCTATACGCGCGTATAACGCGGATCGTCTTCGGGGCGAAACAGCGCTCCGTGACGAATAAAGTCGAAAGCGCTGCCTGTTCAGTTACGCGAGCCGCGCGCCGCCGGACTAGCGGTACTTTGCGGCGCTTTTACGCCGAGTGCTTCGGCCTTCAAGACGAACTCCGCAAGCGAACGTGCACCCATTTTGCGCATGGCTTGCCCGCGATGGATCTTCACAGTGATCTCGCTCAGGTTCATCTCGCCCGCTATTTGCTTGTTCATCAGCCCGGCCGCGACGAACGCCATCACTTCGCGTTCTCGCGCGGTCAGCGATTCATAAGAACGGCGCAGATCGTCGACGACCCGGTTGGCTTCGCGCCGCTCCTGATCGCGCGCGAGCGCGTGCGTGACCGCATCGAGCATGTCCTGGTCGCGAAACGGCTTCGCCAGAAAATCCATTGCGCCAGCCTTCATGGCTTTCACGGTCATTGCAATGTCGCCGTGCGCCGTCATGAAAACGATCGGCAAGCCCAGTTTGCTCGCCGCGATCTGCTCCTGGACCGCGAGTCCGCTTTGGCCTTTGAGGCGAACATCGAGAATCAGGCAACTGGGCACGTCGGGCATCTCGAAGGCAAGGAATTCCTGCGCGCTGGCGAAGGTTTGCACGGCTAGCCCCACCGAACGCAGCAACATGCTGACAGCGCCGCGCATCGACTCGTCGTCGTCCACGACGTAGACCATCGTTGCGGCGGCACCGTCGGGCTGATCCCGGCTCGTATTGCTACTGCTCATGACATCTCCCATCGTCGATCGGCAGGATGAACTGCAGCAGCGCGCCGCCTGTCGCCGGCGACTCCGCCCAGATACGGCCGCCGTGAGCCTCGACTATCGAGCGGCAAATCGACAGTCCCATGCCCATGCCTTCGGACTTCGTCGTAAAGAACGTGCTGAACATGCGGTCCGCATTGTCCTCGCTGATGCCCGTACCCGAATCCTGCACGCTCACGAGCGCATGGCCGGGGTCGAACATACCTGTGGCGATACGGAGCTTTCGCGGGCCGCTCACGTCGGCCATTGCCTGCACGCTGTTCATTAGCAGGTTGATCAAGACCTGCTGCAATTCCACGCGGTCGCAACACGCTTCCGGTGACGGCTCGTCCAGGTCCCATTGCACTTCGACTGCATGCCACTCGAACTCGCGCCGCATCAATTCCGCGGATTCCGTGACGATGGCGTTCAGCGCGACCGGTGCAGGAACACTGTCGCGCTTTTTGGCCATTGCCCGGATTCGCTGGATGATCTCACCGGCACGTTTTGCGTCCCGGACAATCTGCGTGACGGATCGCGTGGCTTCGTCCAGTTCGGGCGTCGGTCTGTTCAGCCACCGCAACGCTGCGCCGCCGCATGCCACGACGGCCGCAATCGGCTGCGTGACTTCGTGTGCAATCGACGCCGCGAGTTCGCCGAGCATGGTGATCCGGGTCACGTGGGCAAGTTCGGCGCTCGAGCGCGCGAGTGCTTCCTGAGCGAGCGTGGTTTCGGTGATATCCATCAGCGCACCGACATATTCCGTGCCGCCGGATTGCGGCCTGGTCAAATGAGCAACGTAGTGCACATATTTGACGGAGCCGTCGGGCATTGCAAGGCGGTACTTGACATCGACTAGTGCCGCGCCGACTTTCGCCTGTTCAAAAGCGCCACGAACCGTCGCGACGTCGGCGGGATGGGTCCGTGCGAGGATCGCGTCGAAGGACGGGACGACCTCCCGGCTGTATTCGAAGATCCGGTAGGACTCGTCCGACCACCACATCGACGCGTCGGGAAAATGCGTGGCAATACTGCCTGTGCGGCTCAAACGCTGGGTGTCGGCGAGGAATGCCTCACTGCGTTCCAGTGCCTGCTCGGCCTGCTTGCGGTCCTCGATGTCGGTATTGACGCCATACCAGCGCAAGATCGCACCGGCTTCGTCGCGCAGCGGCTCCGCACCGAGGTGCATCCACCGATAGGCGCCGGTGCCGGTGCGGATCCGGGACACGTTCTCGAACGACGCTCCGGTTGCGATTGCCGAGCGCCAGGCGCTCTGCATCTGCGGCAAATCGGCCGGATGCACGATCGCCGACCAGACATCCGCGCCGCTCCCGCCCTCTTCCAGCGTCACGCCCATGTCGGTCCAGCGGCGGTTGATGAACGTGAGCGTGCCGTCGCCGGATGAACTCCAGACCATGCCGGGAATCGCGTCGATGGTGGCGCGCAGCTCTTCCTGCTGACGCTGGACCCGTGCCTCCATCTCCTTGCGGCGGGTTATGTCGTTGTTCGTGGCGAGCACTGCACGAGGTGTGCCGGTCGCGTCGCGCCAGAGCGCCGCGCGGGTCGAAACGGCGACCACTCGGCCGTCGCGTCGAACGCGCTGAAGCTCGCCATGCCAGCGATTGGTGCGCAGCAGTTCGTCCTTGATGTCTTCGGGCGAAACCGGAAAAGAAGTCTGTGTCAGTTGATGAATCGACTGGCCGAGCGCCTGTTGCGCAGTCCAGCCATACAAGGCTTCCGCGCCGTGGTTCCAGAACGTGATGCGGTCGTTCATGTCGTGAACGACGATCGCGTCATGAGCGAGGTTGAGCAGCTGGATCTGCTCCTGCAGCGTCGTTGCGGCGGCCTGGTTCCTCAGACTGAGGACCGACGTGGTGCCGATCGCGACCAGGCTCACGAGGCAGCGCGCGGCCGCACCGTTCAGATAGCCGCCTTCATGCGACATCACGAATCCGAGCAGCGTGAGCGCCACGCAGCCCCAGGTGGTCGCGACAGTGACCGCGCGATTGTTGGTCGACGCGACGAGCAGCACCACCACCACGTAAAGGACGGCGATGGCGATATCGAGCGGGGTGAGCGCGTCGATCAGGAACACGACCAGCGCTATGAGCGCGGCGAGCGCCATGGGGATGCTGGTGTCGCGGTTCGCGGCGAGTAGAACGCTTGGGTAAGTTTTCATGGCGGCGGATCAACGCGCTACCAGGTGAAAACCAGGCGTGACGAGGCTGACAACCATGGACATAGGACTTTTTGGAACGGGCGTTCGTGAACGAATACCGGCAGCCTGTCCGTCACCGGTCAGCCGGCGCGGCTGTCCGGGCACATGATACTCAGATCTACCGGAACCAATACCTTTCAAATCTGATGGCATCATGCGCGAGCCCGCGTCAAAGGTGCTACTTATTTTTCCTTAAACGTTGCACGACGAGTTGCCGTCGTAGAACCGCAAACCGTCGTGGAAGCCATATTCCACGGCGGTTTGCGGGCATCATGCCAAGGCGGGAGGACGCCTCAATGGTGGCCGAAGTCCTTGCGCGCGATCGGCACAGTACGGACCTTCGTGTACTGGAAGACAGGCATCGCCTTGACGGCGTCGCGGGTCGCGCCCGCCCACACCAGCTTGCCGTTCACGTAGTCCAGTTGCGACATGGGAATCGCGACATCGTGCACCGACACGCCAAGGAACTGATGTGCCGCAACGATTGCAAACGACGCGGCGTTATCAGGCGCGATGATGATGTCGTGCAGCGCGCCCACTTTCTCGCCGTTGTCGTTGTAGATGCTCTTGCCCAGCAAACTCTTCTTGGCGCTCCAGCCTTCAATGATCAATTGAGCCTGCTCGACGCTGATGCCGATGGGTTGCGCGCCCGCCACCTGTGCGCTCGCGGATTGACACATAGCACCGAAGGTCGATGCCGCCACGAATACCAGTGCCCACTTGAGCTTCATATTGTTTCTCCAAAAGACCAACCGGTTGAAAATGCCCGCTCGCTGCCTACCCATTCGCACGCTCGCAGCCGCGTGACGGCTCGAATGCATTGCGCTGTCCCGGAGTTTGGCGTCATTTCGGCCGGCCTGTTTTCGAATTCGCACGGCGTCGGCTGCATAGTCGCTCAACCGCCCCTGCGGGCGCCCCTTCTCCCGGTCAATCCACGCTTCGTGGCTGCAGCGTCACGGTGCAGGTCATTCCCATGGCAAGCTTGATATCCGCAGGAATCCGGTCGAGATGTACCCGCACTGGAACCCGCTGTGCGAGCCGCACCCAGGTGAAGATCGGGTTGACGTCGGCAAGCAGATCGCTGCCGGTCGGGTTGTCGCGGTCGGCTATACCGCTTGCCAGACTTTCCACATGGCCCTGGATCTCCTTTCCGCCCGACATCAGTCGCACCAACGCCCGGTCGCCGACATGGACCTTCGGCAGCTTGGTTTCTTCGAAATAGCCGTACACCCAGAAGGAATGCGAGTCGATCAGCGCCATGCGCGCCGTACCGGCTGTGGCGAAGTCGCCGGGATACAGATTCAGATTGGTGATGAAGCCATCCGAAGGCGCTCGAACCTCGCTGCGCGCGAGGTTCAACGCCGCCGTCTGCCGCGCGACCCCGGCTGCCTTATACGCGGCCTGAGCGGCGTCATACGCGGCTGCGTCGGCGGCGAAAGACGAGCCCGACTGCCTCGCAAGCGAAGCCGAATCGGCCCGGCTTTCGTCGGAGATGACATCGCCGGCCAGATTAGCCCGGCGCGCGGCCTGCGCACGCTTCATCGCAAAACTGGATTCGCTGGCGGCCATCTGCGCCTTCGCTTGCGCGACCTGAGCCTCGGCTCTCAGCAGGTCGGCGTCGGCTTGCGCCAGCGCATAGTGGAATCGCGCCGGATCCAGAATGAACAGAATGTCGCCTTTGCGTACCCACTGATTGTCCTTGACCCGCACCTCGGCGACGAGGCCGGAGACGTCGGTGGCGACCTGCACCACGTTCGCCCGTACCCTGCCGTCGCGCGTCCACGGAGAAAACATGTAGTCGAGCCATAACAGGCGGACCAGCACGACCGCCACGGCGAGAGCCGTGAGCGTAAACACCGCGCGTAAGATCGATTGCTTGTTTATCGTCATTTGTAGGGGTCGGCGGTCGTTGATTTCATGGTCTCTCCCAGGCTAGCGTTCATCGCCATAAAAGCAGCGACGCGCCGCTGAACATGGCGGCGAACAGCGCGACGCGGAACAGGCTGGGGTGCCACGTATAGCGATATAGCCCCAGCTTCGCCAGAATCAGGTCGATCACGACGAAGCTCACCGCGCACACCGCGAGGATCGGCAGCAGTCCGGGCAGCAGCAGGGAAAAGAAATCAATCTCGCCCGGCACGTTGCGCTCCTTCAAAAGCGGAACCGGTCTGCTCCGGCGTGTATCCGCCGCCTAGCTCCTTCATCAGCAGCGCCCAGGCGTCGAGTTGCCCGGCCTGGATGTTCGCGAGGTTTTCTTCCTGCTGTAGCTGAACGTTCTGTGCCGCCAGCACGTTCAGGAATTCGGAGATGCCGCTGCGATAGCCGGCGTCGGCGAGCCGGAACGAGCGACGCGACGACTCCAGCGTGCTTTGAATCGATGCCTGCTGCTGCGCCAGCGAGCGCAACGCCACGACCTGCACGGCGACAGCCTGCATCGCGTTCACGACACTCTGGTTGTAGGCGTCGACTGCGGCGTCGCGAGACGCGACGGCCACGCCATACTGGCCCCGCCGGCGTCCACCGTCGAAGATCGGCAGTGAGATTGCCGCTCCGACGCCATGGCCGACACCGTTGCTGTCGATGAAATTGAAGAAGCCGCCGAAGGTCGCAGCCGAGCCGAGCGACGCGGTCGCTATCAGGTTGATGTCCGGATAGAAGTCGGCATGGGCGGCGTCGATGCCTTTGTCCGCGCCCAACACTCGCCAGCGCGCGGCAACGACGTCCGGCCGGTGCCCGATCAGTTCGGCCGGCAGCGATGCCGGCAGCGCAACCGGTACGCTCAGCGCCAGCGCGGGCCGGCGCAGTGCCTCGCCGTAGCCGGGGCCCTTGCCCGCCAGACCGGCAATCTGGATGCGACTCAACGCGAGTTGCTGCTCCGCCTGCTGTACCCGCGTGGTGCTGGTCTGGAACTGCGTCGCAGCCTGGCTCACTTCCAGCTGGCTGCCGACGCCCGCGCGCCAGCGGCGGGTCGCAATGTCGAGCGTGCGCTGCTGTTCCTCCTGGACCGCGCGATAAACGTCGAGCAGCGCGTATTGCAGCGATAGATGCACATAACTGCGTACCACCGCGGTCTGCAATTCGATTTCGGCGAAGCGCGCGTCCGCGGCAGCAGCCCGCACGTTGTCGAGCGCGCCCTCGCGCAACGCCCGTGTCTTGCCCCATAGATCGAGGTCGAACGACAGGTCCGCCTGAACGCTGTTGCTCCACACGGTTGTTCCGCCGGGCGGCGCAGGCGTCGTGTAGCGCGCGTAACGCCTGCGCTCGAAAGTGCCGCCAGCGTTGAGTTGTGGCAGTTCGTCGGCACCGGCGATCTGCGCCTGATAGCGCGCCGCCTCGGCCCGCTCTTCGACCGTGCGCAAGCCGGGGTTGCCGGCGGTGGCGTCTCGCACGAGCGCGTCGAGTTGCGGGTCGTTCCAGCGCTGCCACCAGCGATCGGTTGGCCAGTTCGCGTCATGTTGCGTAGCGCTCAGCGCGGCGCCCGGATCGAGTGATGCGGGATCGATCATCGACTCGCGCGTATGGATGCCGCCGCTGTTGATGCATCCGCTCAGCAGCAGCGCAGACGCAAGCGCCACGACCGGCGAGCGGCATGCCGCGCCAAACGACAGGCAGCGCGCCGTCATGCTGGCTTACCCACGTTGTGCCAGAAGGACAACGTACCGTCCTGCAAGGTCAGTTCGGTGATATGCAGCAGTGCGCGCATCCGGCAGCGCGTGAGCATCGCCGCATCGACCGTGATGTTCGGCACAAGCGGGAGCGCTTCGAGCGCTTCCACGGTCGCGGCGAGCGCGGCATCTGCGGCCTGCGGCGAGCACTGCGCGAATACATTGGCGGTTGCCGTTAGCCACGCCTGCTGGACAGCGGGCCACTTCGCCGGCAGCGTTTCGCCGAGTTTGGCCGTGTCGAGCCGCACTTGAATCATCGCCCGGCCGATTTCGAGCGCTGCGAACGCCCAGCCGATCAGCCGGCTGCGATCCACACGGGCATCCGCGGGCGCCGACGCGATCTCGACGATGAAATCGCGCAGGTTCAATTCAAAAGTGAAAAGCAGGTCGTCCAGTGCACCGTCGCGCGCGCCCGTCGCGACCAGCGCGCGTATCTGCTTCAGATACTGAGCCGTGATCCAGTCTCCCGCACGCGGCACAATGACTGAGAACGCAACAGCCGCAGTGCCGATGCCGACGAGCAACGCAAACCCGGTGTCGAGATAAGCGCTCGGGTTATAAACGGTGGGATTCGAAATATTCACGATGAAGCAGAAATACAGACTGAAGCCGAGCCCGAGAATCGCGGTTTTTGGAAACGTATTCAGGTAACTGCCCACCATCACGAAAATCGCAATCGACAGGGCGAGCAATTCAAAAGTGTCGAAGTGCGGTAACAGAAGGAAGTTGAATGCGAAGCCGGCCGCCCAGCCGAGCAGGCAACCGACGAAAATCTGCCGACTCGCAATCGTCGGATTGGGCACTAGCGCGAACAGCGAACTGGTGATGGCGACCGCGACAATCGCGCTCGATCCGCCGAGCCAGCCGGACGCGAGCCACGCCGCCGCGACCACCGACACCGCAGCGGCAGCGCGCACGCCGGCAATCAGCGCGGCGACGCGATTAGCGGTTGCACGTGTGCGGCCAAAACCGCCGAGCGCCTGAATTACCGATTGCGGCCACGGGCGCCCGTCCGTCGTGCGTATCTGCAGATAGCTGCTGCACAACACACGAAGGTCGGCAATCGAGAAAAACAACGCGGCCCCAGTGGTCGCAACGAACTGCCGTTGATGCGGCGACAGGTCCGCCAGCGACGCGAGCGTCCCGCTCAGCCGCGCGGGCAGAGCCTGCTCGAACGCGGCGAGCCGGCTGCACAATGCCTGCACCTGGTCGAGCGTGACGATCTGCGGTTGAACCGGGTCCGGCACGATGGCGAGCAACGCGTCGATCAGTTCGTCGACCGCGGCCACGGCTCGCGGATGCGCGTTAGCCGAAGCGCGCGTTTTCAGTTGATGCAGCGCGTGAATCCACGCGACCATGTCGAGAAAGCTTCGATCGAGCGCCAGCAAGACTTGGTGTTGGAGCCGGATCGACGGATCCTCGAATAACGCGCCGCTGCGCAGGCTTTCGATACCGGCCCGCTCGCCGATCAGATCGACAAACGGTTTGAACCCGGCGCTTGCGGACGCCCGTCCAAGCATTGTGTGCAGCGCTTCGAACAATTCGGAAAAGTTTTTGCTGCCCGCCGCAAGGAGCGCCGGCGTGACCCGCCGGGGGAACACGAGCGCGCTCACCAGGCAGGCACTGATTACGCCGATCACGACTTCGCTGACCGTGAACACGACGTTGTCGAACACGCCATACGGGTTGGACCAGGCCGGCATCGCCGTGATGGCCGTGCCGTATCCCGTCAGGACGAAACCGTACGACTGGAAGTTGCGATAGTACGACGCACCGAAAACGCAGACGCCGATCCACGTTGCCAACGCAAGAAAGAACAGCAGCGGCTGCTGCGGAAACAGCGCGACGATCACGAGGCCGGCAAAGCTGCCGCACACCATACCGAGGCCGCGATAAAAGCCTCGCGCGATGACCATGCCGCTCTGCTGATGCATCATGACGATGACGCACGAGACCATTGCCGTGCCGGGCGCGCGAAGCTCGAGTCGCATGCATAGCCCCATTGCAAGCGTCACCGCGACCGCAACCTTGGCGATATGCAAGAAGCGCGGCCCGTCGTCTTTCAAGTACGCCGTCAACTCGTCCCGCCATCGCGGGAGAACGACGCTGTCCGTCTGCACATTCATGGCTTGTTCTTCGGGCGTGGGCTTCGGGAGCGTTGATTTTCCGCGCGGCCCTGACTAGCGCCGCGCCGGGCCATATCACGCATCTAGCTTGCGATAGACGGACCGCCGCGATTTGCGCAAATGCACTCTTTTTGTCTATGCGACGTTCAAGAGAAAGCGGCCGGTAGCGGCCGCTTTCATGTGACGCCTGTTACGCGTACGGCTAGCGCAGATTGGTCCGTGCCAGCTCGACGATCTCGTCGCCCCGGCCGTTCAGGATCGCGCGCATCATGTACAGACTGAAGCCCTTTGCCTGCGCGAGCTCGATTGTTGGCGGCATGGCGAGTTCGTGTTTGGAGACGACGACGTCGACCAACGCCGGCCCAGGATGCGCAAACGCCTGCCGCAACGCGCCCGCTACGTCTTCCGATTCCTCGACGCGAATGCTGAAGATGCCGGCGCCCTTCGCGATTGCCGCGAAATCGGTCTTGCTCAGATCGACGTTCGTGTCGAGATAACCGCTCGCCTTGAGTTCCATCGAAACGAATCCAAGCAGGCTATTGTTGAACACCACGACCTTGATCGGCAGATCGAGCTGGCGGGCGGTGAGCAGATCGCCCAGCATCATGGACAATCCGCCGTCGCCCGAGAGCGAGACCACCTGCCGCCCAGGGTTCGCGCCTTGCGCGCCCAGCGCCTGCGGCATGGCGTTCGCCATGGACCCGTGGTTGAACGAACCGTGCAACTGGCGCTTGCCGTTCATGGTCAGGTAGCGGGCGGACCAGACCGTGGGCGTGCCGACGTCGGCTGTGAAGATGGCGTCGTCGCTCGCGGTCTCGTCGATCATCTTCGCCAGGTATTGCGGATGGATCGGGCGGCCCGCGCCGGAAGGCGTCGCCAGATCGTCGAGACCCTTGCGTGCCGACGCATAGTGCTTGCGGGCGTTTTCCAGGAAGCCACGGTCCGCTTTACGTTGCAGCCTGGGTAGCGTGGCGGCTACGGTTTCCTTCACGGTACCAACGAGTCCGAGTGCAAGCGGCGCCCGGTGTCCGAGTTGCGAGCCCTTCCAGTCGATCTGGATGACCTTCGCGTCAGCCGGATAGAACGGACGATAGGGAAAGTCGCAGCCAAGCAACAGTAGCGTGTCGCACGACATCATCGCGTGATAGCCCGAACTGAAGCCGATCAGCCCCGTCATGCCGACATCGTAGGGATTGTCGTATTCGATGAACTGCTTGCCGCGCAGCGCATGAACCACCGGGGCGCCGAGCGTGTCGGCCAGTGCGACGACTTCGTCGTGCGCACCTTGCACGCCGCTGCCGCACATGATCGTCACCGCGTCGGAATCATTAAGCATTTGCGCAAGCCGGTCCAGATCCGCCTCGGCCGGGAGGATGCGCGCCGGTGCACTGTCGACCCACGCAGGTGTTTCCGTCGGCCCTTCGCTCAGCGCGACATCGCCGGGCAAGACGATGACGGCCACGCCGCGTTCCTCGATCGCGGTGCGCATTGCGCGCGCCAGCACACGCGGAAACTGGGACGCGGACGAGACCAGCTCGACGTAATGGCTGCATTCCTTGAACAATTCCTGCGGATGGGTCTCCTGGAAGTAGCCAGTGCCGATTTCCGTCGACGGAATGTGCGCCGCAATGGCGAGCACCGGCTGATGATTGCGATGGCAATCGAACAAACCGTTGATCAGATGCAGGTTGCCCGGTCCGCAACTGCCCGCGCATACGGCGAGACGCCCGCTCGAAGCCGCGTCCGCGCCGGCCGCGAAGGCGGCCGCTTCCTCGTGACGCGTGTGCATCCAGCGGATCGAGCCAATCTGGTCGAGGCTGTAGGCCAGCCCATTCAGACTGTCGCCGGTCACGCCCCAAATCCGCTCGACGCCTGCCGCGGCGAGACTGCCCGCAAGATATGCGGCGATCGTGTTGCTAGCCATATTTGACTCCTTTCTCGCAAGATGAAGATCGACTGGGCGCCGAACTCGAACGCGCGTCCGGACCGACGCGAATGCGCCCCCGCGTGCGGAGGCAAATGCTTTCAGACCTGTCCAACATTATGTGAGTTACGGCCAGATGTCCTGAAACGCATCTAAAAACTACTTAATTACCCGGGCAGAATTGTGTCTGCCGCCCGGCGGCACGAGGCCCCACCTATACCTCCGGATTAGATGGCTGAATGCATTGATGATCCTGGCACCCGTTTGTGGTGATGGTGCGCGCTTGCTGCCAAACGTATTGTTCTCTCAACGGGCGACATTGAATGCCCGGCTCAATCTGATCGGGAGGCGAAGCGGTTATGGACAGAATCTTCAGCATGCGCGTGTTCTCGCGAGTCGCGGAGACCGGCAACTTCAGCGCAGTGGCAAAACATATGGACTGCAGCGCCGGCAACATTTCGCGCGCGGTGGTATCGCTCGAAGAACATCTGCACACGCGGCTCCTGCAAAGAACGACACGCAGCGTGTCGCTGACGGAATGCGGCGAACGCTACTACCACCGTTGCAAGAAGATTCTGGCGGATCTCGACGCGGCCGAGGCGGAAGCGAGCAATGCGCACACCCTGCCACGCGGCAGATTGCGCGTTCACGCCGTTCCGGATATTGGGCTGAAACAACTGACGTCGACGATCGTCGAATATCGCGAGGCATTCCCGGCTGTCTCCGTGGACCTGAAACTGCTGCCGCGCATGGCCAATTTGATCGAAGACGATTTCGACGTGTCGATCGTATCGGCGTCGACGTTGCCGGACTCTCGCAATATCAGCAAGCTGATCGGGCAGTGCGAACGCATTCTCGTGGCCGCGCCCGAATATCTCGCACGGCATCCCATCGCCGCAGAGAAAGACCTCGCAAATCACACGCTCATGCAAGTCAGCTCCGCGTTCGACGCGCCGCCGGAGTGGCCAGCGGACACGGCCGGCAATGCAGTCGGTACGGAGCTGGCCGGGCATTTCATCGTCAACAATATGCAGGCGCTTCGGATCGCATTGCTCGAAGGCGCGGGCGTGGGTGCGGTGCCGACTTATTCGGTCGCGGAAGACATCAAGGAAGGCAAGCTCGTTCAACTCTTCCCCGGTTATCCACTGGAAAACGTGAATGTGTTCGCTATTTATCCGTCGCGCCAGTACGTCGATGCGAAGGTCAAAACGTTCGTTGAATTTCTCACCACCTCGTTGCGGCAGAAACTGGATGTGCAGGCTGCACGCTTGCAGCCGGGGCGGCCGGTGCAGACCGTTAGCGGGCAACAATACGCCGCGTTGCAGTAAGTCGGCGTGATGCCGACAACCTGCGCCTGAAGTATCGAAGCGGACGTATCGAAGCGGACGTATCGAAGGCGAGGCGGAATCCAGACTTCAACCGGAAGCGGCCTACACGTTCGCGCGCTCTCCTTTCGCGGACAAGTCCGGGCGGCGCGCCGGGTCGAATACCTGGCGAACGTAGCTCGACATGGCGACCGATCCGGCAACTGCGATCAATACTGGAATCATGAACTCTGGCGACGGCCGGGTGAACTCGAAGATCAATGCGATTGCCGTCAACGGAACGCGCATCGACGTCGCAAGAAACGCCGCCGCTCCGATCACAGCGAACGCGCCCAACGGCGCACCAGGCCACCACGCCGACCAGACACTGCCCAGCACGATGGCGAACAATGCGCCGTTGCACAAGCCGGGCGTCAGCAGTCCGCCTGCCGCGCCGGCGCGCAGACTCGTCCACGTTATCAGCACGCGAAGCACGAGCAGAACAGCGGCGAACTGCAACGTGAGCGAGCCGTCGAACCCTACCTGCGCCGGTCCCTTGCCGTTACCCAGCAACAGCGGGAACTTGATGGCGAGCAACCCGATGCAGAGAAAGTTAACCGCGCACAGCAGCACCAGTCTGCTATCGCGCGGCGCGCGGACGCGCGCATGGTCGGTGAGCTTTGTGAACTGCCAGGCCGCGAGGCCAATAAGCGGTCCCGCCAGCGCCGACCAGACGATCAACGAAGCGGTGCACGCGTAATGCGGCACGTCGTATTGTGGAAAGTCGCCGAGACCGGCTCGCGCGATGAACCCCGCGATCGCCGAAGTGACGACAGCCGGCACAACGGCTCGCCAGCCGATAGTGAAAAGCAAGCCTTCCAGCACATAAACCGCACCCGCGACCGGCACGTTGTAGACGGCGGCCAGGCCCGCGCCGGCGCCACACGCGACCATGATTCTGGATTCGGCCACCGTGAGTCCGGCGAACGACGTCAGTCTGCCCGCCAGCATCGCGCCGATTTCGCGAGGCGCGACTTCCCGCCCCAACGGCGAGCCCAGCGCGACGGTCACAATCTGCAGCAATGCGTGGCAGACAGTCGCAAAAACGGGCATGCGCGGATCGTCGCTCCTCACCGCTCGCGCGATGCTCACCAACGGTCTGCACCAGCGATAGACCGCCCACCAGCCGACACCCGCGACCAGCCCGCAGAGCGCGAGCATTTCCACTCGCCGTGAGCGGCTCGCAGCCGTCACGCCCTGTTGAAAGCTCTCCTTGCTGAAGATCGTTTCGACGCTGTAGCCGTAGGCGACATGCTGAACCGTATGCAACAGCGCGGCGAGACCCAGCCCGGCCACGCCGCCGGCTACCCCGATCAGAACCACTACTGCGGCCCAGCGCAACGAATGCCCCATGGAGCGCGATTCAGGTAGTGGATGCATGTGGATGGTTCGAGATAAAGGATTCAGAAACCGGCGTGCGTGCCGGTTAAATAGAGGCCCATTCTACCGATGCGGTTGTGATGCAGCCTGTAGAAAACGCACTGAATCTTCGTATAGGAACGCCTGGAAAAGTACCGTTGATTGCTGCGTCGGCGCTCAACCTTCCAGCGCCATCTGAAGCCGGGCTTCGAGAAACTGCACGAGCGCACGCACCTTGCTCGAATGACGTCGATTCGGCAGGTACGCCGCATACACGATTGCGTCGCCCTGATGAGGGCTTGCATCGAAGTTTTCGAAGAGTCGCATCAAACGTCCCGCACGAATCTCGTCGCCGACGAGCCATTCCGGCAGTAACGCCACCCCCCGTCCTGCAAGAACCGCTTCGTGAAGGATATCGAGGCTGTTGGATAGCAGATGGCCTCGCACCTCGACACGCTCTTCGACGCGCCCTTCAACCGACTCGCGCCGGAAGGTCCACACCTGCCGCGAACGATAGCCGCCGCCGTATGCAATTCGAAGGCACTCGTGCGAGGCGAGCGCGTCTGGAGTCGGCGGGGTGCCGCAACGGGCCAGATAGTCGTGGCTCGCTACGACATAACGCGGGTTGTCCGTCAGTTTGCGCACGATCAGGTTGGCGTCGCGATCGGGCAGACCGATGCGAATCGCGACGTCGATCCGGTCGAGCGCGAGGTCGGAGAAGTGATCCGCAACGACGACGTCGAGAAACACGCGAGGATTGGCGCACAGAAACGCCGCGAGGTGCGGGGCAAGCCGCAACCGGCTGTAGGTGGACGGCACCGATATGCGCAGCGCCCCCACCGGCGAGGCGCCGCTGTCGAACACGCTCTCGTCCGCCTCGGCCAGATCGTCGAGCACCTTGCCCACCTGTTCCACATAAGCAATGCCGGCGTCCGTCAGGCTCACCTTGCGCGGCGTGCGAGTCAGCAAAGCAGTGCCTAACGAGGCTTCGAGTGAATCCATGAGGCGCGTAACCGACGAGGTCGCCACTCCAAGACGCTGTGCCGCCTTCGAAAAGCCGCCCGCATCGGCAACTTCGAGCAATGTGGTGAGAGCGAGGAGTTTATCCATATTTGAGCCAATCGACGTTTCATTGCGCCCAGCGCAACGCGAGATTGCATTTTAGGCCCATTCCGCCACCACTGCGCAACGCCTATGCTGCATTCCTACCATCGTGAGAGGTGCAACATGCAAACCGTCGATATCGAGGTCAATTACGACTTCATTTGCCCGTGGTGCTGGATCGGTCAACGCAACCTTGCCGCCGCTCTCGCGGATTCGGGCCTGGCTCACGCGGTTTCGATCCGCTATGTGCCGTTCGAATTGAATCCGTCGATGCCGGTCGCAGGAATGGACCGGCGCGCCTATCGCAGCAGGAAGTTCGGTAGCTGGGCGCATTCGCAGGCAATGGACGCGCAGGTCGCGGCCGCCGGACTGACAGCCGGCGCGCACTTCGACTACAGCCGGGTGTTGCTGACACCGAACACGCGTCTCGCGCATCGTCTGATGCAGTTCGCCCAGGACCGCGACCAACCGAACACGACAGCGGCGCTCTACGAGGCCATCTACCGCGCCTATTTTTTCGAAGGACGCGACATCGGCCCGCTCGACACGCTTGCTGCAATTGCCGCCGCGCATACCTTCGACGAACAGGCGGTGCGCGCGTATCTGCTGTCGAACGCAGGCGAAGAGCAGATCGACGCTGCGCGCGCTCGGGCCGACACACTCGGCATACAGGCAGTGCCGACCACCGTGATCGAAGGCGAAACAGTGAGCGGCGCACAGCCAGCCGCCGTCTTCGCGCATGCGCTGCGATCCGCGGCGCTGAGGAGCGCAGCATGAGTTCCGCTTCCGGACTTCGCGCCGTGATCATTGGTGGTTCGCTCGGCGGTCTGCTGACGGCCGCAACGTTGCGCGCGGTGGGTTGGCACGTGGACGTGTTCGAGACGTCGCCGAATGAACTCGAAAGCCGCGGCGGCGGCGTTGTGCTGCAGCCCGACGTACTGGAGGCGCTCCACTTTGCCGGCGTCGAATTGCCCGACCCGCCCGGCGTCGCTTCGGGCGAGCGCATCTATCTCGACCGGCATGACGACATTGTCGAGAAGCTGCACATGCCGCAGATGCAGACGTCGTGGAGTCTGCTGTATCGCGCAATGAAGAACGCACTGCCGGCTGAACATCTTCATGCTGGCGAAGCCTTCGTCAACTATCGCGTGCAGGGCGAGCAAACCATCGCGCTCTTTGAAAGCGGCCGCCATGAAGAGGCGGATCTGCTGATCGGCGCCGACGGTATCCGCTCGACGGTGAGAGGCCGCCTGCTGCCTGAAGTGGTGCCCGCGTACGCAGGTTATGTCGCCTGGCGTGGACTCGTCCAGGAACGCGATCTGCCGGTTCACGCGGCCGACATGCTGCGTGAGCGCTTTTCGTTCCAGCATGGCGACGGCCATTCGGCGCTGTCGTACCTGATACCCGGCGACGATGATTCGACGGTGGCCGGAGAGCGTCGCTGGAACTGGGTCTGGTACCGCAAATACAGCCGCGCGCAGCTAGACGCGCTGCTCATGGACCGTGACGGCGTGGCGCGGTCGTTCTCGTTGCCACCTGGCTCGACGAAGCGTGCGGACATCGCCCAGTTGCGGGACGACGCGAGGCTCATGATGGGCTCGACATTCCGCGCGCTGATCGATGCGACCGACGAGCCGTTCATGCAGCCCATCGTCGATCTGCGCGCTCCGCAGATGGTCTTCGGCCGCGCCCTGCTGCTCGGCGACGCCGCTTCGGTGCCGCGTCCGCATACTGCGGGCAGCACGGCAAAGGCCGCTTCCAATGCACACGCGCTGGCGCTCGCGCTGCGCTCGGCACAGCAAAGCGGCGACTCGATCGATTCGGCGCTCAAGCGTTGGGAGACCCAGCAATTAGAGCGCGGCAGGCGCATGACGGAGCTGGGCATATCGCTTGGCAACCGGCTAATGAACATCTCGCGCTGATTTTCGCTTTCCCTATTTCGTTACCCCAGTTCAAGGAGCTGTCATGTCAACCGAGGCATCTGTTGCCACTCCCGGCACGAGTACCGTCAAACTAACGCGATCGCTGATCGCGCTGTTCGCATTCTGCTGCGGCGCGATCGTCGCCAACCTTTATTACGCTCAGCCGATCACCGAGCTGATCGCCCCGGACATTCACATGTCCTCCAATACGGCGAGTCTGATCGTGTCGTTGACCCAGATCGGCTACGCGCTCGGCCTGTTCTTTCTCGTGCCGCTCGGGGATCTGCTCGAGAACCGCAAGCTGATGATTACGACCGCGCTCGTGTCCATCGCGAGTCTGGGTGCCGCGGCGTTCGCGCATCAGCCGGGCTGGTTCCTCGGTATCTCGCTGCTGGTCGGCTTCAGTTCCGTAGCCGTGCAGATCCTCATTCCGCTTGCCGCCCATCTTGCGCCCGACGAATCGCGCGGCAAGGTAGTCGGCACGATCATGAGCGGCTTGCTGCTCGGCATCCTGCTGTCCCGTCCGATCTCCAGCGTGATAGCCGGTCATTTCGGCTGGCGCGCCGTGTTCGGCTCCGCCGCCGTTCTCATGGCACTGGTGACTGGCGTGCTTGCACTGACCATTCCGCGCCGCCAGCCGGAACATAAGGCCACCTACTTCGAGTTGATCGGCTCGCTTGCGCATCTGCTGCGCACCATGCCCGTTCTGCGTCACCGTTCGTTGTACCAAGGGCTGATGTTTGCTTCGTTCAGCCTGTTCTGGACCGCCATTCCCGTCGAGTTGACGCGGCATTTCGGGCTGTCGCAAACGGCAATCGGCATCTTCGCGCTAGTCGGCGCAATCGGCGCGACGTCCGCACCGGTCGCAGGACGCCTTGCCGATGCCGGGCACACGGTCCGCGCCACGTTGATCGCACTCGTGGTCGGCGCGCTTGCCTATACGCCGGCCTTGATCCATCCGGCGTGGGGCGTGTTCGGCCTCGTCGCGACGGGAATCATTCTGGACTTTGCCGTGCAGATGAACATGGTGTTGGGTCAACGCGAGATCTACGCGTTACACGCAGCGAGCAGGAACCGTCTGAACGCGCTGTATATGACGAGCATCTTCGTCGGCGGCGCTTCCGGTTCCGCACTCGCAAGCCCGCTGTATCAGCACGGCGGCTGGCCGCTGGTCGCGGCAGTGGCCACGGCCTTCCCCGTCGTCGCATTGATTCATTACCTCGTCATCGGACGGCCGCACGCCGCACGCAACGCATAAGCCGATCTTGCAGAGATGCGAGTTGCCGCCGGGCCGAGCGCACATGCCGACCGGCTTAACAAAAATTCAGCGCGATTTCAGGAATAAGCGCGGCACTGCGAATACGCTACTGCGTGCAGTGCCGCGTCTGAGCAACACCCGATCGTGCAAAAGGAATAGAACATGTCTTCCCAATCGTCCCTGCTGAACAGCTACGACCTGAATGGCCTGAGCCTGCCTAATCGCGTGGTCATGGCGCCCATGACGCGTTCGCGCGCACCCGTGCGTGGGCTGCCAAACGAAATGATGGCGCAATACTACGCACAGCGCGCGTCGGCCGGACTGATCATTACCGAAGCGACGAATGTCAGTCCCGCGTCGGCTGCATTCGAACTCACGCCGGGCATCATGACCGCTGAGCAGATCGAAGGCTGGCGCATGGTCACGAGCCGCGTGCATGCCGCCGGCGGTCGCATCTTCATGCAGCTCTGGCACGTCGGGCGTGTCAGTTCATTCACGCTGCTCGAAGGCGACGTGCCGCTGTCGCCCTCCGGCGTGAATGACGACCTGGAACGCTTGCAGGTGTGGGCGCAATTGCAGAACGGCCACTACACGCGCATTCATGCGACGCCGTCGCGCGCGATGTCGCTGCAGGAAGTCAGATTCGCGATCGATGCGTTCAGGCAAGGCGCGGTCAACGCGATCGCCGCAGGATTCGACGGTGTGGAAGTGCACGCGGCAAATGGTTATTTGCCGCATCAGTTCCTCTCGTCCACAACCAATACCCGCGACGACCGCTACGGCGGATCGATTGCAAAGCGGGCCAATTTCCTGCGCGATGTACTGACGGAAATCGGCACGGCGGTTCCGCTGAACAAGGTCGGCGTGCGCATCTCCCCGTACGCGCATTACAACAACGTTCGCGACACCAACCCCGACGGCACCTACGACTACGTCGGCGCGATGCTCGACGAATTTGGCGTCGCGTATGTGCATGCGGCTGATACGAACGGCTGGAGCGGCGCACCGGACTTGCCGCGCATTATCGAACGCACTCGCAAGGTTTTCGACGGCACGTTGATGGTCAACGGCGGCATTGACATCGACCGGGCCGACGCGTTGATCCGCGCTGGCGACGCCGATCTCGTCGCGTTCGGCCGCGCCTACATTGCGAACCCGGATCTCGTCGCGCGGATTGCATCGGCAACACCGCTCGCGGCGCCGAAATCGGCCGGCTGGTATGGCGGCGGCGAGAGCGGCTATATCGACTATCCGTTCGGCAGCAGCGCCGGCCACGGTGCGCGACCCGGTGCTGCTGAAGCCTGACAGCGCATCTATCAGGGTATGCGCCAACGCATACGCTAAGGCATCCGAAGTTTTGCAATCAATCCATTTGAAAAGGGCGTGTGAATGACTCCAGGACCCAGATTGCTGTGGGGAACCGGCGGGGCCGTCGTGGCCGTGCTGGCTATCGCCGCGGCCTTGATGTGGAAGCCGGCCATCGCGCCGGTCAGTGCGCCGCCAGTTGCATCGTTCGACGCACAGACGAAGCTCGCCGGCGCGCGCGTGGTGGCGCTAGGCGATTGCATCGTCTGCCACACCGCCAGGGGCGGCCAGCCGTTCGCAGGCGGCCTGCCACTCGCGACGCCCTTCGGCACGATCTACTCGACGAACATTACGCCCGACGTCGACACGGGTATCGGCAACTGGTCTCTTGAAGCATTCACGCGCGCGATGCGCCACGGCGTCGCCCGTGACGGGCATCTGCTCTACCCCGCGTTTCCTTATATTCACTTTACCCGCATGTCGGACGGAGACATTTCGGCCGCCTACGCGTATCTGATGACGCGCGAGCCGGTGAAGGAAAACGCGCCGGCCAACGAGCTGATCTTTCCTTTGAACTTCAGGCCTCTGCTCGCTTTCTGGAACATCTTGTTCCTGCGCCCCGGCCCCGAAGCGGCGGACGCAACCAAAGATGCGCAGTGGAATCGCGGCAAGCTCCTCGTCGATGGCCTGGGTCACTGCGCGTCGTGCCACTCCCCGCTCAATCCTATCGGCGGAGAAAAGGCGGGCCACGCGTTCGACGGTGGCATCGTGGACGGATGGGAAGCCCCCGCGCTCAATGCTCTGGGTGCTGCGCCCAAGCCCTGGACGCAGGGGCAACTGGTGACCTACCTGCGCACCGGCCGGGCCCGCGAGCATGGCGCCGCAGCCGGGCCGATGCTGCCCGTCACGCGCGATCTGGCCACCGTGCCGGAGCAGGATGTGCAGGCTATCGCCACCTACATCCTGTCGATCCAGAAGCCGCGGCCCGCCGATGCAAGGCCGGTGGTCACCACGTCGCTTCCAGCCGAAGCGCAAAGGGGCGCCGTGCTGTTCGCTGCGTCGTGCGCGCAATGCCATGGTCCGCAAGCGCCGATGCAATCCATCGGAGAGCGCCCGAGTCTCGCGCTCAGCACGGCCGTCAATGCCTCGACGCCGCGCAACGCGATCCAGATGATCCTTGGCGGCATCGACTGGCATGGCGAAGATGCACTCAACTACATGCCCGCCTTCGCACAGATTTACAACAACAGGCAGGTCGCCGACCTGGCGTCGTACATTCGCGCGACCTACTCGCAGCGCGGCCCGTGGGACGACGTCGAAGAGTCGGTAGCTAAAGTCAGAAAGGAGAACGACGCGCGATGATCACCCTAACCGTCAATGGCGTGCAGCACTCGCTCGATATCGATCCGTCCACCCCGTTGCTGTATGCGCTGCGTAACGACCTGCATCTGCATGGCGCAAAGTTCGGCTGCGGGCTCGGACAATGCGGAGCCTGCACGGTTATCGTGGGCGATCAGGCCGTGTTTTCGTGCCTGATTCCGGTCTCGTCGATCGGTGCGCGGCCGGTTCGCACCATCGAGAGCCTCGGCACCGTCGAGCACCCCGGAGCGTTGCAGAAGTCGTTCATCGATCACCAGGCGGCGCAGTGCGGCTACTGCATCGCAGGCATGATCATGCGCGCGCAGGCTCTGCTCGATCGCAACCCGCGGCCGACCGAGCGCGAAATGCTCGAGCACATGGAGCCCAACCTTTGCCGTTGCGGCACGCACCTGCGAATCCTCGCCGCGATCCGAGAGGTTGCGCATCTGCCCGCCGGCGGCACGCTCACGAACGAACCGTTACACACGGCGAGCCGCGGAGGCGCGCAATGAGCGGCAACGACGAAAAGATCGATGAAACGCGCCGCCGCTTCATGATGTCCGGCGCGCTGATGGTGAGCTTCAGCATGTTGCCGGGCGTCAAGGCAATGGCGCAGGAAGTGATCGCCGACGAAGGCGCCGCCGTACATATCGGCAAGGCAACGCAAGCGCTCGCAGGCAGCCTGAAGACCAACCCGTATCTCGACGCCTGGATCAGGATCGACGCGGCGGGCAAGGTGACCGTACATACAGGCAAGGTGGAACTCGGCACCGGCGTGCGCACCGCGCTGTTGCAGGTCGCGGCGGAAGAACTGGACATGGCACCTTCGCTGATCACGTTTCTGACAGCCGATACCGGCGCGTCGCCGGACGAAGGCCTCACCGCCGGCAGCCACACGATCGCCGATAGCGGCAGCGCACTGTTGAACGCCGCAGCCCAGGTGCGCGGTCTGCTGGTCGACGCGGCAGCGACGCACTTCGGCGTGCAGAGCGGCGAACTGATCGCCCGCAACGCAGTGATCAAAGCGCCGGATGGCCGCGCCATGACGTATGGCGAAGCGGTCCGTCTTGTGGATCTGCATCGGGTGGCTACGCCGACTTCACCGCTGAAGGACCCGGCGAAGTTCGACGTGATCGGCACCTCGCTGCAGCGGCTGGATATTCCCGCGAAGGTCACCGGCCTCCCAAGCTATGTCCAGGACATGACGATGCCCGGCATGCTGCACGCACGCGTCGTCATGCCGCCCGTCTATGAGGCGAAACTGCTGGAGACCAACGCGCCCGAGATTCTGAAGATGCCGGGAGTGGTCAAGGTGGTTCGCAACGGCAGCATGCTCGCCGTGGTTGCGAAAGGTGAATGGCAGGCCGTGCAAGCACAGCGAGCGCTGTCGGCGGGTTCCAGATGGACTGCCGGCCGCAGTTTGCCCGATCCGTCTACGGTGCATCGCGACCTGAAGCAGATTTCAACCGAACACATCGAGATCGCCAACGTTCATACGCCGGCCGGAACGCCGGCCAAAACATTGAGCGCGAAGTACAGCAAGCGCTACATGATGCACGGCTCGATTGGACCGTCGTGCGCGGTGGCGCTGTATAAAGACGGCGCGATGACCGTCTGGACGCATTCGCAAGGCGTGTATCCGCTGCGCGACGGGCTCGCCGAAATGCTGTCGATGCCAAAGGAAAAGATTCGCTGCATCCATGTCGAGGGGTCCGGCTGCTACGGCCATAACGGCGCCGACGACGTGGCCGCGCACGCGGCGTTGATCGCACGCGAGATGGACGGCGCACCCGTGCGCGTACAGTGGATGCGCGAGCAGGAACACACGTGGGATCACTTCACGCCTGCAATGGTCACAGAGGTCAGCGCGTCGCTCGATGCGGGCGGCACTATCGTCGACTGGAATTACTCGCTGTGGAGCAGTTCCCACAATGAACGTATCGTCAACGCGGGGCGGCTCATTCCCGCGCAGATGCTGGAAAAACCGTTCGCGCCGGCGCCGTCGGTGCCGATGGTGCAACCCGAAGGCGGCGGCGACCGCAATGCGATTCCGCTCTACGCATTCCCCAACATGCATGTGATGAACAACTTCTCGCCGACCATGCCGCTGCACACTTCGGCCATGCGTTCGCTGGGCGCGCACATGAATGTGTTCTCGATCGAAGCCACCATGGACGAACTCGCCGCGGCCGCTGGCGCCGATCCGGTGGCGTTCCGGCTCAAGCATATGCAAGATCCGCGCGCCCGTGACGTGATCGAGCTAGCCGCGCGTCGCTTCGGCTGGCCCCGACCGCCGCGCAAGCGAAATCACGGCGTGGGCTTTGCGTTCGGGAAGTACAAAAATCTGATGGCGTATGTCGCGATCGCCGTCGAGGTATCGGTCGTGCCCGAGACCGGCCAGGTCAGGCTCGAACATGCGGAGGTAGCCGTGGACTCGGGCCAGATCGTGAATCCTGATGGCATCCGCAACCAGATCGAAGGCGGCGTCATTCAATCGGCGAGCTGGACACTTTACGAGGAGCTGCAGTTCGATACATCGAGAATTCGCAGTTTCGACTGGAGCAGCTACCCCATTCTGCGGTACTCGGCGGCGCCGCACAGCGTCAACGTGCATTTAATCGACCGGCCGGGCGCGCCGTTTCTCGGCGCGGCAGAAGCATCGATGGGTCCGACCGCGGGCGCGATCGCCAATGCGTTATTCGATGCGACCGGCAAGCGGCTGCGCGACATGCCGTTGGCCGGAGAGAGTTTGCGTCGGCAGATCGACGCCTAGAACATTCACCACCGGCACGGCGTTGCGCGCTGGATGGTGCAGCAGTGGCCGACACGATCGCCTGACGCACTGCACGTTATCTGCTGAACGACCGGCGGCTCACTACTAAACGTGACCGCCCGCTAGTTCACGGAAAGGCGCTTAGGGCGACGGAAGCGTCGGCAGAAGACTCAAACGTCTTCCTGCCGCAATGCGCCTGCTATCCAGCGTTCCTCCGACGCTTTGAGATGCGTCCGCATCGCCGTCTGCGCCGCGATCGGATCGCCCGACTGCAGCGCTTTCAGGATTTCTTCGTGCTCCCTTACCGCGACCGACCACGTTTCGGTGCTTTCTGAGTGGTCACGAATTGCCGCAGCGATCGGGTCATGGCGGCTATCGAACATTTCGGCAACGAAGCGGCTCAGCACTGAATTGCCCGCCGTCTCCGCGATCAGCATATGAAACTGCCGGTCCGCATCGACTGGCGACTTTCCGGCAGATGCGAGGCGTTTCATTCGCTCGACCGTGCGTCGCAGCCTGTCGAGCGTGGCCGCCGAAAGTTTGCCGGCGGCCAGTACGATCACTGTCCCTTCTATTGCCGCTCTGGCCTGCATTAATTCGGACGGACTTTCGCCCAGAGCCGGCACCGCGTTGTCACCGCCCTCGTCCGGAGCGCGCACGTACACGCCCGACCCCATCCGTATCTCGATCTGGCCGCCGATTTCGAGCGCAATCAATGCTTCGCGCAATGAAGGGCGTGAGACACCCAGCGTATTGGCAAGCTCGCGCTCGGGCGGAAGACGTGCGCCAGGCGCCAGTTCGTCCTTTCGAATGAGAGAAAGGATCTGCGTGGCCACAGATTGGTAAAGCCGCTTTGGTTCAGTTTGCTTCATTGTTAAAAATGTCCTGTCGACGAGCCGCGAAACGGACCGCAGCAAAGTCTAGCATGGGGCCTGATGGCCTCGGCAGGCCAAGCAACAGCATCGCCGCCGGGGTTTTCCCTACTGGAATGAACAGTTCTGAAATTCTACATTGGCTTGACCAAACAGCCGTTTGTGCGTTTTAATCTGCCCAAATTGGACTGACCGCTAGCCCGGCTTTCGACGGGTCGAACGGTGAAGTTCTGAACATATTGGAGACGGGATTGACAGAAGCGACCACGCAGCGGAGGCCGGGCCGTGAGCCCGATGTGCCGGCACCTCGGGAAATCCTGCAACTCAAGGGTGTAAGCAAGCGATTCCCCGGTGTCGTGGCGCTCGATGGCATCGATCTCGATCTGCGCTCCGGAGAGGTACACGCCGTCTGCGGAGAGAACGGCGCGGGCAAATCGACGCTGATGAAAATCATCAGCGGCCAATATCACGCGGACGACGGCGTCATTTGCTACGAGGGCAAGCCGGTACAGTTCGCCTCCACCTCGGACGCGCAGGCTGCAGGCATCGCGATCATCCACCAGGAGTTGAACCTGGTGCCGCACCTGTCGGTCGCGGAGAACATCTACCTTGCGCGCGAACCCAAGCGCGGCCCGTTCGTCGACTACCGCACGCTGAACGCCAACGCGCAGCGCTGCCTGCAGCGCATCGGACTGAACGTGTCGCCAACCACATTGGTCGGCGCCCTCTCGATTGCGCAGCAGCAGATGGTGGAGATCGCAAAGGCGCTCTCGCTGGATGCACGTGTGCTCATCATGGACGAGCCCACGTCGTCGCTGACCGAATCCGAGACGGTTCAACTCTTTCGCATCATCCGCGAACTGCGCGCCGACGGCGTAGCGATTCTCTACATCTCGCATCGGCTCGACGAGATGGCGGAGATCGTGGATCGCGTCACCGTGTTGCGCGATGGCCGCCATATCGCAACGAGCGATTTCGCATCGACCACTATCAACGAAATCGTGGCCCGGATGGTGGGACGCGCGCTCGACGACGCCTATCCGCCACGCGAGTCGGTTCCGACGGAACAGGTCCTGATGCGGGTGCGCGATCTGCAGCGGACCGACACGTTCGGCCCGCTCTCGTTCGACCTGCGCAAGGGCGAGATTCTCGGTTTCGCGGGCCTGATGGGCGCGGGGCGCACCGAAGTCGCCCGCGCGATCTTCGGCGCGGAGCGGCTCGACTCCGGCTCGATCCAGCTGGGCGACACGCCCGTGACGATCCGCTCGCCGCGCGAGGCTATTCGCCACGGGATCGCCTACCTGTCGGAGGACCGGAAGAAAGACGGCCTCGCACTGTCGATGCCGGTGGCCGCAAACATCACGCTGTCTAATGTCCGCGCTATATCGTCGCGTGGCTTCCTGCGTTTTTCGGAAGAGACGGCTATTGCCGAGCGCTACGTTCGCGAACTCGCGATCCGTACACCGACGGTGAAGCAGATCGCACGGAATCTTTCTGGCGGCAACCAGCAGAAGATTGTTATCAGCAAATGGTTGTACCGCGGCTCGCGCATCCTCTTTTTCGATGAGCCGACGCGAGGCATCGACGTCGGCGCGAAGTACGCCATTTACAAGCTGATGGACCGGCTGGCCGCGGACGGAGTCGGCGTTGTCCTGATCAGTTCCGAGTTGCCCGAACTGCTCGGCATGACCGATCGCATCGCCGTGTTTCACGAGGGGCTCATTACCGCGGTACTCGAGACCAGACAGACCAGTCAGGAGGAGATCTTGCACTACGCATCCGGGAGAAGTCATGCTTGAAATTACATCGGGCCGCACGCAGGCCCTGGACAAACAGGCACGACAGCGCCGTCGCGATCTGATACAGAAATTCGCCGCGCTGGGTAGCCTCGTAGTACTGATCGTCGCATTTTCGCTCACCAGCGCTGCATTTTTCTCCGTCGGCAACCTGATGACGGTGGCGCTGCAGGTCACGTCCATTGCGTATCTCGGCGTGGCCGCAACGTGCGTCATCATCACCGGCGGCATCGACCTGTCGGTTGGATCGGTGCTGGCGCTGGCGGGTGTTGCGGCCGCCCTGCTCGTCAAGGCCGGCGTACCGGTACCCGTCGCGATGGCGGGCGGCATGCTCGTCGGCGCCGCCTGCGGCTGGGTCAACGGCATCTGCGTGACGCGCATGGGGCTGCCTCCGTTCATCGCAACCTTGGGCATGATGCTCGTTGCTCGCGGTCTCGCGCTGCAGATCACAGGCGCAAGACCCGTCTCCGGACTCGGCGACGCCTTTGGCGAACTGGGCAACGGCGCCCTCTTCAAGGTCTCTCATATCGGCGCTGACGGCTTTCCCGACACGGTCTTCCCAGGCATTCCCTATCCCGTCGTCATCATGGTGATTTTATTCGTGGCGGTTTCTGTTCTGCTGTCGCGAACCTCGCTCGGCCGTCACATCTACGCGGTGGGATCGAACGCTGAAGCCGCGCGGCTTTCCGGCGTCAACGTGCAGGGCGTCAAGCTCTTCACCTATGTGCTGTCCGGATTGCTGGCAGGCGCTACCGGTTGCGTACTGATGTCGCGCCTCGTCACCGCCCAGCCGAACGAAGGCGTGATGTACGAACTCGACGCCATTGCAAGCGCAGTGATCGGCGGCACGTCATTGATGGGCGGCGTCGGCACGATCTCCGGCACCGCCATCGGCGCATTCGTGATCGGCGTGCTGCGCAACGGCCTGAACATGAACGGTGTATCGAGCTTTATCCAGCAGATCATCATCGGTGTCGTGATTCTCGGCACTGTATGGATCGACCAACTCCGAAACCGGAAGTTGTAATCAGAAGACGAAGTCCAGACCACAATCAAGGAGCGAGACATGAAAAAGGTATCCGTGCTGGCTGCGGCCGCAGCAATGTGTGCAATGTTCAGCGCGTATGCGCAGGCGGCGGGCGGCGAAATTGCAGTAATCGTGAAGACGGCGAACTCCAACTACTGGCAGAACGTGCAGAAAGGCGCGACCGCCGCGATGGCCGACGCGAAGGGCTACACGATGACCTTCCAGGGTCCCGCAGCCGAATCCGCCATCGCCGATGAAGTCAACATGGTCGAGAATGCCGTGAACCGGCATGTCGCGGGCATCGTGCTGGCGCCGTCCGACCCCGATGCACTCGTTCCCGCCATGAAGAAAGCGTGGGAAGCCCATATTCCTGTCGTGCTGATCGACTCGACGGTGTCCGATGCCGGCAAGCAGTACTACCAGTCGTTCCTCTCTACCGACAACGTGAAAGCCGGCGAACTCTGCGCGAAGGCCATGATCGACCGGGTTGGACAGACTGGCAAGGTCGCGGTCATGTCGTACGTGCCGGGTGCAGGCTCGGAAGTGGGCCGTGTCGGCGGCTTCCGCAAGTACATCGCGGCGCATTCGAAGCTGCAACTGGTGGGTCCGTTCTACTCGCAGTCGCAGATGGCAAATGCCCTGAATCAGACGACCGACGTGCTGTCTGCCAATCCCGACCTGAAGGGCATATTCGGCGCGAACGAGCCGACCGCCGTGGGGATGGGACGCGCTCTTCAGCAGTCCGGAAAAGGCGGCAAGGTCATTGCAATCGGCTTCGACGGCAATCAGGACCTGCAAGGCTTCGTTCGTGACGGCACGATTCAGGCCATTGCGGTTCAAAGCTCTTATCAGATGGGCTACAAGGGCATCCAGACCCTCGTCAACGTCATTGAACGCAAGCCCGTTTCGAAGCAGGTGGACACGGGCGTCATGATGGTCGAGAAACAGAACCTCGACTCGTCCGAAGCAAAGAACGTTCTCTATTGACGAACGGGCCGGCGCAGCGGTTTTTAGAAGCCGTTCGCCGGCATCTTCTCCATTCAGACACGCCTCCATGAAAGCTTTTGCAACTCACGCGCTGCCGCGAAGCGGGCTGGCGATGACCACACTCGGCCTCGGTTGCTCGCAACTGGGCGGCCTCTACAAGCCCATGTCGACCGCCGAGGCCAATGCGCTCCTCGAGTGGGCGTGGGACGCCGGTATCCGCTACTTTGACACTGCGCCGTTCTACGGCTATACGCTTTCGGAACGGCGCGTCGGACAATCGCTGCAGATGCGCGAGCGCGAACGCTACGTACTGAGCACCAAGGTCGGGCGGCTCATGCGGCCCGACGACACGGTGCAGCCAGGCGATGACAACTGGGCGCAACCCCTGCCCTTCCGGCCTCGTTTCGACTATACGTTCGACGGCATCATGCGCTCGTACGAGGATAGCCAGCAACGTCTCGGCATGCAGACGATCGACATCCTCTATGTTCACGACATCGGCGCGGCGACGCACGGCGATGCGCATTCACGCTACTGGGAGCAGCTGACACGTGGCGGCGGCTTTCGGGCTCTCGCGGAACTGCGAGACTCGCATGCCGTTTCCGCGATCGGACTCGGCGTGAACGAATGGCAGGTCGCAGTCGATTCGATGCAGGAAGCGGATCTCGACCTCGTCATGCTGGCGGGCCGCTATACGCTGCTCGAACAGGAAGCGCTCTCGCCATTACTCGACCAATGTGTGAGTAACGGCGTGCGGATCGTCGCTGGCGGCGTATTCAATTCCGGCGTGCTCGTGGGCAACGGCAAGTTCAACTACGCCGATGCGCCGCCCGAAGTGGCGCGGAAAGTCGCGCGTTTTGCCGACGCCTGCGCGAAGTTCGAGGTTCCGCTCGCTGCAGCCGCGCTCCAGTTTCCGTTGGCCCACCCGGCTGTCGTGTCGTGCGTGGTCGGTGCGCGCAGTATCGAGCAGTTGCAAAAGAACATCGCATGGCTTGAAACGCCAGTTCCGCCAGAGCTGTGGCAGGCCTTGCAGCACGAAGGGCTGATAGCCGGATCGGCTCCGGTTCCCGAGGCCCGCCGTTTCTTCACAACCGATCAGCCGTCCGGCGATCGACAAGCCCAATAAAGGATGCCAATGCTCAGCGTCATTTGTGAATCGCCCGGCGTGCTGCGCCGCGAAGACCGCGAACCACCTCGCCGCGCAGACGGCGAAGTACTTTTGCGCGTTAGCCGCGTGGGTATTTGCGGCACGGACATGCACATCTACTCGGGGAATCAGCCTTACCTGCAATACCCGCGGGTGATGGGACATGAACTATCGGCCATCGTCGCCGAGGCGGACCCCGGCGCGCACGTCGCGCCCGGCGACGCCGTCTATGTGATGCCCTACCTGTCGTGCGGACAGTGCATTGCCTGCAGGCAGGGGAAAACCAATTGCTGCGTCAACATCAAGGTTCTCGGTGTACATCGTGACGGCGCGTTGACTGAATACCTGTCGGTGCCCGCGCAGTTCGTGCACAAGGCAGACGGGGTGACACTGGACCAGGCAGCGATGCTCGAGTTTCTCGCGATCGGCGCACACGCGGTCCGGCGCGCCGACGTGTCAGCCGGTCAGCGGGTTCTCGTCGTGGGCGCGGGGCCGATCGGCATGGCGGCCATGCTGTTTGCGAACCTGCGCGGCGGGCAGGTCTCGTGCCTGGACACGCGCGCGGATCGTCTTGCGTTCTGCCGCGAGCACATTGCGGTTTCGACAGTTCAGATCGGTCCGAACGACGTGCAAGAACTTGCGGCGCTCACGGACGGCGAGTTCTTCGACGTAGTGTTCGATGCAACCGGCAACGTCAATGCAATGAACCGCGGCTTTGAGTTCATCGCCCACGGCGGCAAGTACGTGCTGATTTCAATCGTGCCCGGCCAGATCACGTTTTCCGATCCGGAGTTTCACAAGCGCGAAGCGACCTTGCTCGGCAGCCGCAATGCGACCGCGGAAGACTTCGAGACGGTTCTTGAAGCGATGCGCGCAGGCCGCATTCCCGACAAGGCGCTCAATACTGACCGCATGAGCCTGGCCGACGTGCCTACCGAGTTTCCGAAACTGATGGAGCCTGGGCGGACCGTCGTGAAGGCACTGGTCGAGTGTTGACTGGGTTCGCTGCTGTTGTTCGAGGCGGGCGGACGTGCTGTTTCAGATCGTACGCCGCCCGGTCTTAATGTGGTTCGAGAGAAACGGTGAATCAACGCCGCACGTCGTCGGCGCTTACCTGCGCAGTCAGGCCTTTGAACGCATTCCGGCGCATCCACATACTATTTTGCTCACGAATATCCCCTCGCGCGCTGCAGGGAAACGGAATGCGGCGGACTAAGACACGCGTGACCAGGCTCGGAAACACGGAATTGATCGGGCATTCGCATTGATGGCGCGACGTGCGAACCGTCTGTACGGTAGCGAACGCTCGAAAACTTTCGTTTCGCCTACCATCCTGTCTGATGCTTCTTCACACGTCCCCCGGGAGCAATGATGGAAAGCACATCGAGCATGGTTCGACAGGAGCCTGGCGCTGACAACCCGCGCCAACAGGAACCCTCCCCTGAACGGCTGCTCCAGCTGGGCATGGGGTTCTGGGCGTCCAAAACCTTATTGTCCGCAGTCGAACTCGGTGTGTTCTCTTGCCTCGCGACCGGACCTCGCGACGCTGCGGAGCTCACTGAGGCTCTCGGACTGCATCCCAGATCGGCCCTTGATTTTCTTGACGCGCTGGTCGCATTGAATCTGCTGGAACGCGAAGACGGCAAGTACCGCAATACGCCTGACGCCGGGCTCTTTCTGGACATGGCCAAGCCCAGCTACGTAGGTGGATTGCTGGAAATGGCCAACGCGCGCCTGTATCCGTTCTGGGGCTCTTTGACGGAAGCCCTCCGCACGGGGCTGCCCCAGAACGAGGCGAAAGGGGGCGGCAATCCCTTCGATGCCATGTATAGCGACGAACACAAACTACGGGGTTTTCTCCGGGCGATGAGCGGGGTCAGCCTGGGCGCGGCCAAGGCGATTGCGCAACAATTCCCGTGGCAAAACTACAGGACTTTCATTGACATCGGCGCCGCCCAAGGCGCCTTACCTGTACAGGTCGCGCTCGCCCATCCTCACTTGCGCGGCGGCGGCTTCGATCTGCCCATAGTGGGCCCTGTGTTCGAAGAGTACGTAGCATCGCACGGCCTTCAGGAGCGGCTGAATTTCTATCCGGGCGACTTCTTCAGGGATTCCTGTCCGGCGGCCGATGTGCTCGTGATGGGGCACATCCTCCACGACTGGGATCTCGGGCAGAAGCTCGAGCTCCTCGCGAAGTGCTACGCGTCGCTACCGCCCGGCGGTTGTCTGATCGTCTACGACGCGGTAATCGACGATGACCGCAGGCGCAATGCCTTTGGCCTGCTGATGAGCCTGAACATGCTTATCGAGACGCCGGGCGGTTTCGACTATACCGGTGCGCAGTGTCGCGAATGGATGCAGCAAGTCGGCTTTACACAGGTACGCGTCGAGCCACTTGCCGGCCCCGATTCAATGGTGATTGGAACCAAATAGAAACTTGCCGCGAGATTCGCACGCATTCTCAGGGGCGAAAGAGACGCCACTGTACTGGTCTGGACCGCTGGCGCGTTGCACGGGACATGCCGTCGTCCGCAACGTCGGATCAAGGACGCGCTCGATGGCTTCACACGGCAAAGGAAAAAACTGCCAGCCTTCCTGCGCGAGAGCCGGGCACCAAAGACTGCAGAGATCCGCGCAAATATTCCCAATCAAAAGTCAATCACAGCAGTGCGCGTGGCCGGCGCCGCCAGTATTTTGGCGCGTGCACGACGACTCACTGGCTTGCGTTTTCGTTAGTCTCGCCTAACGTTTAGCTTACGTATTTCAGCAAGGGGGAAACTGAAACGCACTACTGAATATTAGGAAGCATCGGTTCTGCTGTTTGGACTTAAGGCTTGGCTGTCGGTTGCGCGCGATCCGGTCAAGCTTTGCGGCGTAGATTTTTTGCTTCAGCATTGCGTTGAGCAACCAATAAAAGCATGCGCGCCATGCTCTCGGGGGATTATGAGAGGAGAGACCGCAATGAACACGATGTCAGTTCCCATTGCGCAGCTTTCGAGAAGATTAGCATTCATCCTGCTGATCTGGAGCACCCACGTATTTGCAAGCGTTTCCCTAAGTCCTACGTTACCGGGTGCCGCGATACAGAACAGCACGGTACTGCTTGTCGCGCTTCCTATCAAAAATTTTGGCGATACGGACGCTGATAATGTCGTGATTCGTAGCGTCGTACTCCTGGGCGGATATCTCCAGAGCCCGGCTCGTTTACCTGTATCGCTCGGCACCATTGCGTCGGGCGAGCGGGGAGTGCTTAATTTGAGCTTCATTGTGCGGAAGCTCGACCCAGCAAAAAGCTACAAGGTGCTCATCGAAGGGCAATATGGTGGTCGAACTGCCGGCGGGGCGCATCACGGCAATAATCGCGACGATCGGCGAGAGAATGGAAAAGATAGGGACGATAGGGACGAAAGGGGTAAGGGCGAGCGTGATCACGAATTTCATTTTGTAGTTGATGTGCAATTACCGCCGCCCGCACCGGGTTCGGACACTTCCTCTAGCAACCGTGGTCCCACCCATGCAACGCAGGGGCCCTATCCGCTGCTGCCACAGCCGCCGCAAACTGAGAGCAATGAAGACCGCGCACCGACGCCGATCGGATCCCCAAGCTTTCTGTTCCCTCATACGGCCACCGACACCGGCCCAAAAGCGCTGCAACTAACGTCTTATCCGGGGACATCACCTGACGGAGCGGTAGGTTTCATCGTCAACACGAACGCGAACGGAATTGCAGATCGTTTCCCACCGGACCCGAGCGCCGTTGGGTCTGGAATTTCATCGAATCTGGTCCTGGCTACCGCGAACCTGTATCTCAAGTACTCAACTGACGGTGGATCAACATTTACGACCGTTTCCAATTTCTCAACCGTATTCGGCGATCAGCCGGACGGCGGGTACTGCTGCGATCAGGTGGTTCACTACATCCCGAGCATCGATCGTTTGGTCTGGCTGATCCAGACTAACCAGCCCAAAGATTCGGCAGGAAAGCCGACCGGTGGGAACCGGTTGCGGATAGCCTGGGCGAGACCCGCCGATGTTGCCGCCAACTTCAACACAGCCTGGACATGGTTCGATGTCACTTCAAACTTTCTCGGATTGGGCAGTGATTGGCTGGACTATCCTGATCTGTCGACGTCGGATGGCTACCTCTACGCGTCAGTGGACGATGTGACAGCGGGCGGGCTTGTCGTCATGCGCATCTCCTACAAAGATTTGCAGCTTCCCGCCGGCAATATTGTGACCTGGGACTTTACCGCTCCAAAAAATGCAAAGTCAGCGGTAGCTTCTCACCTGACTCAAAATGCGACGGGCACGATGTATTGGGCGGGCCATGACGACAATAGTCACTTGCGAGTGTTCAGTTGGGCAGATGGATCGAACCGCTATTTCTGGAGCGCGCCAAAGCCGCACAATAGTTACGCGAGTGCGGACTACACTTCGAAGGCGCCGGACGGCCAGTATTGGTATGCTCCGCGACCGAAGGGGGATAACATCACCAGCGCAGTTCATCGACCGGGCGAGTTGTGGTTCGCCTGGACGGCAGCGCGCGACACAACGTTCGCCCAGCCGTATGTGATCATCGCAAAACTGAGCGATAGCAGCTTCGATGTCACCAGCGAGCTTGAGGTCTGGAACTCAAACAACGCTTACGCCTATCCTGCGCTTGCTGCCAACTCCACGACATCGGAAGTCGCTATTTCGTTGATGTGGGGGGGCGGAGACAAATTCTACTTGAATCATGCCGTCGGATTCCTCGGCGACTTCGTGGTCTGGATCACCACCTCCAGTGACGTGACCTTCTCGCTCAACACGGCAGGAACAACGGGTTGCGACGACGCATCCGGCGGTGCAGTAAAGGGACGCTGTACACGTTCGGGTGACTACCTGTCGCTCCGTAGGGTTGGAAACTCGAGCGGGCTGTTTAGCACCCTGGGTTACGAGATCAAGCTCGTCGATCCAACGCGCTCGACCGACTGCGCGACGGCTCCCGGCTGTCGGCAAGACGTTCGTTACGTTGAGTTCGGGCGGCCTAGGGACGTACATGGTGGAGGCGACCTCATTCCGTAAAAAGCGATTGGCCCTTGCGTAGAAGCCCGACGTTCCAAAAGCTTTAGTGCGGTCTCGCGATTGTTCGCTTGACGGGGGCCGCCCCTGTCGACCTCCAAAATAGAAGATGCCTCAACCAGCCCGTTGGGAAGTCGCGGCGACGGTAATCAGCGCGCGCGGAGGACACTGGACTCTCCGGTCCGATGCATTCTTCGAAGCGACCATTCGCCGCCTGAAGATATCAGTGCCGAATGACCGCTTTCTGGGCCTCGTCCAAAGTTGGATACCAATGATCCCCTCCAACATCGCGAGTTGAAAACGAGAAATAACGGATGAGTAGGACACGCCGACTAGGCGAGGTGCCGGGTGCGTCCGAAACTCGTGGCGTCGACCGACATCGAGCGCAACCACATAAGTCCCAATTTTGCCCCCACATAACGGACAATCCGATCCTAGATCGCCTTGGCGTATAACTTAGTTATCCCTATCGCAAGAACTTTCGCCTGCGCGCCTTTAAACAAGTTGACACACCCAGCAGGTCCAAGGCCGCACGCCTCAAAACGGCACCCGGCACAGCGTGATAGTCCCGGCACCCGACGTGTCCCCGGCGCAAGCACGACAATGAGGCGATATGCACAACATAAAGTATTTCGAGTCCAATCGCCATACCACTTGGCTCGAGGCGTTCTTCGACCTGATTTTTGCGGTGGCGATCGCTGACGTAACGCATATCTTGAGCCACACGCGCGAGGGTCATCTCGACCCACTCCAGTTCTGGAAATTCGTCCTGATTTTCATACCTTTGTGGTGGATCTGGGCCAGCCACACGATGTATGCCAATCGGTTCGATGCCGATGACCGGAAGCATCGGCTGGCAACCCTGTTCATCATGTTCCTGCTGATTATCATCTCAGGCCTGATCGACCGACGATTCCTGGCCAGCTTCGAGGCCATCGTCGTCTGCTACGTGGGTTCGAAATACATCGTCGCCATGATGTATTTCGTGTCGAAAGACCGGCACAAGAAAAGCGAGGGACTCACAACGGCAGTTGGCTGGGTGATCGTCGCCGGCACCACCATCAGCCTCGCTTCGATCCTGTTCCCGGCGCCACAGCGATATGTCGTGTTTTACCTTGGAATACTGTTCGATCTGGTTGTGTTCATCTTTTTTTTGCCCCGTCGTCTCCAGGTCATCCCAGTGCATACCGAACACCTGATCGAGCGTGTGGGCCTGCTCACGATCATCCTGCTGGGAGAGTCCGTTAGCAGCCTGTCCACCGGACTGGCCAACATCAGCTGGACTGTGGAGAGGCTGCTGACCGCCGCCACCGGCTTCGTGATGATATCGGGCATCTGGTGGGTCTACTTTGACAGCTTTCACCTGCTGACCAAACAGAAGATCACGACCGGCCATTCGGTCCTGTACTCGCACTTTTTCGTCTTCATCGGCCTGTCGATTCTGGCCAGCCTGATCCGGCACGCCACCCTGGACGACATGGTGGTATCCGATTTCCGCGTATTGTCGGTGATCGGCGCGGTCTGCTTTTTCATTGGCAAGCAGTACGGCTATTTTATGGAGCGTCCCGAGCTGCGGCCCCAACTGGTCGTCAACACCCTGGTCGTCTTCGTGTTGGCCGGGTTTGCCCTGCTATTGCCCAGAACCGGTTACATCCTGCTTGGTCTTACCGCCGCGGTGATTTGTTACGCTTTCCTCAGCCTCAGATACCTGAACGTCCGGCCCTGATGCCCCGACTGATCGCGCGGAATTCGACAGGGGCCGACTTTGCCATGATGGTCGAATGCATCGGGCGCTCCGAGGCCGGACGGTCACATGCTGAGACATTAATGGCTCTCTTCGTGCTTCCCAGATAGAGACGAAATACCTTTGCTTCGGCTTAATTATCTTTTGCTCACGTATCCACATGCCAACCTGAAAGCACGCACGAGCACTAATATGAATGGCCGCGAATGGCAATGTGAGGATAGCTCCGTGAACGCATCGGTTATCTCGGCTCTGGCTGCACTTGTCGGCGCTGCGATTGGCGGCCTGACTTCGGTTCTTGCTTCATGGCTGACCCAACGCACCCAGGTTCGCGCGGAATGGTTGGCGCATGACCGCGTCCGCCGGCAGGAACTCTACAAGGAGTTCATCGAAGAAGCGACGAAGTGCTACGTTGACGCGCTGCAACACGGCGAGCCGGACCTGCATGCACTCGCCAACCTCTATGCGAAGATCAGCCGCATGCGGGTCCAGTCGTCGCGTAAAGTCGCGGATGAAGCCGATCTTATCGGACGCAAGATCGTCGACACTTACCTCGCGCCGGACAAGACCTTCGTCGAGTTGCGTCAGATGATCGCGGACGGCTCGATCGACATCCTCGGCAACTTCGGCGAAGTGTGCCGCGCGGAATTCGAGTCGCTGCGCGCGCAGCAGTTCTGAAACCTGCTCACGCCCCGTTCAACGCGGCGTGAGTTCGACAGGTGGATCGGCGCGATAGCCGCCGCCGAGCGCCTTCGTCAGTGCGATCTCCTCACCGAGCATCTGACCGTTGAGCGTGAGCAGCGCGACCTGTTCCGCGATCACCGGCTGACGTGCCTCGAGCGCCGCCACTCGGCTCGCCAACCCTCGTTGATAGTGAGCTTCGACGCTGTCTCGCGCGAACGCAACGAATTCGATCCGCTGCTTCTGCAACTGCGCCTCCGCATCGAGGGCCTGCAGACGGCTGCCCGTCTGCGCGACATCCCGCACCGCGTTCAGAACAGCCTGGTTGTACTGCTCGATCAACAGGTTGCTGCCCTCGCGTGCACCGCTCAGATTCGCGTTGAGCCGGCCGCCATCGAAGATCGGCAGAGTCAGGCCCGGAATCAGGTTGATCTGCTGGCTCGCATGCGTGAACAGGTCGGCAAGGTGCAACGCGTTGAAGCCGAAGAAAGCCTTGATGTCGAAGCTTGGATAGAATGCCGCCCTAGCCGCGTCGATCCGGTGGAACGATGCCTCGACATACCAGCGCATGGCCTGCAGATCGGGCCGCCGGGCTAGCAGTTCATAAGAGAGCGTCGCCGGTAGGGCCGCCTGCGAGCCCGGCAACGCAACAGGATTGATGACGGGCAAGCCATCGGGGCCCGCGCCGATCAGCGCGCGCAATGATTCGCGCAACTGCCTGATCTGCGCTTGCGCCGAGACGATCTGCCGTTCGATGCCCAGTTGCTGCGCGCGGGCTTCTTCGAGCCGGGTCCTGGCTTCGAGGCCGCGCGCCGTGCGTGCTTCGTGCGCCTGCACTGTGAACACCGCTACCTCGTGCAACTCGTTCAGCAGATCAATGAGTTGATAAGTCGTCTGGATGCCGTAGTAAAGCTGCGCGACGTCGGTCGAGATTTCGAGTTCGACAGCGGACGTCTCGGCCAGCCGCGCATTGCTCACGCCGACCGACGCCGCGATCTGCGCGCGCTGCTTGCCCCAGATGTCGACGTCCAGACTTGCGCCCACTCCGACGATGCCCTCGGTGTACCAGGGGCCTGTCAGCCCCAGCGCCGGTACGTTCATCGCAAATGGGCCGAGAAAGCCGTTCGCCGATACATGTTCGCGATCCAGCGACGCCAGCGCGACCATCTGAAGGCTCGATCCCGTCCTGACAAGCTCGACATCCGACCTGGCCTGCGCGACGCGTGTGCGCGCAATCACCATGGTCGGCGCGTCGCTCAGCGCCTGCTCGATCAGCGCGTCAAGCTGCACATCGTGATAGCGCGTCCACCAGCGGGCGGAGGGCCAGCCATCGCGCGCGAGGTGGATGTCATCAGCAAGATTGATCTGCTCGGGCGCGATCTCGGCATAGGGCGTGCCATTATGATGAATCAGTGCGCAACCCGGCAGCACCGACGACAACCACGCGACGCATAAGAAGCATCGACGCCATCGCCAACCACGCAAACCCGTTCGCGTATTCATGTGCGTATGGCCTGTGATGGCGGCGCCGCGACGGCTGCCTCGACGCGCCAGTCTGGCAGCCCCGCGACCTGCCGCGACAAGTCTTGTGCGGCGTCGAAGAGCGGCTTGTCGGCCGGTTCGATGGCTGGCGCAGCGATCTCAATGCGCCGCGGCGCCTGCGCATCGGGTGGGTTGGCCGCAAGCTCATCCGCATACCGGTTGAGTTCGACGCAGACCTGTTTCTGGGCCGTGCGCACTGCGTCGACAGTGTGCGGGCTTGACGATCCCGCTTGCGCCGCGAGCGTGCTGCGCAAAGCATCGCCAGCGAGCATGATCTCGCGGCCCTGCGCGAGAACAGTTTGCGCGCGCAGCGTAAGCTCGCCCTGCTCCCCTTCCTGCCAGGCGGGCTCGAGCGCGACGCGCGACAGCGTCGCTTCGACATCGGCCAGCACGGCCCACGCCTGCAACTGCCGCTGCGCATCGCTCAACGGATCCTGTTGGTCGGCGCCCGCCTGGGGAACACGCAATTGCGCGGCAATGGCACGCAGCATCGTGGCGAGTTTGTGCCGCAGCACGTCGCCCTCGCCCTCGCGCCAGAACGACATTTGCACGAAGGTCGCCACGCCGACACCCAGCAGAATGCCTACCATCCGGTCGCGGATATCGGTGAGGTTCGTGGTTGGGCTGAACTGATCGAGCAACGCGAGCGAGAAGGTGAACATCAGCTGAACGCCGGCGTAGCTGATGCGCTCCGAACCCGCCGAGATCCACGCCGCAAATGCGGCAACGGGCAGCGCCATCAGCAGCAAACCGACGATATCCTCCAGATGCGGAACGACGAACACGACCATGAAAAGCGCCAGCGCACTGCCGACGGCGGCTCCGGCCAGCCGCAGCAACGCACGCTGAGTCGATGCGCCGAGGCTCGGCAGCGCGACGATCAGACAGGTCAGCATGATCGTGTGAATGCCCTGCCAGTCAACGGCGTTGTAGAACACGTAGCAGACCAGCACGGCAAGCAGCGTCTTCAGCGAAAAGCGCATGTACGCTGGATTGGTCCATGCGTCCGGCGCGACCATGGGCTCGCTCGCGGGCGGCTTGCCGGGTTCGGCACCGCTTGCAACCCGATCGGCGAATGCGCGCAGCGCCCGTTGCAACTCGCCTGCGGCGGGAATGGCGTCGGCGGCAGCCCGTTCTTGAGGTGTTGCCGTGCTCACGTAACGATACGGCTCGCCTGACATTACCGCCTCGTCGAGCGCGCGGCAGTTGACGCGCAGCTCGCGCAACGCAGCCAGTTGCCGGGCTGTCGCTCCCGGCCAGTCAGGCGGCAGTTCACTCGCGCCGCGATAAAGGCGCGATACGGTCGCGATGCACGCCAGTTGCAACGCCTGATGCTCGCGATAGTGGGCATCGCGCATCGTCGTGAATCGCAGCAGCTTTTGCAGCGTCACCGCGTCTCGCTGGACGGCCGCCAGCGTGATCGGCGGAGTATGCGTCGTGCCGTCGATCAGTTGCGTGAGGCGCGTTTGCAGCGCCGTCAGTTGCCGATGGATTTCCGCCTTGAGTTGCAGTTGAGGCTCGGCAGGCAGCAGCAGCGTGTTGACCACGAGCGTCAGCGCGATCGGATAGTTGACGGCAACCCACACCCATAACACGGCCCGGATCAGGAGCTCCGCCTGATCGGTCCGGTCCACGAAGCTCTGCACGTAGATCACAACGATCGCGACGATGAAGAACACGACGCCGATCCTGAGCACGCGAAGCAGGTACACACTGCAAAAAAACAGCAGGCTCGCGATGACGATGCGCAGCAACGGGTAGTCGAAGGTGAACTTCAGCAGCAGGATTGACAGACCGATGGCGAGTGTCGACCCGACCATGAACATCAGGCCAACCAGCCGCGTGAGCACCACGTTCGACTGCGTGACGTAAAACACCACCAGCAGCGAAAGCGCGAGTTCGGGTACTTCAAGCGTCATCGACGCGACGATCACGATCGCGCTCGTCAGCACGCAGCGCAACATCACGTTGAGCCGCCCGGGAAATGGAGCAAGCTCGCGCTTCAGGAAATCGCCGGTATCGCGCAGCAATACGGGCATGGCGAGCAGGTATTCGGCGGCGGCCATGGACGCTCCTCAGCGGGCTTGGCCGTCGTTGCCGCGCCGGGGGTGCAGCACAGCCACCGCCGATGTCCCGACGCGAAACAGTTCGGGGTTCGGCTTGTCGACGCGGATCTTCACCGGGAAACGCTGCGCCACGTGCACCCAGTTAAGCGTGCGTTGAATTCGCGGCAACCCGCCCGGCAAGGCCAAGCCGCCTTCATCGGGCGCGACGCCGTAGCTGATCGAATCGACGGTCCCCTGGAAGCGCTGGCCCGTATCGCTCATCAGGTAGACCGTTGCGGGTGTGCCCGTACGGATGTCCTTGAGTTCCGTCTCGCGAAAGTTCGCAACCACGTACCAGTGGCGCGTGTCGATCAGCGTGAAGACGGGTTTGAGCACCGACGCGAACTGCCCCGTCGAACTCTTCAACGACACGATGCGTCCGTCGAACGGTGCTCGCACCGTCGCAAATTCGAGGTTCAAGTCGGCGATCGCGATTTCCGCCATGACAGCGGCACGTTGCGCGACCAGCGCGTCGACGCCGCTTACAGCTGCTGCCGCCTGCTGCGCCTGCAGTTGCGCGGCGCTGAGTTCGGCCTGCGTTGCGCGTTGCGCGGCGCGTGCGCGGTCGACCTCCTCCGCGGATACGTAACCATGTGACAGCAGCGGCTCAATACGTCGCAGCGTGTCAGACGCCTGGGTCGCGGCGGCTCTTGCGCGCTCGACAGCCGCGCGCACCGACTGCGCGTTGTACTGCTGCGCATTGACCGTGCGCTGGGTCAGCTCGATCTGACGGTCGAGCGCGACGAGGGATGCCTTGCCCCGTGCCAGCACATCCTGATACGGTCGCGGATCGATGCGAAACAGTAGATCGCCCTGCTTCACTGCCTGGTTGTCGCGCACCGCCAGCTCGACGATGCGCCCATTCACCTCGGGCACGACGTCGATCGTATCCGCGTAGACATAGGCGTCGTCGGTGCGTGGCTCGCGGTCCAACTGACGTATGACAAAAATCAGCAGTAACAACGTCACCACGACCAGTATGATGGCCGGCCATGCCTGCTTCTTTGTCTTGCCGGCATTCGTTGCCATTGTATCCACCTGAAGGAGATTCAATGTTGAAACAACATCAGCCAAACAGCGAGTGCGATGAACGTGACGAGAGTGGGATACACGACTGCTGAAGGTCCCAGCGGATGGTCGATTTGTAGACGCTTGAGAACGAGAAAGATGACGATCGTGAGCACAACACCCGCGGCGATACAGAACAGCCAGTCCGGAAAGTACGCACCGAGCACGCCAATGGATGGTGCGTTTGTGCACCCCGACACAGGAATGGCCGCAATCCCGGCTATGCCGATTGCGCGCCACGGACTTCCGCTTCTGGCCAGTGGCATGTGATCGCTCCAAAGTCGTCGTTTTGTTCGGATCGATGTCACGCTTTGCAGCTTCGCAGACGTATCCCGCCTGATCTGCCGGAATTCTGAAAGCGAACGGGAACTCGAATTAGCGAAAACCTGACCAATGTGTCACGTCCGCGAACTCAACATTGGCAGGCCGGTTCTCTCTTGAGGTTTCTTACCCGGCCGGTGATTGGGAGGAAGTTGACGATCACGTCCGACCTGCCCAAAGCGCCCACCGCGTCAAAGGCACGTTCTACCTCCCTATGGCCGGACCGATGTATCGACATTCGCGCAAACGGTGTCGATAAACAGATATTAGTTCGACCTTCATCCGATTTCACGACACGGAATAAATAGCCATGTGCCGTGCGCTGCATGTGGATGGTCGGCACGGATGCAGCCATATCATTGCTGGCTGGTGACGGCCCTCATACACCAGCGATGCAGACACACGCCTCGAGCCGATGCCGGGAGCGCACGCGTAAGCAGTACGCGATGAACCGCTTGCGTCTCGCGACCGACCGTCTCATGCATGCCGGGTCAGATGTTGAGAGGGATCTCGCCACGCGGTGGCTAACGGCGTGGGCTGGGGCCATTGGCGAGCTTCAATTTTCTGCCGTGGTTAAAGGACGCTTCGGGAGACGAAAAGAAGGGGCGACCGACCGAAATCGCGAGGGGAAGTTTTTGACACCTCCCGAGCGGCAGCTTCACAACAATTTGATTTCGCCGCGATCCGCCGAAAGTAAATACACACTGGAGAACTACCCCGCTGGATATGCCTACATCCTCAAGTGGGTCATGAACCCACTTAGCCGCAACCTTAGTCGTGTAAGCGGTGAGGGCTTAGCTACTTCAGTGCATCGCGAAGTTCCGGCACCAGCGTGAACAGATCGCCCACCAGAGAATAATCCGCAACGCTGAAAATCGGCGCTTCCGGGTCCTTGTTGATCGCGACGATCACCTTGCTGTCCTTCATCCCTGCCAGATGCTGGATCGCGCCCGAGATGCCGACCGCTACATAAAGTTGCGGCGCGACGATCTTGCCGGTCTGGCCGACCTGATAGTCGTTAGGCACAAAGCCCGCGTCCACTGCTGCACGCGATGCACCCAGCGCCGCATTCAGCTTGTCGGCCAGCGGCTCGAGAACCCTGGTGTAGTTCTCGCCGTTGCCCAGGCCGCGCCCGCCCGAAACGATGATCTTCGCCGACGTCAGTTCCGGACGATCCAGCTTCGTCACTTCACGGCTGACGAACTGCGAGATGCCCGCGTCCGCGGCTGCTTCGATCTTCTCCACCGTCGCGCTGCCGCCTTCGGCTGCAACCGCGTCGAAGCCCGTCGTGCGTACGGTAATGACCTTGATCGGATCGGCCGACTGCACCGTCGCGATCGCGTTGCCCGCATAGATCGGGCGCTCGAACGTGTCCGGGGAATCGACCGCCGTGATATCGCTGATCTGCGCGACGTCGAGCTTCGCTGCAATACGCGGCGCGATGTTCTTGCCGTAGGCGGTGGCCGGCGCGAAGATGTGCGAGTAGTCCTTTGCAATGTTCAGCACCGTCGCTTCGACGTTTTCAGCGAGCCCTTCGGCCAGTTGCGGCGCGTCGGCCAGCAACACTTTGGAAACACCGGCGATCTTCGCCGCCGCATCCGCTGCAGCCTGCGCATTCTGACCTGCGACCAGCACATGAATATCGCCGCCGACTTTCTGCGCCGCTGCGATCGTATTCAGCGTAGCGCCCTTGATCGACGTGTTGTCGTGTTCTGCTATTACAAGATTCACCAGATTCGTCATTTCATTCGTCTCCGTGCGCTGCTCACAGCACCTTGGCTTCGGTCTTCAGCTTCTCGACCAGCGTCTTCACATCCGGCACCTTCACACCGGCGGAGCGTTTCGGCGGCTCGACAACCTTCAGCGTCTTAAGGCGCGGCGTGACATCCACACCGAGGTCTTCCGGCTTGATCGTTTCGAGCGGCTTTTTCTTCGCCTTCATGATGTTCGGCAGCGTCACATAGCGCGGCTCGTTCAGGCGCAGGTCGGTAGTGACCACTGCGGGCAGCGTGAGCGACAGCGTTTCGGCACCGCCGTCCACTTCGCGCGACACGGTAGCCTTGCCGTCGGCCACGACCACTTTCGACGCGAACGTTGCCTGCGGCAGGTTAGCCAGCGCGGCAAGCATCTGACCGGTCTGATTCGAATCGTCGTCGATGGCCTGCTTGCCGAGAATCACCAGTTGCGGCTGCTCCTTGTCGACGAGCGCCTTGAGCAGCTTGGCGACCGCCAGCGGCTGCAGTTCTTCCGACGACTCGATCAGGATCGCGCGGTCCGCACCGATGGCGAGCGCCGTGCGCAGCGTTTCCTGCGATTGCGCGACACCGGCCGACACGGCGATCACCTCGGTCGCCACACCGGCTTCTTTCAGACGCACGGCTTCTTCAACCGCGATTTCGTCGAACGGATTCATCGACATCTTCACGTTCGCAATGTCGACGCCCGTGCCGTCCGACTTGACTCGGACCTTCACGTTGTAATCGACCACTCGCTTGACTGGCACCAGGATTTTCATACCGTCTCCTTCGAATACGTCGACGACGCGTGCGCCGCCATTGGCGAACGGATCATGTCTGCCGCGCGCTCAGCGAGCATGAGCACCGTCGCATTAGTGTTGGTCGAGGTTATCGACGGCATCACCGAGCCGTCGACGACGCGCAGGCCTGTCGTTCCGCGCACCCGCATTTCAGAATCGACAACGCTCATTTCGTCCTCGCCCATCCGACACGTGCCAACCGCGTGGTACACAGTCGAGCCATTGTCACGCACGTATTGCAATAGCGCTTCGTCGGTGTCGGCCTGACGGCCCGGTACGGTTTCATCGACGATATAACGGGCGACCTCGGGTTGAGCGAAGATCCGCCGGCCAATCTTGAGTCCTTCCACCATCGTGTTGCGGTCGAGTTCACTGCTCAGGTATGACGGTGCAATGGTCGGCGCTGCCGTGATCTCGCTGCTGGTGATGTGCACATGTCCACGGCTCTCCGGGCGCATCTGCCAGACGCCGCACGAGACACCGGGCTCCGACTCGAGCACGCCGATCCGTCCCTCGGCAAAGCTGCCGGGCGCGATCACGAACTGCACGTCCGGACGGGTGGCGAGGCGCGTCTGCGCAAAGCCGCCGACCAGAGCCGCACTATAGGTCAATACGCCGGTCCCTGACACGACGTAGCGCATCATCTCGCGCACGAGCGCAAGTCCGTGCGCGCGCTCGTTCGCGGTACCGGCACCGCGCACTCTATAGCCGAGCCGAACGACATAGTGGTCCTGCAAATTGTTGCCCACGCCAGGCAACGCGATCCGTGTTTTAACGCCTGCATTGTCCAGCACAGCCTTGTCGCCGATGCCACTCATTTCGAGCAGCCTCGGCGTGCCGACCACACCCGCGCTCAGAATCACCTCGCGGGTCGCGCGGATCTGCACCGGAATGCCCGCGCCCGTCGTCCCATTGATGCCGCTCACATGCGTGCCGTTCATCTCGAGCGTAGACACCTGAAGGCCGGTCACTACCGTAAGGTTCGGGCGCGCCATTGCCGGCCGTAGATAACCGCGCGCTGCGCTCGACCGGCGACGTCCGTCGCGCGTTTGCTGGTAGTACCAGATCGACGGACCGCGCGTGTCGCTGTTCGGATCATCGACGAAATCGAGACCCGTCCTCTGGGCGGCCTCGACGACCGCACCGCAAATCTCCGGCGGGTTCTTCACGCGGCTGACCTGAATCGGACCGTGCGTGCCTCGTTGCGGGCTGCTGCCCTCGGTCCACGTTTCCGAGCGGCTGTAAAACGGCAGACAGTTTTTGAAGTTCCAGCCATTCGCACCCGACTGCTCCCAGCTATCGATATCCTCCGCAAACGGGCGCACATACAGCAGGCCGTTGATGGCACTGGAGCCGCCGAGCCCGCGTCCGCGTGGAAACAGGATGGCACGGCCACTCGTCCCGGCGTCGGCCTCAGTGCGATAGCGCCATGTCACAGTGGGATGATCGAGCAATCGCACGAAGCCTGCCGGCACATGGATGAACGGGTGACGATCGCGCTCGCCGGCCTCGACCAGAATCACCTTGATGGCTGGATCTTCGGTCAGACGGTTTGCGAGCACGCAGCCCGCCGTCCCCGCGCCGACGATCACATAATCCGCTGTGTACGATTTCATGACTTCGCTCCGGCAGCGGCTAATTCGCGACCTTCCAGTGCTGCGATCTCCTCCTCGCCGAAGCCGTATTCGGCAAGTACTTCAGCCGTATGTTGTCCGAGCGTAGGCGGCGGACGGCGGTAGGCGACGGGGCTGCCGTGAAAATTCACCGGACTCGCGATGTTCGTTACCCTACCCGCGACCGGATGCTCGATCTCGACAACCGCATGGTTGTGCGAGATCTGCGGGTCCTGCGTCAGCGCGGTGTGATAGTCCTGCACGATCGCGCATGGCACGTCCGCGGCGCTAAGATGCGCTACCCAATATTCCGCGGTATGCAGCAGAAATTGCTCCTCGAGGATCACGTCGAGTGCATGCCGATTCGCAGTTCGCGCGGTGTTGCCGATAAAGCGTTCATCGCTCAGCAATTCTTCGCGGCCCAGCGCGCGGCAAAGGTTCTGCCAGAATTTCTCGGTGAAGCAGGCTGCAAAGAAATAACGGCCATCGGAGCCCTGATAGTTGCGGTACGGCACCATCGTTGGATGACCGCTGCCGAGACGCTCCGGCGCTTTGCCGCTTCTCAGCGTCTCGCCGTCGCGCGGGATGGTGCTGAACAGCGCAGCTGAGAGCAGCGACGTATCAATGCGCTGGCCTTCGCCATGCCGTTCGCGATGTAGCAACGCGGCCGAGATCCCGAACGCGAGCAGCGCCGCCGCGCCGAAGTCCGGCAACGGCGCACCGAGCCGGACTGGATTGCCGCCAGCTTCGCCGGTCATGTCCATGAGACCGGCCACTGCCTGCACGATCGGATCGTTCGCGGGCCATGCGGCGTAGGGACCGCTTTGTCCGAACGCCGACACGCTGGCGTAGACGATCTTAGGATTGCGCGCCTTGACGGCCGCGTAGCCGATGCCCAGCCGATCCACCGTGCCCGGCCGAAAGTTCTCCACGACAACATCCGCCTGCTCCGCCATGCGCAAAAACGCATCACGCCCTTTCGGCGACTTCAGATCGAGGCGGATGCTGCGCTTGTTGCGGTTTTGCGAGAGGAACTGGACGCTTTCGCCCTGGACGAATTGATTGCCCAGTTTGCGCGAGAGGTCACCCGCCATTGGCTCCTCGACTTTGACCACGTCCGCGCCGAGGTCAGCAAGCAGCACAGTGCCGACCGGACCAGCGGTCATGACGGTGAGATCGAGAATACGGTAACCCGACAACGGGCCGACTTGTTTCTTATCCATGATGTGCCGCCTGCAAATGCGATGCGTCCGTAAGTTCGGCCCGCGGGTAATCGAGCACGTCGAAGGCGAGACGGAACGGGTCGGCCTCACCACGCGTGATGGTCAACGCATGGCCGAAACCGGCATCGTCGCGCTCGGGAAAGTCGGTGCGGTAGTGGCTGCTGCGCGACTCGCGCCGCTCGATACACGCCTGCAAGATGACTTCGGCAGTGGTCGCCATGTTGTCGATCGTCAACGCATCGATCGCTTGTGGCGGCGAGGCAGCGCCACCCGCCGCGAACTGTGCGCGCGCCTCGCGAACAGCGGCTAACGCGATGTTCAGACCACTCTCCGTCTTCTCGACGAGGCAATGCGCTTGCATCGCCGCGCGCAGATCGGCGGCGATACGTTGAGCGTCGAATGAGGCGTTCGGCTTTAGCGCTGTTCCGAGGCGCGTTGCGAGCGGCGCTACGTCGGGCTTCCCCGGCGCACCACTGTCGCGCGCAAACGCGGCCGCGCCGACGCCTGCGCGATGTCCGAAAACCTGACCTTCGGCAAGCGAGTTGCCGCCCGGGCGATCCGGGCCGCGCACGCCGCCAGCGAGCTCCCCTACTACGAACAGCCCGTCGATGGTCGACATCGCGTCGGTGTTCGTCATCCGCACGCCACCGTTCAGGCATTGGAACGCAATCCCGACGTCGAGCAGATCGCGCTTCGGGTCGAGTCCCTTCGCGCGCATCCAGCGCAGGGTGTTCGGAATAGTGGCCGCCAACCGCTCGTCCGGAATATCGGCGAACGAGAAGTGCACCGCACCGCGTTCCGTACCTCTGCCCTGAGCGATTTCCGTTGCGATCGCGATATCGATGTAGCGCGATTCATTCGAGATCGTGAACGGGAACACTTTCTCGTCCATCGCGGCTTCAGGCGTCACGCTTGCCGGCAGGTAGTCTGCCAGGAACTCATGACCGTCGCGATTGAGCATCCTCGGATGCAGAATGAAGCAGGACTTGCTGAAGAGTTGCACGTAAGGGTGCACCATCGCCGGCCCGAACTGGTGAAACTCCATGTTCACAAGTTCGGCGCCATGGCGGAAGCAGATGGCCTGGCCGTCACCGGTCATTTCCGCTGTCGAGACCTGCTGCGAGAACAGACCGTGCGCGCCGCCGGTGCCAAGCACAACGGCGCTCGCGGAAACCACCAGCAGCCGCCGCGATGCAAGGTCCATCGCGACCACGCCGCTTGCGCGTCCACTTGTATCACGCAAAAGGTCGATGAGTGCCGCTGGCTGACGCGTCTCGACTCCGAGCTTCCTCGCTTCGTCCGCGAGCGCGCTTACGAAGGCCTTGCCAGTTTCCCCCTTCACGCCCAGCGCACGCGCATACGTGCCGAAGTCGCTGCGGATGAGTTTATAGCCCTCGTTGACCCGGTCGAACGGCACGCCGAGCTTGATCAGGTCAGCAATGCGCTTCGGTGCGTCCTCCGCCAGCACGCGCACCAACTCGCGGTCGATAAAGCCGCCCGCCGGACGCATCGTGTCTTCGTAATGCACCGTGGCGCTGTCGTCGGCGCTGCCATAGCCAGCCGCTCCCATGCTCATGATTTCGCTTGCGCCGTGCACGGTGCTACCGCCCTGCCCGACCGGCGCCTTTGCCAGCACGAGGACCTTCGCACCAGCCTGTGCCGCCGACACGGCTGCACGCGAAGCCGCGCCACCACCGCCAACCACGACTACGTCGGCTTGCGCGTAGTCGACGCCAAAGCCGAGTTTTTCCAATGTCTGAACTGCCGTCACGTCTGTCTCCGCTTACGATTTAAGCGCGCGCGCCACGATGTTGCGCTGGATTTGATTGGTGCCACCGAAGATCTGGAACATCTTGGCTTCGCGGTAATGGCGCTGCATCGCGTATTCGGCGGAGTAGCCATTGGCGCCCATGATCTGGATGCCGTCAGTGGCGACCTGCACGTATGTATCCGATGCCAGGTACTTCGCCTGTGACGACTCGACGTCGCACGTTTCGCCTTCGTCGAGCAGTTTGGCCGCGCGAAACGCCATCATGCGAGCAGCATCGACGCGAGTCTGCATGTCGGCGAGCAGGTGCGACACCGCCTGGAAATCGATGATCGACTGCCCAAACTGCTTGCGATCGTTCGCATACCAGCGTGCAAGATCGATCGCCGCCTGAGCGCCGCCCACACACATCGCCGACAAAGCGATGCGCTCCTTTGAGAGCACCGTGGTGAGTTTCTTCCAGCCCACGTGCAAGCCGCCCACAATCATTTCTGCGGGAACACGGACGCCGTCGTACACCACTTCGCAGGTGCGAATGGCGTGGCCGCCAAGCAGGTCGATCGGATTGATCGTCAGGCCTCTTGATTCTTTAGGTACCAGAAAGAGGCTGATCCCGTCGTGCTTCTTCGCTTCTGGATTGGTGCGCACAGCGGTCAAGATATAGTCGGCCTGCATCGCGCCGGAAATCCACATCTTGGTGCCGTCCAATATGAAGTCGTTTCCGTCAGCCACGCCGCGCGTCGTCAGCGAGGCAGCATCGGAGCCGGAGCCGTTTTCGCTCAGGGCGAAGGCGAGAAAGGCACGACCTTCAGCAAGCTTCGGCAACACATCGCCCTTGATATTGTCCGGCGCGAAACGAGCCAGCGCGCCGCCCACCATGTTCACGTTCGCATTCCAGAAGCGCGCAAGCGCAATCGTGTGATAGGCGACGATCTCCAGATAAGCGGCCATGTCAAGATAGCCACCGACGCCGCCGTACTCCTCGGGCAGCGTGATGCCGAACCAGCCCTGTTCCGCGGCCACCTTCACGAGTTCCTCGGGGAAGCGCTTCTCTTCGTCGCACTGGCGGACATACTCCGGCGACGCATGGCGCGTCAGCACGCGATTCACTGAATCGCGGAATTCGAATTGATCGGCGTTCAGATACGGTTTAAGGTCGCGCCGGTTGACGAGATTGCTTGCGTATTCGGGATTCACTGTGTCTCCTCCTTGTCCGATCAGGACACCTTGCGTTGCGCCAGGACTTCTTCTGCCTGCCCGAGCGGAATGGCACGCAACATTTGCGAACGCGACTTCGCCCCCGTCATCAGAAACGCGAGATCCGAGCCGCTGAGAATGAAACGCGCGCCTTTCTGCACGTAGGCGGTCATCAGCGCTTCGTCGTACACGCCGCCCACTCCCGGTACCTTGCCGTGCCGGTGGCATGCGGCGCACACGGCGTCGATGGCGGCCGCCACACGCGTATGGCCAAGTTGTCCAGTGATACCCAGATCCGCCGCAAGGTCGGTCGTGCCGACCAGCAGCACGTCGATGCCCGGCACCGCCGCGATCGCGTCGGCGTTCTCGAGGCCTTCGCGGGTTTCTATCATTGCCACCACGAGCACCTCGTCGTTGATCGCCCGAACCACATCGGCGATCGGGAGAGCCTGGAATCCGACCTGCGGCAGCATGCCCGGGATCGACCGACCGCCCGCCGGCGGGAAGCGGCACATATTGGCGATCTGCATGGCCTGTTCGGGCGTACTGACGTGCGGCACCACGATGCCCATCGCGCCGGTATCGAGCAGTCGTGTGGCGTGGAACGGCTCATGGCCCGGCACGCGGATGATCGGCGTCACACCGCCCACCAGAGCCGCCGCGCAGATCTGCGCGGCGGTGTCGATGTCCATGGAGTTATGTTCCATATCGATGAACAGCCAGTCGAAGCCGGCCGTTTGCGCGATCTGCGCGATGTCGACCGTGCGAGCCTGGCGCAGCCCCATGCCGAGTGCCAATTCACCTGCGGCCAATTGTGCTTTTGCGTGGTTCTTGATGGTTTGCATGATGGATTCCATTCAGGCGGTTGCGTCGAGCGGCTCGTCGTTAGCCAGTTCGAGATTGATAAATTTGGTGTCCAGGTAGTCGCGGATCGCGTTCGGACCACCTTCACGTCCAAACCCGCTGTCCTTACTGCCGCCGAATGGCGTCTCCGCCGTCGACGCCACGAACGTGTTCACACCGACGACGCCGGCCTGCAAGCGCTCGGTTGTTTCCAGCGTGTTGCGCATCGAGCGCGTAAAGACATAGGCCGCAAGCGCGAATGGCAGCCGGTTCGCCTCGGTGATGACTTCGTCCATCGTCGTGAACCGGTTGAGAGTGCCGACCGGGCCGAACGGCTCGTCGTTCATCAGGTCAATGTGCGGCGCGGGGTTAGCAATGAGTGTCGGCTCGTAGAACCAGCCACGGCCAAATTGCGATGGACGGCGGCCACCGCACAGCACGCTGGCGCCTTCACTCACGGCTTCGTCGACGAGGCGTTCGATCGCCTCGCGGCGCTTCGACGTGGTCAGCGGACCGAGGTCGGTGTTCTGCTGCAGCGGATCGCCGACGCGTAGCGCCGTCGAGCGCTCGACCAGCGCTTTCACAGTCTTGTCGAAAATCGATTCGTGGATATAGAACCGCGTCGGCGACGCGCAAACCTGGCCCGCATTGCGGAACTTGCCCAGCGATGCGAGATGCGCGAAAGCATCAATGTCTGCGTCGCGATGCACGATCACGGGCGCATGGCCGCCGAGTTCCATCGTGACCTTTTTGAGCGTCTTCGCGGACATCTCGACGATCTGACGACCGATGGGCACCGAGCCGGTGAAGCTGATCTTCGCCACGCGTGGATCGGCCATGACCGTCGGCGTAATTGCGTCGGCTTTGCCGATCACCAGATTGACCGCGCCCTCGGGGAACCCGGCGTCGACGAAGCAGCGCACCAGTCCCATCGTCGCACCGGCCGCTTCGTTTGACGGCCGGATCACGATCGCATTGCCCGCGGCCAGCGCCGGTCCCATCTTGCGGGCCAGCAGCAGCAACGGGAAATTCCACGGTGTAAAGGCGGCGACCACACCGAGCGGCTCGTAATGCATCAGATACCGTCCGCCCTTGACGCGGCTTTCGTATGACATGCCGAACACGCGCCGTGCTTCGTCGGCGAACCAGTCGATCGACTCAGCTGACGCGTTAGCTTCCCCAGTGGCCTGGGCGATCGGCTTGCCGGTTTCCAGTGCCACGATTCGTGCGAGCTGCGGCGCGCGTTCGCGGATGAGCGTTGCGGCTCGGCGCAGCAGTGCTGTGCGCTCCCACGGTGTGAGCTTGCGCATTGCGGCTGAAGCCTCGGTCGCGGCATCGATGGCCTCTGTGACCTGCGCCGGCGTGGCCAGCGGCATATAGCCCAGCCGCTCTTCGGTCGCCGGATTGATCGAGACCTGCCCGTTGTCAGCCGTCGCAGACTGCCAGCGACCGGCGATCAGCATGCCGTGCTCGCGGTAGTGCCCTTGTAGTTCCATTGCCTCCTCCTGATAAGTATCACGGACCACCCACCTTCCAGGTGCTTTCCCGGTGTTTCAGTGCATGCACTCTTTTTCTTATATCAACACCTTGACAGCTAAGTGTCAACACTTTTAGAGTGTGTGTCAGCGAAATACGATCCGTCGCATGCACTTGCGAAACCGACGGATCGCCAAAAAGAACGCCGCGGCGCCGCCGAACGCGTCATGCAGTCCTCCCTTTCCTATGGAGCGAGACAAAATGAGTTCGTATTCCCGTCGTACCTTTCTGCAAACCCTTGGAGCAGCCGCGGTGGCGACAACCGGGACCGGTTTGTTTCCATCGCTGGCCAGCGCCCAGACTGCGCGGTTCAAGCTGAAGTACGCGAACAACCTGGCGCTGTCCCATCCGCTCAATGTCCGCGCAAAAGAAGCGGCGGACGCCATCAGGAAAGAAACCGGCGGCCGCGTCGACTTGCAGATTTTCCCGAACGGTCAGATGGGAACGGATACAGATATGCTGTCGCAGGTCCGTTCGGGGGCCATCGACTTTCTCACTCAAGGTGGCGTGGTGCTGTCGACGCTCGTGCCGGTCTCCGCGATCAACGGCATCGGCTTCGCGTTCAAGGACTACAACCAGGTGTGGGCGGCGATGGACGGCGACCTCGGCAGCTACATCCGCAGGGCGGTTTCGAAGGTGGGGCTCATCGCGATGGAAAAACCGTGGGACAACGGCTTTCGCCATCTCACGAGTTCGGTCAAGCCGGTGCTGAGTCCGACCGACCTCAAGGGCCTGAAGATCCGTGTGCCGGTCAGCCCTCTTTGGACCTCGATGTTCAAGGCGCTCGACGCGTCGCCAACCAGCATTAACTTCAGCGAAGCCTATTCGGCATTGCAAACCAAGGTGGTCGACGCGGAAGAAAACCCGCTCGCGCTGATCGAAACCGGCCGCTTCTATGAAGTCCAGAAGTACTGCTCGTTGACCGGCCATATCTGGGACGGCTTCTGGTTCCTTGCCAACGCGCGTTCGTGGGGCAACCTGCCGCCGGACTTGCAGACCATTGTGGCAAAACACCTGAATGCGGCCGCGGTGGCTGAACGGGCGGACGTCGCCGCACTGAGCACATCGCTCGTCGAAACGTTGCGATCGCACGGTATGGCGTTCAACAAGCCCGACATCCAGCCGTTCCGCGCCTCGCTGCAAAAGGCCGGCTTCTATGACCAGTGGCGCAAGAAATACGGCGATGAAGCCTGGGCGTTGCTCGAGAAGTACACGCAGAAGCTCGCATGAGCGCGGACCACCGAAGAGTTTCTGGAGAACGAGTCATGACTTCCCGAGTTCATCCCGAGCAGGTGTTCGCCCACGACATGGGCGCGCCGAAGGAACGACATGCGGCATCGAAGGTCGTGCGTGTCGGCAGCACACTCGATACGGCCATCAAGTGGATCACCGAAGTGCCCGCTGCGTTGCTGCTGGTGGCCGAAGTGGTGCTGCTCCTCACCAACGTTTTCTGCCGCTACGTGTTGCAGGATCCGTTGATCTGGGGTGACGAACTTGCGTCGATCCTGTTCATCTGGCTGTCGATGCTGGGCGCAGTGGTGGCGTTGCGCCGCGGCGAACATATGCGACTGACGATGTTTGTCGACAGAATGTCCCCGCAAAATCGTGCGTTTGCGGAGACGGTCGGAAATTTCATCGTGATGACTTTCGTGCTGCTGCTGGTTCGACCGGCAACCGACTGGGCGATGAACGAATGGATCATCAGCACGCCGGCGCTTGAGCTGCCCAATACCATTCCCGCGGCCGCGATTCCCGTGGCGGCTGCGCTGATGCTCGTGCTCGCCATTACGCGGTTGCTCGAGCGCTCGTCGCTTCGCGATTGCCTGAAGGCTTTCGCGCTCGTGGCCGGTGTTGCCATTGCGCTTTACATCGCACGGCAAGCGCTCGCGCCACTGACCGCGGTGAGTCTGGTCCTGTTTTTCGCCGTCGGCGTGATCACGATCATCTGTCTCGGTGTGCCGATCATGGTCGCATTCGGCGTGTGTACGTTTGCTTATCTCGCAACCGTCACGGGCGCACCGTTGACCATTGTCGTGAGCACGATGAATCAGGGAATGTCCAGCCTGATCCTGCTCGCCGTCCCGCTGTTCATCCTGCTGGGCGCACTAATGGAAGCGATGGGACTTGCCGAAGCGATGATCCGTTTCCTCGCTTCGCTGATCGGACACAAGCGTGGCGGCCTCGCCTACGTGCTAATCGGCGCTATGTACCTCGTATCCGGCATCTCCGGCTCGAAGGTGGCGGATATGGCCGCGCTCGCGCCCGGCCTGTTCCCGGAAATGAAAAAGCGCGGCGCAAACGAAGGCGACCTGGTCGCCATGCTCAGTTCGGCGGCTGCCATGTCGGAAACCATTCCGCCCAGCCTCGTGCTGATAACGATCGGTTCGGTGACGGGAGTTTCGATCGCGGCGCTGTTCACAGGCGGCTTCATGCCCGCCGTGGTCGGCGCGGTAGCGCTCGCGGCAGTGGTCTGGTTCAAGAGCCGCAGGGAAAGCCTGCAAGGCGTGCAACGGGCCTCCTGGGGCGAGGTCGGCCGCGCATTCCTGATCTCGCTGCCTGCGCTCGCGCTGCCCTTCGTGATTCGGGCGGCCGTGGTGGAAGGCATCGCGACGGCGACGGAGGTGGCGACAATCGGCGTGGCTTACACCTGTGTGGTGGGTTTGCTACTCTATCGCCGCTTCGACTGGAGCCGGCTCTATCCTATTCTGGTGGAAGCGGCGTCGCTGTCCGGCGCGATTCTGATCATCATCGGGTGTGCGACCGCGATGGGATGGGCGCTCACGCAGTCAGGCTTCTCCGCGCAACTCGCCTCTATGATGATGGCTGCGCCGGGGGGCAAGCTCGGCTTCCTGGCGATCTCCGCGATTACGTTCGTGATGCTCGGCAGCTTTCTTGAAGGGATCCCGGCCATCGTATTATTCGGGCCGCTACTGTTCCCGATCGCGCGCGCGATGGGCATCTCGGACGTGCACTATGCAATGGTCGTGGTGTTCGCGATGGGACTGGGCCTGTTCGCGCCCCCGCTCGGCCTTGGCTTTTATGCGGCGTGCGCGGTCAGCAAGGTCGACCCGTCCGCCGCGATGCGCCGCGTTTGGCCGTATCTGGGGGCATTGGCGGCAGCCCTCGTCGTGATAGTGCTGGTTCCATGGGTATCAGTAGGTTTTCTGTACGTAAAATAGGTAGCAAAAATGGCACAGATAAGGCAATCGTCATGAAAAGCGCGCTCAATGGTGCACAGAACAGCAAGGTGAACGCCCGCGCACCGGAGGTGATTACGTCGAAACTCGACGACATCCGCGATCAGGTGCGCGCCATGATCCAGCGGGGGGAGTTGCGCCCCGGTGAACGCGTGAACGAGCAGGCGCTCGCCAACCAGATCGGCGTCGGCCGTAATTCGGCGCGTGAGGCGCTACGCTCGCTCGAACAGGCGGGGCTCGTTCGCATTGTGCCGAACCGGGGCGCGGAAGTGCGGCGGCTGTCGCTAGAAGAGGCAATGGACCTCTACGAAATCCGCGCCGGACTCGCACGCACGGCGGGACGCCTCGCCGCGCTGCGCCTGACGACCGACGAGGAGCATCTGCTCGGGCTCCTCCTTGACCAGATGGACGCGGCCGTGGCCGAGCGCGATAGCCGTCAGTATCAGACCCTGAACACCGAGTTCCACCGTCAGTTAATGGCGGCGACCAAAAATCCGCGGCTGATCACGATCAATCAGGCCGTCGAAGACGAGCTGACGCTCTACATTCACAAGGGCGTGTATTCATTCACGCAGATGCAGCGCTCCTCGAAAGAACACCGCGAACTTTTCGAGGCGCTGCTCGCGGGTCAAGCCGACGCGGCTGCGGAGGCTTTCGAGAACCACGTGCAGACGGGAAAGAAGCGCATGCTCGACACTGTGTCCACGAGCTCGTCCGAACGTTAATGAAGTGGAGCAGCTTGTTGAAAACCATTGTCTTTCTGGACCGCGCGACGCTGTCGGCCGATCTACCGGATTTTCCGTTTCCGCATCGCTGGATCGAATATCCGTCTACGACGCCGGAACTTGTTGTGGAGCGTTGCCGCGATGCGCATATCGTCGTGACCAACAAGGTTCCACTGTCGGGCGATGTGCTCGAGCAGTTGCCGCATCTGGAACTGATCGGCGTGCCGGCCGCGGGCGTCAATCATCTGGATATCGAAACATGTCGCAAACGGGGCATCGGCATCGTCGCGTGTCCGGGTTATTCGACGATTTCCGTGCCCGAGCACGCGTTCGCGTTGATGCTCGCGCTCCGCCGCAACCTGATGCCTTACTGGCACGATGTTTATGCTGGCGGATGGAGCGGATCACCCACCTTCTACGCCGAACTGCATCCGATCCAGGATCTGCACGGATCGACGCTCGGTATCGTCGGTGCGGGTCACGTTGGAAAGCGTCTTGCCGAACTGGCCGGCGCGTTCGGCATGCGGGTACTGTTCGCGGAGCGCAAGCGCGCGAGGTGCGTGCGCGACGGCTATGTCGCTTTCGACGAGGTGCTGCGTGAGGCCGATACGATCAGCCTGCATTGCCCGCTTACCGACGAAACGCGGCATCTGTTCGGGCTCGCCGAATTCGAGCGAATGAAGCGCAGCGCGTCACTCGTGAACGCCGCACGCGGCGGTATTGTCGACGAGGGGGCGCTGATTGAGGCGCTCGACCGCAAGCTGATCGCGAATGCCGCGCTCGACGTCCTCGAGCAGGAACCGCCCGCGGCCGATCATCCGCTGCTGTCCCGCGCGCGCACCGATCTGATCGTGACGCCGCATGTTGCATGGCGGACACAGGTGGCCATGACGCGGCTCGTCACGCAACTCGCACGAGGCATCGAAGATGCATTACGCGGAGCGTCAGCTGCCCGAGTAAATCGGGCCCTGTCCACCCGGTGTGAATTGCTGGAATGCCTCGCTGTGCAACGGAGCCGGCGCCGCTTGTGGCCGCGGCGCTGAAGCCGTTGCCGGCTCGCGCAGCGTAAGCGCGCTGTCCGCGGTGATCGGCACGCTGGGCTTGGCGAGGAGTTCGGTCTTTCGCATCGATCCCACCGATGTTCCGAAGTAGTAGCCGATGATGCTGATCCACGCCGTACCCAAAGCCCCGACGACGACGTTGACGAGATCCTTGTTCGTGCCTGGCAGCGGCTGAAAGGCCATCAGCAGCAGAATGCCGAAGAAGCCGGCGGTGACCGCCATCGCAAGGACTTTGGGTACCCAGTCCTTGGTGCTGACACCCATTGCGCGCGCGTCGGCCCGATCGGCAGCCTGAATACGCGCCATATCGCTTTCATGCGCGAGGCTCGCCTGCGCGGCAGTAACCATCAACTGTTGGAGCTGCAACGAGTTTGCGTTCTCGGCTTGCCGGACCTTCTCGAGTGCGCTGGGATCGTTCAACGCGAGTTCCACGACGCCGGGGTCGCTCGGCGTGCCGAGCGCATGCGCAATGATCGCGGCGGCGGCGGTCACGCCCACACCGATTGGACCACCCACGAGGCCCGCGAGAAGCGGTGCGCTGCTGCCGATGTTCGACGCTACTTTAGACCAGTCCATCATGCTGCTCCCAGGAGAAGATTAGCGGCCATTCTTTCGGTCCATCCACGGCTGAAATTGGGCCATGCATGCAGGTTGCGCAGGTAACGCAAGCGGTAAGCGGCGAAGCGCATGACGAACTTCAGCGGGTCCGCGCTTTTGACTGCATCGAGTGTGTCCGGGCCGAACTTGCCGTCTTCTTTCGCGCCGGCAGCTTTTTGCATCCACAACACCACCAGGCCGCCGTTGTAATTGGCGTCGAAGATCTGGAAGGCAACGCGCGGGTCGAGCTCGTCGAGATGCAGCGGGTCCCAGTACTTCTGTTTGGCAATCTGTCTGGCGGTATCGAGCGGCAGGTCTTTCATGGCGCCCGCATAGCCCGCGCTGCGTGCCACGCGCGCCGTGACTCCCCACATCGTTTCACCGCCAGGGTCATGCGGATTGAAGGAGTAACCGCCCTCACTACCAATCAGGGCCCTGAACGCATCGTCGAAACTGTCCATCGAACATCTCCCATTCAACCAGGTGTATTACTGCAACGGGTAGGTACTGCGGGACTAAGCCATCTTCATGGCCGGGTATTCGTTACGCGGTTTGCAACGCAAGCGAGGCGGGCGGAATCGCAACAGGCCTGACTCCGTCATTGGGCTTCGACGGGTCTGGGCGATCGCCTCCCTGCGCCGCTCTGGCGAGCCGCGCCAGATGACTTTCGCGCACCGACAAAGTCCCGGCGTCGAGTTGCAACGCTTGAGCGTATTTGCGCGACGCGCCGGACAGATCGCCCTTGCGATCCAGTGCCCGGCCCCATTCCGCGTAGGAGGGCGCCAGATCTGGGCGAAGTGCGACGGCGCGCGAGAGTTTTTCGATGGCTTCGTCGTAGCGGCCTACAGTGACGAGTGCTTCGCCCCAATCGTGCAGGTTGTCGACAGAGTCTGACTTCATTCGGTCTGCCTGCCTGAACGCATCGAGGGCTTCGGAATAGCGATTCGCGTGCAACAGCACGTCGCCAAGAAGACGCAAGTTTTCCGCCGTCTTCGATTTCTCGCTCGCGCCGGCTCGCAAGGCTTCAAGTGCGTCATCGATGCGATGCTGCTGTTCGAGTGCAATGCCAAGGCTTGCGTGCAGCACCGCTGAATGCTGGTACAAGGTCAACGCCTCACGTGTCTGCTGCTCTGCCTCTTTGGACAGCCCCTGATCGGCAAGCAGCCACGCTTTGCCGGCGAGCGCCCATTCGCCCTGCTCGGAGGCGGGCAGGGCGAGCACTTCGTCGTAGATCGCGACGATCTCGCCGTAGTCGCATTGCGCGAGCGAACACCTGGTTTTCTGCACTTGCGAGTAGAGATGACTAGCGAGAATATTCGGCTCCGCAAGACGCATGGCTTTGACTGCGATGTCGTGTACGAACCTCTCCAGATCGCGTCCTTCGAACGACACGGTGCTTTCGCGGGAATTAAACGGACCGCCTTCAATCTGCACATGCGCCACGTAAAAATCCGCGCTGCCGTCGACCTTTGTGATGCCGACATGAACGACCACGTCCGTGCGCTTGATGACGCCTTTGATGAAGCGCACGGTGGTTGCATACGACATCTCCTGACCGGGTATCTGAATGTCCGGTTGAGCGTCGTTGTCTGTCATCGTGTCGTGCGGAATCGACTCGGCGTCCTGACCGATGGCTCGCATCGAAGACATGATGCGTTCCGCGAGAAAGTGCGATGTATAGCCGCGTTCCACCAGCGACTGCGGCGTTTCGACGGGCGGCACCAGCAATTGCCGCGTGAGTACGCCGCGCACCACAAGGCAGAAAAAACCGATGGTGAGCACCGCGAAAACCCACGGCAAAACATACGGCCACAATTGTTTCGGGCCTCGTCCGATGAAGCCGGCGGCCCGCAATCCGAACGGCACCAATCCCACCGGGAAGTCGCGCCTTGCCGTATGGCGCTTTGAACGGCCGCCCACGCGAAAAGGCCGGCTCCGCCAGTTCACTGGTCGACGTTGGCTCTGCACACTCGACATGACGCACCTCGATTCAACGGATGTTGGTAAGTGCACGACTGGGTGGTGTTTATTACGCATCGACCGTGCCATTGCGCCCAGTACCTTATGTAGCGGGCGTGCAGAGGACCGCGCTGCATGCGGGCGCGGAATTGTGTTGCGTGGTGGCCAACGAATGTCGCGCGTGAGTTTGCTGACGGGAGACAGGTAGTGGGAGGAGGCGGGAATGAGGCTGGCAGACTTGCACGCCAGCATTCAGTCCGGTCGTGAGACCGCAGGTCGTCACGCCAGTCGAGCGACGTCGCTACTGCTGCGGTGATGCTTCCACAAGGCTTTTGAGTCGCAGGACTGCCGTATCCGATTCAGACTGAATCCGCGCGCGCAGCACGGACCAGTTCAATATCGCAAACCATAACGACGGCGCGCGATAAGTGAAGTCACGTTCAAAACGGGTTCCGCTCACGGTCGACGTCAGCGAATAAGTGACTGTGCCGGCCGATCTGCCGTCGATCTTGCCTGTTATCACCCATTTGCTCGGCCGAACACGTGCAGCGACTGTCCACACAACGCGGCCGCGCCTCCCCGCCACCCTGAACTCCTCCGTCACCTGCTCGCCCACATCGAGGGAATGGTCCACCGATCCGCTGACCGCGAGCGATGACGGATGCCAGAGGGGCCAGTGAGCCGGCGTCGTGACATAGTCGAACACTACCGAGGGCGGGCGCTGTATCGACGCAACGGTAACGATGCGCGTATCGAACTCGATCCGCCGCGGCAATGGGAAAAAGAGCACCGCAATCGCGACAAGCACCGCCAATATTGCGGTAACGAACCGTGTACGCGTTTTCATAGCGCCTCGTGCCGTTCGCTGTAACAGGCGAAGCTATTTTACGGCGGAGTAGTAGGCACGACGATTGGCACGTCCCGATGCCCGCCCCAAGGGAAATCCCTGCCCTATTGTTCCCATTGAGTGGGAATATCATTTTTGAAATTCGAGAATCGTCTGGCATTCTGCGTTCTTGATAGGTCGTGGGCCGCGTAATCGTGAACGTTGAACAGGGTGTGACAGGGGCTGAACGCGTGTTGCTGGTGCTGGCCGCGCTCGCCAGTCACGGCAAGGCGATGTCGGTCAAGGATCTGCTGGCCGTAACCGGGCTTGCGCAGAGCACGCTGTACCGTCAGATCGCGCTGCTCAAGCGCTGGGGTTTCGTCGCCGAAAACGCCGGGTACTACGCGCCCGGTCCGATCAGCTTGCAACTCGCGCTTGGCTTCGATGTGAATTCACTGCTCGTCGAAGCGAGCCGCAGTGAGATGCAGCAGCTCGCGCGCGCGTCGCAGGAAAGCATTGGGCTGGTGGTCGCGGTCAGGCATCAGGTGATGTGTCTTGAGATGGTCGACAGCCAGCATTCGTTGCGCTGCTCGTTCGAGAAAGGCCGTGCCGTGCCTCTCAAAGCGGGTGCCTCGGCGAAATGCCTGTTGGCATTCATGGGCAGCAGGGCGCGCGCCGAAGTGCTCGACATCGTGTTCGACAACGACCCCGTCGGCCGCGCCGCGATCGAAGTAGAACTTCAACAGATTCGAGCCCAGGGTTACGCCGTCAGCGACAGCGAAGTCGACCCGGGCGTGTGGGGCGTCAGCGCCCCGATCTTTCATCACAGTGGACGCGGCACCGGTAGCGGCGCGTCGATCACGTTGATGGCGCCATCGACGCGCGCCATCGGACGAGAAACCCAATTCATCGACGGGACGCTACGTACGGCCCGCGCCATTTCCGAGCATATGCAAACCGACTAACGGGACGAAGCGTTTTCAATTTCGCCCTTCAATTCGGGTCTCGACTTAACCGCACGACTTGATAAAACCACAAGGAGCCTACTCCATGAAGCTGCAACGACTGTTGTCCCTCGCATGCATCTCGTTCGCCGTGACGTTTGGCGGATTTTCCGGCGCGGCGTCAGCACAAACGCCGGATGTACTGAACGTTGCCACCGACGCCACTTTCCCGCCAATGGAGTACACCGAGAACGGCGCGCGCACCGGCTTCGACGTCGACCTCATGAATGCCCTCGCGAAAGCAATGGGAAAACGCGTGCAATGGACCGACATTGACTTCAAAGGGCTGATTCCAGGTCTGATCGCGCATCGTTTCGACGCTGCGATCTCCGGCATCTACATTACCGACGAGCGAGCGAAAGTGGTCGACTTCACCGATTCGTACTACGCGGGGGGTCTGGCCGTGCTGGTCAAAAGCGATTCACCGGTCAAGACGGTAACCGATCTGAACGGCAAGAAAGTCTCAGTGCAGGTGGGCACGAAGTCGGTGAATTTCCTGCGCGATAACTTCCCGCAAATCAATCGCGTCGAGGTCGAGAAGAACCAGGAAATGTTCGACCTGGTAGGCATCGGCCGTGCCGACGCCGCTGTGACGGGTAAGCCAGCCGCGTATCAAGTTGCGAAAACGCGCGCCGGCTTCCGCGTACTCGACAAAACGCTGACAACTGAAGCCTACGGCATCGCCGTGCGCAAAGACGAGCCGCAGTTGAAGGCAGACCTCAACACCGCGCTCGCCAGGATCAAGGCTGACGGCACGTATGCGGCGATCGTCAAGAAGTGGTTCGGCGCGAGTGCTCAATAAACGGCCGGACAAACCAAATGGAACTTGACTTCTCGCCGGTGATTGCCGGTTGGCCGGACATCATGCACGGCGCGATAGTGACGGTCGAAGTGACCGCCGCGTCGCTCGCGCTCAGTTGCGTGCTTGGTCTGTTGATCGGCATCGGCCGGCTCACGCCGCAGCGGCGCATCGTGTACGGGTTCTGCACCGCGTACCTGACGTTTTTCCGCGGCACGCCGTTGCTTGTGCAACTCTTCCTGCTGTTTTTCGGCCTCCCGCAATTCGGCATTCTGCTGCCGGCGTTTTTGTGCGGCATGCTGGGGCTCGGTCTGTATTCGGCGGCCTACGTATCCGAGATCGTGCGCGGCGCGATTCAGTCAGTCGATCGCGGGCAGATGGAAGCGGCGCGTTCGATCGGCATGTCGTCCGGGCAGGCGATGCGCGCGATCATTCTGCCGCAGGCGATCGTGCGCATGATCCCGCCGCTCGGCAACGAATTCATTGCGTTGATCAAGAACTCGGCGCTGGTGTCGTTGCTGACAATCGACGATCTGATGCATGAAGGCCAGAAGATCATCAGCGTGTCCTATCGTTCGCTAGAGGTGTATCTCGCCATCGCGCTGGTGTATCTGGTGTTGACACAGGCGACTAATTACGCGCTGCATCGCGTCGAACGCCGCTTGCGTGCTGGAGGAATGGTGCAATGAATACCGTGGCCAAAGTCAATGAGCCTATCGTCAGCATTCGCGGGCTGACCAAATCGTTCGGCTCGCATACCGTGCTCAACGGCATCGATTTCGATATCCATCCGCAGCAGGTCGTGGTGGTGATCGGGCCGAGCGGCTCGGGCAAGAGTACATTTCTACGCTGCTGTAACGGACTCGAACAGGCAGAACGCGGCACGATCGACATTTGTGGGCATCGGCTAGTCGACCAGGGTGCGATGCTCAAGGAGCGTTCGCTGAATGCGCTGCGCACCGAGGTCGGCATGGTGTTTCAGTCGTTCAATCTGTTTCCGCACCTGTCGGTGCTGCATAACATTACCGTGGGTCCGCGCATGTTGCGTGGCGCCAGCAAGGCGCAGGCCGAAGCGGCTGCGATCGCGTTGCTGGAGAAAGTCGGGCTCGCGCACAAGGCGGATGTGATGCCGGCGAGTCTGTCGGGCGGTCAGAAACAACGGGTTGCGATTGCTCGCGCGCTAGCGATGCAGCCACGGGTCATGCTGTTCGACGAGCCGACGTCTGCCCTCGATCCCGAACTGGTCGGCGAAGTGCTGCAAGTGATGAAACTGCTCGCGAGCGAAGGCATGACGATGGTGGTCGTCACGCACGAAATGGGCTTCGCGAAGGAAGTGGCCGACGTGGTGGTCGTGATGGACGGCGGTGTGATCGTCGAAGCAGGACCGCCCGCGGAAATTTTCTCTGCGCCATCGCAGCCGCGCACACGCGCATTCCTGCAGGCGGTGTTGTCACGCGCATGAGAGTCCCATTTGATGGCAAGGTGTGGGCAGGCCGTTCCGACGACGGCGAGCCCGGCGACACGCGGCGTGTTTTCAATCAGGTGACGCCGTTCGGTAGCGCGCAGCAGGTGCAGCGCGATGTGCCGGTGATCGTGGGCTTCAGTTCTGATGAAGGAGTGCGCCGCAATCAAGGCAGGATCGGCGCAGCGCATGCGCCCAAGGAATTGCGCCGTGTGCTGGCAGGCTTGCCGGCCAAAGCGGCGATCGCCGCGCTTGCCGACGCAGGCGATGTGGTGTGCGATGACGGCGACCTCGAAGCCGCGCAGGCGGAACTGGCCCACGTCGTCAGCGAGGTGCTGGCGGGCGGCGGACGCCCGTTGGTGTTCGGCGGCGGTCATGAGGTCGCGTGGGGCACGTATAGCGGTTTACGACTGCATCAGCAGCGTGAAGCCGGGAATAATGCCACGCCACTCATATCGCGCAAGCTGCTGATCATCAACTTCGACGCTCACTTCGATCTGCGTCAGAAGCGTCCTGCGAATTCCGGAACGCCGTTCGATCAGATCGCGCTTGACTGTGAGGAACGAGGGGTGTCGTTCAACTATGTGTGCTTCGGCATCAGCGATCTCGGCAATACAGCGTCGCTATTCGCGCATGCGGAGCGACTCGGCGTGCGCTACGTGTTAGACGTCGATATGCAGGAAACGCAACTGCCGCAGCGTCTAAACGAGCTTCAGAAGTTGCTGGACGCGGCGGATGACGTATATCTGACAATCGATCTCGACGTGTTGCCGGCCGCCACGGCGCCGGGGGTGTCGGCACCGGCTGCGCTGGGCGTACCGCTATCGGTGGTTGAAGCGATGGTGCTGCGCGTGCGGGCTTCGGGCAAGCTCCGCGCGTCGGATATCGCAGAGTACAACCCGACGCTCGATCAGGACAGACGCACCGCGAGAGCGGCCGCGCGACTCGCGTACCGGTTGCTTTGAATCATGCATCGCGCTTGACGTCCATGAGGCAGGCGCGCTCGCAACTAGGCAAACACTTTGTCGTTTCCTGGGCACTAACGGCTTATCCATTTGACGCCGCGGCAGTAAACTGTGAGTCATGGCTTCTGCAGGAGGACATCATGCGTCTCGTCGACTGGAACATTCAGTGGGGACGCGGTGTAGACGGCCGCGTCGACCTCGCCCGCATTGTGCGCGAGGCAAAGGCGCTGTGCGATTTCGACATCCTGTGCCTTCAGGAAGTCACGCGCGGCTTTCATGAGGGACAGGCGCAGGGCGGATTGGCAGGCGGCCCCTCTGCTGATCAGTTCGCCGAACTCGCCGCGTTGCTGCCGGGCGCGACGGTGGTCGATGCGATCGGTTCCGATCTTCAGCCTATCGGGGCAGCACGACAGCGGCGTCAGTTCGGCAATGCAATCGTGAGCCGACTGCCTGTCAGGCAGGTGCTGCGTCGTTCGCTCCCGTGGCCGGCCGACCCCGCCAAGCCGTCGATGCTGCGTGTCGCTCTCGAAGCCGTTATCGAAACCGATATTGGCCCGCTGCGCGCCATCAGCACTCATCTTGAGTTCTACTCCGAAGCACAGCGGCTGGCGCAAGTGACGAGGCTGCACGAATTGCATCAGGAAGCGTGCGACCATGCGCGCCGTCCCGCGCAAGCGGAAAAACTGGACAGTCCGTTCGCCGACACTGCACGTCCTATGTCTGCCATCGTGTGCGGCGATTTTAACAGCGCGTTCGAAGGTTCTGCTTATTGCAGGATGCTGGATCCGATTTCTGGCGCGCCCGCCTTCGTCGACGCATGGGCCTGCGCGCACCCCGGTGCCCCGCGGGCTGCCACAGTCGGTCTGTATGATCACGAGCAATGGTCCGACGGGCCGTTCGCATGCGATTTTGTTTTCGTCACCGAAGATCTGAAGCCGCGCATCGTGGATTGTGACGTGGACCAGAATAGCCGTTCGTCCGATCATCAACCGCTGTGGCTCGAATTGCGCTGATCCGCGAAGACGGACCAAGGCAACAAGTGCCGAACCCCGCGGCACCCTTCGAGTAGCCGCCCTACGACTCGAGCGAACCGCTAAAAACTGACCGACTGCAGCTAGCGGCGCACAGCGAATCTCGGCCGGTCACGATTCCTCAGTGGTTGTCGTCATCGTCACGACCGTCGCGGTCAAGACCGTAGCGACGGTTGTCGCGGCAATCCCAGCGATGATGGCCCGGTAGCCCGGCAATCTTGCGAATCCGGAGACCATCGGCGACATACAGGGCACCGTCACGCGCGAACGCGAGGCCCCGTGGCTGCATGAGCATAGCCTGAATGGCGAGACCTCCGTCACCCGAGTAGCCCGCCGTACCCGTGCCGGCGATAGTCTCAATGGTTCCCGTCTCCCGGTCTACCTGCCGCACGCGGTAATTGGCGCTATCGCTGATGGTTAGGTTTCCTGCGCAATCGGCCGCAATATGCGAGGGATAGTTAAGTAGCGCCTGTGTGGCAGGCTGTCCATCACCGTTGTAGCCCGCCTGAAAAGCTACTCCTGTCGTCCCCGGATAGACCCCCGCGACTGTCGTAAATGTTTGACGCTGTCTGTCGAGTTCGCGAACGGTGTCAAGACCAGCGTCGGCAAAGAACATGTCGTTGCGCCGGTTGAACGCCGTCGTGATGTAGTAGAGGAAGCCGGCTTCCGCCGCGGGGCCGCTGGCCGGACCCGCTCCATTTATGCCACCGCCCACCACTGTCGCGATGATGCCGGTGCGTCGATCGACGCGCCGAATGCGCTGGTTGCCAGAATCGCTGATGACGAGGTTTCCGTCGCGATCGAAGGCGATGTCCGTCGCGTTGATCAACGCAGCACTTGCCGGTCCTCCGTCTCCGGAGAACCCACGTTGGCTTCCTCCGGCAACCGTGTGAATCGTCAGCGTGTGATGATCGACGCGCAAGATGCGGCTGGTCGACCCATAATCGGCGATATATACATCGTCGTCTGGTCCGACCGCTACACCTTGTGGATAGTCGAGGTTTGTCGCTGTTGCTTTCAACCCATCGCCGTTATAGGCCGTTTGACCGGTGCCCGCGAAGGTGGTGATGATCCCGGTGGCGTGGTCGATACGCCGGACCACATGGTTCACCGGTTCGGCAACAAACAGGTTGCCGTGGTGGTCGACAGACAGACCCTCTGGAGCAATGAGTGCTGATGTAGCCTGCCCCCCGTCGCCAGCGTACCCTTGCACCCCAGTGCCAGCGATCGTGACTATTGTTTGAGATTGCGCCCATGCTGCATAAGGTACGGCAAGCAGCATGATCCAGGCAGACTGAATAAGCCTTGCACGAATGGAATATTTCATCGCTGACCTCCCTAAGGTGAACAGCTGAAACGATTCTCACCGAAGCATTTGCTTCATGGCGAGGTCCATGCGCTTGCCGCCAGGCGTTCGCCATCTATTGACCAGCTGCCCATGCCGAGCCACAGGCGTCCGTTTTGACTGCCGGCGGCGCATTGCGCCCGCGCGGGCCGAGGTAGTTTGGAGATGTCGGTCCCACATTCCGCGCGAGACGCGGAATGGCTGACGACGACTGCAGAGCTGACCTGACACGCGTTGGTCGTAGTGTCTGAAGAATAGACACCGGCGTCGCCGATGCATGCCTATACCTATGCTTTTTGCGCCTTCTCGGTGCGAAGCATTATTCAGTTCTGGTTGAAAAACAATCAAGCCCTAGACCAATTATCACAAGGCCCTGCTGAATAGAGAATGCATCCGGTTCGCAGCGCTCCGTGGCCACCGAGCAACTCAAAACCGATTCTCACCACACCTACACATCCGGAGAACACTCATGTCCCGCGCTTTCCCGTTCGTTTCGCAAGTCGGTGCCGCTTTCGCTGCTTCGGCCGTCATGCTGTTTGCCGCCGCATTGCCTGCGACCGCAGCCGCGACGTCCGCTCCTGACGACCACCTCGTAAAGCCGCAAACGTTGATTGTCGATCACACGCTTCCGAAGAAGCAGCTCGATGCGCAGATTCGCGCCGCTCGGACTTACGATACCTTCTGGACCACCGGCGACGAAGCGCAGGCCCGCGCCGCGCTGGCGGAGAACTTCACGGATCGCACGTTGCCGCCCGGCCGGCCCCAAGGCATCGCCGGGCCGCTCGCAGCATCCAGTGCATTCCATGCGGCCGTGCCCGACGTTAAGGCGTCGGTCGAGCAGATGATCGTGGCCGGCGATCGCGTCGTGACGCATCTGCATTTCACCGGTCACTTCACCGGCACCTTCAACGGCACTCAGGGCACAGGCCAAACAGTCGATTTCATCGCGACAGACATTTACCGCATTCGCGACGGCAAGATCACGGACAACTGGCATCTCGAAGACAATCTGACCTTCCTGCAGCAACTCGGCGTCGTCGCGAAGTAGTCACCGGTACGCAACGAGGTTGAGCAAGCCCGAAGCAACCCCGCGAGGCGTTCACCGAACGTCAAGGTTGGCGACCCACTTGCTGTTCCGCGCGGGTTCGCTGCGCCTGCGCGTCCATCAGCAGGCGATACGACGCGTAGTACTTGTAGATGTTTCGCACGTACGTGGTTGTCTCAATTCCAATCTTCTCTGCCACCACGATCTCGACGTTGTTGAACCAGACGTCCGGGTTGAGGCCGCGGGCTGCGGCCTCCTTGCGCATCTTCGCGATGCTTCCGGGTCCGGCGTTATAGCTCGCGAAGGCGAACAGCGGGCGGTCCACCTCGGAGAAGTGCGCGTCCTGGAAGTAACGCGTCATGAGTCGATCGAGATACTTGGCGCCGGCATGGATATTCGACTCCGCTATCCGGATGTCGCCGACATTAAGTTCCTTACCCGTGGCCGGCATTAATTGCATGATGCCGACGGCTCCCACGCGGCTCTTGGCCTGCTGATCGAGCTGCGACTCCTGATAACCCTGGGCCGCGAGCATGAGCGGATCGAAGCCGTATTGCTGGCCGTACTTCGCGAATAAGGCCACCGTCTGATTGAAGCGATTGAGTTCGGCACTCTCAGCATTGTTATGGATCTGCTTGATGCCTTGCATATACTGTTTGAGGCGAACCTCAGCGACGCTTTGCTTCGTGATGAAATTGTCGTAAAAATCGCTGATCACAGCTTTGAGCTTGGGACTCTGTTTGCGGATAGCCCAACCCACATAGCCTCCCTCACGCACTGACATGTTGTCGTGCACCTTCACATTCGGCAGCATCTGCGCCCACATCCGCGCCTTCCAGTCGTCCACCACCAGGATCTGAAGCAGACCGACGTTCAGCATCTCCATCGCATCCTCGTCCTCGAGCGCATCCGGCAACAGCACAAGCCGCATCGGCGGCTTACCGGCTTTCTGGAAGCGGCCGTTAAGTGCACTCAGACTTTCGTAGTAGCTACTGGAGCGGCGCACGTGAACCGTCTTTCCGCTTAGATCGTCGAGCTTCGACAATTCCGGCGATTTCGGCCCTGTCAGTACCAGCTCACGCGTTGGCTTGAGGGCGCGCGCCGTGACGAAGTCGGCCTGTTTCAGACGCTCGTCGGTGACGGTCAGGTTGCCAACGGCGATATCGCCCATGCCGCTGTTGAGGCCGGGTAGCAGCCGATCGCGTGTCGTCGGAATCATGAACACGGTGATCGGGCGCTTGTCGAGTCTATCGGCGTAGGTCTTGTTGACGTACCGTTCGAAATCGCGCACGAAATCTGCGCTCAATCCTCGTTCACGTCCCCGGTCATTGAAATACAGCGTACGACTAAAAGGTACGAGCACGCGGATCACGCGGCGTTCGAGCATTGCGTCGAAATCGCCGCGCCACGGCTTGTTTGTCAGATCGATCCGGCGCGGCGGGCTCGCAGGCACCGGTTTGGAAGGCACGGACGGCGACGACGCAGCCGAAGCCTTGGTTGCCGGTCCAGCTGCGGCGCAAACCGTACTCCACGCGCACAGCGCAAAGAGGCCTGCCACCGTCCAGAAACGAGCAGAACGCATGATGTACACCGTTGCGGTTCCGGGCCGCCGCGTCAGCGCTAGCCCATGTTGACCGTCGTCCTGCGGGGCGGTCGATTCGAGCGGGAAGCTCTTTAAGCACTGCACTCCGGCTCATTTACAGCATAGTTGCCTGCGAAAACGGTTCAAGGTTTATCGCGGCTTTGAAAGCGGTGAATACGGCAGTAGTTTCAAGCTGATGGCAATATCGGTTTCTGCCGGCTGGCTTCGCGCTGTTCTTTATCGCTCATGATTGGCTTTCACCAGTTCTGCGTCGGCGTCGCCAGCTTCAAGACCATCGACACGAGAGATTCCGTGATCGGAAGGGACGCCATACTTCGCGCGCTGCGGTGTCCCCACCCTCACGCATAGCGCCATTCAAAACCCTTTTCGACGCGCCGCACAGTCCCCGCCGATGTCTCGGCAAAATGCGCGGCAAACACCGTCGCGCCCGTGTCCGCTGCATGTGCGAGCAGACGCTCGCGTGAAGCGCGGGCCTGCTCCTGATCGAGACAGAACATTGAATTCCATTCGGGCCGATGCACTTGCACCGCGCTGTGCATCACGTCGCCGGAAAAGAGCGCTGTCTCGCCACGTGAACGAAGCTCGATGGCCATGTGACCGATGCTATGGCCGAAAGTCGGCAGGAAGCGGATGCCGTCGAGAATCTCCGCACCTGCATCCGGCACGGCACGCGCCTGACCGGCCTCGATGACCGGGAGCACACTGTCCTCGTACACCATCCGCCGCGATGCGCCTTCCGGGGTAGCGAAGAAGTCGCGTTCGCGCTCGCCGAACACGTAGGTCGCGTTCGGAAACACGGGCGTCCAGCGACCGTCCTGCCAATGCGTATTCCAGCCGACGTGATCGACGTGCAGATGTGTGAGCAGCACGTAGTCGATATCCTCGCGCCAGAAGCCGGCCGATTCGAAGCGTTCGAGCACGGGATTATCGAGCTTGTCGAAGAGCGCGCTGAACGGCCGGGACTTGCCATTGCCGATGCCCGTATCGACGACCATCGTCACACCGCCGACTTCCACGACCCACAGATGCGTTTTCAACGGCACTCGCGCGTTAGTGAGATCCAGACTTTCAGTGGCGAAGCGTTCCTCGAGCTCGCGACCATCTTCATCGCTCCACGCCGGGAATAACAGGTTCGGCGCGAGCGCGAAGCCGGTTTCATCGACCCGCGTGATGGTCGCGGCGCCGACGTGATGGACTTGTGAGGCGGGTTTCATGGCAATCCGTTCTCTTCGGTTCGAATGCAGGTTTTAGTATGTGTGTCAGTGCGCGTTTCACTCAGCCGTCGCAGCGCGAACGCGCCGGGTCGCCACTGCATAGAGTAACGCGCTGACGAGCGCCGACACGCCACCGACCAGCGCCAGCGCGCTTCCAAGGCTCGTTCCCGTGTGTCCCAGCCGTTCGTTCAGATAGCCAACCGACAGCGGCCCCACGCCGCCGCTGATCGCATTGGTCATGAAGACGAGCAGCGCCAGGGAACGGCCGCGCATGCGGTTCGGCACGGCGATTTGCAATGGCACGGGTGCGAGACCGATTGCGATGCTGGCGGTAAAAGCGCTGACGCCATAGAGCACGATGGCAAGGCTGCTGCTCGCGACTAGCGGCATCGCGATCGCGGCGGGCACCAGCAAGGCAACGGCGCACGCGGAGAAGCCGAGCACTTTGCGCAAGGTGGTGTCGTCGGTGACGCGCGTTGCGAGCATTCCCGCGCATGCCACCCCTAGAATACCGCCGACCATGTACGCAGGCGCCGCCATCTGTCCAACGGCTTTCGGTGCGAGGTGGAAATGGCGCATCAGCAAGGTCGGGAACCATGCGGCATGCGAGTAGAACAGCGTGATCAGCGCGACGTAGGCCGCAAAGTAAGGCAAGCAGAAGCGATTACGCACGAACAGCTCGGCGAGCACGTCGCGCAGCGACGGCATCTCGTTCTGCGCATGCGCTCCACGCATGCTGGTTTCGAGCCGCGCCGGTTCGCGAACCGTGAACGCGACGAGCGCGGCCAGCAGAATGCCGGGCAATCCCACGGCAACAAACACCGCTTGCCACGGCGCAAAGCCGTGTGCGCTGAGCCACGCGCTGCCGTCGCCCGCAGCTGCCGCCGACAACAACATACCGCCGCCGAACAGCGCAGCGCCGCCGCCTACATACGGCCCGAGCATGAACACGCTACTCGCGCGTGCGACGCGGCGCGGCGCAAAGATGTCGCTGAAGATCGACAGCGCCGCGGGACTCAAGGCGGCCTCGGCAACCGCCGTTCCGGCGCGGGCGAGCAGCAGTTCCGTGAAGTTGGTCGCGAAGCCGCACGCCATTGTCGAAATCGCCCAGATCGCGATGCACGCGGCGATCAGTTTCACGCGGTTGCCGCGATCGACGAGCCTCGCGACGAACACGCCTGCCGTTGCGTAGCACATCGTGAATGAAAATCCTTGCAGCAGGCCGATCTGCGTATCGGTGAGCGCGAGTGACTGCTTGATCGGCTGTACGAGGATGCTGACGACCTGGCGGTCCAGATACGAAAATGCGAAACAGACGAAGAACAGCAGCACGACATACACGGGATGGCGCACGCTATCGAAAGACCCGGTATGTGCAACGACATCGGCGGGCTGGGTTGAAACAGGGTGAACATTCATGCGCGGTCTCCGGCGTTGATGGACTTGGCTCAATCTGCGTTGACTCGTGCAGCGAGTAGCGCGATGCAGTCGCCGGGTTCCACCCGTGCAAAGGTCCGCATGCAAATGACCATGCCGTCGCTGCGGAACGCGATATCGGCCGGCGCCTGCCACGGGCGGTGCGGATCGTACAGGCGTCCTGCCAGCTGACCCTCGCGCACCTGATCGCCGAGTCTGAACGCGGGTTCGAATACACCCGCAAGCGGCGCATACACGTAAGCACGCGCGCCTTCTACGCGCAGAAAGCGCGTTTTGCCGGCCGGTGTCGGCTGCGTGTCGGACACCACGCCGAGCCGAACCAACACGCGCTGCAAGCCGCTTTCGACAATCGCCAGATTCACGGCGTCGCAGCCTGCATGTCCGCCGAACTCGCCGCACAGAAAAAGCTTGCCGTGCCGTTCGGCTGCGGCCGCGAACGTGCGGTCTTCGCCGAGCAGGTCCATGATCATCGTGTTCGGCGCGCCGAACTCGCGCACGAGGTCCATATACAACGCGTGCCGCTCGCCGTCGGCAGGCGGCGACGCGAGCAGCGTGGGTGCATGCTCGAACGACGCGCCGCCGGCATGCAGGTCGATCACGACATCGGCGCGTGGCAGGAGTTCGCTTTCGACGTAGTGCGCGATCATTTCCGTCGGCTGGCCATTTCGGGCGCCGGGAAAGAGGCGGTTCAGGTTGCCGCGGTCGATCGGCGACGTGCGCGTGCCGTTGACGAAGGCCGGAAAGTTCAGACCCGGTATCACGATCAGGCGACCGCGTATGGTCATCGACGGCATGCGCTGCATCAGCTTCATCAGCGCGACGGGTCCTTCGTATTCGTCGCCGTGATTGCCACCCGTCAGGAGAACGGTCGGGCCCGTACCAGCACCAGCGTTGAGCACGGCAAGCGGGATCGGCACGTGGCCGTATGCGGAGCGGTCGTGCGAATACGGCAGACGCAGTGTGCCGGTCTGGAAGCCGGAGCGTTCGAAGTCGATATCGGTAGCGATGAGCGAAGCAGAAGTGGACATGGCGCGAACAGTAAAGAGCTTGGGGTGCCTTTACTATCGGCGACGAAAAAACGTCCGGCCAATGCCGTTTTCTGCTCCTGGCGATGCCTTGCAGGCATCGCTTGCCGGTCGCTATGTCAGCAGGTCCAGAAAACGCTTCAGCGTGGGATTCGCTGCGTGCGCCGCCTCATGTGCGACGAAGCAGAATTCAAGCGGCAAGGAAATCTCCAGGTCCAGCAAATCGACGAAACGCACTCGTGCGGGCGGCCTGTCGCGATTCGCGGCATTGACGATGGCCGCGCCCATCCCTGCCGAAACCAGTGAAAGTATCGCGGTTTCCGTCGACGCCTCCTGTCTGATATCGAGCGTGAGCCCTCGTTCGGCGCAGGCGGACAGCAGACGATCGTAGTAAGCGGGATAGACGCGGCGCGGGAACGCGATGAACGGCCTGCCGGAGAGTTCATGTGCGCTGATCGCGCCTGCGCTGCCGTGCGGCCACGCTTGCGGCACGGCAAGCACCACGCCTTGATCGAGCACATGCAGGCTCGCGATGCCTTCCGGCAACGCGCCGAAGCGATAGCAGAAGCCGCCGTCGAGCCGTCCCGCGGCGAGCGCGTCGAGTTGCTCGGGCGTGTTCATCGGCGTGAGTTCGAGGGCGACGTTCGGTGCCGCCTGTTCGAAAGCGCTCAACGCGCTCGATACGGGGCCGCTCCACACGGCGTTTTCAACGAAACCGATGCGCAGGTGACCTTGCACGCCGGCTGCGATGCGCCGCGCCAGCCGGTTGGCGGCATCGACACGCGCAAGGATCTCGCGTGCTTCCGAGAGATACGCATCGCCGGCGGGCGTCAGCTTCAGCCCGCGCGGCGTGCGCTCGAACAGCGCGGCGCCGATGGCGTCTTCGAGATCCTGTATCTGGCGGGAAATTGCAGGTTGCGTGACGTGCAGCTGCTCGGACGCCGCCCGTACGCTGCGCAATTCCGCAACAGCAATGAAATAGCGAAGATGCCGAAGTTCCATGCTCATTCCAGCAGTTCAGATTGTCAGCAATGATCGCAGAATTGCGCCGCGACCACGCAGCTCGGCCAGGCAGAGTCGACACAGCGCCGATTGATAACCAATGAACATCAATCATTAAAAAGATTGCACTTATCCTTTTGCCGGGCAAGGGCCAATATTCGCGAATCCACAAAGAGCGGAACCACAGCATCTTTCGGGATTTCAGGAGACAACGATGCACCCCTCGCCCTCTACCCTTTCGTCGGGCCGTTCAAAGGCCGCGGCGGTTTTCCGCGTAACGGCCGGAAACTTTCTCGAGCAGTTCGACTTCTTCCTGTTTGGCTTCTATGCCACCCAGATCGCCAAGGTCTTCTTCCCGGCTGACAGCGAATTCGCCTCATTAATGATGACGTTCGCGGTCTTCGGCGCCGGTTTCCTGATGCGACCGCTGGGCGCAATCGTGCTGGGCGCGTACATCGACGACGTCGGTCGCCGCAAAGGTCTTATCGTCACGCTCTCCATCATGGCGAGCGGCACCATCCTGATCGCGTTCGTGCCGGGCTACGCAACGCTTGGCCTGCTGGCGCCGGCGCTCGTCTTGATCGGGAGGCTGCTGCAAGGTTTCTCGGCGGGCGCGGAACTGGGCGGCGTCTCGGTGTATCTCGCCGAAATGGCCACGCCGGGCCGCAAGGGCTTCTTCACGAGCTGGCAGTCCGCGAGCCAGCAGGTCGCGATTGTCGTGGCCGCAGCCCTCGGCTTCGCGCTCAACCAGTCGATGAGCGCCGCTACCATTGCGTCCTGGGGATGGCGCGTTCCGTTCTTCGTCGGCTGCATGATCGTGCCGTTCATCTTCATGCTGCGTCGTAACCTGCAGGAAACCGAGGAGTTCAAGGCACGCCAGCATCGTCCGAGCATGAAGGAAGTGTTCCGCACGCTGGTCCAGAACTGGACCGTAGTGATTGCAGGCATGATGCTGGTGGCGATGACCACCGCGAGCTTCTATCTGATCACCGTCTACGCACCGACTTTCGGCAAGACCGTTCTGCACCTGAGCACCGCCGACAGTCTGCTCGTCACGCTGTGTGTCGCCGTGTCGAATTTCGTGTGGCTGCCGATCGGCGGCGCTCTGTCCGACAAGCTCGGCCGCCGGCCGCTCCTCGTCGCAATGACGGTGCTCGCCATCGCGACTGCCTACCCGGCGCTGTCGCTCCTCGCCCACGCGCCGAGCTTCCTCAACATGCTGCTCGCGCTTCTTTGGCTCTCGTTCATGTACGGCATCTATAACGGCGCGATGGTCGTCGCACTGACCGAAGTGATGCCGGCACAAGTACGCGTCGCAGGCTTCTCGCTCGCCTATAGCCTCGCGACGGCGGTGTTCGGCGGTTTCACGCCGGCGATCTCCACGGCGCTCATCCACATGACGGGCGACAAGGCCGCACCAGGCTACTGGATGAGCTTTGCCGCTGCATGCGCGCTGATGGCAACGTTCGCACTGTATCGCCGCCGCGCAACGACGCTGACTCCGGCTCACTGATCCGCTTCCGCGCTCCGCATCCAGAAACACCCATATTCCGACAACACTACGATCATGAGAAACCTGATTCGAAAACTGTGCGCCGCAGCACTGGTTGCAACCTCGGCCGCCGCGGCGAACGTGCACGCCGCCGATCTGCACGTCATGAGTTCTGGCGGCTTCACTGCGGCGTACAAAGTGCTCGGCCCGAAATTCTCGGCGGAGACGGGCAACGCGCTCGACACCGCGCTCGGTCCGTCGATGGGCAAATCGCCCGAAGCGATTCCCAACCGGCTGGAGCGTGGCGAGCCGGCGGACGCCGTCATCATGGTCGGATACGCGCTCGACGATCTGATCCAGAAAGGCAAGGTCGTCCCCGGATCGCGGGTCGAACTGGCCGATTCGCGTATCGGCATGGTCGTTCGCGAAGGTGCGGCGAAGCCCGATATCAGTTCCGTAGACGGGCTCCGGCAGACGCTGCTGCATGCGAAGTCGATCGCCTATTCGGACAGCGCCAGCGGTGTTTATATCGAGCGGGAATTGTTCAAGAAGCTTGGCATCGAGGATCAGGTCAAAGCGAAGGCGAAGATGATTCCGCGCATTCCAGTGGCCTCGGTCGTGGCGAACGGCGACTACGAAATCGGCTTCCAGCAGGTGAGCGAGTTGCTGCCTGTCAAGGGCGCGACCTTCGTCGGCAAGATTCCCGAATCGCTGCAGTCAGTCACGCGTTTCGCGGCCGGCATTCCGGTCAGTGCACAGCATCCGAAAGAAGCAAAAGCTCTGCTCGACTATCTCGCTTCGCCCGGCGTCCAGCCAGAAGTGAAGTCGACCGGACTCGATACCGTTTCCGCTCATTGACGCAAACCCGAAGGAAGGCTTGCCTGCTGCGGCCTTCCTGTCACATTCCCGGGGTACGTCTCGCCGAGTCCTCCGCACCGTCCGCGTCGCCTGCAGATGCCGCTGCCGCCCCCAGCATCTGAGCGAGACGCGCACGGTCGCACGCCCCTTCCCACATGGAAACGAAGATCACAGCGCAAGCGTTGCTGATCACGCTCGTCAGCGCGCGCGCCTCGGACATGAAGCGGTCGATGCCCACCAGCAGCGCCACACCCGCTACCGGCAGATCCGGGATCACCGTCAGCGTCGCGACGAGCGCGACGAGTCCGCTACCCGACACGCCGGCAGCCCCCTTTGACGTGAGCAGCATGACCGCGAGCATCATCGCGACTTGAGATGCGGAAAGCGGCACGTCGCACGCCTGCGCGATGAACATCGAAGCGAGCGTCAGATAGATCGCGGTGCCGTCGAGATTGAACGAATATCCGGCGGGCAGCACGAGCCCCACGACCCCTTTGTCGCAACCGAGCGCCTCGAGCTTGACGATCAGGCGCGGCAGTACCGGCTCCGTGGAAGATGTCGCGAGAACAATGAGCAACTCCTCCCGCATGTAGCGCAAGAGCCGCCAAAGCGCGAAACCATGCAGCCGCGCGAGCGGAGCTAGCACCAGCGCAATGAACAGCACGCATGCCACGTAGAAGCACACCATCAACATGCCGAGGGAGCCGACCGAGCGGATGCCGAAGCGGCCCACCGTGAACGCCATCGCACCGAATGCGCCGAGCGGGGCAAGCCGCATGATCATCGCGAGGATCCGGAACAGGACGTGCGCGACGCCGTCGATTAGTGCGAGCACCGGCCGGCCCGCCTTCGGGCAGGAGTTCAGCGAGAAGCCGAAGAGTAGCGAGAGCAGCAGTACGGGCAGTACGTCACCCTTCTCGAAGGCGCCGAGCATCGTCTCGGGGATGACACTCAGCGTGAACGCGACCAGGCCGCCCGGCTGTGCGTGCTTCACATATTGCGCGAGGATGCTCGTGTCCAGACCGTGCGCGTCGATGTGCATACCCGCGCCGGGTCGCAGAACGATCGCGGTGACGAGCCCGAAAGCTAGCGCCACGACGGTGAGCAAGTAGAAGAGCGCCAGCGCCTTGAAGATCGTGCGCCCGATCGCCTTGCCGCTCGCAAGCGACGTGATCCCTGAGACGATCGTACAGAAGACGATTGGCGCAATCATCATCCTTACGAGGCCGACGAATGCATCGCTGAAAGGCTTGAGCAGCGCGCCCGCTTGCGGCAGGAAATGACCGACTGCGACGCCGAGCACCATGCCCAGCAGGACCTGCACATAAAGCGAACGAAGCGGTCTTGCCGACCTCACGATGCGGTCTTCCGGACTGGCCGTTCTTTCGCAGACGTGTTGACGTCAGAACCATCGCTGCCTTCGGCGCCGCCCTGCCTCATCTCGACAATCGTTCTGTGAAACTCCTGCGCGGCCGGAGTAAGCGGACGCCCCCGGCGCCTCACGATTCCCACGCGCCGCTTCACTACCGGTTCAACGAGCGGCACACTCGTGAGGATCGGATGATCGCGGCCGGGCATGGCCATCGACGGCACGGCGGCGACACCGAGCCCCGCTTCGACGAGGCCGAGCATGGTTGTGACGTGACGGGTCTCGCAGACGCTCGGCGCGCGCGGCGCCACTGCCGAGAGTGCCTGATCGAGCAGCAGACGGTTTCCGGAAGTCTTGTCCACTGACACGTACTCATGCTCGTAAAGCTCGTTCCAGGTGACGCGCTTCTTGCGTGCGAGCGGATGATCGCGACGGCAAGCGGCAACGAAGCGCTCCTGCAGCAGCACCTTGAACTCGACCTCGGACTCCTGGCTACCCATGAAACTCACGCCAAAATCAGCCTCACCGCTGATCACAGCGCCAAGCACCTCATTCGCGCTCGAATCCAGCAGTTTCACCCTGATGCGCGGAAAGCGGCGATGGTAGCTTGCGACGACGTTGGGCAGAAAGTAATACGCCACCGACGGCACGCAGGCAATGGTCACATGACCCAGCCGGCTTGAAGAGACATCGCGGATGCCGAGCAACGCGACGTCGAGATCGTCGAGCAGTTGTTCGGCGCTCGGGGCGAACACGCGCCCGACGGTCGTGAGCGTGACGCTGCGCGTGGTGCGCTCGAAGAGACGCACGCCGAGCGCTTCCTCGAGTTTCTCAATGCGACGGCTCAAGGCCGGTTGGGAGATGCTGACAGCCTCGGCGGCCTTGCGAAAGCTCCCCAGTTCCACCACCGCGCGAAACGCCTGCAAGTCGTTCAAATCGAAATTGACGCCCACGAGTCACTCTCCACATCCTAGATGTGCTCATTTTGCATGACGCGGCTGGATTTTTTGGCATAGCCACGAGTCTTTTCCCTACCGCCGGTAGTGCCTCCAAGCATATCGTGAAATTCCGATATATACTTCGTTCTGTAGCGATGCAAACCTGTGGGCGGCAATTTGCCCACGCCTGACCATTAAAGCAGCTCTGGTAGTTGACGAATGAAACGAACTCCCATCGCGCCTGACATGGACGCGATCCACAAGGCGCTCGCCAATCCGGTGCGTCGAGAGATTCTTGGCTGGCTGCGCGAGCCGCATGCGCACTTCGCCGATCAGGAACTCCCGCTCGACCATGGCGTATGTGCCGGCAAGATCGACGCGCGCTGCGGACTCTCGCAGTCCACGGTGTCGGCCCACCTCGCGGCGTTGCAGCGCGCGGGGCTCGTCACGTCGAAACGCGTGGGGCAATGGGTGTTCTTCAAACGCAACGAGCCCGTGATTCAGGCTTTTCTCGAGCATATGAACTCGAAGCTCTGACCGGTCTTGCATCGCCGCTTCTTTCACTCTTTCGTTGCAATGCAACTATCTCTCGGCTCAAGGCGTCCTCGCCCCAGCCAAAGGTGAACATTTATGCCGACTCTTTTCGATCCGCTGCAAATTGGCGACCTGACGTTGTCCAACCGCATCATCATGGCGCCGCTGACGCGTCAGCGCGCCGAGGAAATCCGCGTGCCGAACGCGCTGATGGCGAAGTACTACGCTGAACGCGCCACGGCGGGCCTCATCATTAGCGAAGCCACCTCGGTCACGCCGCAGGGCGTCGGTTATGCCGAGACGCCGGGCATCTGGTCGCAGGATCAGGTGGAAGGCTGGAAGCTCGTTACCAACGCAGTGCATGCAGCCGGCGGGAAGATTTTCCTGCAACTGTGGCACGTGGGCCGCATTTCCGATCCGCTGTTCCTCAATGGCGAATTGCCGGTCGCGCCGAGCGCGCTCGCCGCGAAAGGCCACGTGAGCCTCGTGCGTCCGGAGCGCCCGTATGTCACGCCTCGCGCACTCGAACTCGACGAAATCGCGGGCGTTGTGCAGGCATTCCGCAAAGGTGCCGAAAACGCGAAAGCAGCAGGCTTCGACGGCGTTGAAGTGCACGGCGCAAACGGCTATCTGATCGACCAGTTCCTGCAGGACAGCACCAACAAGCGCACCGACGCGTATGGTGGCCCGATCGAAAATCGCGCGCGTTTGCTGCTCGAAATCACCGACGCATGTATCGACGTGTGGGGCGCGAATCGCGTCGGCGTACATCTCGCGCCGCGCCGCGACTCGCACGACATGGGCGACTCGGATCCGGCCGCGACCTTCGGCTATGTGGCTCGCGAACTCGGCAAGCGCAAGATCGCGTTCATCGCCGCGCGCGAAGCGTTGGGTGAGGACCGTCTCGGCCCGCAGCTGAAGAAAGAGTTCGGTGGCCCGTACATCGCGAACGAGAAGTTCACGAAGGAAACCGCGCAGCAAGTACTCGACGCAGGCGAAGCGGACGCGGTGGCGTGGGGCCAGTTGTTCATCGCGAATCCGGACCTCGTGCGCCGCTTTGCGACCAATGCACCGTTGAACAAGCCGAATCCGTCCACGTACTACGCACGTGGTGAGACGGGTTACATCGACTACCCTACGCTTGAAACGGTGGAGTAAGCGCAAACGCGTGATCGTGAATGAGCCGTAATGTGGCTGTAAAAGCAGCGGCTGTAACGAGCAGCGAAAAGACGCGCAGCGAAAAGCGGCGGGCGTCATCGGAGAGTGAATCTCCGGCGGCGCCCGCCGCTTTTTTCCGTCTGCGGCGACGCTCGTCTCTGTAACGCAAACCGTTAGTCAAGATCGCGCCGCATGAAGATGCGTTTTGACTCGTCGAGGCCTCGTGCGATATGTGCATCGCGCCGTGCGCGTAGAGCCACGTCGAGTTCGGCTTCGTCTATGTCGCGGAAACCGAGTCGCCGGTAATACGGTGCATTCCACGGCACTTCGCGATACGTCGACAGGACCAGTTGCATGATCTGCCGCGAGCGCGCGAGTTGCGCAACCTGCTCGATCAGCGCCGCGCCGATGCGTCGACCGGCATGCGATGTCAGTACATCGAGCTCCTGGATGTAGATACGCGCGGGCTGCGGCTCGAACATCACGAATCCGACGCATGTTCCCTCGGCATTCACCGCCACGATCAGCTCCTGCGCCGCGATCTTCCGCTCCACGAAAGCGAGACTCATTGGCGGTGCATCGGCAATGCCCGACATGCCGACGCTGACAAACCGCAAGCTTGCCTCGAATTCGATTGTGCGAACCGTTTCGGCATCGCCGGGCGCGGCAAGACGGAAAGTCACATCGGCTAACTGTTGCATGGTGTTTTTTGACGGTTGATGTTCGGCCCGTTCACGGATGCGACACGCGATATTGACATCCACGCGGCCAAATACACAAGTATCCGCGCGGCCGCCGGACTACACTGCTGAACATCCGACAACCTGGGGCCAGCATGCAACTTATGCAAATGCTGCAGATCGCTCTGCACTTCGATCAGCACCTGAGCAGCCTGATCGTCCAATACGGTACAGCCGTGTACGCGATGCTGTTTATTATCGTGTTCGTTGAAATCGGCTTTCTGCCGTTATTTTTCCTGCCGGGCGATCCGCTCATTTTCATTTGCGGCGGGCTGTCAGCCACCGGTGCGTTGAACGTCTGGCTCGTGATATCAGTGCTATTCGCGGCCACTGTGGCGGGAAGCATCGTCGACTATGCAATTGGGCGCGCGATCGGCGGGAAAGTTTATACGGCCGATTACCGCTGGCTCGACAAGAATGCGCTGCGCCGCGCGCATGCGTTCTACGAAGCTCGCGGCGGATTAACCTTTCTGTTATCGCCATTCATTGCCGTAGTGCGCACTTTCGCGCCGTTCGCGGCCGGCGTTTCGCGCATGACGTTTGCGCGATTCGTGTCGTTCGTGACCGCGGGCGCCGCACTGTGGATCGGCTCTCTCGTCGCGGCCGGCTATCTGTTCGGCAATGTGCCGCTCGTGCGCGATCACATGAGTTCCATCGTGCTGCTAGGCGTCGCGCTCGGCGTGGGATCGTTGATCGCAAGCGCGTTGTGGCGACTCGTCAACAGCCGCTCGCGCATTCATTGATCGAGTGCTTTCAGCTTACTTTCTGTGCGTTCCTCTGCGCGAATCGCGCGGGGCTGCCGCCCTGCGTTTGCTCCCCGCATGCACCGCTAGATCCAGCCTTCGATATTCAGCCCGCTCGCGCGTTCAGCCTCTTCCCGCGATACAGCGCGCACGGTCTGCCCGAAACTCCAGATATGCCCCTCCGGGTCACGCGCCGCATAAACGCGGTCGCCGTAAAACTGATCCGCGGGCTCGCGGGTAATGACCGCGCCCGCCGCACGCGCGCGAGCGCAATGTTGGTCGATACCGTCGCTCAGTTGCACATGCACTGACTGTGTATTTTTCCCGCTCACAGTAACCCGGCTCACGGAGTCTGCCGACCATTCACGGCTGATCATCACGTAGCTGTCGCCGTAACGCATTTCGGAGTGTGCGAGTTGCCCGGCGTCGTCGGTAATCACGAGTTGCCGGGTGAAGCCGAAAGCCCGTTCGAGCCACTCAAGAGCGGCCAACGGATCTTTGTAATAGAGAGCCGCGCCGAATGACGGTCGATGCAAAGATTCGCTCATGACATCCCCTTGCAGGCTCAGCAAACGCAACTTGAATGACCGCGGATCGAACCGCGCATCCACTCAGCCGCGCGCATACTATTGGCTGGCGGACGAAGCAGGCGCCGCGCTGCTGGGTTGACTCGTGCCGCCCGCAGCCGCGCTCTCGCTCGCGCGCTTCGCGGCGTCGCTTTGGCCACTGGTTCCGTTCGCGCCCGCCGAATTGCTCATCACGCCGCTGCTTGCGGAACTCATCGTGTCCTTGCTGGTGTTGTCCTCTTTCTTGCAGCCAGACGCACCTACGGCCAGCGCCGCAATGGATATGGCGAGTAACGCGCTCTTCGGATTGCAATGCATGGTGGCACCCGTTCGGTTTCGATTCGTCGTTGCGCGAAGCGCGGCATGACTCCTCGATAGCAGAACGGCGGAGCATCGACTGTGCCTGGTGAAACTAATAAATCATTCCACGCAAGGCGGCAAGCGGTTTGCTGCAACTCCCGTTACATGGACCACATATCGCACACTGCACTCCGTCAAACACAGGAGAACCGGATCATGCTGCTTAGCGACGAAGAACTTGCGCGCCTTGACGGCGTCGCGCCGTTTCTCGAGAGCGAGGCGAAGACATCGCTCAACTTCGCACCGAATTATGAAGTCACCGCCGAATTCGAGACGCATCTGCAACCGGGACTGCGCATCCGTGCCCCAGCATCGGACGCGGCATCGGAGGACCCAGAAGCGCCGCCGTATCCATTGAACCTCTTCGTCGGATTGCCGCTCGATGAGTTACGCAACCTCGCCTACGCAGACGATATGGCGCGCGAGGCGATGATTGGACGCTTCGGCGCATCGTTTACCCCGCGCCTGCTGCGCGCAATCGAAAAAGAAACGCCAGGGGCGATCAATCTCGATGCAGGGATCCAGAACGATTCGGGCACGCTGTCGGTGATGCTCGACGAGCCAGAGCAACGGTGATCACCACACGTCTGGAACGCCCGTCGGAGATTCCATGTCAATGCCTTAACAAGGACGCGCGAGCCACGTGTATTTACTTCCCGGACGCTTGCACATTTGACAGCGGAGACAGCGGCCTCCGCGCGTCGCGCGCCCGGGTTGGTCTTCCGGGCGCTATTCGTCGCCCACTCCTTTCGATACCTCGGCGGGGCTGCCGTACTCCTGATCCGGCAAGCGTTCGAGTGCATCGAGCACCTCGTCGTCGGCGCCGTTGCCCTTTGCGGTGTCCAGCAGGCTTGCTTTGTCGGCGGGATACGAAGCACCCTTCAGCGCCTTCTGGACATCGATGAATTTGCGGATGGGACCGCCGTTCGAACCTGAATTAGACGTCGCCATGTGCCTCTCCTTGGTTGGCATGCGGTCCCGCTAATTCAGCATCGCGCGTTCCTCGCGGGCGCCCGGTCCTTTACGCGTGTTCTGCCGCCGCAATGCACAACGTAGCTTGTGTCTCGGCATAGCAGGAATGAATCTGGCTCGATAGTTTCATTCAAAGAGCCTCCGTTAGTTGGGATGGCTCACTTTCTTCACTATTGCAAGCAGGGGATCTTGCCGTGAGCACAGCGGACCGCGAAGCCATTCTCTTCAACCAGCAAGCGATTCTGGCGGAATTCGGCGAGCTTGCGCTTCGCTCCGACGACCTCGACGAAATATTGTGCGAAGCATGCCGTCTCGTCGCTCAAGCGCTGCAAGCCGACATGGCCAAAGTCATGGAATTGCAGGCCGATCGAATTACGCTTCTCGTGCGCGCCGGCGTGGGCTGGCCGCCGGGCGTGGTGGGCCATGCCACGGCGCGAGCCGAGCGCGGCTCGTCGGAAGGTTATGCGCTGCAAACGGGCAAGCCCGCAATTTCGCCCGACATCGCTGCTGAAAAGCGCTTTCGCTATTCGCAGTTCATCGTCGACGCGGGCGTGAAGGCGCTCATCAACGTCGTGATTCTCGGCGGAAAAGAACGGCCTGCATACGGCGTGTTGCAAGTCGACAGTCGCACGCCGCGCGACTTCAACGACCTCGACACTGAATTCCTGCGCTCGTATGCGAACCTGCTCGCCGCCGCGGTCGAACGGCTTCGGATTGCGGCCGAGACGCGCAAACATGCCGTCTCGCTGCACGAGAGCGAAGAGCGCTACCGCATGCTTGCGACGCAGATACCGCAACTGGTGTTCACCTGCCTCATTAGCGGCGAGCGCACGTGGGGCAGTCCTCAGTGGATCGAATATAGCGGCATTTCGGAGCAGGACAGCCTCGGCTTCGGATGGCTGGATGCAGTGCATCCCGGCGATCGCGAGGCAACCATGGCGGCGTGGAGCGTGTGCGGTGTGAAAGGAGAATATGCGGTCGAGCACCGCATTCGCCGCGCGTCCGACGGCACGTACCGCTGGTTCCAGACCCGCGCGAAGCCGTTGCGTGCAGAAGGCGGAATCGCGGCATGGCTCGGCACATCGACCGATATCGAAGATCAGGTTCGCGCACGCGAAGCGCTCGAACGCGGCAGCGAGGAACTCGAAAGACGTGTATCCGAGCGCACCGCGGAATTGCAGCGGGCGGTGGATACGCTTCATCGTGAAAGCCGCGAACGCTCGCGCGCCGAAGAACGTTTGCGCCACAGCGAGAAACTCAAGGCCATTGGCCAACTTACCGGCGGCATCGCCCACGACTTCAACAACATGCTGCAGGCCATCATGAGTTGCCTGAGTCTGATCCGGGTGCGCATGCAGCAGGGCCGGCCAACCGACGTCGTCACGCTGGTCGAGCGGGCGGAAAAAGGCGCAAACCGTGCGGCGACATTGACACACAGGTTGCTCGCGTTCGGACGCCAACAAACGCTCGAGCCGCGTCTCGTGAGCCTGGATGCGATTGCGCACGACATGGAAGACATGATTCGCCGCGTTGTCGGATCGGGCATTAACCTGGAACTCAAACTCGGTGACGGGACGTGGCTGGTTTTGTGCGACCCGAACCAGATGGAAAGCGCACTCGTCAATCTGTGCGTGAATGCTCGCGACGCGATGCCGGACGGCGGGTGGCTCACCATCAGCACGAGCGAAGTGATATTGACCGACGCAGAAGTCGCCGGATTCGACGACGCCCAACCTGGACGTTACTGCTGCATTGCTGTGTCGGACACGGGCACAGGCATGTCGCCGAAAATCATGGAACACGCGTTCGAGCCGTTCTTCACGACAAAACCGTCGGGCCAGGGCGTCGGTCTTGGACTCAGCCAGATCTACGGCTTCGTCAGGCAATCCGGCGGAATCGTGCAGATGGAAACCGCTCTAGGCAAAGGAACGACCGTACGCCTATGCTTGCCCGCCTCCGTGCAAAAGGAAGATATGCAGGACGAGTACAAGGATCCGGCAAAAACCATCGTCCTTGTCGAGGACGAAGAAATCGTGCGCGAAGTCACCGCGGAGCAATTGAGGGAACAGGGCTACCGCGTACTGGAAGCGGACAGCGGCGCGGCGGCATTGCGGCTGCTGCATGCAGGCGCGCGTTTCGATCTGCTGATCAGCGACGTCGCTTTGCCCGGCACGATCAACGGCCGGCAGATCGCCGAGGCCGTGAGGCAACGGTATCCGTCGATGCCGGTCATTCTTGTCACCGGCTATGCGCCAGGCGATGCGCTCTCCGACATGGAAGTCATCCGCAAACCTTTCGCTCCCGAAGTACTCGCCGACCGCGTGCGCGCAAAGCTCGAACAATTGCGTACCGATGCAGACTAGACTGTTTACTTAACCCGCCGTCAGTAGACTCGAGTGGCTACTGACCTAACAGAGCCACACGCCATGCCAGTTTATGACTATGAGTGCGTCGAATGCGGCGCTTTCGAAACGGTGCGCCGCATTGCGGAGCGTGACGAACCTGTGGCGTGCCCTCAGTGCGGGGCCACCGCTGCACGGGTAGTAATCGGCGCGCCCTCGCTCGGTGGCGGCTCGCCCGACGCCCGCGAAGAAGCCGGAGGCTATGGGATGCGGCATTTTGGTGGATGCTCCTGCTGCTGAGATGTCGGCACGCAATGTGCTATCTCCCGGTCATGAGCCAACATCCCGGAGAAAGAAATGCGACCAGGAGAATCCCGCTCAAGCGCGGATAGCATCGACACCGTTCCGCAGACGTCCAGCCCTGCCTACGCAGCGCGCAATCCCGTCACGCGCGCGTTCGACAACTTCGCGAGTTCGGTAACGCGCCTTGCCGGATCGCCGATTGCGTTTGGTATCGCCGTCATCACGGTGATCGTTTGGGCCGTCACGGGACCCTTCTTCCACTATTCCGACGCTTGGCAACTCGTCATTAATACCGGCACGACCATCATCACTTTTCTGATGGTCTTCATGATCCAGCAAAGTCAGAACAAGGACAGTGTTGCGATGCATCTGAAGCTCAACGAATTGCTGGCTTCGCATCGCGCGGCAAACAATCAGTTAATCGGCATTGAAGACGCATCCGAGGACGATCTTCGCCGTCTGGCCGAAGCGTATTTGCGGTTGGCGAGCAAGGTCGGCACGCAAGGCAAGCACACTGTCGACGTGGATGCTTGCGTGGAAAAAACCGGCGCCGGAAAGGGCAAAGAGCACGAACGCGCTTAATTCTGTGCATCGCCCGAATCCGCCGACGCGCCTTGTACACCAGCGTCGGACTCGACATAGCCAGGCAGGCCAAGCGCAGCCTGGCTCTTCGCCAGTTCAACCGCTCGTTGCACCAGTGCAGCGTATTCCGATGGGTCTGCGGGAAGCGGGAGCCTGTGGCGAAAGAAATCCGCCCAGCGGAATTCCGCCAAAGGCACACTCGTTCTCTGATAACCACCGGCATCGCGCACCGAAGCGGCGAGGCTGCGGAATTCGTCGTCTATCATTTCCCAGACGTGCAGCGGCATATCGGCAAAGGACACCCGCTGGCCACGCTGATCGTATGGAAATGTCCAACGATTGTTTTCGAGCGTGAGCCAGAATTCGGCCGGCGAAGACGTGGACAGATCCCGGATCAGCACGACAGGTACCGACGTTATATCGGCCTGCCAAAGAGCCGCGGCCACGTGGTGATGGTCGATCACGTACGGCTCTTCCTGGGGTCCAAGGACGATCGGGACGGGTTTCTCCGCAATGGCCATGTCAAGGTCATGACCGGACAGCGACTGATAGAAGCGCGTTTTTTCCTCTACCTCGCGCAATCCGTGCGTGACTTGCGTGGGGCGCAAACGATCGATGTCCAGTGACTTCATTGACGTCTCCATTGTTATTAGCGCAATGCGATGGTTCCCCACCGATCAGGCGGATCAGTACTCCGGGTTCAGCAGGTCCGCCGCGACAACTTCGGCGCCTTTACGCGCTGCGGCCTCACGTGCTTCAAGCGCGGTTTCGAACGGACCTATCATCGGCGCGCCGTCGTACGGAAATATCAGCCGGTCGTCTGTTATGCGTACGACCTTCAGGTCGCCGGTAAACGTGCCGGTCACAGTACGCCGATACGTCGGGTAGATTCTGTAATCGCTGGCGGTAATGGTTATACCGTCGGGCGATGCCGGATGCCGCAGCGAACTATTGTGAAAGTGCAACTTCCTTCTCACCATCTCGATTCCTGCAATTGCGAGTCGACTGTTTCAGGGGCCAGGAAAAACGCGCATCGATCCGTCAAACGCAGGCGCGGCGCACATCGAATGCGCGCCGCGCCCTCTCCCGCGGAACGGGACATCAGCGCCGGAATTACGGCGCCGGTGAAACGTTCAGCGGCCGATCAGGGCTGACGTTGGCCGCCCTGGTGCTGCGGCGTCTTCTGCTGATTCTGCTGTTGCTGCCCGCTCTGCTTGCCCGCGTTCTTCGGATTACCCGGTTGTGTATTGGATTGCTTTGGATCGCTCATTTTCCAGCTCCTTCATTTACGAAGTAGTTCGTCGAAGTACTGCGCACTGCTTGCACCACTAATGGGGACTTTCTTCTTCGTATTCGGTACGAACGCCCTGCGGGAGCCAGGGCTCTTTATGGCAGCACCATAATTCGTAAGTCGGCTCGTAAAGCCCGACGCTATCGAACGCACCTAGCGGTATGTCGAGTTCATCGCTGTCCACGTACTCCATGAACGCAACCGATCCGCAGGTCTGGCAGAAATATCGCCTGCCTTCCGCCGAGCTTTGCCACATCTGGACCGGCCCGGACAACTGGACCGCGTCGCGCGCGAACATCGCATATGCGCCGAACGCGCTGCCATGCACGCGGCGGCAGGTCATGCAATGGCACAGAGAGACGCGCCTCGGCGCTGCACTCACCTCAAACCGCACGGCTCCGCATGCGCACCCACCGGTCTGCGCCGTCTGGCCGACTGCCGAGCGCGGGGCGTCCTCAGTGTGCATATCGCTCTCCCAATACGATGTTGCGGTACAGACTCGCGAGCCCGAATCAACGCAATGCCCGCCGCCCGCCGAAGAGCGCAGCAGGCCGCGTGCCACGAGGCGCGCCACCCGCCACGCGCATGCCATTTCGTGTGCGATTCGAGCACTGACGTCGAGCCCGAATCGCAGACAACAACAGTACTACTGGGTCACGCCCTTCTTCGCCGCAAGTTGTTGAGCCCGCTGGTAATGCTCCTTGATTGTCGGCAACGCCTTTTGCGCGGCCTTCTTCAGGTCGGCGTTCTGCCCTTCAGCAATTTCCTTTTCGAAGGCGGCAATGGCTTGCTTGTGGCCTTCAAGACCGACCTTCTGGATATACGCCTGATCGAATTCCTTGCCCTTCAGCGGCTTCAATGCGTCGAGCACACTCGGGTCCGAATTGTCTTTCGGTACTTCCACGCCATGCGGCGCGGCCATTTTCAGCTGGACGGTCAGCTTCGTGTGATCGAGCATCATGTGATGCGCAAAGGATTTCACGTCTTTATCACTGGAATTGCTAGTCGCGAGTTTTGCCGCGTCGATCTCCGTCGACGAAGACATTGAAGCGGCCTGAACAAAGTCTTTGTCCACCTGTGCGAGCGGATTGGCGGCGGTAGTGGAAGCGGCTTGTGTCTGTGCATTCGCGGCGACCGGAAGCAGGCTGAAACAACCGCACGCTACTGCAATTACTGTCATCTTTTTCATGCGTTTCCTCACTGATTTTCTAACGGGTAGCTCAAAGCGGCGCAATGTTCGTTGCGACATGAGAGACGCAGCAACCGCCATGCCGCCTCTGCGGCCGTGATGCGCATTACGTTGATTTGGCCCGACGCGTGTTTGTGATCGCAGCATTCTCCAAGCAGAAATTGCGCGGTTTTATCGCAACGATTACAAGCATCCTGGACGAGAATCGGCGTCGCTTGAAGACGTCTTGGGATTCTAGCCGGGAGCGTCCCTTGCTCGACTCCCGTTGCCTTCCAACCAACCCACGGGAGAATGAAATGGCGACGAAACCGAATGACCAGGACGACACCGCGCAAAGCACGGGTAACGACCAATCTGGAGAAGGAACATTTGAAACCGATGTCTCCGAAACCGACGACGAGGGCACCACAGTCCGGCAAGCGGAAGTAAAAGAGGACGATCTGTCGGAAGTGAAGAAAGACAACTCCTGAAGCCTGCGACGATGGCCGCGTTCGTAAGTCCCGCGCACGCGGCTGCAACCCAACCTCAAGACACGACTGCCCCGTGAGAATCGCTCAAGTCGCCCCTCTCTACGAATGCGTCCCCCCCTTCGCTTACGGCGCCACCGAGCGCGTCGTGTCCTACCTCACCGAAGAACTCGTTCGACGTGGCCACGATGTCACGCTGTTCGCTACCGCCGACTCCACCACGGCTGCACGTCTTGTACCGATCTGCGAGCGCGGACTATGGCGCGATACGACCGTGTGGGACACGCTCACGCACCACGTGAGGCAGCTGGCACGCGTCGCAGATCTGGCGAACGAGTTCGAGTTCGACGTCGTGCATTTTCATGGCGATCCGCTGCACTTTCCGCTGGCACGAGCGTTACCGTGCAAGTCGCTCACCACGCTTCATGGGCAATTGCTGCCTGTGGATCACGGGCCGCTTTTTCGCGAATTCTCGTCAGCGCCGCTCGTGTCGATTTCCAACGATCAGCGCAAGCCGGTGCCATCCGCCAACTGGCAAGCAACCATCTATCACGGTCTGCCACTCGACGAATTCGAGTTTCAGCCGGATCCTGCGTCGTATCTGCTCTTTCTCGGCCGCTTGATGCCCGGCAAGCGGCCCGACCTCGCCGTTGAAATCGCAAGGCGCGCCGGACTGACGTTGAAAATGGCCGGCAAAATCCATCCCGGCGAGCGGGAGTACTTCGCACAGCAAATCGAACCGCTGCTGGAAGATTCGCGCGACTTCACCGACTACCTCGGCGAAGTCGGCGGTGACCTACGCAGGCAACTCATCGCGAATGCGCGAGCGCTGCTGTTTCCAGTGGAATGGGCGGAGCCGTTCGGGATGGTGATGATCGAGGCAATGGCATGCGGCACGCCGGTCGTTGCATTTGGACGCGGCGCGGTGCCCGAAGTGCTGACGCATGGCGTGAACGGGTTCATCGTCGATAACGTCGAACAGGCTGTCAGCGCGGTCGCGCGCATCGGCGAAATAGATCGCGCGCATTGTCGCCGCTCGTTCGAGCAGCGCTTCACGGCTGCACGCATGGCGGGCGACTATCTGCGCGTGTATGAAAATCTTCTCGCGGGAACACCCGCACCGGTGCCGGCATCCGACACCGGCGCGGGCGCACGACTTTTCGGCTAGCAATCCGCCGGGCCGAATCAATCCGCCACGGCCCGCGGCGGGCCGTGGCAAACAGCATTAGCCGACGTTCACTTCAATGCGGCGTGGCCGCGCTTCTTCGCGGCGCGGAATGACGAGCTTCAGCACACCATCCTGAAGGTTCGCCTCGATTTTCGAAGTATCGAATTCCGCACCCAGCGTGAACGAACGCGAGAAATGCGGCGCGCGGATTTCCGCGTGTTGCAGACGCAAGCCGGCGCGCGTCGGCACGCTCGCTTCGGCCTCGATGTGCAGATTGCCGTCGTGCACGCGCACCTCCAGCTTCTCTTTCGACACACCCGGCAGATCTGCCCACAGCGTGACGCCGTGCGCGTTTTCGATCACGTCGACGGGCGGCGTCAGCGTCGCGCGCTGCTCAGCCGGCTCGCGCTCGCCGCGCGCCACGGGTTGCTGCTCCTTTTGAACAACTTCGGTCGTATCGCTCATGATTCGCTCCATCATCGTGAGGTCATTGAATGGTGATTGCACGCGGTTTGGACGACTCGCGCTTGCCGACGCTAATCGACAGACAGCCGTTCGTGTAGCGCGCCTCGACCTTGTCGGGGTCGGCCTGCTGCGGCAGTTCGATTACGCGGCGGAAAGAGCCTGTAAAACGCTCCTGCGCATATTGGCGCGTGGACTCGTCCGCCTCCGGCGCGACGCGCTTGCGCTCGCCGGCAATCGTCAGCAAGCCTTTGTCGATGGATACGTCGAGTTGCGACGCATCGATACCGGGCGCAAACGCGACGATCTCGATCGAGTCGTCGGTGGTGCCGATATTGATTTGCGGAAAGGCCGACAGACGGCCAGAGCGGATGCTCGAAGGGAAACCGCCGAACACCGCCGACATCTGCTGCTGCAAACGGTCGAGCTGGCTGAACAGGTCGGTCGCGAAGTAAAGGTCACTCATGATCGTTTCCTCCTCGGTAGTACCGGGGCAAGGAGACGGACGGGCCTACGCGCTCCAGTCCGCCCGCCCGCACCCGCTGACAGACAAATCGAAACACGCAGCGCGCCGCCGGAACGGCGCGTCTGCCTGAGCGGAATCTAAAATAGATTCGGCCACGACGATTTCAAGACCCTTCTGCGCAAATTTTTGGCCTTGAAAAATACAACGGAAACCACATAGTCGTGCGAGATCAAAGTGTCGGAGAAACAGGCATGGAATTCGATTCGGACTGGCTGACTCTTGGACGGCATCGGGTCTACCTGCGCTCGCCAGGAGGCTTTCCAACGGAAGCAATGCGAACCGCCGTGGACGTCATACGCATTGCGATAGAAAACAATATGAGTGCGCGCGCAAGGCTCGTGGACGTCACGGTGCGAGAGGAAAAATCGTACGACGTATCGGTCGGAACGACCTTCGCCGAAGACCGGCTTTGCGCCCCGCAACTCGAAGCGGCAATTGCCACGGTTCTCGGTTTGATGCCCTCGCAAGTGCGGATCTTCGTGACAGTCGTCACGCAGGAAGAAGTGGACTTGCACTTCGGCGTGTACGAACGGATGCTGGCCGAGAAGATCAGTGGACTGGCGCCGATCAGGCGCATTGAGCAGGATAGCGCGCGCCTTTGCGCACAGACAGCGGCGCAAGACACCTTGGGCACGTTGGAGTTTTCCGACACCGTTGACGCTCTGCGCAGCAAAAGCTGAGCATGTTGACCGCAAAAGCCCTGCCTTAAGATTTCCTTCAGAATTGCGCGATAAATTTAATGAAAGCCTTTTGCCACGCGACACTGGCGAGCAACGCTCGCCAGACATCAAATAAAAATACGAGAGAACCCCTATGCCGAAGGGACCTTCAGCCGCCGCCACCGCGACTGCCCGTGTTACTTACGCGGTTGAACTCGCGCGGGGTGCCTCGCACATCAGCAGTACATTAAGTCCGGAAACCGAAAGGCGCGCAATCGTCGAGACGGTCGGCGAGTTTTGCGACCTGTACGGCGAAGCGAAGCTGCCCCTGTTCCAGAAGCTCCTCGCAGAAGAATTGCGACAACGCGGCAAGAAGGAAGCCGCGCTTGCGGTCGATCAATTCAAGTTCGCTTGCCATTGCACCGGGCGCTGACGCGCGGGGAGCCTACCCGGACTACTTGTCGAAACCGCGCAGCATCGCGCCCAATTCGTCCATGCTATAGGGCTTGCGCAGCGCTCCCCAGCGAAACGGCAGTTTGTCCACCGACGGCATCTCGTGACCCGAAGCAAAAATCACACGTAACGTGGGCCGAATCTGCGTAGCCCGCTGCGCGAGCTCCAGACCGGACATGACCGGCATGGACAGATCGGTGATCAACACGTCGAACGGTTGCTCCGCGAGGAGCTGCAGCGCTTCTTGCGGCGAGCCGGTGACAGCGGGGTCGTGGCCCAGCAGTTTCAGCAACTCGCCGATGGCCTCGGACGTATCGAGATCGTCGTCGACCAGCAGCAAGCGCATGCCCTTGTCAGCCGCTCCCCCCTGATTTTCGCCGGTGTCATCGTTACGCGCGAGCGGAGCGACGCCGAGTATCTGCCGGATCTTGTACGCCAATTGTTCGCGGCTGTACGGTTTGCTCAGCAATTCAACGCCGGGATCAAGCCGACCGCCATGCACGATCGCGTTCTGCGTGTAGCCGGACGTGAACAGCACCTTCATGCGCGGCAACAACTGCACCGCCTGGGCGACCATCGCGGGGCTGCGCAGCGGGCCGGGCATCACCACGTCTGTAAAGAGAAGGTCAATGTGCACGCCGCTGCGAACCACCGCAAGCGCCTGCTCGGCGTCGTTGGCCTTCAGCACGCTATAGCCGAGACCCGACAGCGTGTCGACCACCGTCGATTGCACCTCCTGGTCGTCTTCCACCACCAGGATCGTTTCTGTCCCGCCGAGCAGCGTCAGCGTGACCGGCGGCGAGGTCGGCGCCTCGACCGCTTCTTCCATCGAGCGCGGCAGATAGATCTTCACGGTCGTGCCGTGTCCGACTTCGCTGTAGATCCTGATGTGGCCGCCGCTCTGCTTGACGAAGCCATACGCCATGCTCAGGCCAAGGCCGGTGCCCTCGCCTTCGGGCTTGGTCGTGAAAAACGGATCGAACGCCCGCTGCACGATATCGGGCGCCATGCCCGTACCAGTGTCGGTTACGGCGAGCATCACGTACTGGCCGGAGGGCACGTCCGGGAAGCCCGCGACGTACTGATCGTCGAGCATGGCGTTCGACACTTCCATCGTGAGCTTGCCGCCCTCCTTCATCGCGTCGCGGGCATTGATCGCGAGATTGAGGATCACGTTTTCCATCTGGTGTACGTCGACGAGGGTATTCCACAATCCACCCGACACGACGGTCTCGATCTCGACGGTTTCACCGAGCGCGCGGCGCAGCAGGTCGTCCATGCCCCGAATCGCGGCCGCAAGATTGATGACGATAGGCCGCAACGGCTGCTGGCGCCCGAACGCGAGCAATTGCGACGCGAGCTTCGCGCCGCGCTCCACCGCGTCGATCGCCTTGTCGAGGCGCTCGCGCGTCCAGCCGTCGCGTTTATGCCGGCTTTCCAGCAACTCGAGGTTGCCGCGCAAAATCTGCATGACGTTGTTGAAATCGTGCGCGACGCCGCCCGTCAGCTTGCCGATGGCTTCCATTTTCTGCGACTGCACGAGCGCGATGCGCGTCTCTTCCAGCAGACGATTCGCTTCCATGCGCTCGGTGACATCGCGCGTGATCTTCGCAAACCCGACCAGCGCGCCGCCGTCGCGGATCGCGTCGATCACGACGTGCGCCCAGAAACGCGAGCCGTCCTTGCGCACGCGCCAGCCTTCTGCTTCGAAACGGCCGTCGCGTGCAGCGGCGGCGAGCCCGCGCTGCGGCAGTCCGCTGCCGGCGTCTTCAGGCGTATAGAAGCGGGAAAAATGCGAGCCGATGATTTCACCGGCCGTATAGCCCTTGATACGGCGCGCGCCCGAATTCCAGTTGGTCACCATGCCTTCCGGCGACAGCATGAAAATCGCGTAATCGGTCACGCCGTCCACCAGCAGGCGGAAACGGCGCTCGCTTTCGAGCACCGCGTCGTGCACCGTCTTTTTGTCGGTCATGTCGCGCACGATCTCGCCATAGCCGAGAAGCGTGCCGTCCTGCGAGCGCAGCGCCGTGAGCACGACGCTCGCCCAGAATGCTTTACCGTCCTTGCGCAGGCGCCACCCTTCGCTCTCGAAGCGCCCTTCGCTACGCGCCGTGTCGAGCGCCCTTTGCGGCGAGCCCTTCGCGCGCTCTTCAGCCGTGTAGAAGATATCTAGCGGCTTGCCGACGACCTCGTCCTCGCGAAAGCCGTGAATGGCTTCACCGCCCGCATTCCACGAGCGGATGCGGCCGTCTTCGGACAAACCGATCACCGCGTAGTCGCGCAGGGATTGAACCCAGATGTTGGCCCAGTTCTGAACGATGTCATCGGGCTCGTATGCATGCGCCATTAACCTGCTCCATCGAGAATAGGCTGTGGACCTAATCTGCTTCTGGCGCGCCGCTGACGGCGCACCGCATGTTGTTTTCTACTGTTCTCTGTTGTTTTGCACGTAAAGCCCCAGGCAAGCCGGTCCTTTTGCGGCTTTATGCGCATCTGACATTTTATTAGCGAACGCCTGCGATATGAAGAGTGTTTCCGTAAGACCGGCACGACGGGCGTAAGCGAGTGTAAGCGGCCTGAGCCGCTCATGGTACGCCCCAACGCCTGACCCGGCCCGGTACAGGGATTGCTAAGCCACTCACAAACGCCCCACGAGCCAATGCGCCCAAGCATGAAAACCGGCCAAGCACCCCGAACCGATCTGCAGAGCGTTGCAGGCAGGCCGCCGCGCGGCGCGATTGCGCTCAGGGCCGCAGCTGCTTTCGCAGTCGCTGTGGCGGCGGCTCTATCCGGCGGCCTTGCGTTCGAAGCGCAGGCCGCTCCGGCTCATGATGCGCTGCGCCCAGCAGGCGTGCAGGCCGCGCACATCTTCTCACTCTGGACCGTTACGCTGACCGTCTGCTCGCTCGTGTTCGCGGCGGTGCTGATCGCGCTGCTCTTCGCCGTGGCGCGGGCGCCGCGTGTCAGCCGCGATGCGAGCCCGGATCTGGGCTCGCTCGAGCGCCCAGAGAGACGCGTGGGGCGCGTGGTGAGCGGGGCGTCGATTGCGTCGGTAGTGTTGCTCTTCGGGCTGCTGCTCGCCGATATCATGACCGATCGCGCGCTCTCCCGACTGCCCGTCGCCGACGCGGTTCATCTGGAGATGACCGGGCATCAATGGTGGTGGGAAGCGCGCTACACGGACGACACGCCCGGCAGCGGATTCGCCGTCGCGAACGAACTGCACGTGCCAGTCGGGCGCCCCGTCGTCATTTCGCTCAAAGCCGACGATGTGATTCATACGTTCTGGGTGCCGAATCTGCACGGCAAGAAGGACATGATTCCAGGCCGCGAATCGACAATCGAATTCCGTGCCGACCGTGCCGGCACGTATCGCGGGCAATGTGCCGAATTCTGCGGCCTCGAACACGCGCTGATGGCGTTCACGGTGGTCGCCGAGCCTCCCGCCCAGTACGACGCGTGGGTCGCGCGCCAGCGGACGCCTGCGCCGCAGCCGGTCGACGCGCTACAGGCGCAAGGCGAGCGGCTCTTCACGACCGGCAACTGCGCCGGCTGCCATACCGTGCGGGGCACCTCCGCAAACGGGGTGATCGGCCCGGACCTCACCCACGTGATGAGCCGTCCGATGCTGGCCGCCGAAACATTCGAAAACACGCCTGCCAACCTCGAGTCCTGGATCAAGGCGCCCGGCAGCATGAAGCCCGGCACCACGATGCCGGCAAGCCAGCTGTCGGCGCAGGATCTGAATGCCCTTATCGCATGGATCAGAACTCTCCAATGAGCGAACGTCAATCTGCGCCGGGGCGGCCGGCCGTGCATCTGGTGGACGGCCCCGCTGCCGGCCAGCAGGTCGCCGAAGCGCTTGCGCGCACATGGAGCGATTCCCCGGGCTGGCTGGGCCGGCTCTCCGCTGTCAACCACAAGACCGTGGCGCGGCGCTTCGTGATCACCACGTTCGTTTTCTTCCTGTTGGGCGGCCTCCTCGCGCTCGCCATGCGACTGCAGCTCGCGCGGCCCGGCAATCGCCTCGTCGGTCCCGAGCTATACAACCAGCTTTTCACGATTCACGGCACGACGATGATGTTCCTGTTCGCCGTGCCGGTCATGCAGGCCGTCGCCACCTGGCTCGTGCCGCTGATGATCGGCGCGCGCAGCGTCGCCTTCCCGCGGATGAATGCCTACGCCTACTGGGTCTTCCTGTTCGGCGGCGTGACGCTTTACGTGGCGTTCGTGCTCGGCGCCGGTCCGGACGCTGGCTGGTTCAGTTACGTGCCGCTCGCCGGGCCTGATTACTCGACGGGCAAGGGCGTCGACATCTGGGCGCAGATGATCACCTTCACCGAACTCGCCTCGCTGCTCGAAGCGGTCGTGCTCATTACGACGATCTTCAAGATGCGCGCGCCCGGCATGTCGCTCAACCGCATGCCCTTGTTCGTGTGGGCCACGCTGATCACGCAATTCATGGTGCTGTTCGCGATGCCGGCGGTGATGCTCGGCAGCACCGCGCTGATTCTCGACCGTCTGGTCGGAACGCATTTCTACAACGCGGCGCGCGGCGGCGACGTATTGTTGTGGCAGCACCTGTTCTGGTTCTTCGGGCATCCCGAGGTGTACCTGATCTTCATTCCGCCGCTCGGCTTTCTTTCTTCGATCATTCCAACCTTCGCGCGCCGCCCGATTTTCGGCTACCCGGTCATGGTGCTCGCGCTGATCATGACGGCCTTTCTCGCGTTCGGTCTCTGGGTGCATCACATGTTCGCGACGAGCATTCCGGCGCTCGGCAAGAGCTTTTTTACAGCCGCCAGTCTGATGATCGCCATCCCGTCAGGCGTGCAGATCTTCTGCTGGATCGCGACGCTGTGGACCGGACGTCTCAATCTGAAGACGCCGCTATGGTTTGCGCTCGGCTTCTTCTTCATTCTCGTGCTGGGCGGCATGACCGGGGTGATGCTCGGATCGGTGGCGCTCGACTTGCAGGTACACGACACCTATTTCGTGGTCGCGCATCTGCATTACGTCTTGCTCGGCGGCGCGGTGTTTCCGCTATTCGGCGCGTTCTACTACTGGTATCCAAAAGCAACTGGCCGGCTAATGAACGAGACGCTGGGGCGCCTGCAATTCTGGCTGTTCTTTATCGGCTTTAACGTCGCGTTCTTTCCGATGCACGTGCTCGGTCTGCACGGCATGCCGCGCCGCGTGTGGACCTACCCACACGGCATGGGCTGGGACGGCATGAACCTGGCTGCCACGATAGGCGCGCTAACGATAGGCGTCAGCGTGCTGCTGTTTATAGTCAACGCGATGCACAGCTACCGGCATGGCGAAGTGGCGGGCGCCGATCCGTGGGGCGCGGGCACGCTCGAGTGGAGCACCACGAGTCCGCCGCCGCCGCACAACTTCGACGCGCTGCCCGTGGTTCACGGACGCGACCCGTTGTGGGAGCCGTCCGCGCAGCCTGCCTATGTCAGCGGCCTTGCTGCCGAAGCGCGTGAAGTGTTGTCTACTACTGCGCTCGACGCGTTGCCCGATTTGCGTCTGCTGTTTCCGGCGCCTTCCATCTGGCCGTTTATCAGTGCGGTGGCGACCACCGTGCTGTTTATCGGCTCGATCTTTTCGCCGTGGGCTGTCGTGTGGGGCTCGGTGCCGGTCACGATCGCGTTGATAGGCTGGTTCTGGCCAAATCGCGGCCAGAACCAGCAAGCGGTCCAACTGGAGCAGCGGCCATGACGGAACTGCGCAAAGCGCCGGTAGACGCGATGCCAAACGATGCGGGCGCCACTCCCGTGCTGATGCTGGACGTGCGCCATCTGCCGAGCTTCGGCTTCGGGCATCGCAGCCTGATGTGGTGGAGCACCATCTGCCTGATGCTGATCGAGGGGACCGTTTTTGCCATCGCGGCAATGACGTACTTCTATCTGCGCGGGCTCACCGCAAAGTGGCCGCTCAACGCTGCGCCGCCCGATCTTCTGTGGGGCACCGCAAACACCGCGATTCTGCTCGTGAGCATGTGGCCAAACCAGCTTGCAAAGCGCGCGGCGGACCGCCAGCAGCGCGCCCGCGCGCGTCTGTGGCTCTGCGTATGCCTGGTTTTCTCTGTGGGCTTTCTGGTGGTGCGCGGCGTAGAGTTCGTCGCACTGAACGTGAGCTGGTACACGAACGCCTACGGCTCGGTCGTGTGGCTGCTGCTCGGCCTGCACACAACGCACCTCATTACGGACACACTGGACACCGCGGTGCTCGCCGTGCTGCTGTTCACCGGTCCGTTCGAAGGGAAACGTTTCGTCGACGTGAGCGAGAACGCGCTGTACTGGTACTTCGTCGTACTCAGCTGGTTGCCGATCTATGCGGTGATCTACCTCGCTCCCCGCTTGTGATGGAGGTTTGCCATGCGAACCTGGCTCGCGCTCCTCGGTGCGCCTTCCGCGGTACTGGCCGCGCTGAGCGCTGACTATGCGCTCGTCACGCCCTCCTGTGCGTGGCGAACGGTCCTGCCTCTGGGCAGTGTGACCGGCACTGCGCTGCTGTTTTCAATGGTCGCGACGCTGCTCGCGTGGCGCCGCTGGCGCGAGGCCGGCATGATCGCCCCCGCGACAGCGACTGCGCTCCCCGCGCGTCCCGCAATGCTTGCGTGCGCGGCCACGTGGGTCGGCATGCTCTCGACGCTCGCACTCGTCGCAATGTGGATACCGCAATGGCTTATTTCCCCCTGCGTGCAATGAACAAATCAATGCGCCGCGCACTCGCGTTCGCCGCGTTGTGTATTCCGCCAGGCGTACACGCACATGTGTTGACTGCCGCGGAGAGAAGCGCGCCGCCCGTGCTGCGCTGGACTTTCGAACCATGGGTCGTCGCACTGCTGGTCGTGAGCCTCGGCCTCTATGCAGCCGGCTACCGGCGCCTGCGCGCGCGCAGCCGACGCGGGCGCGGCATTCGCACGCGTCAGCTATGCGCATTCGTAGCCGGATGGCTCGCGCTGGTCGCCGCGCTCAATTCGCCACTCGACGCATTGAGTGCGGCGCTCTTTTCCGCGCATATGGTTCAACATGAACTGATGATGATCGTGGCCGCTCCGCTGCTCGTGCTCGGCCGACCGCTCGCGGTATGGCTGTGGGCCTTTCCTCCGGCGGCACGGCACGCGATAGCCGCCGCCGTCCGCACGCCGGTGCTGTACGGACTGTGGCGCGCGCTGTGTGCGCCGACCGTCGCATGGCTGCTGCACGCCGCCGCGTTATGGGCGTGGCATATGCCGCGCTTTTTTGAAGCGGCGCTCGCGTCGCCCGGTATTCATACGCTTCAGCACGCGAGCTTCCTGCTAAGCGCGCTCCTGTTCTGGTGGGTCGTTTTCGGCGAGGGTGCGCGGCGCGATCAAAGCGGCTATGCGATGTTGTCGCTCTTCACGACGATGGTTCACACCGGCGCGCTGGGCGCATTACTGACGCTCGCGCCGGGGCTCTGGTACCCGGCGTACATCGAGTCAACCTCGGCGCTCGGCTTCGATCCGTTGCAGGACCAACAACTCGGCGGCCTCGTGATGTGGGTGCCTGGCGGTCTGGCGTATCTGATCGCAGCGCTTCTGACGGGCGCGCGCTGGCTGATGCATCGTGCGCCAGTGACGCTCATGCATAACACGCTGGCCGCGCGGCGGGATACCACCTCATGATGCGGCGCTTCAAACTGATCGTGCTGGCCGGCACGGCGATGCTCGGCGTGTTCACGGCTCCGCGCGTCACAGCCGAGGCTGCCGGCGCATCGGACCCGGCGCTCGCGGCCCTCGTAGCGCGTGGAGAATATCTCGCCAAAGCGTCGGACTGCGCGGGTTGCCACACGGCCGTCGGCGGACAGGCTTATGGCGGCGGCTTGGGACTCACATCGCCATTCGGCACGATCATGAGCAGCAACATCACGCCGGACCGCCGATACGGCATTGGCGCCTACAGTTACGTAGATTTTGCACGCTCTGTGCGGGAGGGCGTGTCGCCGGGTAACAAGCGGCTTTATCCGGCGATGCCGTATGCGTCCTTTTCAAAAATGTCCGACGACGACATGCGCGCGCTTTACGCGTATTTCATGCACGGAGTAAAACCGGCGCCCGAACCGGCTCCGCCCACCAAGCTGGCGTTCCCCTTCAATCAGCGCTGGGTGCTCTATTTCTGGCAACTCGCGTTCGCACCAACAGAACCCTATCGGCCGAAGGCCGGACGTGACGCGCAGTGGAATCGCGGGGCATTTCTCGTGCAAGGTCCGGGGCATTGCGGCGCATGTCACACACCTCGCGGGCCAGGCTTTCAGGAACGCGGCTACGACGAGTCGTCGCCCATGTATTTGACGGGTGGAGTCAATGACAACTGGTTCGGGCCGAATCTGACCGGCGATCCGGGCTCGGGACTCGGACGTATCGGCGAAAAAGATCTTGCCGCATTTCTGAAGACGGGACACGGTGCGGGTCTCGTCGCATTCGGTTCTATGGTCGAGCAAGTGGAAGACAGCACTCAATATCTGACCGACGAAGATGCGCTCGCCATGGCGCACTATCTCAAGTCACTGCCGGCGCAAAAGCCGTCCGGGAGCTATGAGCCGCATGCCCAGCCCGACTTGCCGACGCGCAACGGCAATCGGGTCGATGCGCCTCAATCGGTCGGCGCGCGGGTCTATATCTCGTTCTGCGCGCGCTGCCACGGTGTGCAAGGTGCGGGCGTGCCCAATGTATTTCCGCGGCTAGCAGGCAACCCGTCAGTGATCACCGAAGATACGACTTCGCTGATTCGCTTAATGGTGGAAGGCGGCAACAGTCCCGCGACTATCAGTGGACCGCCGCGTCAAGCAATGCCGGGCTTCGCTCAAACGCTCACCAATGCGCAAATGGCGAACGTGCTTTCATGGATCCGCACCTCATGGGGCAATGACGCGCGACCTGTAACGGCCAACGACATTCAGTCGTTGCGCGAGAAAATCCACAAGTAGCGCGGCTCGCAGCCCGCGCGATCCGATTGCATTACGCCCCGCGCGTGGTGGCTTTGCGCTGGTTGTCGGGCGCCTGTCCGTCGAGGCGCTTTTCGAAGCAGCACGAATCGTCTTTACCCACATACGGCCCATACGGTTCGATGCGATGGAAACCGTGTCGCTCGTAGAACTCGATCGCGCGACGATTGTTCACGTGCATGCCGAGCCATAACGCCTGATAGCCTAGCTCTGCTGCTTCTTTCTCGAGGCGCGCGAGAATGGCACCGCCTGCGCCCTCCGCGCCGGGGCGCGCATAGAGGCGCTTGATCTCGGCGATGTGCTCGCCTAACGGACGAAACGCGCCACAGCCGAGCGGCGTCGAAAAACCGGTCCTCGCAACGAGAAAGCGCGAGCGCTCAAGCGCGACGTCGTGAATGGAAAAGCGGCTCTGTCCGCCGTCGCCGGTAAACACGGCCAGCGTCGCGCTCAGTTCGTCGAGTAGCGTCTGCGCGTCGGTCGAGGACGGATCCTCGCGATTGATAACGATTGTTGGAAACATCATGTACGTCGCCTCCTTTGCCGTCGCATGCGAAGCAAAAAGAGCAAGCGCTGTACCGACGGTAAAGCCGCGCGCAAACATTGAACATGGGCCGAAAAAAAAGTGGCTCGCCGTGTGGCGAGCCTAACCGAACAAACAACCATGGCGTCCCGGTGAAGGGACACGTTTGTCGAGCAATCGCCGTGCCGCTGGATGAAGACGAATGCGCAACGGGTATTGCACTTGCTCGCTGACAACTGACTGGCTTATCGTGACAAACGAGCCCGGATAAACGAGGACGCAAAAATGAACATTCCCCGCAGCGTGGTTGGGTTTCTCTCGTCGCGCGGTCTTGTGATCGCCACCGCCGAATCGTGTACCGGCGGTCTCATTGCATCCCTGCTGGCAGACGTGCCGGGCAGCGGCGCATGCCTCGACGTGGGCCTCGTCGTTTACTCGCCGACGGGTAAATGCGGTGTACTGAACGTGCGGTCGCAGACGATCGAAAAACATGGCCTGACGAGCGAGGCAGTCGCCCGGGAGATGGCCACAGGTGTACTCGCCCTCGAAGGGTGCTCGGCCAATATCGCAGTCTCGAATACGGGGCTCGCAGGTCCGCCGCCGGAAGGCACGGATCTGCCGGCAGGCACCCAATGCTTTGCGTGGCGTTACAAGCGCCGGGACGGTGAATTCATGTTTGCCGAAACGCGAGTGTTCGACGGAGACCGCACCACTATCCGGCGAAACGCAGCGCTTTACGCGCTTTCGCGAGTCGAGTATTACTTCAATCAGTTGCCGAACGTACGATACGCTCGACCCGGTTCGCCGCACTCCGCCTGAACGCGTCGCGAACGCCGCATCGGGCTGTGTTCAACACTGGTTGGAGCGGATAAGCTGCCGCTTCCGACCGGCTATTCATAGGCGCCGCACATCATGACGCAATCATTCTTCAACTTGTACAGTCACGAGTTTGCACGTGTCGCGGTTGCCGTTCCGGTGTGCCGCGTGGCCGATCCGCAATTCAACGCGCAGCAGACGCTGCAACTGGCCCGCGAGGCCGCACAAAAGGGCGCGCTGCTTGTCGTGTTTCCCGAACTCGGCATATCGGCCTATACGTGCGACGACCTCTTCCATCAGCGAGCACTGCTCGATGCGTGCGAATCGGCAATCGGTGAGATCGTTGCGGCCTCTACGAGTATTCCTGCGGTACTGGTCATCGGCGCGCCACTGAAGATCGAGCATAAGTTGTTCAATTGCGCATTGGTGATTTCGAACGGCAAGCTGTGCGGTGTGGTGCCCAAAAGCTACCTGCCCAACTATGGCGAGTTTTACGAAGCCCGCCAGTTCAGTGCGGCGGAGAACGCGTCGAGCTCCGAAGTGACGTTATGCGGACAGCATGCGCCCTTTGGCGCGTCATTGCTGTTCGACGTCCCGCACGCGCCGCTCTTTCGCTTCCACGTGGAAATATGCGAGGACGTATGGGTTCCCGTGCCGCCGTCGTCATTTGCGGCGCTCGCGGGTGCAACGGTGCTCGTCAATCTTTCGGCATCCAACATCGTGATCGGCAAGTCCGGTTATCGGCACCAACTGGTCGGGCAGCAATCCGCGCGATGCCTGTCCGCGTATCTATATTCGTCCGCGGGCCGCGGCGAATCTACAACCGACCTCGCATGGGACGGCCAGGCGCTGATCTACGAAAACGGCGAACTGCTCGCCGAATCGGAGCGTTTCGTCGACACGTCCCATGTGATTTACGGCGACGTCGACCTCGAACGGCTGTCGCGCGAACGGATGAGGCAAACCACTTTCGGCCAGTCCACGCGCCGCCACGCAAGCGAGGTCGGCAAATTCCAGGTGATCAGCGTGCCGGCTTCGCTTCCCGATGCGGAGCATTTGCCGCTCATGCGTTCAATCAACCGTTTCCCCTATGTGCCGTCAAATCCTGCGACACGCGATGAACGCTGCGCCGAGGTCTACAACATTCAGGTGCAGGGGCTGCTGCAAAGACTCGGCGCGGCCGGAATCTCGAAAGTGGTTATTGGTGTCTCGGGCGGCCTCGATTCCACGCAGGCGCTGCTCGTATGCGCAAAAGCCATGGACCGGTTGAAGCTGCCGCGCTCGAATATTCTCGGTTACACGATGCCGGGCTTCGCGACCAGCAGCCGCACACTCCAGCAGGCGAAAGATCTGATGCAAGCCGTGGGCTGCTCGATGGAGGAAATCGACATACGCCCGAGCTGCATGCAAATGCTTCACGACTTGCACCATCCGTTTGCGTCGGGCGAAAAGCAATACGACGTCACGTTCGAAAACGTTCAGGCAGGCGAGCGCACCAGCCACCTTTTCAGGCTCGCCAATTTCCATCAGGCAATTGTGATCGGCACAGGCGACCTGAGCGAACTGGCGCTCGGGTGGTGCACCTATGGCGTGGGCGATCACATGTCGCATTACAGCGTCAATGCGAGCGTGCCGAAGACGCTGATCACGCATCTGGTGCGCTGGGTCGCCGAGTCGGGCCAAGTCGGCGACGCGGGCTCGCATGTGCTGGAGCAGATCCTGGCGACCGAGATCAGCCCGGAACTGGTGCCCGGCAAGGTCGACAAAGTCATCGACCAGAAGACCGAAAGCATTATCGGTCCGTATGAGTTGCAGGACTTCAACCTCTATTACCTGTTGCGCTTCGGCTTTTCACCGTCGAAGGTCGCGTTCCTCGCGCATTGCGCATGGGCCGACCGCGAGCGCGGCGTCTGGCCTGCAGGTCCACATGTGGCGCGCAACGAATACACGCTCGGCGACATCAAGCGCAATCTGGCGATCTTCGCCGAGCGCTTTTTTCACACCAGCCAGTTCAAGCGCTCCTGCATTCCGAATGCACCCAAGGTGGGATCGGGCGGCTCCTTGTCGCCGCGCGGCGACTGGCGTGCACCGAGCGACAGCGAGGCAACGGTCTGGCTGCGAGACATCGAAAGGATTCCCGGCTAGCGGGGCGTTGCAGGTATGGCGAATGCGGTGTGTGGCGCATCCGCGAGCGCCCGCATGCCGGATTCGCGTGCTCATGTGCATGTCGACTTCGCGTGCAGACAATCCCCACAAACCGACGCGCGGCGCCGCGTCATTCTGGAGAACTGCCATGCCCGATACCAATTCGTCGATGTCTCCCACCATTACCGCGATGATCCGGCTCGATCATATGCATGTACTTGCCGCGTTTCATCGTTATCACACAGACACGCCGTGGTGGCGCAAGCGCGCAATCGTCAATTCGGTCTGTGCGGCACTCGAAATTCACGCACAACTGGAAGAAGAAATCTTCTACCCGGCGTTGGCCGGTGTAATGAGCGAGGATAAAACGCTCGAAAAGAGTCAGCCCGAACACGACGAAATGCGCGCCACCATCGCAAAGCTACGCGCAAGCGGACCCGAGGATGCTGCATACGACGGTCTTTTTCAGCAACTGATGCGCGAGGTCATGCATCACGTGGCCGACGAAGAAACCGTACTGCTGCCTGCCGCTGAGCGGGCACTGAAAGGCGAGCTGCGTTCGCTCGGCTCGAAAATGACGCGCCGTAGAATGCAGCTTCTTGGTGAGCGTCCGCGGGAAATTGCAGTGAATACCGCAGGTACATTCCCGTTTGCGACTTTCCTGCTCGGGTCTCTGCTCGTGATTGGCGCGACGCAATGCTTGCCGAAGTCGCGCAGATCGCGCTACGCCGATTGACCGCGCTGAAAGCGGATCGCGAATCCGCCGGGCAATCGTCGCCCGGCGGGTCTGTCATGCACCAGATGTAGCAACCGGCTTTTCGACAATCCGCACCGGAATGGACTTGGCGCCGGGCACTTTACTTTCTTCGGCGTAATGCCAGAGCGGCAGCAGCGGATTGCATTCCGGGTAGTAGCCGGCAATGCAGCCACGCGGAATGTCGTAAGCCTTGACGGTGAGTCCGCTTACGCGCCGGTCGAAGCCGTCGTCGGAAATGGTCTGCAAGCCGATCTTGTCGCCTTCGGTCAGACCGCTCGCCGCCATATCGTCTTCATTCATCAGCACAATCATGCGGTTACCCTTCACGCCGCGAAAGCGATCGTCCAGCGAGTAGATCGTCGTATTAAACTGGCTGTCGGAGCGCAGTGTCATCAGTCTGAGCGCGTCCGTCTCGCGCTCGGGCATGTCGGGATCTTCGCCGAGTGCCTTCGGCACCTGGAACTCCGCCTTCCCGCTTTTCGTCTTCCATTGCCGCTCGCGCGCGGGGAGAGGTTTGTGAAATCCGCCCGGGGTCCACATGCGCTGATTGAAGTCGTGGAATATCTCCGGATAAGTCTTTTCTATTTCATTGCGCACGATCGAGTAATCATCTCGCCACGCATCCCAGTCAACGTTGAAGCGAGTGCCCAGTGTCGCTTTCGCGATTCCCGCGACGATATAGGGCTCCGAGCGAATGTTGTCGCTGGCCGGTTCCGCCACGCCGCGCGAACCGTGCATGCACGCGGTGCTGTCTTCCATCGAGACAGCCTGGTCGCCGCTCGCCTGCCGGTCGATTTCGATGCGGCTCAAGCACGGCAAAATGTAGGAGATATCACCGTGTACGAGGTGACTGCGATTGAGCTTGGTCGCAACGTTCACATTAAGGCGCAAACCTCGCCACGCAGGTTCTATCCGCAAGCGGTCCGGCACGGAACGCACGAGATTGCCGCCGAGGTTGAATACGCCCTTCACCTCTCCTTTGAGCATGGCTTCAAACGCTTCGACGGTATTCATGCCTTTCTTGCGGGGCGGCTCGAACGAGAACTGGCTTGCCAGCTTATCGAGCGGCGCCAGTTCGGGCTTTTCCGTAATGCCGACCGTGCGCTGCCCCTGCACGTTGGAATGACCACGCACAGGTGACGGCCCAGCGCCGGGCTTGCCCACGTTGCCCCGCAGGAAGAGCAGATTGCACACCATGCGGACGTTTTGCACGCCGAGCCGGTGTTGCGTCAGTCCCATTCCGTAGTGGACGATCACTGCATTCGCCTTCATGTATTCGTCTGCGGCCGCCTGTATCGCGTCGCGAGTCAGACCGCTGACCTTTTCTATGTCCGCCCACGAAGCCTCGCGTGCATAGTTCGCGAATGCTTCGTAACCGGTCGTGTGATCGCGGATGAAATCCGCATCGACGACACGCGGCGCACCTTGCTGGATGGCGAGATCGTCCGCGGCAATCACCGCCTTGCAGATGCCGAGAATTGCAGCGGTATCGCCGCCGGTCTTGAGTTGATGATATTGCGTGCTGATCTGCGTGTTGTCGGGCGTGAGCATTTGCACCGGCGATTGCGGATTCGCAAAACGCACGAGCCCCGGCTCGCGAAGCGGATTGAACGTGATGATCGGCACCCCGCGTTTGCGCGCGTCCTGCAATTGATGAAGCATGCGCGGGCTATTGGTACCCACATTCTGGCCAAAGAAGAACATCAGATCTGTCTTCTCGAAGTCGTCGAGCGTAATGGTGCCGACGCCCACCCCGATCGCTTCCTTCAGCCCGACGCTGGTGCTTTCGTGACACATGTTCGAACTGTCGGGCAGATTGTTCGTCCCGTACATGCGCGCTAAAAGCTGGTACATGTACGACGTTTCGAGCGACGCGCGGCCCGACGCATAGAACACCACACTGTCCGGCTCGAGCTTGCTGAGCTCGCGACCGATTTCATCGAACGCCTGTTGCCATTCCACTTGCACGTATTTGTCGGTGGCTGGATCGTAGCGCATCGGCGCGGTGAGCCGCCCCGCTTCTTCCAGGTCATGGTCGTGCCATGACAGCAGTTCGGTCACGGTATGCAGCTGAAAGAACTCAGGCGTCATTCGCTTGGACGTCAGGTCCCAGGCAGTAGCCTTCGCGCCGCTCTCACAGAACTCGAATACGTGCGGGTCGGCCGGCTTGGCCCACGAACAGCTCACGCACATGAAGCCGTCCGGCTTGTTCTGCTTCGCGAGCACAGCACTGTCTTTCAGGCCGACATGTTCCTGCGCGAGGATTGTGGTGACTGCCTTCAGCGATCCCCATCCGCCCGATGCGTAGGGGTAATCTCGTGTCGTGTCCTTTTCTTTCATCACGGTCTCCGCGCGAACGTCAGTACAGAACGAGAGCAAAGTGTGTACCTGTTGGCGAAAAGAGTGCATGCTCCTGACAATAGGTTTACACGCCTTTCGCATGGTTTTGCGCGGGTGCCCGCACTATGCCGGCAGACACAGTCAGGCCACGCATTTGCATTTACATTGCTTATATTCAGAAGCATGCGCTGCGGCGCAAAATTGCGAATCGGTCCATCAGGTCAGCCACGTCCTTATTCGAGGTACCGTAATGCCACCCTCGGTCGACGCACTGTTTCTCGCCCGAACGCAGTTCGGTTTCACCATCGCCTTTCACATTATTTTCCCGGCAATGTCCATCGGGCTCGCCAGCTATCTTGCAGTGCTCGAGGGCGCATGGCTCTTCACCGGCAAGCCGGTATACCTGGCCGTATTCCGCTACTGGCTGACGATTTTCGCAGTGGTATTCGGCGTCGGCGTGGTGTCTGGCCTTGTCATGTCGTATGAGTTCGGCACCAATTGGGCGGGCTTTGCCTATCGGGCGGGACCTGTTGTCGGTCCGCTTATGGGTTACGAAGTACTAACCGCGTTCTTCCTCGAATCGGGCTTTCTTGGTGTGATGCTGTTTGGCATGACCCGTGTCGGCCCCAAGCTGCATTTTCTTGCCACAGTGCTCGTCGCTATCGGCACTTTGCTAAGCGCCTTCTGGATTCTCGCGGCAAATTCATGGATGCAAACGCCGCAAGGATTCGAGATGGTCGACGGCCGCTTTGTGCCCACCGACTGGCTCAGTATCATCTTCAACCCTTCGTTTCCCTACCGGCTCGTGCATATGGTGCTCGCGGCCTATCTGAGCGTGGCGTTCATCGTCGGCGCGGTGGGTGCGTGGCACTTGCTGCGCGATCCCGGTAACGAGCCCGCGCGGCTCATGGCTTCCATGGCGCTATGGATGGCGTGCATCGTCGCGCCGATCCAGATTCTCGCCGGCGACGCGCACGGTGTGAACACGCTCAAGCATCAGCCCGCAAAGATCGCCGCACTCGAAGGCGACTGGGAGTCCAAACCGGGCCAACCGCTGATTTTGTTCGGCATGCCAAACATGAAGACCGAGACTACCGACTACGCAGTCGAGATCCCGCATCTGGGCGCGCTGATCCTCACACATACATGGAACGGCGCTATTAGAGGACTCAAGGAATTCGCGCGAGAAGACCGCCCCTTTTCGCCGCTTATTTTTTGGGCTTTTCGCATCATGGTCGGCCTTGGCGTGCTGATGGCGCTGACCGGTTTCGCGAGTCTGGCACTTCGGGCGCGTCATTCGCTTTATCGCGCGCGCTGGCTGCACCGGATGATGGTCGCAATGGGACCGTCCGGCCTCATCGCCCTGTTATGCGGCTGGACCGTGACCGAAGTGGGCCGTCAGCCTTACACCGTATATGGCCATTTGCGCACCGCCGACAGCGTGTCGCCCATCGCCGCGCCCGGCGTCGCGACATCGCTTGCGGCTTTCGGCGTCGTGTATCTGATCGTATTCGGCGCGGCAATGGTATTTGTACTGCGTCTCATGGCGAGGCCGCCATCGCTCGCGACAGAAGGGCCCGCCAAGGACAAGCCGCATCGCAGCGCGGGCATCACGCCCGGACCGGCGCAACGGCAGCACGCATCGACCACCACTGGCAACACTTCTGCACGGGACGATCGCCATGACCGCCACGATTGATCTGCCGCTCGTCTGGGCGGCCATCCTGGCGTTTGCCGTGCTTGCCTACGTGCTGCTCGACGGATTCGATCTCGGCGTGGGCATCCTGTTCGCCGTCGAGCGCAGCCGGGATGATCGCGACCTGATGGTGAACACCATCGCGCCCGTATGGGACGGCAATGAAACATGGCTCGTGCTCGGCGGCGGCGGACTTTTCGCCGTGTTTCCCCTCGCCTATTCGATCATCCTTCCAGCGCTCTATCCGCCGATCATCGCGATGCTGCTCGCACTCGTGTTTCGCGGCGTGGCCTTTGAATTCCGTTTTCGCGCGACGGGTTCTGGCCGCGCGTGGTGGGACGTCGCTTTCTTTTCGGGTTCCACCATGGCCGCGTTGTGCCAGGGACTCGTGCTGGGCGGACTGCTTCAGGGCATCCACGTGAAGGGAGTGTCGTATTCCGGCGGCTGGTGGGACTGGCTTACCGGCTTCACCGTGCTGTGCGGGCTCGCCGTGGTCGTCGGCTATACATTGCTTGGATCGTGCTGGCTGATCTGGCGCACCGAAGGACCGCTGCACGAGCGGTGCCGGCGTTATGCGCGCACCATGGCGGTGGCGGTGCTTGCGCTGATTGTCGTGGTCACGCTGTGGACGCCGATGCTGCAAGGCTCGCTCGCTGCGCGCTGGTTCCGCTGGCCGGACATTGCATTCACCGCCGCCGTGCCGGTACTGCTGATTCTTCTCGCGGCCGGCTTCTGGCGCAGCCTTTCGGCGCGGCGCCAGGCGCTGCCTCTACTCTTCGCCTATGGCATTTTCGTTCTTTGCTATGCAGGTCTTCTGATCAGTCTGTATCCGTATCTCGTGCCACCTGCCATTTCCTTCCGCGATGCCGCCGCGCCCCACGCAAGCCTCTTATTTCTGCTGGTGGGCGCAGCGATTACCGTTCCGATGATTCTCGGCTACACGGTGTATGCCTATTCGGTTTTCAAAGGCAAAATGCGTCCCGGCGAGGGATATCACTAACATGTGGCGACGATTCGCATGGTTTGTCGGCCTGTGGTTGCTGGGCGTTGCAACCGTCGCCCTCGTGGCAGGCATATTGAAAGCTTTATTACACGCCGCTACGCATTAAGCGATCTTCGAACGTTCTGCACGCGTCACGGCGGCTGGAATGTTTGCGCGTTGACGCGTAACGTTTTCAACCGGATGCACATTAGAGTGCATTCGCTTACTTGACGCAGAAACTCGCGCGCCTGTCGCAAGCGCGCGGCGGGCCTTAACCGCGACGCTCCTGCGGCGCCCGCTCGCGCGCGATCCTCAAACGCTCTTTCAGGGCAGCGTGTACGCGATCACGTAATCACCTTGCTTCGTGCCGAGCGAGCCGTGCCCGCCCGCGGTGACCAGCACATACTGCTTGCCGTTGCTGTCGGCGTAGGTCATTGGCGTTGCCTGCCCGCCTGCGGGCAAGCGGGCTTGCCACAGCCGGTCGCCAGTCCGTACATCGTAAGCGCGCAGATAGTAATCAAGCGTACCGGAGAGGAATGCCACACCGCCAGCAGTCGTGATCATGCCACCCAGACTCGGCACGCCGAGCGGCATGGGAATGGGCAGCGGCGCGCTATCGCGGATGGTGCCGTTCTTGTGTTCCCACACAATGTGGTTCGTGCGCAGATCGACGCCCGCGACATATCCCCACGGCGGCGCCTGGCACGGAATGCCGAGCGGCGAAAGGAACGCATTGAGCTCGAATCCATAAGGCGTGCCGCGAGCGAGCTTGATGCCGCTTGTTTCACTGCCCTTCTTCTCTCCGTTATCGGACGGAATCTGCGAGCGCGGCACCAGCTTTGAAGTGAAAGCCATGTAACTCGGGTTCGCGATCAGTATTTGCCGAACCGGGTCCACTGCAATGCCGCCCCAATCGAACACCCCGAAATTGCCCGGAAATACGAGCGATCCCTGCTCGGACGGCGGCGTGAACATGCCGTCATATCGCAGCGATTTGAACTTGACGCGGCACCACAGCTGATCGAAAGGATTGGTGCCCCACATGTCGCGCTCGCGCACTTTCGGCGGTTTGAAGTTCAGTGCGGAGAACGGTTGAGTAGGCGAAGTGTGATCGCCGGTTCCCGCGCCCTGCGGTACGGGTTCTTCCGTGATCGGCACGATCGGCTTGCCGGTCTCGCGGTTCAGCACGTACAAACTGCCCTGTTTCGTCGATGCGATCAGCGCAGGTTGCACGCCACTGGGTGTCTGCAGATCGATCAGCGAAGGTTGGCCGCCTACGTCCATGTCCCATAGATCGTGATGAGTGAACTGGTAATTCCAGCGCATCTTGCCGGTTGCGAGATCCAGTGCAACGACGCCCGCCGCCACCTTCTCCGAGGCCGGCGTGCGCAGGCCGCCCCACTGGTCGGGTGTCTGATTGCCGAGCGGCAAATACACCATGCCGAGTTTTTCATCCACGCTGAAGACCGACCACATGTTCGGCGAATTGCGAACGTACGTCTGATTGCCTGTAATCGGCTGGGTCTCGTCTGGGTTACCCGCATCCCAGTTCCACACGAGATGACCGTCGTGCACGTCGAACGCGCGGGTGACCCCCGAGGGCTCGTTGGTCGACTCGTTATCGGTGACGTGGCCGCTGATAATGACCAGATCGCGAGTTACCGCGGGCGGCGACGTCGAGTAATAACCGCCAGGGGTAAAGGGACCGATATTCGTGCGCAGGTCGATTTGACCGTTATTGCCAAAATGCGTGCATGGCTGACCCGTGTCGGCATTGAGCGCAATCAGTCGTGCATCGGCGGTCGGCAGGAAAATGCGGCGCGGACATTCGGCGCTCACGGCAGCGGCGGCCGTCTGTTGGGTCGCAGCCGATGTATCGCTGGCGGCCGTGGCTGCGGATGCCGATTGCTCTGCGCCCGCCGATGCGGATGCACCGTTGGCCGCGTCAGTGGTCGCTGATGCGCCATCCGCTGCAGGCGCCGAAGCCGATGCTTGGGGATTCGAAGCGGCAGCGCTCGCATCAGTGCTCGCAGCCGCGCCTTCAGTCGGCGCTGAAGCCGCTGATGAAGCCGCCGCATTATCCGCCGCTGCTACCGCGGCGTTTGCCGGATACATCGCGTCGTCGTGATATGACACGCCGCGGCAAGTCATATGCTCCCAGTGCTTGAAGCCAACGGGACTCTGAATATGCGGATCATATCGCCAGAGTTCCTTGCCCGACGCCGGATCGAGCGCGATCACGATACTGTGCGGCGTGCAAAGGAAGAGCTTGTTGCCGACCTTGATCGGCGTGTTCTCATCGGTAGTTTCGGTGGGGTCGCCCGGGCCCGGCTTGTCGCCTGTTTCGAATTGCCAGGCCACTTTCAGTTGCCCCGCATTTTCCGGCGTGATTTGCGTAAGCGACGAATAGCGCTGACCGAGCGGCGAGCCGCCGTAGTCGGTCCAGTCGGCCGCCTGCCGGTTCGCGTCACCGGCAATGGATGTAGTGGGCGGAGCGGCAGTGGAAGCCAGGGTGCCCGCGCGATCATACGGATGATTGAACGCTGTGACGAGGCCGAGGAGTACGGTCAGGATCACGGCGGCAGTCAACGGCACGACGCCCTCGCGATGCGCGGCCGGTGGCCCGAACACCAGTTTGCGTGTGACGGGCGGCAGCAATAGCCACAGAGCGAGTACAAGCCACACCCACAAGCGCGGCAACAATTGCCAGAAGTCGAAGCGCGCTTCCACCACGGCCCAGATCGTCGAACCGAACAGAATCAGCGCGAATAACCATAGCGCCGAACGTCGGCGAATGCTGAGCAGCACGCCGGTCAGCGCAATCGCGATCCCAGTCACCACGTAATACCACGAACCACCCAGCGCGACGAGCGGGACTCCGCCCCCAGCTAGCGCCAGGCCAATGATGATAAAGACGACAGCGGGGACGGCAAGTGCGGGAGGAAACCGATGTGGCTTCGACATATTCACCACCTCTACAGACAATGATTCGAATTGGATTACACAAGAAAAACCGACCGTTTGGCCGAAAGCGCCGTTTGTGCAAGTAGCATTTACAGTTCCCGGTGGACTCATCGGCAAGGCATGCAACATGCAACGTGCGCCAACGTCGCACTGATTACCCCGAAATGTCATGAAGCATCGAGCCACCGTCCTTTGCCTGCGCGCTAATCACATCCTGCTGGTCGCGAGATCCAACGGACGGTGGGCGCTGCCCGGCGGTCGATGCAAAATCGGTGAGCCCGCGTTCGACGCGGCCGCTCGCGAGCTTCTTGAAGAGACTCAAATGAGCGGCATCCCGCTCCAGTATATTTTCGAGTTCTGGGGCGCCCGCACTCGACACTATGTATTTGCCGCGCGTATTCCCGAGCACGTCGAGCCGATACCGAGCAATGAAATCAGCCGATGCCGCTGGGTCAGCGTGAAAGACGTTCGTTCGGCATGGGTCAGCGTGTCGACTCGCGGCATCGTTCAGATACTTCTGGAAGAGAGCAGTCCCATGGGGCCCGCAAGGAGATCTAGTCCATTGCGGGCGTTCTGAGCGCACCGGGAAGCGTGGCACGAGCGTGGCACGAGCGTTGCATGACGAAGCTTGTCGCTTACTTACCCACGGAGTTTCACAATGGCAGGAGATAACTCGTTCAAGCCCGGCGAAATCGTCAAGACCTCCGGCATCTATTCAGTCGTTCACGACGACGGCAAAGACACCTTCGAAGTAACGTGCGTAGAGGGAGAACATTTTCCGCCTACGCGCAGCGGCAAAGGTGCGCACTTCGAGCTCAAATATGCGGCCACGCACGCGCATCGGCACGGTGAGCTGAAGGGAAGCGAAGCAAGGCAAAACGCCTAACCGGCGACAGATCGTCGAAACAGCGCGCCCGGCGAAGAGCACAAAACGATGCCTAAAACTTCCGCTTCGCCGTTCGCTCTTGCCGAGCGCGCAATCATCAGCCTGTACGACGGCGGCGTGCTATCGCCCGCTGTCCTCGAACGGCTATTGGCCGTTTTCGCACAAGAGAACACGGACTGGGACACGAAACCGTCTCAACGCACCGTTGACGGACGCTCGCTTCACGAAGTGGTCGTTCTCACCATGCTGCCAGGCGAATCTTTACGTTCGGCGAGCAAATCCTTCCTGTCGGTAATCGAGCACATAGGCGGCGTATCGCGAACTAAAAATCCTGCGAGCGCGGCGGAGGACGTAGACGAGCACGAAGAAGAATCCGCGGACCAGGACGACGACAGCGCAGAACTGGCGCAGCAATTGTCCGGGAGTGCTCGCGCTCCGCGGCGCGGCCGTGCCGCGAACGTGAAAGACAAAGCGAAAGACACCGCCAAAAACAAAGAGAGAGACTCCGACTCGCCCACGCGGCAGCCCAAGAGAACAGCAGCGTTCAATCCGCTGCTGAACGCTGCAGCGCCGCGCAAGAGCAAAAACTAAACTGCGGCGCATGGGCACAGTGCTTGCGTTACCCCGTTCAAACCTGCCGCCAGGCGGCGTTTCAACACGGAGAGCGACATGCCCGAAAAACAACCGAACCCCAATACAGACGATGCACTCGAACTGCTGATCGCGGATCATCGCGCCGTCGAGCGGCTATTCACCGCGTTCAAAGAAGCTAAAGAAGACGATCTGGAAGCGAAAGCCACGCTGGCACAGCGCGCGTGCGAAGAGCTCACCATTCACACCATCATCGAAGAAGAACTGCTCTACCCCGCTGCGGCTGAAGCGCTGCCGTCAGGCGATGTGGTCGACGTGGAGGAAGCGTACGTCGAGCACTTTCTCGTGAAAACACTGATCAGCAAATTCGAAACGCTCAAGGCGGGCGATAAAGGCTTCGACGCGACGTTCAAAGTGATGAGCGAAATGGTGCAACATCACGTGGAAGAAGAAGAGAACGAACTGTTTCCGGAATTGCGAAAGGCCAATCTCAATGTAAAGGGACTGGGTCAGAAAATCGCACAGCGCAAGATGGAACTGCAGGGCAAGCTCGACGCAGTCGGCAGCCGTGCGGTCGGCGACAAGACCTGACGCGCGAAGTTGTCGCGGGTCATGCGGCGCGCGTGGCTCGCAAAAAAACCGGCCCTTGAATGGGCCGGATCGCACGATCAAAACCGCTCTCTCAGTCCCGCGTCGCTTTTCAGCCGGCAGGACTTCCCCACTTACTTCTGCTGCTTCGCCTTTTCGTTGCCGGCTCGCTCCGCGAATTCGGTCAGCTTCAAATCCGTCGCCTTCTCTTCTTCCAGCGTTTCCTTCAGCAGATTGACGGCATCGGTGAAACCCAACTGCTTTCCGATCGCGCAAAGGCTGCCGTATGCGGCGATTTCGTAGTGTTCCACCTTTTGCGCGGCAGCGACCAGGCCGGCATCGAGCACTGCGCCTTTCTCCATTTCGTCGATTAGCTCCTGCCCTTCCTCGATCAAGCCTTCCATCGCGACGCACTTCATTCTTTTCAACTTCACGCCACTCGTTTCTACAACCTTATCGATTCTTTCCACCTGTCCTTGCGTTTCCTCCAGGTGCATTTTGAACGCCTCGCTCAATTGCGGATCGGACGCAGCACGCGAGAGTTTCGCCAATGCCTTGGTCAACTGCTTCTCGGCGCTGTAGATATCCGACAGCATGTGAACGAACAGATCGTCGATGGTCTTTCGCTGTGTCATGTGCAACTCCCAAGGTAGTGGTTAGGAGCCCTGCAATCCGCAACGCGTGTGCCAGAACATCGGCACGCGCGTTGTGACGATTTAATGGCTCAGGTATGCGGGATGCGCAAGGAAGCGTGCAGTCGAAAGTTTCCCAACCATACTCAGCGGAGAAACCAATGTTCGTCCACAACAAACGACTTCAATATACCGTGCGTGTCGCCGCCCCCAATCCGGGCCTCGCCAATCTGATGCTTGAGCAATTCGGCGGACCTCAAGGCGAGTTAGCGGCCGCGTGCCGGTACTTCACTCAGGCCGTCGCAGAAGACGACCCGGGCCGCAAGGATTTGCTGTTCGACATCGCTACTGAAGAACTGAGTCACCTTGAAGTAATCGGCTCCATCGTCGCTATGTTGAACAAGGGCGCGAAAGGCCAACTGGCCGAAGGCGTCGAGCAGGAAGCAGAGCTGTATCGCTCACTGACAGGCGGCGGCAACGACTCGCATACCACCGCGCTGCTGTATGGCGGCGGGCCTGCGCTCACGAACTCCGCGGGCGTACCGTGGACGGCTGCGTACATCGACACGATCGGCGAACCGACCGCCGACCTGCGTTCGAATATCGCTGCGGAAGCGCGCGCGAAGATCGTCTACGAGCGCCTGCTGAATGTCACGGACGACCCGGGCATCAAGGAAGCGCTTGGTTTCCTGATGACGCGCGAGATCGCTCACCAGAAGTCGTTCGAGAAAGCGCTGCACTCGATTCAGCCCAACTTCCCGCAAGGCAAGCTGCCGGGTGTTCCGGAATTTACAAACGTGTACTACAACATGTCGGCTGGCGAAGGCGACGCACGCGGTCCGTGGAACGAGGGCCCGGAATGGGAATTCGTCGAGGCGCCGCAGCCGGCAGTGGATGGTGGCGACGGTCTGCCATCGGTCAACGTGACGCAAGCCGATGTCGAAGTGCTAGGCGCGCTGGCCGAGAGGACCGCATCGGATACGGAATCGGATCCGATGACGGGCGCCGATCTTGGCTCGGGTAAGCAGCCGGGCTAAGCGTTTATCCGCGGCGGGCTGCCCCGCGATCAAGAAGAAAAAATGCCGCGAAGCGCATTGCGCTTCGCGGCATTCGAACATCAGTTCCACGCTCGTTGAAGATCAGAGTTGACCGCAGCGAGGATTACCTCGCGGTCGCGATGTGCGTATTTACGTTGACTGGCGGCGGGTGGTCGAAAGGTGGTTGCGGCACGAAACTGCTGATGACACCCGGCTCGAAGACGAGACAGCAGGTCGAGCCGCCGTACTGGAAAAAACCTATTTCATCGCCCTTGGCGACGCGCTGGCCAGGCAACGCCTCTATCATGCACGACGACACGTCGGCCATGCCGACGAAAAGACAGCCGACCTGACCGATCGCAGGATCGTCGCTTTCGATAACGATCACGGCGCGGGCCGCCACCGCGGTAATGTAGCCTTGCGAATCGTTCAGACCGCCGGCGTCGCGACCTTCCGAATCGGCGTCGGAATAATAGGTGCCGTCCAGCGCGTACGCTTTCTTGATGACGCCACTTATCGGCGCATGCCACCGGTGATAATTGAATGCACTGAGAAAGGACTGATAGATCGAGCCGCCGACAAAACGCTGTGCAACTTCGCGCTGGCTCGCGGAAAACATATCCAGTAGTGAATAAGGCTGTGCCTTGATCCAGAAGGTATCGGTCAGCTTGACATCTGTCTGGATGTTATACGGAGCCGCCTCGCAGGCGCTGACAATGATCTTGTCGTTATCCGGCTGATCGACTGGCCGTACGCCCTCGCGGAACCGGCGCGTGAAGAAGTCGTTCCATGACGAAAAGCCCCAATACGGCTTGTCGGTATCGCAGACGAACTGCGACATGCCGATTTTCTCATCGGCCTCGGGCGAAAACCATCCATTCGGCGCCGACGTATTCAGGTGTTCCCGCGAATGCGGCCCGCTCAGGAACCCGCACCAGCAATTGAGCACGCGTTTAAGCCGCTGGTTCAATGCCGGGTCGCGGAACAGCGCGTAGCCGGACGGCATGCACATTGGCCAGTCCAGCACCGCATTCAATGGGCAGTGAATCAGACTGGTCTCGCTGAACGGCGGCGCATAAGTCATTACGTAATCGATGATCACCATCAACTCGTCTATTGACGAATAGCCGAGCACATAACCCGCGTCGCGGGCCTGATCGATAGCACGCGTCATATCCATGCGAAGAACTGGGTCGCCGCTCAGAAGCGCGGCCAGATCTTCTACCGCCGACGTTCGCGGCGCATGCATCGCGCGAGCGCGGGCTTTCTCCGCGAGGTCGGTGCGATATCGCGCGAGATGCTCTTCCTTCGATGGCAGCCAGCCGCCGAGCCTGCGCCGCTCGGTGGCGGTTTTGTCGTTGTCTGTCATGCTGATCCTTTCGGCTCATCGGAAACAATACTCCCACCGGTTTGCAAAGGTCATTCCTGTTAGCTTCAGGTCATGTTTCAGAACCAGGCCCGCTATTTGCAAGCCAGCTGTTCCTGTCGTCTTTAAGCAAGTCCATCACAAAATGATGCAATCGCGCGCACGTCTGCTCGTCGTTTCTCCACATCTCGACGACGCCGTTCTGAGTTGCGGGCTGCTTCTCGCAGCTAATCCATCGGCCATTGTTTGCACGGTGTTCACCGCGCCGCCGCCGGAGAACATGTCCACTGACTGGGATCGGCAATCCGGTTTCACTGATGCGTTTGAGGCAATGCAGACGCGCAAGCAGGAGGACATTCGGGCGTTGCAAAAGCTCGGCGCACAGCCGGTACATCTGTCCTTCTGCGATGCGCAATACCTGTTGACACCGAGCCCCGATGATCTGACCGGAGCGCTTCGCCGCACGCTCAACGAGCACAGTCCAGAGAACGTGTTCTTCCCGCTGGGCATCTTCCATTCCGACCACACTTTAGTGTCGGACGCATGTCTCGCGCTGATCGACGTCATGGCCGACACCGCATTTCACGGCTACGAAGACGTGCCGTATAGGCAGAGGCAAGAAGCGGTATTGGAGCGCATTGAAGAACTGACCAAAAGCGGCTACGCGCTGTCGCCCACCACCGACATGGGCGCGCCGGTCAATGCATTCAGCGCGCATGAGCAGATCAAGCGAGAAGCCATTGCCGCCTACGCGAGCCAGTTGCGCGCGTTCGGCCCACAGGGGCAAAGCTCGCTTTATTCGACCGAAAAGTATTGGCGGCTGCAAAGAGCCTCAAGCTAGTTGAAAGCGGACGGCACACCGATTGCTTGAACGGGGCATCGCCTCGTCAAGAATAAAGAACCGCATGGAAAAAAAATCGCTTTCCCGGCGCATTTCGGTCGTCGTTCTGACGTACAACCGCGCCGATGAGCTTGTGGCCACTCTCGAGCGCCTACTCGCCCTTCCCGAAAACCCGCCCATTTTTGTCGCGGACAACGGCTCTAGCGATAACACCGTCGCGCTCGTGAAGGCGCTGTTTCCGACTGTATGCATCGTCGAATGCGGGGCGAATCTCGGCGCGGCCGGACGTAATCGCGCCGCCGCGTACGTCGGCACGGACTACGTGGCCTTCTGCGACGACGACACGTGGTGGGAGCCGGGCTCCCTCGATCGCGCGGTGCAACTGCTCGATGCGTGGCCGAACGCGGGCGTACTGAGCGCGCGCGTGGTGGTCGGCGAGGATAACCTCACGGACCCGACCTGCTCGGTCATGCGTGCAAGTCCGCTTGGCAGCGAAGGTCTGCCGGGCCCCTCGTTGATCGGCTATATGGCAGGCGCATGCGTTTTTCGCACGTCGCTGTTTCGCCAACTGGGCGGCTACGAGCCGCGCCTTTTTATCGGCGGCGAAGAAGAACTCGTCGCGCTGGACGTGCTGGCAGCCGGACACGCGATTGTCTATTGCGATCAATTGACCGTGCACCATCATCCGTCGCCGTCACGCGATAGCGGCTTGCGGCGCCGCACACTCGCGCGTAATGCCGCGTGGATCGCGTGCTTGCGCCTGCCCTGGCCCGAGGCGAGCCGCGCGACCATGCATGCGCTCGCGACGTTCTCACGTGAAGGCACCCTCGCGCGCGACGCCGTTCCGCTGTTGCGCGGGCTCGCATGGGCATTGAGACACCGCAAGCCAGTGCCGGCTCAGGTGCTAAGCCTGCGCGAACGGGTACGCACGGGCGAGCGTCAAATGGCGGCGCCGGTGCCGGCCACTGCCCGCGCAAAACCAACGGTAAGCAAGGTCGACGCGCGTACCTGAGCCGCAGGACGTGGAGAGGCGCACATGCGCGCGACGAACGCGCACCGCCTCCCGCTTCATACGCCCGTGCGTGCGGACGCCATCGCTAGATTGCGAATTTCGCCTATCAGCTTTTCAGGTGCAACCGGCTTCGAAAGATGCGCCTGGAAACCGGCCATCTGCGCTCTCATACGGTCTTCCCCCTCCGCGTAGCCGGTGATTGCGATCGCCGGCACGCGGTCCTGCAGCGGCAGTTGCCGATCGGCTTCAAGGCGTCGCAAACGGCGCAGTACGTCATAACCGTCTTCGTCCGCGAGCACGATGTCGCATAGCAACGCATGCGGCCATTGTGTGGTCGGTGTGGCGGCGAACCAGTCCAGGGCCTCCTTGCCCGACGACGCGGTTCGCACGCGCGCGCCACTCGACACAAGCACCGCTTCTAATGCGTCGAGCGCATCTTCCTGGTCGTCGATAGCCATGACAAAGAGACCTTCTAGCGGCGCCGCGCCGTCCACTTCCGAGGTCAACGGCATTGCTGCCGAACCGGCAGGTGAATCAGCGTCGGCCACCGGACGCAAAGGCAGCATGGCGACATAGGCGAGCCGCCCGTTGAGCGTCATTAGCGTGAAGCTGCCGCCCGCCGCAGCCAGCGCTTCCTCCATATAACGAGCAGCCGCTTGCGACAGTTCAGCGGGCTTTTCGCCCATGCCGAGTACCGTGACCCAGACCTGATTGTTATGCCGCTCGACGCGAAGCTCGATGCGCTGCCCCGGCCTAGCGTGCACGATCTCGTTGCGGCACAGCTCGGCGATCAGCGGTTGCAGCACGCTCGGGTCGCCGGTCACACGCAGATCGTTGTCGCTGATCTGCGGATACAGCGTCACCCGTTGCGCGGCAATTTCGTCGTGCAACGCGTCGATCACACCGGCCATCAGCGCCGCGAGGCTGACCGACTGCGCGGTGAGCTTGCGTTGCGCGTGCTCGAGTTCGCCCTGCTGCCATTGCAGGGACCACATCTTCGCGTAGACGCCTTCACGCGTGAGCAACTCGCGGTGCGTGCCCTGCTCGACCACGCGGCCATGCTCCATCACCAGAATCCAGTCGGCGTCGACCACGGTCGATAGCCGGTGCGCGATCACGATCGACGTGCGGCCTTGCGCGAGCCGCGTCAATTCAGTCTGGATCGCCCGTTCCGAACGCGTGTCGAGCGCGGAGGTGGCCTCGTCGAATACGATGATGCGCGGGTCCTTCAGAATGGCGCGTGCAATGGCAATGCGTTGGCGCTCGCCGCCCGAGAGCCGCACACCGCGCTCGCCGACGCGGGTGTCGTAATGATCGGGCAGACGTTCGATAAATTCGTCGAGTTGCGCCGCGCGCGCCGCCCGCACCACATCCGCACGCGTTGCCGAAGGCCTGCCGTACGCGATGTTATAGGCAATGGTTTCGTTAAACAGCACCGTGTCTTGCGGCACGATGCCGATTGCTTCGCGCAGGCTCTTTTGCGTAACGTGACCGATGTCCTGTCCGTCTATAAGAATCCTGCCGCTGTTTGGCTGATAAAGACGAAAGAGCAGCTTCACGAGTGTCGACTTGCCCGACCCGCTGCCGCCGACAATCGCCAGCGTCTTGCCAGGGTAGGCATGAAAGTCCACGTCGCGCAGAATCTGCCGAGCCGGGTCGTAGCCGAAGTCCACGTGCTCGAATGAGATTTGCCCTGCGCTCACCACCAACGGTTTCGCGGCCGGTTCGTCGATATCCTCGCCAACGCGCCCACGCGCGGCGAGTATTTCGAACATGCGCTCGACGTTGACCATCGCGTCGTTCGTCTCACGAAATACGAAGCCGAGTGTATTCAGCGGCATGCAGATCTGGATGATGTACGCATTGACCAGAATCAGATCGCCGACAGTCATGCTTCCGGCCACCACGTGCTGCGCCGCGAGCAGCATGATTGCGCCAATGCCGAACGCGATCACCGCACTCTGCCCTACGTGCAGCGCCGTCAGCGCGCGCTGATTCGCCGTTCTGGCGTGCACCCACTTGTCGAGCACGACCGACAACCGCTTCGTTTCCGTGTCTTCGGTGGCGAAGTATTTGACCGTGTCGTAGTTAAGCAGACTGTCCACGAGCCGGCCATCCGATTGCGCCTCCAGAGCATTCACCGCGCGCTGGAACGCAACGCGCCGCCGGGTGAACACGAATGTATATGCCGCATAGCAAACGAAGGTTGCCGCAATCGCGATCATGAATTCGCGCGCGTAATTGTGGACCATGATCGCGACGATGGTCGCAATCTCGAACGCGGTCGGCACGATCGTAAATAGCGCGACGCCGAGCAGAAAGCCGATGCCGTCGGCGCCCTTTTGCACGTCGCGAACTATTGCGCCGGTCTCGCGTTTCGTGTGAAAGCGCGCACTCATGCGATGCAGATGCGCGAAAGTCCGCTCGGTAAATGCAGCGACGGTGCGCTGCGTGACGATACTGAACACCACGTCGCGCGCTTCGTTCAATGCGTCGCCGAGAAAACGCAGTAATGCATAAGCCAACACGAGGAACACCGGGAACAGCGCCTGCGCGACCGGGTGCCCCAGTTCGTCCACCACATGCTTGAGCACGAGCGGGATCAGAACAGTGGAGAGCTTCGCGGCAACCATCAGCAGCAAGGCAGCGACGGTCTGATTGCGATAACGCCAGACTGCGCGCATCAGGTCGGCGGCAATGCGGCGGGTCAACTGGGAACGGGGCAGCGTTGCGGAGTTCGGCATGGTGTCCTGAGAAGGCCGCGGCAGCGCGTGAACTGCAACCCGGCATTAGATTCCACGAAGCGGATTCGCAAAGCGGCGCGACGAGTGGCATGCATGTCGAGCACGTGCGCTTGGGGCAGTAATGCCCACACTGCGGAGCACACCTCGCAGCAAACCCTGCGCCCGCCGCCGGACAAAACTTAGCATAGACGACACATCAGCGGCACGCGATGTAAGCAGCACGTTGAAGCAAATATTTTCGTCTACGTTGGTGACGGTGATCGAACTTACATGGCCGCTTGTAGAAAAAGGGAACGCCACACCGTTTCCTTAAGCGAAAAAAGGGAACGCTACAGCGCTTCTCCGCACCCAACGCCGCATTGCGCTTCGCGCGTCACCCGCAGCGCATAGGCACAGCGCATGCTCATGCCGGATAACAGCGTTGTATTGCGTGAAATTGCATAAGAGTGCTCAGCAAAACGCGCCATGGACACCCCCGCTAATGCCAATCTCCGCGAAGGAATCTCAATGAAGATCGCCCTCATCAGTGAACACGCCTCGCCCCTCGCCGTCGCCGGAGGCGTCGACAGCGGAGGACAAAACATCTATGTCGCGAATGTTGCGCGTGAACTGACAGAGATGGGCCATCAAGTGGATGTGTTCACGCGGCGCGACCGCGCGTTGCTACCGCTCATATCCGACATGGAGGGCGTCCGCGTGATCCACGTCCCCGCAGGGCCGCCTATGCAGTTGCCGAAAGAACTGCTGCTGCCCTTCATGGATGAGTTCGCCGCGTTCCTGATTGAGTTCTTCCGCCGCGAGAAAACGCCATACGACGTGATGCACGCGAACTTCTTCATGTCGGGGCTCGCAGCATTGAAGGTCAAAGCGGCGCTCGGCGTGCCGCTCGTCACGACGTTTCACGCGCTCGGCCGCGTTCGGCGGATACACCAGGGCGCGAGCGACGGCTTTCCTGACGAGCGCTTTGCAATCGAGGACGACCTCGTCGCGCAGTCCGACGTGGTGGTCGCGGAATGCCCGCAGGATGAAGCAGACCTGATCGAGCTTTACCACGCCGACCCGGCGCGCATCGAGATCGTGCCGTGCGGTTTCGACGCCGACGAGTTTCACCCCATGGACCGTGCAGCCGCTCGCGACGCACTCGGCTGGCAGCAAAACCAGTTCACCGTGCTTCAGCTCGGGCGGCTCGTGCAGCGTAAGGGTATCGACAACGTGGTTCGCGGCGTGGGTGTACTGAAGAAAGCCTTCCGGACCTCTGCGCAACTCTACGTGGTGGGCGGCAACTCCGACGCGCCGAATGAAAAGGCCACGCCGGAAATCGCGCGCCTTCGCGGCATCGCGCGCGAATGCGGCGTAGCCGAACAAACCATTTTCGTGGGACGGCGCGGGCGCGCGCAATTGCGCTACTACTACAGCGCCGCAGACGTGTTCGTGACGACGCCCTGGTACGAGCCGTTCGGTATCACACCGGTCGAGGCGATGGCTTGCGGCACGCCGGTGATCGGCGCCGATGTCGGCGGCATCCGCTATTCGGTTGCAGACGGCATCACCGGCTTTCTCGTGCCGCCGCGCGATCCGGCCGCGCTCGCCGCGCGCCTGAACCAGTTGCGGCGCGACCCCGCGCTCGCTCGCAGGATGGGCGAAGCAGGCGTCGAACGCGCGCGCAAGGAGTTCACATGGCGCGGTGTGGGCGAAGCGCTCGCGCAGATCTATATGCGCACCGCGCGGCTCGTGCCCGCCAAAGCCACGGAAGACCGCGCGGAAGTTCCGCTGCGAGCAGCGGCCGGCGCATCGTTCCGTTAGGCGCCGCGCAGCATTGCAGCGCTGATAGCGCAGCTAGTTATGTCGAGCCGGTGCGGACCTATGGTCCGCTCGCGGCGATTCCGGTCCACATTTTTCTACACCGCCTTTGTCATGCTGCGACCCGCTGTATTTCTCGACAAAGACGGCACGTTGCTCGAGGACGTGCCCTACAACATCGACCCTTCGCTGATGCGCCTCGCACCGGGCGCGCGCGAAGCGTTGAACCTGCTCGCGACCCAGCCTTTCGAGCTGTTCGTGATCAGCAATCAGTCAGGCGTCGCACTCGGGAAATTCCCGCGAGCGGCGTTAAAGAACGTGGAAGCCCAACTCACGCACATGTTCGCCGAATCCGGCGCGATGTTCTCCGGCGCGTACTGGTGCCCGCATCATCCGGACGGCACCGTTGCGCCTTATTCGACCGCCTGCGATTGCCGCAAGCCGGCGCCAGGCCTGTTGCTGCGCGCAGCCCGCGAGCATCGGCTGGACCTCGCGCGCAGCTGGTTCATCGGCGACATTCTCGACGATGTCGAAGCGGGCAATCGTGCCGGATGTCGCACGATTCTGCTCGACAACGGCCACGAGACCGAGTGGATAGAAGGACCTCAGCGCGTTCCTACCGCGCGCGCCGCGGATCTGCACGAGGCTGCCCGGATCATCGCAAACGCTATGGAAGCAGCGGCGCCGCCCGCGCCCGCCGGCGAGGAAACTGCTCAATGAATGCGCCGCTGCTGATCACCCAGCCGACACTCGCTCACGCTCGCGTGCCCGACAGCCCGCAGCTTGCGCATTGGGGCGAGGAGATCAAGCGCATTCTGTGCGTGCGGCTCGACAATCTCGGCGACGTGCTGATGACCACGCCCGCGCTGCACGCACTGCGCGAGTCCTCACCCGGCCGCCATATCACGCTGCTTGCGTCGCGCAGCGGCGTTGCACTCGCGCCGTTTCTCGACGATGTCGATGACGTGATCGAATACGAAGCGCCGTGGGTTGCGAATCCCCCGACGAGCGCGCGCTCGCTTGCCGACGATCAGCGCATGCAGGAACGATTGCGTCGCGGCGGCTTCGATGCCGCCGTGATCTTCACGGTCTATAGCCAGAGCCCGTTGCCCGCGGCGATGCTGTGCCATCTGTCGGGCATTCCACGGCGCCTCGCGCATTGCCGTGAGAATCCGTATGAGTTGCTGACAGACTGGCTGCGTGAACCGGAGCCGCAGCAGCGCACCCGTCATGAGGTGGAACGGCAACTGGACCTCGTGCGCCAGGTCGGCGCAGAAGCCCCCGACACGCGTATGCGCTTCACGGTGCATGAGTCGGACCGGCGAACGCTTGCAGAGCAGTTGACCGCGAGAGGCATGCACGGCGGCGCAACAACCGGCACGCCGCGCATCGTATTGCACCCCGGTGCAACCGCCGCATCGCGGCGCTATCCGCCCGAGCGCTTCGGTCAGATCGCGACGCGCCTTGCCACCGAAACCGGAGCCCCGCTTCTGATCACCGGCAGTGCGAGCGAGCGTCCTCTCGTCGACGCGGTGATCGCCGCCGCTGCGCCGCGAGTTCGCTCACAACTGCACGATATGAGCGGCGCGCTCACGCTCGGCGAACTGGCAGCGCTGATCGAACAAGCGAGCGTGCTGGTGTCGAACAACAGCGGGCCCGTGCATCTCGCGTCCGCGCTCGGCACGCCGGTCGTCGATCTGTATGCGTTGACCAATCCGCAGCACACGCCGTGGCAGACGCCGAATCGCGTGCTGTTTCGCGATGTCGAATGCCGCTGGTGCTACCGCAGCGTGTGTCCTCAACATCATCACGCGTGCCTGCTGGGCGTCACGCCCGGCGAGGTCGTGAAAGCGGCGCTCGAGTTGCGCGCCGAAGCACGAACTCGCGCAGCCTCCGTCGACTCCGACGCTCACCGCTCGGACGCTATCGAATTCAACGCCCACCACAGCGACGCGGCGCCGCCGCTCGCCGATGAACCCGTGGCTCCCTGAAACCCACTCCTACTGCGAACGCCCATGTACACACTCGGAATCAATGCCGTCTATCACGACAGCGCCGCAGCCCTGCTGCGCGACGGTGTGGTGCTCGCCGCCGCCGAAGACGAACGCTTCACGCACGTCAAGCATGCGAAGCGCCCCGTGCCCTTCTCGACCTGGCAACTGCCGTTCGACGCGATCGACTACTGCCTGAAAGCCGCCGGCATCACGCTCGCCGACGTCGATCATGTGGCCTACTCATACGATCCGAGCCTCTTTAGCGGCATGCCGAAGCGGCCCGGCGCGACTATCGAGTTGCCCTTCGATCCCGCGAACACGCGTCTGTCCGACCCGTCCGCATCGCCGTGGGACCCGCTCTTTCTCAGCTATATCGCGAACGCCAAGGGTCAATTGCTCGACGGCGCGCCGCATCATTTGCGCAAGCGCTTTCAGGGTGTGGACCGCGACAACGGCTTCAAGTGGCATTTCGTCGACCATCACCTCGCGCACGAGGCCAGCGCGTTTCTCGCCGCTCCTTTCGAGAATACGGCGGTGCTCACCATGGACGGCCGCGGCGAAGGCGTGACGACCAGCATGGGCCAGTTCGTCGACGGGAAATACACGCGGCTCAAGCAGGTCGAACTGCCGCACTCGCTCGGACTGCTTTATGAAGCGGTAACGGACTGGCTCGGCTTCCTGCATTCGTCCGACGAGTACAAGGTGATGGCGCTGGCGTCGTACGGCAAGCCGGAATACCTCGACGTGTTCCGCGATATCGTGCGTTATCGCGGCGACGGCAGCTATACGGTCGACGCCCCGCGCCTCGTCCAACGCTTCGGTCCGGCACGCGAACGCGGCGGCCCGCTCGAACAGCGCCACTTCGATATCGCTCATTCGTTGCAGCGCGTGCTCGAAGAAACGGTACTGCAACTCGCGGGCTGGCTGCATGAGAAAACCCGCTTGAGCAAACTCAGCATGGCAGGCGGCGTCGCATTGAACTGCGTGATGAATTCGAAGCTGCGCGACGCAGGTCCATTCGACGATGTGTGGGTCCAGCCCGCAGCGGGCGACGCGGGCACCGCGCTTGGCGCAGCGTTGTGGATCGATTCGCGCGAACGCAGCGAGCGCGGCGATCGCAAGCGTCATTGGGTAATGGACCACGCGTACCTCGGTCCCGAATATCCGGAACAGGAGATTGAACAGTTCCTGCAATGGTCGAAGGTTCCGTACCGGCGGCTCAACGACATTGCCGGCGAGACCGCCGACCTGCTCGCGAGCGGCAAGGTGATCGGCTGGTATCAGGGCCGCACCGAGTTCGGTCCGCGGGCACTCGGGGCGCGTTCGATCCTCGCTTCGCCGGTCGATCCGCACATGCAGGCAAAGCTCAACGAGATCAAGGATCGCGAGGACTTCCGCCCAGTCGCGCCGGTCGTCATGGAAGAACATGCGAGCGAATGGTTCGTGAATGGCCAGGTCGCGCCGTTCATGCTGTTCGTGTTCGACGTGCGCGCCGACAAGGCCGAGCGCATTCCGGCAGTGCGTCACGTGGACGGCACCGCGCGCGTGCAGACTGTGAACCGTTCGCAGCATCCGCTCTACTACGATCTCCTGTCCGCGTTCAACGAGCGCACCGGGGTGCCGATTCTCGTCAACACGTCGTTTAACACGCGCGGCGAACCGATGGTGAATTCGCCGCGCGATGCGGTGGAGTCGTTCTGGACTTCGCCGCTCGATGCGCTCGTGATCGGCCCCTTCGTCGTCGAGAAAGCGCGGGGCGGCGCATGAGTCCATCCGCTACGCGACCGATCGACGTAGGAGGCAGCTTCGGCAATCCGCATAGCGAAGCCGAGCCGATTGCAGCCGGATATCCGGGCGTGCTGCTGGCGCACCTCGACGTGTCGGTGGTCGTGCCGACTTACCGGCGGCCCGACATGCTCGCGTCGTGTCTTCGCGCATTGACGGAACAGGACTTTCCCGCAGATCGCTACGAGATCGTGGTCTGTGACGACGGTCCCGACGAAGCGACTCGCGCATGCGTCGCGCGCATTGCCGGCGAGCAGGCAGAGCGCGGCCTCGCCGTGCGCTACGTGCCGGTGACTCGCACGCAGGGCCCCGCGGGCGCGCGCAATGCCGGTTGGCAACACGCGCGCTCGCCGGTGATCGCTTTTACGGACGACGACACGCTGCCCGATCCGCAATGGCTGCAAGAAGGGCTTGCGGCGATTCGCCAGGGGGCGGCCGCCGCCGCGGGCCGGATCGTCGTGCCGCTGCCCTCGTCGCCGACCGACTACGAGGCGGATGCGAGCGGCCTCGAGCGTGCGGAATTCGCGACCGCAAACGTATTCGTAGCGCGCAGCTTTCTGACGATGACAGGGGGCTTCGACGAGCGTTTCACCTCGGCGTGGCGCGAAGACTCCGATTTGCAGTTCACGCTTCTGCAAGCGGGCGGCAAGATCGTGCGCGCAAGCGATGCGGTGGTCGTGCACCCGGTGCGCCCCGCGCGCTGGGGCGTCAGCATCTCGCAACAGAAAAAGAGTCAGTTCGACGCGTTGCTCTACAAGAAGCACCCCGAACTGTTCAAAACGCGGATTCGCTCGTCGCCTCCGTTGCTGTACTACCTCATTCTCTGCGCCGCATTGGCCGCGCTGATCGGCGTTTTCGTGGGCGATGGCAATACCGTGACGCTAGCGGTGCTGGCGTGGTTCGCACTGACGGCGTATTTCTGCGCAATGCGTTTGCGCGGGAAAGACCGCAGCTTGCGCCACGTTGCCGAAATGGCGTGGACGTCCATCCCGATTCCATTCCTGTCGATCTTCTGGCGGCTCTACGGCGCTGTACGTTACAAGGTGTTCTTCTTATGAATGCAGACTCGTTCATCGCCTCTGCCGCGCCGCGCCGCATAGCGATCTTCCGCGCGTTGCAACTGGGCGACATGCTCTGCTCGGTGCCCGCGCTGCGAGCGCTGCGCGCGGCCGCGCCGCAAGCGCATATCGCGCTGATCGGCTTGCGGTGGGCGCAGTCGTTTGTCGAGCGCTACGCCGATCTCGTCGACGAACTGATCGTCTTTCCTGGAGCCGCAGGCTTTCCCGAGCAACCCGAGACGGACGAAGGGCTGCCCGCATTCCGTGAGTGGATGCGCGCCCAACGCTTCGATCTCGCAATCCAGCTGCATGGCAGCGGCGGCATTGCGAACGATCTGCTGCTTGAGTTCGGTGCCAACGCTTACGCGGGCTTCGTACAACCTGACGAGCGGCCGCGTGAAGGCGTGTTTATCGACTGGCCAGACGACCTGCCCGAACCCGAGCGCTACCTTGCATTGATGAGCGCGCTCGGCGCCGAAACCACCGAGCGGCAATTGTCGTTCCCTCTTTGCGAGCGGGATGGCGACGAATACGCGTCGTTAGTGGCCGCGCACGGCATCGAAGCGGAGCGCCTCGTGCTGGTTCATCCAGGTGCGCAATTGCCCTCGCGCCGCTGGCCGGTCGAGCGTTTCGCGGAAGTCGCCGACCGACTCGCCGCCGACGGCTGGCAGATCGCCATCACCGGCACGGCGGCGGAAGCGTCGCTGACCGGCGCGGTGCTCGGCGCGATGACCGCGCCCGCGTTGCACCTCGCCGGTTCGACATCGCTTGGCGGACTGGCTGCGCTCGTCGCGCACGCGCGACTCGTCGTCTGCAACGACACGGGCATTTCGCATATCGCCGCGGCCGTGGCGACCGCGTCCGTTGTCGTCGCGTCGGGCAGCGACACGCGCCGATGGGCGCCGCTCGATCACGAGCGGCACCGCGTGCTTGCCGACTATCCGCCGTGCCGCCCGTGCATGTTCCGCGAGTGTCCTTACGGCCACCCTTGTGCCCTGAACATCGGCGTGGACCGCGTCGTCGAGACGGCGCGCGCGCAACTGGCCGAAGTTCGCGGCGCGCATCCGGCCAGTGCCTGCGCATTGCATACGCACGCCGAAACCGGATCCTTCGAGGAGTTGCACCATGCTGCGTAACTGCCGCCGTCTCCGTGTGCTGACATGGCACGTGCACGGCAACTACCTGTACTACCTGACACAGGCGCCGCACGATTTTTATCTGGTGACGAAGCCGGGTCATCCGCCTGGCTATGCAGGCAAAGTGGGCGTGTTGCCGTGGGGCGACAACGTCCACGAAATCAATGCGGACGACGTGCCGGATCAGGAGTTCGACGTGATCCTGTATCAGCACAAGACGCATTGGGAATACGACCGCGAGCATGTGTTGAGCGACGCGCAGCGCCGCTTGCCGCGCGTGTATATCGAACACGATCCGCCGCAGGAAAACCCGTTCCAGCAATGGCATTGGGTCGACGACCCGGACACGCTGCTGGTTCACGTCACGCACTTCAATCAGCTGATGTGGGATTGCGGCGTGACGCCCACGCGCGTAATCGAACATGGCGTGGTGGTGCCGGAAGGCGTGCGCTATACCGGCGAACTGGAGCGCGGCATTGTCGTCGTGAATCATCTCGCTCAGCGCGGCCGGCGCCTCGGCGCCGACGTATTCGCCGACGTGCGCACGCGCGTGCCGCTCGACCTGGTCGGCATGGACGCCGAGCGGCTCGACGGCATTGGTGAAGTCGGCAATCTGGATCTCGCCGCGTTCACCGCGCGCTATCGCTTCTTCTTCAATCCGATTCGCTGGACCAGTCTCGGCCTCGCCATCGTAGAGGCGATGACGATCGGCATGCCGATCGTGGGCCTCGCGACTACCGAACTGGCGACGGTGATCCGCAATGGCGAAAACGGCTTCGTGCATACAGACGTGAATGCGCTTGTCGACGCAATGCACGAACTGCTGCGCGATCCTGCGGAAGCCAGGCGCCTCGGCGAGGGCGCGCGACGCACGGCGCAGGAACGGTTCCACATCGACCGTTTCGCGCAGGACTGGCACGACGCGCTGCTGCAAGTGACCGCGTAGGCCACAGATCGGCGCGGCTTGCGCCGAACAAACGTAAGACGACTAGGACCACGCAACATGAAAGAACTTACCCGCAAGCGGATTCTGGTCACAGGCGGCGCCGGCTTTCTCGGCTCACACCTGTGCGAGCGGCTCGTGACGCAAGGCCACGACGTGCTGTGCGTCGACAACTTCTATACGGGCACGAAGGACAACATCGCGCATCTTCTCGATTGCCCGAACTTCGAGCTGATGCGTCACGACGTGACATTTCCGCTCTATGTGGAAGTCGACGAGATTTACAACCTCGCCTGCCCTGCGTCGCCGATTCACTATCAGCATGATCCGGTACAAACCACCAAGACGAGCGTGCACGGTGCGATCAACATGCTCGGACTCGCCAAGCGCGTGAAAGCAAGAATCTTCCAGGCATCGACGAGCGAAGTGTATGGCGATGCGCTCGTGCATCCGCAGAAAGAAGACTACTGGGGCCACGTGAATCCGATCGGACCGCGCTCCTGCTACGACGAAGGCAAGCGCTGCGCTGAAACGCTCTTCATGGACTACCGCCGTCAACATGGCCTTTCCATTCGCATTGCGCGAATCTTCAACACGTATGGACCGCGCATGCATCCCGCCGATGGCCGCGTCGTGTCGAACTTCATGATGCAGGCACTGCGCGGCGAGCCGATCACGCTGTATGGCGACGGCTCCCAGACGCGTTCGTTCTGCTACGTGGACGACATGATCGACGCGTTCATCCGTTTGATGAACACCGCCGAAGACCCCGGCGGCCCGGTCAATCTCGGCAATCCGCACGAAGTGAGCATGCGCGAAATCGCGCAACGGATTGTGGCGATTACGGGCTCCAGTTCGCCGCTTGAATTGCATCCGCTGCCGACCGACGATCCGTGGCATCGTCAGCCGGACATTTCACGCGCGCGCGAATTGCTCGGCTGGCAGCCAAAAACCTCGCTCGACGACGGACTTAAAGAGACCGCGCGCTACTTCCGTGCGCGGATCGAGGCATCGTCGGAAGCGACTGCCGACGTTGCCTCGATTAGAGCGCATGCGGATCAGCGCCCCGCCCTCACGTAACTCGCCAGAAACGTGCGGGTGCTGCCGTCGGGGAACTGCACGGCCACCTGCTCGCCGCTCGCCAGCGCGACCTCACCGGCGCCATAGCGCGGCACGCGCACGGCATCGCCCGGAGTCCAGACGCGTGGTTTGCGCGACTCCTCACGCTTGCGTTGTGCAACTTCATTCGCGCGCGTCTCCGGTGCAACGATAGCGTCGGACGCCATGTCGATCTGCGGCGGATTTACGCAGTTATCGCAGACGCCGCAGCGCTCGGCGGCAGGCGAGTCGCCGTAATAGTCGAGAATCGCGCGCCACCGGCATTGACCCGTTTGCGCGTAGTCGATCATCTGCTGCAGCGTTTCCCTGTCGTGCGCGCTCATCTGCTCGAATTGCGCCGCGGCATTGGCAACCGCGTCGCGCGCGGATTCCTTCGCGCCCTCGCGGCTTCGCAGACGATAGCGACGCTGCCGGTCGCGGCCGGCCACGCGGGCGTCGACCAGCATGTTCAACGCGGTTTCCAGCTTGCCCGCACCGACATCCGGCAATGCCTGCTTGAGCGCGGCCAGCGTGACGCCCTTCGGCTCATCGGCAATATGCGCGACAAGCGTGTCATAGACACGTTGCGCGAGTTCGACACTCGGATAGCGTCCCGCAAGGAAGAATTGCTGGATGCGCCGGTCGTTCAGATCGAACAGCAGCACGCAATCGGCGGGCTCACCGTCGCGGCCCGCGCGTCCCGTTTCCTGGTAGTAAGCGTCGAGGCTGCCGGGAATCTGGTAATGGATCACGAAGCGTATGTCCGCCTTGTCGATGCCCATGCCGAACGCGTTGGTTGCGATCATCAAACGGGTGGCGCCCGACATGAACTGCTCCTGCGCCTCTTCACGAGCGTCAGCCGCCATTCGACCGTGATAGCGCGAGACCGACTCGCCTGCCTCCGTGAGCCAGCCGTAAATGCGATCGACGTCGCGCACGGTCGCCGCGTAGACGATGCCGGTCCCGCTGAGCGATGCAATCAGCTTCGACAATTGCTCGCGCTTGGCGGTCACGGCGCGCGCTGCGCCGTCCTTGCCTCCCGCCGTGCTGACCTGCACGACGCGATAGCGCAGATTCTCGCGATACGTGCCCGTGCGAACCACACGCGGCTCGCGCAATGCAAGCGAGTGCACGATGTCGTCGAGCACGCGCGGCGTGGCCGTAGCAGTCAACGCAAGCACCGGCGGCTGCCCGAGCGACTTCACCGCAGCCGCGATCTGCAGGAACGCGGGGCGAAAGTCGTGTCCCCATTGCGATACGCAGTGCGCCTCGTCGACCACCACTAGTCCAATGCGGTTTTCGGGGCGCGCGCGCAACGTTTCGATGAAGGCCGGTTGCGCCAGGCGCTCCGGCGTCACGAACACAATGCCGCTCTCGCCTGCCGCAATCCGCTCCAGCGCTTCGCGCTCGGCGCGACTACGCAGCGTGCTGTTCACGAGCGTGCAGTCGATTCCAGCGGCCAGCAGTTTGTCGGCCTGGTCTTTCATGAGCGCGATCAGCGGCGACACGACGAGCGTGGTGCCCTCGAGATGCAGCGCCGGCAACTGATAGCAAAGCGACTTGCCCGCGCCCGTCGGCATCGTGGCAAGCGTGTCCTTGTGTTGCAATACGCTGCGGATAATGTCCTCCTGACCGGCGCGCAAGCGCACGATACCGAACATGTCACGCATGGTCTTGCGCATGCTGCGAAGCCGTTGGTCGACTGTCATAGTTGGAAACAAGCGTCCTTGCGGGCGTTTTCGCCCGCGGTTGTAGTGAGATGAGTGTGAAAGACGATGTGAAAGACGAATTCCCGCGCGTAGCGGCGTGACCCGCCGCTCACGGCTGCAGCTTGACCTTGATCCAGCCCGGCTCGCGATTGTCGAACGCGCGATAGGCCTCGATCGCGTCGGTAATCGGCTCGCGCTGCGTCAGCACGGCAAGCGGATCGAACGAGCCGTTACGCACGATCTCAACGAGATGCGGCGTAATCGCGCGGTGATTGCAGTTGCCCATGCGCACGACGAGATTGCGATTCATTGCTTCGCCGATCGGGAAAACGCGGTCGTTCGGCGGATACACGCCGATGATCGACACGGTGCCCGCTTTCGCCACCGCTCTGACCGACCACGTCAATACTTGCGACGGTCCGCTGCCCGGACGCCAGTTATCGCCATCGGGGTTCGTATCGGGCGCAATCTCCTTCACTTCCTTGTCGAAGGCCTGTTGCTGGTCGCGCTCTTTCTGCGCGGCCGGGCCGTGCTCGGCACGCACCGCGTCCACGCCTACTGCATCGATCACGCGATCCACGCCGATGCCGCCGGTCAGTTGCAAAATCATGTCGACCGGATCTTCCTCGTCGAAATTAATCACTTCTGCGCCTTGCGTGCGAGCCATGTCCAGCCGCGACGCTATGCGATCCACCGCAATCACGCGGCCGGCGCCCATCAGCTTCGCGCTCGCAATGGCAAATTGGCCCACTGGACCCGCTCCGAACACCGCGACCGTATCGCCGGTGCGAACGCCCGCCAGCTGGGCGCCAAAATAGCCGGTGGGAAAGATATCGGAGAGCAGGATCGCGCGATCGTCGTCGATTTCGTCGGGCAAGCGGATCAGGCTCGCGTGCGCCAGCGGCGTGCGCGCGTATTGCGCCTGCAGACCCTGGAACGGGCCGGTCGTTTTCGGGCCGCCAAAGAATGCAGTGCCGGCGCTTGCGCCATTCGGATTTGCGTTGTCGCATTGGGCCGTGTAGCCCGAGCGGCAATACGAGCAATATCCGCACGAGATAGTCGACGGAATCAGCACGCGATCGCCTTGGCGCAGATTGCGCACACTGCGGCCCACTTCCTCGACGATGCCGATTCCCTCATGACCGAGAATCGTGCCCGGCACCATGCCGCCCAACGTGCCACGCACCATATGCAGATCGGTGCCGCAAATCGCGCTGGACGTGAGACGTACGAGCGCGTCGGTAGGCTGCTCGAGTTTGGGATCGGGAACATTGTCGAGACGGATGTCCCCTATGCCGTGAAATACCACTGCTTTCATCTGCACTCTCCTTCTCTCAGGTCTGGCAGCGTCGCGGCTTATGGCTGCCTGCATCGACAGCCCGCGTCGATTCCGCGGGCCTTGTTACGGCACAGCAATCCGCGTGCAACGCTTCGTGTGAAGCGTCGGCAGCGAAGCGGGTATCGCTTTTGCTCGATTTCGATGTGCGTGAACGAAGCGTCAATCAACCAGAGAGGAGAAAAGCATGAACCAGGAACCGTCCGATCCCGTGGAACGCGCGGACCAGCGGCGCGAGAAGCTGGGTGATGGAGACGTCAAGATCAAATCCGACGGCACAGTGGAAGAGCGGGAGCATGGAAGCATCGACCCGACTCTCGTTCCGAAAGGAAAAGATCACCCCTCTGAAGGGCCGTACACCCCTGAGCACGATCACGTGGACCCCGATCTCGAACCGGGTGGCGCCGAAGGCCATCCAACCAGCAAGGGCGATTTGTCGGCGTGACGCTGTTCGCGTGTTGCTCGCATTACCCGATGGTCTGCAAATACACCGTGCAAGACAAGCCGATATAGCGCGCAAACTCAACGCGGAATCAAGCGTGCCCTCCGTCGCGGAGGGCACGCTTTCCACGCCGATGCGAAGGCTTATGCGGCGCTAGTCGCGCTTCCCGCACGCAGGCGCTGACCCGTCGTCGACGACTGATCGCCGCGCGTATAGGGCGCAAGCGCGTCCGGCGTGCGCATGTCGCGTGGCGTTTCAAAGTCCGCGAGCGCGGCACCGCGCATCTGCTCGGGCGAGCTGGAAAAACCGGTGCGGTCGCTATAGTCCGCCGACGGCAAACGCGGCGCACTCTCCGCACAACTGGCGGCATACACGTCGAGCGCCGTGACGCAGACCACGTTCATGGCCGCGGCTGCCGCCCGTTGCCGGTCGCGTGCGCTCCACTTGTTCGACGACAGCGCGAGCGTGCCAAGGTCGAGTGCATCGCCGCCCACGCGCGCCCACAAGAACGGCCGCGGATCGCGCGACGCCAGTATGCCGACGCCGCACGCAAGCTCGCGCAAACCATAGAAGCGCATGGTGCCGGGTCCTGTCTCGACACCTGCCACGCGAGCCATCATGCGCGGCGCGACCAGTTCTGCGAGGCCGAGCGCAATGCTGTACCACCCGAGGCCGCGCGCGATCGAATCCGGTTGCGGCAGTCGTTCCTTCAGAGCGCGAGAGCTCTCCTGCTTCGGTTCAGTACGGGAATCCATTTACATCACCTTCCTTCTGGGGAGCCACGTCAGCGCAGCTCACGTGAAATAACAGACAGCGCCTGTGCCGCGACGATTACTGCCCGACGCGTCAAGGTTTGAGCACGACCTTGATGCAGCCGTCTTCCTTGTCGCGGAACGTCTTGTACATGCGCGGGCCTTCATCGAGCGAAACCGTGTGCGTGATAACGAACGACGGGTCGATCTGCCCTTCCTGGATTCGCCGCAACAGATCGTCGGTCCAGCGGTTGACGTGCGTCTGTCCCATGCGCCATGTCAGGCCCTTGTTCATCGACGCACCGAACGGAATCTTGTCCACCAGACCGCCGTAGACGCCCGGCACCGACAACGTTCCCGCAGGACGGCAAACGTAGATCATCTCGCGCAGCACGTGCGGCCGGTCGGTTTCGAGCATTACGGCCTGCTTTGCGCGGTCGTACATGGAGTCGACCGAACGCGTTGCGTGCGATTCCATGCCGACAGCGTCGATACATTTTTCCGGCCCCTTGCCGCCCGACAGTTCCTTCAACCGTTCGAGGACGCTCTCTTCCTTGAAGTCGATCGTGACGGCGCCGCCCGCGCGCGCCATCGAAAGGCGCTCGGGTACGCAGTCGATCGCAATGACCTGCTTTGCGCCGAGCAGTACGGCGCTGCGAATCGCCATTTGCCCGACCGGACCGGCGCCCCAGATCGCGACGGTATCGGTGGGCTCGATATCGCATTGCACCGCAGCCTGCCAGCCGGTCGGGAAAATGTCGCCGAGGAAAAGCACCTGCTCGTCGCTCAGACCGTCCGGAATCTTCACATGCGTTTTGTCCGCAAACGGCACGCGTACGAATTCGGCCTGCCCGCCAGGATAACCGCCCGTCAGATGCGTGTAGCCGAACAGGCCCGCCGTGGTATGGCCGAACATCTTGTCGGCAATGTCCTTGTTGCGATTACTCCGTTCGCACACGGAAAAGTTGCCGCGTTTGCATTGATCGCATTCGCCGCAGATGATGGTGAACGGCACGACCACGCGGTCACCCACCTTCAGCGCGCTGTTCTCCTTGCCGACTTCCATCACCTCGCCCATAAATTCGTGGCCCATGATGTCGCCGGACTCCATGCCGGGCATGAAGCCGTCGTAAAGATGCAGGTCGGAGCCGCATATCGCGCAACTCGACACCTTGATGATCGCGTCGCGCGGATGTTCGATCTTCGGATCGGGCACAGTGTCGCAGCGGATGTCTTTCTTGCCATGCCATCTAAGCGCCTTCATATAGCCTCCACACTGAACGGTTAAACTACTCGCGGGTGAAACGCGAACACATGCGCATCCCGCGTGCCGCGCGGTCTCGTACCGCGCAATAGTCGCCGCATCGCACGTGGAGTCGATGGCGCCGGCATGAAAGCGTCACATCGCGCTAGCGCTGAAACACACTGCGCGCGGTCCTCGTGAGCCACGCCATCACGCTTGTGCGTGCGAGCGTTCCAATCGCTTTGCGCGGCCCGAGAAGCACGGCCGCAAGACCGGCCGCGAGCACCAGTGCCAGGTAAGGCGTGTCGGCAAGAGAACTCATTGCGTTGACGGCCGGCACACCCGCTATCGTGGTTCGCCGAGGTGTGTGCAACGCCAGATTTGCAGACAGCAGGCGCGCGCGAGAGGCGGCCATGCGCTGAAGGATCGCCGCGCGGCGTTCCTGATGCCAGGCTGGATCGTGTTTCATTTCAGGGCGTCCTTCAGGGCTTCCAGGTCATGGGACACTTCGTCGCGCAGCACATGCAACGGCTCGACGGGCTTCTGGGCCTTCATCATCGCGAAGGTGGCGATCGATATGACGAGCCATGCGGCCGCAACACCCCACGCAACAGAAATGACGTAAGGCGTGTTCCACGCCGTCACGATGATGGCCACGCACAGAAAAGAGAGGGTGAACATGGCAGCGACCGCCAGCACGACCATCGCGATGACTTCGCGCACCAACCGCCCTTTCGCCTCCTCCAGTTCGAGTGCCAGAAGTTCGGCGTAGTCCACCGCCCGACTGGAACAGAAACGCGCCACGTTGCGCCACTGGCTCACTTTGGTATGTATTGACATCCTGTATCTCCCGCCAGCAATTGCCGTCACGGGCGCTCGCCACCGGTTGCGTGAACCGGCGACGAGCGCTTGATCCGAACGATGCAATCGACTCTGTGTCAACCGTATCTAACGGTAATCCCTGTCGCCGCGAACGTCGCGGGCGGTTGCCGAGCGCAGCGCGCCGAGAATGAAACCCGCGGCCGCCGCAATCGCGAGCGCAGTGAACGGCCGCTCCGTGGTCGTCTCGCGCACGACGTCCGTGAGATCCGCCCACACCTGTTGAGCCTTGCCGCTTAGTTCGCGGGCGGTGCCGGCCATCTGGGTTCCGGTGTCGCCGAGCATCTCGCCCGCCGCCTCCTGCACCTTGCCGCCTATTTCCTTCACTGCCCCTTCCACTTTTCCTGTTTCCATGTTTGCTCTCCGTGGTTTGCGCGCACTAGGGTGCACAACACTGGCCGCGCAGCCGGAGCCCCGGCATGCGTTGTCGTCACGCCGCAAGAAGCGCGCCGCGTGAAAGCCCGAGGAGAACTCATCGGTAGTAGACGGGAGTGAGCCGATGGAAGCCGGCGCGCAAGAGAGAGGAACAGGGACGAGAACGGCGGATGCGGAGAGAGAAACGGCGGATACAAGCGAAGTACGAATAGCGCATCGCGCGTATCGAGAGCATCGAGGCTGTGCCCGACGTCAAAAACGCGCCGTTACATGGACGTGCGCGTTGGCGCAACCAGGGTAAGTCATGACGCGCGCCTATGCGTTGGAGGCGCGCGTTTCAGTGTCGGACGAGTGGTTTAACTTTGCGGCAATGCGCCGTTGAGCAGACGCTGCAGGGTGTCGATCTTGCGAAGATGTACGCCCCACAGCTGGCCGCCGTCTTTGATGCGACTCAGACGCTCGTGCCAGTAGCTGAGCGGAAAAGCTGAATTGTCGCGGGCACTTGCATGCGAGCGCACGAGAACCTGTTCGATATGGGCGAGATCACGTTCGATCATCGCCTGTCGCATGGAGCCGAGAGTTCTGGAATTGAAAGTTTGTTGCATGACAGTGAGGGCGGCGGTAAAAACGGCTACTACAGCAAGCCGCGTGCCGCGACTTCACACGGCCTCCGTTCGATACCGCCGAAATCCATGCGCCACGCGCTATTCGACGATTTGGAAAAGCTCATGCACGCGGCATGGGCTCCCGGTTTTTCGCGCCATGCATGGCCCAAAACGGTGGATATCCCTATTCCCTTTTACAAGCCTGTCCCTGCCGCTGTGAAGCCAGCCAGCGCACAACGCGAAGACTCACGGCGATTCAAGCTTCCCTTACTCGCGCCGATAACAAACAGGTGACGATCCACTTTGAAGGAGCGTTCCCGATTTACCGGCTGTCATGGTTTCAACTACGCGCGCTTCTTTTTTCCTTTCTCAACGCCTGGTCGCTTGCTCTGTCGCGGGATTGGCAACGCTCTGTTCGCCGGCAGCTGTCGCCGGTAACGAGCCTCGCGCGAGCGCAGCTTCGACCCCGGACACAGAGGAGTTGGCGGCGATGCCATTGGAGGCGCTGATGCAGGTCACTGTCAGCACGGCGTCACGTTTCGATCAGTCGGTTACCGACGCACCGGCCGCCGTGGTCGTTCTTACCGCCGAAGACATCAGTCAGTTCGGCTGGCGCACGCTTGCCGATGCACTCGCGTCGTTGCCGGGCCTGTATGTGACAAACGACCGCTCATATGAATACCTCGGCTCTCGCGGCTTTCAGCGACCTGGCGATTACAACAGCCGGTTTCTGCTGCTGATCGACGGCATGCGTACGAACGACGGCGTATACGGTCAGGCGCCCATCGGCACGGACTTCCCGCTCGACATGGATCTTGTGAAGCGCATCGAGTATGTGCCGGGCCCGGGTTCGGCTATGTACGGCGCGAACGCGCTTTTCGGCGTGATCAACGTGATCACCAAAACCGGCAGCGATCTGGCGGGCGCGGAAGCCGCCGTCGCGGTGGGGAGCTTCGGCGAGAAAAAGGCGCGTGCGTCATACGGCTGGCATGGTGCGCACGGTGCCGACATTCTTGTTTCCGCGACGTCGTATGGACGCAGCGGTCAGGATCTGTACTACCCGGCATTCGACACGCCCGAGCAGAACAACGGCGTCGCCAACCGGCTCGACTACGACCGCGCGCAGAACTTCCTCGGCAAGGCCGCGTATGGCGATTTCCGCCTCACGTTCATTTACGGAAACCGCACGAAGGGCGTGCCCGATGCGCCGTACGGCGCGGTGTTCAATGCGCCTTTCAGCGTGACGGACACACGAAGCTATCTGGATCTCTCGTACCAGCATTTGCTTGCCGACGGCGTGACGCTGGCATCGCAAGTGTACTGGGGCCGCTACGACTACCGGATGCCGTCGGTCTACGGTCCGCAACCGTATGTGGCCAATGTCGACGGCAGCCACGCGCTCTGGTACGGCGCCGACGTGCACGCGACCGTGTCGTCGATCGACAAACATCGGATTGTGATCGGTACGGACTTCACCCGAGACGCGCGCCTGAACCAGTACAACTACAACGTCGACCCGTATGCGCAATTGCTCGACGACCATCACAGCGGCAACCGCGCCGGTGTCTATATCGAAGACGAAATCACGTTGCCCGCGAATTTCACGCTGAATGCTGGCTTGCGTTACGACCAGCAGACGGCCTCGGGCGGCAACCTGAGTCCGCGCATCGGACTCATCTACAAGCTGACTCCGCGCGATACGTTCAAGCTGCTGTACGGCGAGGCCTATCGCGCGCCGAACGCATACGAGATGTACTACGCGGTAGGCGGCGCCGACGGCCAGTTGGGTAATTCATCGCTGAAGGCAGAGCATATCGCGACGACCGAACTCGTATATGAAAGAGCCGTGTCCGCGATGGCCCGCGCGACACTCTCGCTGTTCCAGTACAACGCGCGCGAGCTGATCTCGACGACACAGCAGAGCTCCGGTCTTTATATCTTCCGCAACGTCGATCGCGCCACCGCGCGAGGCGCGGAACTCGCCTATGAGCAACAAATGGCAGGCACGCGGGTGCGCGCCAGCTATTCGTACCAGATAGCTCATGACTCCAACACGGGGGCCGCACTCCAGAATTCGCCGAAGCATCTCGCGAAGGCCAATGTGGCGGTGCCCTTCTTCGCGAATGCGCTGGTATCGGGACTCGAAGTGCAGTGCACGTCCACGCGACTGGCCGCGGTCGGCGAAACCGGCGGTTTCTGCCTCGCGAACGTGACGCTAAGTTCGCGCCGGCTGATTCGCGGTGCGGACCTGTCGTTTTCCATTTATAACCTGACCGATAAACGGTACGCCGACCCAGTGGGTCCGGGCTTCACCCAGGAGACAGTTGCGCAGCAAAGCCGGACCTTCGTGTTCAAGGCCGTCTACGGGTTCTGACATGAATCGCGTTCACATCAGGACCATAGCGGCGTGTTTCGTGTTCGCGTCGCCTCTGATCGTGCAGACATCAGTCGATGCGCAGGTGGACCTGTCCGCGCTCGAGGCGGCCTACATCTTCAACTTCGCGCAGTTCACCGACTGGCCAGCGGGACGTTCGGCGGACAATCTGCTCTCGGTATGCGTGGATCAGGAGAGCCCGCTCGGTCAGGCACTCACCAAACTCGACGGCAAGCGTGCGGGCAAACAGGGATGGCGCGTTCGGCCGCTGCCTCGCACGGAAAAAGCCGCCGACTGCCACCTCGTCGTGTTAACTGCGAACACTCCATTGAGCGCGGCAGTCAAGGCGCTGCTGACATCTGACGCGCCCGTCGTGATCGTGAGCGAGGTCGACACCACCGAGCAGGGCTGGGTGATTCGCCTCGTGCGCGACGGCGATCATCTGAAGTTCGATATCAACGTTAGCGAGGCTTCACGCCGGCGCATCACGCTCAGTTCGAAACTCATGCGCCTCGCGAGGACGGTTCTATGAAAAGTTTCTCCGCATGGTCACGGCTTGCATGGCCACGCGAACATGTGAACCTGGTCGGCGTGGCGATCGCGCTGCTTATTTCGAGTGTCGTGCTGCTGATCTATCAGGCGCTTTCGTTGCGCGCGTCGCTGACCGACGACGTCAGCATGCAGGCATCGGTGCTCGCGGAGAATCTGACCGCCTCTGCCATGTTCGGCGACCGCGAGGCGACGGCTGAAATACTCGGCTCGCTTCGCAAGGTTCCGCATGTCGAGAGCGCAACCGTCTATACGCCAGATGGAGAACTGTTCGTGCGCTATGCGCGCCCCGGGCTCCGCCGCGCTGACTACGAAGAAGGCACGCTCGAGAACGTGGGCAACTCGCGCCGTCTTTCACTCGAAGACATCTTCGTCGCGGCGCCCATCATTCATAACGACCGGTTGCTCGGCAGCATCGTCGTCGTAGCAGCAACTGACGCGATAAAAATGCAGCTTGCCCAGTACGGCTGCTTTCTCATTGGCGCGTCGCTGTGTTCGGTATGGATCGCATCGCTCGTCATGAAGCGCATGCGCGAGCGTGTGTCGCGCGCGGAGAAAGACCTCGAATATCTCGCCTCGACCGATCCGCTGACGGACCTGCCTAACCGCCGTGCGTTCTACGATGAACTGAAGATGCGCCTGCACAAGGCAAGCGCCGCCAACAAGCGCGTCGCGCTGATGATGGTGGACCTCGACAACTTCAAGACCGTCAACGATACGCTGGGCCATGGCGCCGGCGATGAACTGCTCAAACAGGTCGCCGAGGCGTTGCGCAACGTCGTCCGGCCTCACGACCTGGTGAGCCGAATCGGCGGCGACGAATTCGCTATCGTGCTCGGGCCCGATGCAAGCCGGGTTCGCGCACGCGCGACTGCGGGCCGCGTCGCACGCAACCTGTCACGCCCATTTGTTCTGCACGGTATTGAGTCGGCCGTATCGGCAAGCGTAGGCTTCAGCGTTTATCCCGAGGACACCGCCGAAATCGCGGAGCTGGTGAGCAATGCGGATATTGCGCTGTATTCGGCTAAAAGCAGGGGCAAGAGCATTGCCGTCGAGTTTCAGAGCGAGATGACGGCCGAGGCGCAACGGCGCGCGCGCATCGAAGCCGAACTGCGCAAGGCGCTCGAACAGGACGGGCTCGACATTGTCTATCAGCCGCAATTCGATTGCCTTTCCGGCCGCCTGCTCGGCGCGGAGGCGCTGGTCCGCTGGACGCATCCGACGGAAGGCCCCATTTTGCCGGCCGAATTCGTTCCGATTGCGGAAAACAGCGATCTGATCGTCGCGCTTGGCCGCTGGGTCTTGTGGCGCGCTTGCCGCGACGCCGCGAACTGGAATGCCGGCACGAACGCAGGCGTGCATGTGGCCGTGAACATCTCCGCACGCCAACTGCGAACCGAGGGCTTCACAGACGAAGTCTGCACCGCGCTGAAAAAAAGCGGCCTGCCCGCTTCGCTGCTCGAACTCGAACTGACCGAGAGCCAATTGATGTCCAATATGTCGGTGGGCATTCAGGCAATGCAGGAATTGCGCGCCGCCGGCGTGCGCCTCTCGCTCGACGACTTCGGCACAGGCTACTCGTCGCTGTCATACCTGCAGTCTTTTCCCGTGCACAGCATCAAGATCGACCGCAGTTTCATCTGTCCATTGCCCAATGGCGGTCAGCCCATCGTCACCGCGATCATTTCGATGGCGCATAGCTTCGGCCTGCTGGTCGTCGCGGAAGGCGTCGAGTATCAGGCGCAACTCGAATGGCTGTGCGACGCGCGTTGCGATGTGGTTCAAGGCTTCCTGACCGGCCGTCCGATGCGGCTCGAACAATTGCTCGCGATCATTCGCGCGGAAGAAGAACAGAAAGACACGCGTAGCAGAACGCCGGTCGCGCCGCGGCCGCACCGTGTGCCAACCGCCTGAGAGACTGACGGTCCACTTGACCCGTGCCATATATGAAGGTAGCCTACACAGGTTACCTTCATATATTCGTCTGGCTTTCTGCTGGCACACATGGGCAAGAACGATCCGCCGCTCGACTCCGATTCGCTTCACACACTCGCCGAAGACCTGCGGGTGCTGACCGGCAAGCTGCGTCGCCGTCTGCGCGAAGAGGCGCATCTGGGCGATTTCACGCCTTCGCAGATACAGGTTCTCGGCCTGCTTGAGCGCGACGGCCCCGCAACGGTCACCGAACTCGCGCGCACCCAGGGCATGCGTCCGCAATCCATGGGCGAGACGCTTTCTGTTTTGAAAGCCGCAGGGCTAGTGAGCGGCGCGCCCGATCCGAACGACGGCCGGCAAACCGTTCTTTCGCTCACGCCCGCCTTCCGCAAGAAGATCAAGGCAAGTCGCGCCGCACGCGAAGACTGGCTGTTTCGCACTATCCAGACGCGCTTTTCGGCAGCCGAGCAGCAGCAACTTGCCGCTGGCGTCGAATTGCTCAAACGCCTGACTGAATCGTAATTCTCACGCAAACCAGAACTGGAGCTCACATGGCACTGACCACGCTCGACGCAAAGACCGCACTGGTGGTGATCGACTTACAGCAAGGCATCGTCGCAATGCCCACCGCTCATCCCACGGCTGAAGTGGTCGCGCGCGCAGCCCAATTAGCCCACGCGTTTCGCCGCCACGGTCTGCCCGTCGTACTCGTGAACGTGGCGGGCGGCGCGCCGGGGCGCGCGGAGCAGGCGCGTCCTACCGGCAATTTCCCCGCGGGTTTTGCCGATCTCGTGCCCGAACTGAACCGGCAGGAGTCAGATCATCTGGTGACGAAACGCACGTGGGGCGCGTTCACGAATACTGATCTCGAAGCGTATCTGCGCGAGCAAGGCGTGACGCAAATCGTGCTGGCGGGTGTGGCGACCAGCGTCGGCGTTGAATCAACCGCGCGTTTCGCCCACGAGCTAGGTCTGAACATCGCGTTTGCTGTCGACGCGATGACCGACCTGCACCTGGACGCTCACACGAACAGCCTCACGCGAATCTTCCCGCGGCTCGGCGAAACGGGCACCACGCAGGAAGTGCTCGACATGCTCGAACAAACGCGCGCATGAGCATGCGCTGCAGGCCAGACACCATCCAGACATTCGTAGGAGATAAATTCCGGTGAGCAGTACGTTCCGTTCGCTGCGCAACTTCAATTACCGTGTGTGGGCGAGTGGTGCGATCGTTTCCAACGTCGGTACATGGATGCAGCGCACCGCGCAGGACTGGCTCGTCCTCACGGAACTCACGCAACACAACGCGACTTCCGTGGGTATCGTGATGTCGCTGCAGTTCGGGCCGCAAATGCTTTTGCTGCCGCTCACCGGCTATGCGGCCGATCATTTCGACCGTCGCAAGCTCCTGTTCGTCACGCAGGCGGCCATGGGCAGTCTCGCGCTCGGCCTTGGGCTGCTTACGATTACCGGCCTCGTGCAACTCTGGCAGGTCTACGTTTTCGCAGGACTGCTCGGCTGCGTAACCGCATTCGATTCGCCCGCGCGTCAGACTTTCGTGTCGGACCTCGTCGGCGAAAGCGATCTTTCCAATGCGGTCGCGCTGAACTCCACGTCGTTCAATGCCGCGCGAATGATCGGTCCGGCGGTGGCGGGTCTGCTGATCGCGTCGGTCGGAACGGGCTGGGTGTTTCTGATCAACGCGCTCTCGTTTATCGCCGTCCTCGGCGCGTTGCGCATGTTGCGCGCTCGCGAGCTACATGCAAAGCCTCGCGCAATGCGCTCGCGTGGCAGCTTCGTGGAAGGTTTCCGCTACGTATGGAAGCGCCCCGATCTGAAGGCGGCGCTGCTCATGCAGTTCCTGATCGGCACGTTCGGACTTAACTTCCCTATTTTTATTTCGACGATGTCCGTCACCGCATTTCATGCGGGCGCGGGCGAATACGGCGTGTTGAGTTCGACCATGGCGATCGGTTCCGTCACCGGCGCGCTGCTGGCCGCGCGCCGCGCGCAACCGCGCATGGCGTTGCTGCTCGGCGCCGCGGCAGTCTTCGGTGTGGGCTGCACGGCAGCTTCGCTGATGCCGAACTATGTGCTCTTCGGCGTGATGCTCGCCTTCATCGGCGTGTCGACGCAAACCTTCAACACGTCCACCAACAGTCTCGTGCAACTCTCCACGGAGCCTGCCATGCGTGGCCGCGTGATCGCGATCCTGCTCGCCATTGCGCTCGGGGGCACTCCGCTTGGCGCGCCCGTGGTCGGCTGGGTCGCGGACCGTTTCGGCCCGCGCTGGGCGCTCGGCGTGGGCGCGGCGTCGGGCTTCGCCGCCGCGCTCGTGGGCTTGCTTTACCTCGTCAAATACAGGGGCTTTCGCGTGTATGTCGACGCGGGACGTCTGCGCTACAGCATTGACGAGCCACGCCAGGCACCGCCTTATGTGAGTCCCGCGATAGCCGTACAAAACGCCGTCCTGGATGAAGCGGAAGAAGAGTCTTCATCAGGTGTGTAGCGCGAGTTACTTCGCGACCGGCATCGTGAACTCGGCACCCTTTGCGATGCTATCCGGCCAGCGCTGCATGATGCTCTTGTAACGTGTATAGAAGCGCACGCCTTCTTCGCCATACGCGTGATGATCGCCGAATAGCGACCTCTTCCATCCACCGAACGAGTGCCACGCCATTGGCACCGGAATGGGCACATTGATGCCGACCATACCCACCTGGATTTGCCGGCCGAAAGCGCGCGCCACACCGCCGTCCGACGTAAAGAGCGACACGCCGTTACCAAACTCATGCGCGTTGATGAGTTCCACCGCGCTTGCGAAATCGGGCACTCGCACCACGGCAAGCACTGGGCCGAAGATCTCTTCCTTATAGATCTTCATTTGCGTGCCGACATTGTCGAACAGCGTTCCGCCAATGAAGAAGCCTGCTTCGTTCGCGACCGGATGCGCGCGGCCGTCCACGATGAGCGTCGCGCCCTCTTCTTCGCCCGATGCGATATAGCCCGCGACTTTCGCCTTGTGCTCCGCGGTCACGAGCGGGCCCATTTCAGCGTCGAGGTTCTCGCCGTTCTTGATCACGAGCGACTTGACGCGCGGCACCAGCTTTTCGATCAGCTTGTCGGCGACATTACCCACTGCCACCGCCACCGAAATTGCCATACAACGCTCGCCGGCCGATCCGTATGCTGCGCCGATCAGCGCGTCCACGGCCTGGTCGAGATCGGCGTCGGGCATCACCACGAGGTGATTCTTGGCGCCGCCGAGAGCCTGCACGCGCTTGCCGCGCTTCGAGGCCTCCGTATGGATGTACTCGGCGATCGGAGTCGAACCGACGAACGACAGTGCGGCGACATCCGGATGTTCGATGAGTGCATCGACGGCCACTTTGTCGCCGTTGACCACATTGAACACGCCGTCCGGCAAACCGGCTTCTTTCAACAGTTCCGCAATGCGCAGCGACGCCGAAGGATCGCGTTCCGACGGTTTCAGCACGAAGGTGTTGCCGCAAGCCAGCGCCACGGGGAACATCCACATGGGCACCATGACAGGGAAATTGAACGGCGTGATGCCCGCGACCACGCCGAGCGGCTGGCGCAGATTCCAGTTGTCGATGCCGCCGCCGATCTGGTCGGTGAAATCGGTCTTCAGCAGATTCGGAATGCCGCACGCGAATTCGACCACTTCGATGCCACGCACGACCTCCCCTTGCGCGTCCGTGAACACCTTGCCGTGCTCGCGCGTAATGAGCATCGCGAGTTCGTCGTGGTGCTTGTTGAGCAGTTCTTTGAACTTGAACAGGATGCGTGCGCGCTTGAGCGGCGCGGTTTCGCTCCACGCGGCGAAGGCGGCTTTCGCGGATTGCACTGCAGCATCCACTTCCTCAATCGACGCAAGCGCGACCGCTCCTGTCACCTGACCCGTCGCGGGATTGAACACTTCCTTGAAGCGGCCGCTGGCAGGGTCGACCGCAACCCCGCCGATATAGTGGCCGATCTGCTGCACCGAAAGTTTCGCTTGTTCGTTTGCTGCGTTCATTGATTACCTCGGATTCGGGATGTGCCGCGGCATACGGACCGGGCGGACAGACGGATTGGAGTCCGTCAACTGTATCCACGCTGCGTCGCATATTCCCGATACAGCAAAACAGAACCGCGCCTCACTGTATTGTTTTTTGCGCGGCAACTGTGCTGGGCGCACTGCATGTAACCGGCGGCGTTTTGCGTTCTGCGGCATCGCAGCATGCGTTTGCCGCAATCTTGACCCCGTCGTACAAATCCTGGTTGCATAGTTGGCCCGCCGGTCGCCAAATGAGGCAGCCGCAGAAGCTGGTCACCCAAAAATCAGGTGAGGAGGCGCAACATGACAACGAATGTATCGGTGGATGACCGCAAGCATCGCGGGCAGGCGCGCAAGGCAACCGCCAGTGGCTGGATCGGCTCGGCACTCGAATACTACGATTTCTTCATTTATGCGCAGGCAGCGGCGCTGATCTTTCCTCAGCTGTTTTTTCCGTCCGGCAATCCAAAGATCGCGATCGTCGCCTCGCTCGCCACTTACGGTGTGGGTTATGTCGCACGGCCAATCGGCGCGTTCGTGCTCGGACATTGGGGCGACACGCATGGCCGCAAGAACGTTCTGCTGCTCTGCATGTTCCTGATGGGCTTTTCGACGATGGCCGTGGGCTTCCTGCCCACCTATCAGCATGTCGGCCTGCTTGCACCGGCGCTGCTCGTCGTGCTTCGTCTGATTCAGGGCTTTGCGGTCGCCGGCGAAATCTCGGGCGCGAGCTCGATGATTCTCGAACATGCGCCATTTGGACGACGCGGCTATTACGCCAGTTTCACGCTGCAAGGCGTGCAGGCCGGACAGATTCTCGCTGCTGCCGTGTTTCTGCCGCTCGCCTATTTCATGGAGGAGAGTTCTTTCAATTCGTGGGGCTGGCGTATTCCATTTCTACTGAGTGCCGTGGTGCTGGTGGCTGGCTATATTATCCGGCGCGAGGTCGAGGAAACGCCCGCTTTCGCCAAAGAAGACGCGAGCGGCGGCGTGCCGAAGTCGCCGATTGCCGAGGCGTTCCGCTACAACTGGGTCGACATGCTGCGTGTGGTGGGCTGCTCGCTGATGAACGTGATTCCCGTGGTTGCGACGATTTTCGGCGCTGCCTATGCGGTGCAGGCCGCGTACGGTATCGGCTTTTCGAAAAGCGTCTATCTATGGATTCCGGTGATCGGCAACATTGTGGCCGTGCTCGTGATCCCGTACGTGGGCAATCTGTCGGACCGGATTGGGCGACGCCTGCCGATCATTGTCGGCGCACTCGGCGCGGGGCTTCTCTCTTTTGCGTACCTCTATGCGATCAGTATCCACAACGTAGCGCTCGCGATCGTCATGTCGATCCTGATGTGGGGCATCGTCTACCAGGGCTATAACGCCACATTCCCGAGCTTCTATCCAGAACTTTTTCCGACCCGCTCGCGCGTCTCCGCGATGGCGATCGGGCAGAACATCGGGACGACGATTACGGCGCTGCTGCCCGCACTATTTGCGTATGTCGCGCCGCCAGGATCGCACAATGTTCCGCTCACGATTGGAGCGATCACGTTCGGCATCACGATCATTGCGGCGGTGACCGCATGGAGCGCGCGGGAGAACTACCGGGTCAAACTGTCCGATCTGGGCCAGCCGGGCGCGGTGCCGCTCGACAAGACCAGCTACGACCGGCTGAGGGCAGAAACAATGGCGGAATCGAAAAAGGCCGTGGCTTCTTAGGCAGAAGAACAATGCGCGTTTAACGCCATTGCGCAGTCAACTCGTTAGCGAGGACCATTTGCTCGCGCACTCGTTCGATAAGGGCTGCCTCCATACCGCTTTGCGCCTTGAGAAATTTTAGCGCTGCGGAATGTACCGCGCGCATCGAGCCGCCGTCTATCGCGCCGATGCGCGCCGCGTTGCGTCGCGTTTCCTCGACCAGATCGCGCGCGCCGCTGAAATCGGGCGACAAGCCGCTCTGCGCCTCGAAGCTCGCCCGCAGACGAGTTGCGTATTCGCGCGACTGCCCAAGCTGGTCCATGTCGATGAGCAGATCGACTCCTTGCCCCATTCGCCACGCGCAAAGAACCCACAGCGCGACGAATGCGCGGTATGCATTATTGCCTTCCGCGCTGCGTGCGTACTGTTCGCAGGCCATGGCGTAGGCGTCGTCGGAAGCCGGCGTGGCGGGCGGCAACTTTACATCGCACATGTCGATAACCTGCTTCACCACGGGTTCCGCACGATTCAATCCGAGCACGCGAAAAGGCGCGGCCACAAAAAACGGATTACGCCACTGCTGGTTGAGGAGCCAGCCAGAAGCAAATTGCGAAGCGGGATTGCGCAACACACCCACATGCATTGCATCGGGAAAGGCGTGTCTGAGCCACGGCAACCTTCCTGATGACCGGCAGAACTTGAACACCGGCACGCTGCCTTGCCGCGTCGAGTGCTCGCACAAGTTGCGTAAATACGCGTGCAGCGCGGGGAATCCGGCATCCGGCAAGTCACCAAAACGGTCAATGCTGAATTGCCTGCTGTAGCCTGCCACGCCGCGCGCGCCTTCTTGCAGAAAGGGCGTGTACTCGTCGAAGTAAGGGGCATCGAGCGGCGGATGTCCGGAGGTCAGCGTAGGACGGCTTGCGGCGACATCGGCGAGACTCAAATCAGCCAGTACGTTGCTGAGCGGCTCGTAAAAGGCGGTTACAGCGTTGAGCGCTCGAAGACGGGACCACACCCAGGTGCCTGCGCTCCGCCACCCGGTGTGCAAAAATACGCCCTGTTTCAGGGCACTTTTCGGAGCGGCGTCGACCTCATGTGACAACGGCATCGGTGTTCTCTTTAGTGAAAGCGGTAGGGAATCATCTGCGCATACTGTAGCGTTTAGAGCTGTCGTCTGCGTTACAGAAGCACCACTTTACCTTTCATCCTGCACCGCCACTGGAAGCGTGCGGACAAACGCATTAAGCTCCAGGGTCCAGGACTGAAAACAGCACCTTCATGAACGATTCCGCCGATATACGCTTCCTGCTGACCATACGCGAAAGCGGCAGCCTCGTCGCCGCGGCGCGAAAGTTGGGGCTGTCACCTTCGGCAATTACGCAGCGTCTGCAACAACTGGAGAAGAAGCTCGGTGCTCAACTGCTCAATCGCAGCGCGCGCCGCCTTCAATTTACCGAAGAAGGTACGCTGCTCTGCGAGCGTGGCGCGGAACTGGTTCAGCAGTTCGATACACTATTCGAAGATCTGCAGATGCGCCGCGGCGGCCTCGTCGGCACATTGAAAGTCAACGCGCCGCTCGGTTTCGGGCGGCGGCACGTGGCGCCCGCGATTGCCGACTTTCAGCAGCAGCATCCGGATATCGACGTCGCGTTGACGCTGTCGGACCAGCCGCTCATGGAAACGGCTGAACGCTTCGACATCGTCGTGCATATCGGCGACCTGCCGATATCCAACCGCGTGGGTTACACGATCGCCCCGAACGCGCGCTTCGTATGCGCGGCGCCCGCGCTCGTCACGCGTATCGGCGCGCCCGAGTCGCCCGACGACCTCGCCGGGATGCCCTGTATCGTGCTGCGTGAGAATAACGAAGACGTCACCCTCTGGCAGTTCAGCCGAGGCCGCACGCGCCGTAGCGTACGCGTTTCGTCGCACTTGAGCTGCAACGACGGCGACGTGATCCGTCAATGGGCATGCGAAGGCCGCGGCGTGATCCTGCGCTCCGAATGGGACGTAGCGGACGACATCGCGAAAGGAAGGCTCGTGCGCCTGCTGCCCGCGTGGAAAACTCCGGACGCGAACGTCATCGCGCTCACCCATCAACGTGCTGGCTTGCCCGCGCGTACACGAACTTTCATGCAGCACTTGCAGGCGAGATTCCGGCCACTGCCGCCGTGGCGAATCTCGCATTAAGCCAGACTGAATCTATGAATTCGATCCACTGAAGTTTCGCGCCGCATGCCGACTTTATAATTGGCGCCTGGTGTCCCGCTCCCACGGGCTTGAGCCGTATCCTCCAAATCCCGCCCATTTCCCGGTGAAAGCATGAAACTCGAACAGATCGAAACGCCCGCGGCCCTGATCGACATCGGCCGGATGCAAAAGAACATTGCGCGTATGCAGGCGCATATGAACACGCTCGGCGTCGCGTTCCGTCCGCATGTAAAGACCACCAAATGTATCGACGTCGTGCGGGCGCAAATTGCGGCCGGCGCGCGCGGCATCACTGTCTCCACGCTAAAGGAAGCCGAAGCGTTCCATGCCGCCGGCGTGAATGACATTCTTTACGCAGTCAGCATCGCGCCTTCGAAACTGCCGCGAGCCTTGGCGCTGCGCCGCCAGGGCTGCGATCTCAAGCTGGTGGTGGACAACCCGACCGCGGCAGCGGCCATCGCCGCGTTCGGCGATCAACACGGCGCGACGTTCGAGGTATGGATCGAAGTAGACACCGACGGGCACCGCTCAGGCATCACGCCGGAGCACGAGAGCTTGCTCGACGTCGGCCGGATTCTGCACGAGAACGGCATGACGGTCGGCGGTGTCATGACGCACGCGGGTTCCAGTTACGAACTCGACACCCCAGAAGCGCTCGCCGCGCTGGCGGAACAGGAGCGCGCCGGCTGTGTTCGCGCGGCGCAGCGCTTGCGCGAGGCTGGCATCCCTTGCCCGCAGGTCAGTGTCGGCTCCACGCCCACGGCGCTCGCGGCCACACAGCTGGATGGCGTGACCGAGGTGCGGGCGGGCGTCTATGTATTCTTCGATCTCGTCATGCACAACGTCGGCGTTTGTGCGCTCGAGGACATTGCGCTGAGCGTGCTGGCCACTGTTATCGGTCATCAGCCCGAGAAAGGCTGGGCCATACTCGACGCCGGATGGATGGCTTTTAGCCGCGATCGCGGCACGTCGAAGCAGGCGCACGATTTCGGCTATGGTCAGCCGTGTCTGCTCAACGGCACGCCGCTTGCCGGCTACGTGGTGAGCGGCGCGAACCAGGAACACGGCATTCTTTCACCGATCGAAGAAGACGCGCACGAAGCTAACGGCGACATTACGCAACGCTTTCCGCTCGGCATGAAACTGCGCATTCTGCCCAACCATGCGTGCGCGACGGGCGCGCAGTTCCCCGAGTACTACGCCGTTGCGCCAGACGGCCACAGCACGCCCTGGATGCGTTTTCAGGGCTGGTAAGCAACGCCGCGTGCCCGCTCAGTCGTCTTCTTCCTCCAGACCGGCCAGCAGATCGTCCACGGCGCGATAAACCCGCTCGACGATCTCCGGCCCCACCTTGCGCTCCAGCTCCCGATAGTGCGCCTCCAGATCCTTCGAGATCACGCGCACTAGCTCGACGCTCGTGTCCGTTAGCGACACGAGCACGCGGCGCTGATCTTCGGCGAAACGCTCCTTCGTCACCAGTTCCATGCTCTCCATGCGTGCGAGCACGCCTGCCATGCTCGGGCTCGAAATCGTGCAGATGTCGGAGATATGGCGCGGCTCCATCGGGCCGTGCTCGTTGAGCGCGCGAATCACGCGCCATTGCTGCTCAGTCAAACCATGCGCGGTAATCAATGGACGAAAACGCTCCATCATTTTTTCTCGGGCGCGCAGCAACAGCATCGGCAGATTGCGGTGCAAAACTCGTGTGGAAGCGGACGAAGACATAGTGGACGATGGTTGGAAGCAGCCGTCGAAGCTTAAGGGAAAACCCGCGATCAGCCGACTGGCTATTGACCCTGGATCATATCAAGCGCAATACTACTAACATGTTAGTGTTTATGCCAAGTATCTATCCAAGGGCACTGTCACGTCATGTTTGTACTTGCCGATCATCTGTTGCACCCTGAAGGCGACGCGCTGCCTCGGGATGTCGATGCGCAAGCCGCAGCGGCGATACTCGCGCGCGGCGTCGCCTGCCGTCCGCCGGTTAGCGGCGCGATTTACGGAACATTGCTCAATGACCGTGCGGCGCTGGAGGCGCTAGGCGATGCAATGCACGCAGCGCCGTACAAATCACCGCCGAAAGCGCCGGTTCTTTATCTGAAGCCGCGCAACACGCTCGCGGGGCATCGCGCGCAAATTGTCATACCCGACGATACACCGGGCGTCGAAGTAGGCGCGTCGCTCGGCATCGTGATTGGGCGCACCGCAACGCAGGTTAGCGTGGAGCGCGCGTTCGATTACATCGCGGGCTATACGGTCGTGGCCGATCTCAGCGTGCCGCATGCGAGTGTCTATCGACCGTCGGTGCGCTTTCGCGCCCGCGACGGCTTCTGTGTGGTCGGACCCGCGGTTGTTGCGGCGCGCCATGTTGCGAATCCCGACGATCTGGCCATCGCGGTGTCGTTGAACGGTGCCGGTGCTTTCGCGGCCAGTACCGCTTCGTCGGTACGCGGTGTGGCGCGACTGCTTGCCGACGTCACCGAATTCATGACGCTCGCGGCGGGCGACGTCATCACGCTTGGCGTTCCGCATGGCTCGCCCATTGCCCACGTCGGCGACGCGGCGACCCTTTCGATCGGCGCGCTGCCGACGCTTCACGTGTCGTTCATCGGCTCAAAAGAATTAGACGGAGAACAGCCATGATGCGCGGCCGTGTTGCATATGCCGGAGCGATTCACGAAGCCTATCCGCATGCACAGGGCGTGCTGCTTGCAGACGGCCGCGTGTGTCGCGAAGATCAGGTCGTCTGGCTCGCGCCCATTGAAGTCGGCACCATCTTCGCGCTCGGCTTGAATTACGCCGAGCACGCGAAAGAGTTGCAATTCAACAAGCAGGAAGAGCCGCTCGTTTTCTTGAAGGGACCGGGCACGGTTCTCGGTCATCGGGGCTTTACGCGCCGCCCGGCCGACGTCGCCTTCATGCACTACGAGTGCGAACTCGCTGTCGTAATAGGCCAGGGAGCGCGCCATGTGACGCGCGACAATGCGATGCAACACGTGGCCGGCTATACGATCGCCAACGACTACGCGATCCGCGACTACCTCGAAAACTATTACCGCCCCAACCTGCGCGTGAAGAATCGCGACGGCGGCACGGTGCTCGGCCCATGGTTCGTCGACGCCGCCGACATTGAAGACGTCACGCAACTGGAGTTGCGTACGTTCGTCAACGGCACGCTGCAACAGCGCGGCAATACGCGTGATCTCGTGACCGATATTCCCGCGTTGATCGAATATCTCAGCAGCTTCATGACGCTCGCACCCGGCGACGTGATCCTCACAGGTACGCCCGAGGGCATTGTCAATGTGAACGCGGGAGACGAAGTGGTGTGCGAGATAGACGGCCTCGGCCGTCTCGTCAATACGATTGCATCCGACGCGGACTTCGGCCGCGCCTGACCGCCAGAAAAAAGCAAAGGACAACGCAATGCGAATCGAACATCTGATCAACGGCAAAGCAGGCGGCGCGAAAGATTACTTCGAAACGGTCAATCCGGCGACGCAAGAAGTACTTGCGGAAGTGGCCCGTGGCACAGAGGCGGACGTCGATGCCGCGGTGCGAGCCGCGAAGGAAGCATTCCCTGCATGGGCGGGCAAGCCCGCTGCGGAACGCGCAAAGCTGATTCGCAAGCTCGGCGAGCTGATCGCGAAGAACGTTCCCGAGATATCGGAAACCGAAACGAAGGACACAGGCCAGACCATTTCGCAGACGCGCAAACAACTCGTGCCGCGCGCGGCCGACAACTTCAGCTATTTCGCCGAGATGTGCACACGCGTGGACGGCCACACGTACCCTACCGACACGCATCTGAACTACACGCTTTTTCATCCGGTCGGCGTGTGCGCGCTCATTTCGCCGTGGAATGTACCGTTCATGACGGCCACGTGGAAGGTCGCGCCCTGTCTCGCGTTCGGCAATACCGCAGTTCTGAAGATGAGCGAGCTTTCGCCGCTTACCGCGTCGATGCTCGGCAATCTCGCTCTGGAAGCGGGAATCCCGGCCGGTGTGCTGAACGTCGTGCATGGTTTCGGCAAAGAAACGGGCGAGCCGCTCGTCGCGCATCCGGACGTGCACGCGGTGTCCTTTACCGGATCGACTGCGACGGGCAACCGGATTGTGCAGAGCGCCGGACTCAAGAAGTTTTCAATGGAACTTGGCGGAAAGTCGCCGTTCGTCATTTTCGACGACGCCGATTTCGAACGCGCTCTCGATGCCGCCGTATTCATGATCTTCTCGAACAACGGCGAGCGCTGCACGGCCGGCTCGCGGATCCTCGTGCAAAATTCGATTTACGCGAAATTCGCTGAACGCTTTATCGAACGCGCGAAGCGTCTCACGGTTGGCGATCCGCTTGCCGACAGCACGATTATCGGACCGATGATCAGCCAGGGGCACCTGGCGAAAGTGCGCAGCTATATCGAACTCGGACCGAAAGAAGGCGCAACGCTTGCCTGCGGCGGCCTCGACATGCCCGGGTTGCCCGACTCCATGCGTCATGGCAACTTCGTGATGCCCACGGTATTCGTCGATGTCGACAACCGCATGCGTATTGCGCAGGAAGAGATCTTTGGCCCCGTTGCGTGCCTGATCCCGTTCGACGACGAAGCCGATGCGATCAGACTCGCTAACGACATTTCATACGGTCTGTCGAGCTACATCTGGACGGAGAACACGGGGCGCGCGCATCGTGTGGCGGCTTCCGTCGAAGCCGGCATGTGCTTCGTCAACAGTCAGAACGTGCGCGACCTGCGACAGCCGTTCGGCGGTACGAAGGCATCGGGCGTGGGGCGCGAAGGCGGGACGTGGAGTTATGAAGTGTTCCTCGAACCGAAGAACGTTTGCGTGTCGCTCGGTTCGCATCACATTCCACGCTGGGGCGTCTGACACGCCGGCATGTCGAGCGCGAGCCGCACTACGGTTCGCGACATAAACAAGAGGAGACCGCGATGGGCAAACTCGCGCTGGCAGCAAAAGTGACACACGTGCCGTCGTTATATCTGTCCGAGCTCGACGGTCCGCACAAGGGTTGCCGTCAGCCCGCAATCGACGGCCATCGTGAGATTGGCCGGCGTTGCCGCGAACTGGGCGTGGATACGATCGTCGTGTTCGACGTGCATTGGCTCGTTAATAGCGAGTACCACATCAATTGCGCACCAAAGTTCGAAGGCATCTACACGAGCAACGAATTACCGCATTTCATCAAGAACATGCCCTACGCTTACCCGGGCAACGTGGACCTCGGCAATCTGATTGCCGAAGTGGCCAACGAAATGGGCGTGAAAAGCCGCGCGCATAGCAAGACCACGCTCGAACTCGAATACGGCACGCTGGTGCCCATGCGCTATATGAACGGCGATCAGCACTTCAAGGCGGTGTCGGTAGCCGGCTGGTGCATGTGGCATGACCTTGATACGAGCGCCCGCTTCGGTCTCGCGGTGCGCAAGGCAATCGAAGAGCGTTACGACGGCACCGTCGCGATTCTGGCAAGCGGTTCGCTGAGTCACCATTTCGCCAACAACGGCACCGCCGAGCAGTTCATGCATAAAGTATGGAGTCCGTTTCTCGAACAGATGGACCGCCGGGTTGTCGAGTTGTGGCAAGCCGGTGACTGGACGACGTTCTGCGAAATGCTGCCGCTTTACAACGAAAAATGCTGGGGCGAAGGCGGCATGCATGATACGGCGATGCTGCTGGGCGCGCTCGGCTGGGACCGCTATGACGGCAAGGTGGAAGTCGTCACGCCTTATTTCGGCAGTTCGGGTACGGGACAGATCAATGCGATCTTTCCAGTGACTCCACTGACCGCCTGACTTGCGTAAAGGAGACTGACGTGCCGCATCTAACACTCGAGTACAGCGCGAATCTTGCTGATGCAGAAAGTATTAGCCGCCTCTGCAATACCCTCGCTCAATGTCTTGCTGAACAGCGCGATAACGAACAACGTGTCTTTCCGCTTGGCGGCATTCGCGTCCGCGCGTTGCGGTGTGAACACTATTGCATTGCAGACGGACGCGCCGACGCAGCATTTCTCCACGCAAACCTGAAGATCGCTGCGGGCCGCTCCGATGCCACGAAGAAGGCAACGGGCGATGCACTTTTCGCGCTCATCAAACAGCACTTCGCCAATGAGTTTGAACAAAGCGGACTAGCGCTATCGCTCGAAATCAACGAATTCAGCGAAGCCGGCACCTGGAAGCATAACAACCTGCACGCGCGGCTCAAAGCGCAGTAGCGAGCCGGAACACACTGACAGCGGCTCAATAGAGAACTCATCATGCTAGACCAACAAACCATTCGCGAGCTCGCCGCACAACTCGACAACGCGGAGAAAACACGCACGCAATTGCGCCACTTTTCCGCGGCTTATCCGCAGATGACTGTCGAAGACGGTTACGCGATCCAGCGCGAATGGGTGAACCTCAAGCTCGCCGAAGGACATGTGATCAAGGGGCGCAAGATCGGCCTCACGTCGCGCGCGATGCAGCGTTCTTCGCAGATCGACGAGCCGGACTATGCGCCGCTGCTCGACAGCATGTTTATCGAAAACGGTCAGGACATTCGCGCGGACCGCTTCATTGCGCCGCGCGTCGAAGTGGAACTTGCGTTTGTGCTTAGCAGGCCCCTGAAAGGCCCGGGCGTTACGCTGTTCGACGTGCTCGATGCAACGGCTTATGTGACACCCGCAGTGGAAATCATCGACGCGCGCATCGAGCAGTTCGACCGCGAGACGCGTGCCCCGCGCAAGGTCTACGACACTATCTCTGACTTCGCGGCGAATGCGGGCATCGTGCTGGGCGGGCGTCCGGTGCGTCCGCTCGATGTCGATCTTCGCTGGGTCGGCGCGTTGCTCTACAAAAACGGCGCCGTCGAAGAAAGCGGGCTTGCGGCGGCCGTGCTGAATCATCCGGCTACAGGCGTCGCGTGGCTCGCGAACAAGATCGCCCCTTACGACGAAATGCTGAATGCGAACGACGTGATTCTGAGCGGTTCATTCACGAGCCCGATTCCCGCCAAAGCGGGCGACACCTTCCACGTCGATTATGGTCCGCTCGGCGGCATCGGTTTGAACTTCATTTGAGCACGCACATGTCCCTGCCGCAGAACACATTCAAACGCGCACTGCGTGAAGGTACGCCGCAATTCGGCTTGTGGGCGGCACTGGCCGACGCCTACGTGACCGAGTTGCTCGCCACTGCCGGTTTCGACTGGCTATTGATCGACAACGAGCACGCACCGAACGACGTGCGCAGCACGCTCGCGCAGTTACAGGCGGTCGCGGCTTATACGTCGCATCCGGTGGTACGTCCTGTGCGAAGCGATAGCGCGTTGATCAAGCAGCTGCTCGACATCGGCGCCCAAACGCTATTGCTGCCGATGATCGACACCGCAAGTCAGGCGGCCGACGCGGTGGCGGCAACGCGCTATCCGCCGCAAGGCATTCGCGGCGTGGGCAGCGCATTGGCGCGCGCATCGCGCTGGAACCGCATCCCCGACTACCTGAATCGCGCCGCAGACGAACTCTGTGTACTGGTTCAGGTGGAGACCGTGGAAGGCATGAACAACCTGGCGGCGATTGCCGCTGTCGACGGCGTGGATGGCGTGTTTTTCGGCCCCGCGGATCTGAGTGCGTCGATGGGCTTCCTCGGCCAACCCGGCGAGGCCAGCGTGCGCGAGGCGATTCGCGGCGGCATCGAAAGCGTACGGCGCGCGGGCAAGGCAGCGGGCGTACTGGCGCCGGATCGGGCGATCGCCGAAGAATATCTTGCGGCCGGCGCGACGTTTGTCGCTGTCGGAACGGACACGGGTTTGCTGAGCCGCGCGGCAGCAGATCTGGCGGCATCGTATAAGAACACTGCGGGTTCGTACGTCAGCGCGCGGGGCGGGTACTAAAGAGCCGCAAGCAAGGCCGCAACCAGCACCGTAAGGCAACCGCGTTTCGTCATGCCTCGCGGCTTGACATTTATATACTCCGTGAGGTATATAATCACTATGGACTCAACATTCGCTGTCATCGCCGAGCCGAGCCGCCGCGCTATCCTCAGTCTTCTTGCCTCTTCGGAGCAATCCGTGGGCGATATCGAGGAACAGCTCAAGCTCTCGCAGCCCTCTGTTTCAAAGCATTTGCGAGTGCTTCGAGACGCCGGCTTCGTTGAGTCGCGTGTCGAGGCGCAGCGGCGTGTGTATCGAATCAAGCCCGAGCCGCTCATGGAAATCGACGCCTGGCTCGCTCCGTTTCGCCGTTTCTGGTCGGTTCATCTCGACGCGCTCGAGCGTCATCTCGATCAGACCCATCCCGCACCGCCCCGCAAGGAGAAGAAACGATGAGCAATCGCGAGTCTTACCGGCCCGGTCCTGCCGCCGGCGCCAAAGTTCAGAAAGACGGAGACAAATGGACACTCGTCCTCGTGCGTGAGTTGCGCCATTCGCCGGACAAAGTGTGGCAAGCGTTGACGGATCCCGCCAGCCTGCGCGAATGGGCACCGTTCGACGCGGACCACAGCCTTGGCTCGGTCGGTCCAGTGAAGCTCTCCACCGTGGGCACGCCCACACCGCAAGTGTCCGAGACCCAGGTGACACGCGCCGATGCGCCCAACCTGCTCGAGTATCGCTGGGGCGAGAACGATCTTCGCTGGCAACTCGAAGCGCTCGGCGACGGCACGCGTCTCACGCTATGGCACAACATCGATCGCAACTTCATATCGATGGGTGCGGCCGGCTGGCACATCTGCCTCGACGTGCTCGATCGCTTGCTTGCCGACGATCCGATTGGACGCATCGTTGCCGGCGAAGCAATGAAATTCGAGTGGCCGCGCCTGAATACCGAATACGCAAAGCAGTTCGGCCTTTGAACCGGAAAGCCGAGGAGAACGATATGAACCGCTCCGCTTCCACAGAAACCCAGTCGGCCTCCGAACTGATCGACAAAAGAATCGCGGACCTCGGGGACTGGCGCGGGACAACCTTGAGCGCAATGCGCAAGCTCATCAAAGAGGCTGATCCGGACGTGGTGGAAGAATGGAAGTGGATGGGCACGCCTGTGTGGTCGCATGACGGAATCATCTGCACGGGCGAGTCTTACAAGTCGGTCGTGAAACTGACCTTTGCGAAGGGGGCATCGTTGGAAGACCCGGCGAAGCTGTTCAACTCCAGCCTCGACGGAAACGTGCGGCGCGCAATCGACATTCATGAGGGTGAAGAACTCGATGCTGATGCGTTCAAGTCCCTCATTCGCGCCGCAATCGCGTTGAACACGTCCAGCAAAAAGGCAAAGCCGAAGCGAGCGAAGTAGTCGCGGCTCCGAGCCGTAGTGCCAGCGAGTCGAGACGCGCTTGCGTCGCTCCTTGTTAATTGCGCACGCCGAATCGCGCCACGCACGCCTGCCTCACTCTTTCGACGACCACGGCCCATTCCTCCCCTCGCTCGCGGCGAAATAACCGCAGCGTGTGCGGATACCACGGCGAATCGCTACGCTCGTGCATCCAGCGCCAGTCGACATCTTTTTCCGGCAGGATCACCCAGCAGGCTTTGCCGAGCGACGCAGCGAGATGCGCGATCGACGTATCCACGCAAATCACCAGATCGATCTGGCCGACGATCGCAGCGCTGTCGGCCAGATCCGCCACCATCGAGCCCAGGTGAAGCAACGGCTGACCGGCAGGCGGATTTCGTGCTTCGTCCTCGCCCTGCCCTTTTTGCAGACTCACGAAACTCACGCCGTCTACGCTCCACAGCGGCGCAAGCGTAGCGAGTGACGGAATCGAGCGGTTCGCGTCGTTATGATGCTTCGCGTTGCCCTTCCATACGAGGCCGATTCTGCGACCCGGAGGCAGCGCGTCGATAACGGGCTGCCACCGTTCGACGAGCGACGGTTCCGCCGCAAGCCGGACCGGTCGCGGGATGGTGTCGACAGCCGTGCGCAGATGCAGCGGCGCACTCAGCAGACTCGTCCAGCAGTGGTAAGCGGAGGCGCGCGCGACGGCCGTGTCGTGGTCGAGTACGGCATCAACGCCGTCCACGCGAGCCATTAGCCTATGCAGCGCAGGCGCGCACGCGAACGCGATATGCGCTGCGCCCTGCGCCTTGAGCAAGGCGAAATAACGGCTGAACTGCAGCATATCGCCGAGACCGTCTTCCTGCCAGACGAGCAGCGAACGCCCCGATAGCGCGTCGCCCTGCCACTGCGGACAACTCAGTCTCTGAGCAGAGTGCCGATGCACGAAACCGGCTAGTTGATAACGGCATTCGTATAGCCGCCACCCTTCGTCGAAACGCCCCATGCCGAGTAACAACGTAGCTAGCCCGAAGCGCGCTTCGCCGTAATCGGCACGTAATTCAAGCGCGCGACGATACGCACTCTCTGCTTCGGGCCAGCGCTTCAGCTGTGCGAGCGTAGCGCCGAGGTTGTAATGCGCTTCAGCGAGATCGGGATGAACGGATAGAGCCTGCTCGAAGCACACAACAGCTTCAGGCAAACAATCGAGCAGGCGCAGCACGCAGCCAAGATTGTTGTGCGCGGGCGCGATGCCGGGCCGCAGACGAACCGCTTCACGGTAAGCCTCTGCGGCCTCGGTCAGACGTTCGAGCTTGAAGAGGGTAATGCCGAGGTTGTAATACGCCTCGGCGTAATCGGCACGAAGCGCGATTGCCTTGCGGTAGGCCGCCTCCGCCTCGGGCAGCCGCTGCAGATCGGTCAACGTGGCCCCGAGATTGACGTGGGCTTCCGCGTAATCGGGCCGCATGGTCAACGCAAGCCGGCACGCGAGTTCTGCCTCGGTCAGGCGCTGCGCTGCCTTGAGCGCGCCTGCAAGATTGTTCAATGCCTCTGGATACTGCGGCCTGATCGTGAGCGCCTCGCGATAAGCAGCGTCCGCTTGCGCGACGCGGCCAAGGTCCATCAATACGTTGCCCAGGTTGTTGTGTGCTTCCGCATGCGCCGGCAATCGGACGAGCGTCTCGCGATAAGCGGCTTCGGCCTCGTCCAGGCGTTGCAGTGCGTGCAGCACGACGCCGTGGTTGTAATGCGCTTCTGCGTGATCCGGGCGTAGCACGAGCGCCCTGCGGTACGACGCTTCCGCATCTTCGTGGTAGCCCTGTGCATAAAGCACTGCGCCTAGCTGATTGTGGGCATCTGCATGGCCGGGCTGCAGAACGATCAGTTGCCGGTAGATTGCCTTTGCCGCGGACAGACGTCCACGCGCTTTCAGCAGCGCGCCGAGGCTTTCATATACCTCGACGTAGCCGGGCATCATGCGCAAACACCGGCGCCAATAACGCTCGGCATCGTCCGGCTCGCCGAGACGGCACGAAGAAGCGCCCGCAAGGTTGAGCGCGTCGGCCATTGCGTGAATCGCGGCGTTGTCCAGCGCGCTTTCGTCCCGCTCGATCACCGGCATGACGGTCGATAATGCCGCAGCGAATTGATCCGCGGAATAAAGCGCCATCGCCTGCTGGTTCAGTTCGGTAATAGAAGAGGCAAGCGTCTGCGTGAGATTCATGAGTCGGGTTACGTTGCGGTCTGGCATTCGCGCACGGAGTCGCGCATGTTGCACGAAAGCGAACATGTAGCACGCAGGTTAAGCGATGCGGCGCGATTGTAACGGCGCGAAATGAGCGGTTTTACACCGTCAATCCGCTGCTATAGCCGGGATCAGGCAGAAAAATGCGGCGCGCAATGCTAGAATCGCCCGCGTTTCCTTGCTCATCGCCATGACTCCACGTTCCCGCAACCGTCTGACCGCCTGGCTTGGCCTCATCGCCATGTGGCTCGTCGTGTCTGCGCCCGCCGTGAGTCAGGTACTGGTGTCCAACCGCGCGCAGGAGCCGATCGCCGCGTTGTGTTCGGCGCTGCAAACGGTCCAGCCCGGCGCGGCGAATCAGGCAGCCCATGCCGATGCAATGGCGGTGCATCTCAGTCACGACGACGCCTTCGGCGCTTGTGGGTACTGCCATCTCCTGCAACATCATGTGGCAATGCCCACGGTTGCCGCAACGCCCGCGCCGCTAGCCGTTATGGTTGCGGGCACTGCACCGCCTGTTCTCTCCACCCGCTTTACACCGCTCGGCGCGTTTCCGTCCGGGCGCCCAAGAGCACCCCCCGTCGTTTCCTGATTGTCGTTGTTCCTGATCGCGCATTGACCGCATTCGTCGCATCCGTCGACGGCGCGCGCGATCGTCCGTTCAATGCATCAAGGAAACTGTCATGTTCATCTTCGCGTTGCGAAGGTTGCCCGCTCGCGTCCGCTTCGAGCGTGGCGCCGGCGTCGCCACTCGTGCCGTCCACACCTTTCGGGGTTCCGCATTCGCGCGATTGCATTGCGCGTCATTTGCGTCGTATTTGCACGCATTCTTCCCGGCTGCTGTGACGGGCCTGGCAGGGTTCGCGGCGTTGTCAGCGTCACCCGCTCGTGCCGATACAGTCAGCGCCGACGCCACGTTGCCCACCGTAAGCGTGAGCGCGAATAGCGCCGCCGATCAGAGTGCCGCAACGCGCGCAGTCGACCCGGATCTGCCCGCCACGGTCGAAACGGTTACGCGCGATCAATTCTCCAATTGGAATGTCGTCAACACCGAAGACGTGTTGAAGTACATGCCGAACCTTGCGGTCCGTAAGCGTTTTATCGGCGATCTGAATTCGATCATTGCAGTACGCGGCACAAGCAACACACAGAGCGCACGCGGTCTCGTCTATGCGGACGGCCTGCTGCTCAGCAATCTGCTCGGCAACAGCTTTTCTTTTCCGCCGCGCTGGTCGATGGTCTCTCCCGACGAGATCCAGCGAGTCGACGTGATGTACGGCCCCTATTCCGCGCTATATCCGGGCAATTCGCTCGGCGCAACGGTGCTGATCAGCACGCGCATGCCGAAGAAGTTCGAAGCCGAGGCCGACGTAAAAGCATTCACCCAGCATTTCAGTCTCTACGGCGTGAATCGCAATTTCAACGGCAGCGAAGCGAGTGCTTCGCTAGGCGACCGGATCGGCAAGTTCTCTTATTCGCTGGGCGTGAACCACCTAGAAAACACGAGCCAGCCGCTGCAATTCGCCACACTCGCCAAATCGAGCACGCCTGCGAGAGCAGGCGACACGCCCGTGACCGGCGCCTATTTCTACAACAACCAGACCAATACGCCGACGGCCATACTCGGCATTAACGGCGAAGGCATTGAACATACGGTGCAAGACCAGTTCAAGCTGAAGATGCAGTACGACTTTACGCCGACACTGCAAGGTGGTTTCACGCTGGGCTATTGGCACCAAACGTATAACAGTCAGACGTCGAGCTTTCTGCGCGACGCAAACGGCAATCCTGTGTACAGCGGAAAGGTAGCCATTGACGGATACGAGTACACCGTTCCAGCAGCTGCGTTTGCACCGAGCCTCGGACATAGTGAGAACTGGCTGTACGGCGTGTCGTTGAAAACGCGCCATGCGACGGGCTGGAATGGCGAGGCGATCGCATCGTATTACGACGTGGGCAATAGCGTCGCGCGTCTCGCCAATTCCGGAGCGCCCGGCAATGGCGCGGGCACTGTCACTTTCGGCGACGGTACCGGCTGGAAAACGCTCGATCTGCGCACCACCTACACACCAGAGTCGACGCAGGCGGGGCTGACCAATCACGCGCTGAGCTTCGGCTATCACTACGACAATTACTTTCTCGACAACGAAAGCTATTCGACGCCCAAATGGCGCGATGGCGCAGCCGCTACGTTTGCCAACTCGTTCGCCGGCAAGACGCAAACTCAGGCGCTGTACGCACAGGATGCATGGCGCTTCCTGCCGCGCTGGAAATTCGTGTACGGCATACGTTACGAAGACTGGCATGCGTACGACGGATCTCAGTCTCTTTCGGGTACCACAATCGCGCTGGGCGACGCGAATCAGCGGCACTTTTCCCCGAAGGCTTCTCTTTCGTTCGACGTGAGCGACGACCTGACGTTGCGCGCTTCAATTGGCCGCGCGTATCGCTTCCCAACCGTCAGCGAACTGTTCCAGGGGCAAATCAATGGTTCGTCAATCGTCAATAACAATCCGAACCTCAAACCGGAAGACGATCTCTCGAAAGAACTCACAGCCGAATGGGCGCACTGGAATGGCATTTTCCGTTTCTCGCTGTTTCAGGACGACGTGAAGAACACGATCTTCAGCCAGACGGATACGACCGTGATTCCAAACGTGACGAACTTCCAGAACATCGGCAAGGTGCGCTCGCGAGGTGTCGAAACGAGTTATGCGGGCGAGAACGTATTCATGCGTGGACTGGATCTGCTTGCGAGCGTCGCTTACACGCAGTCGAAGATTCTCGCTAACGCACAAAACCCCGCAAGCGTCGGCAAGTACTTTTATCGCATTCCATTGTGGCGCGCGAACATTGCAGCGACCTATCACTTCGACGAGCGTTCGGCATTGACGCTTGCCGCGCGCTACTCAGGCCGCCAATACAACACGCTTACTAACACCGACACGAATCCGGACGTATTCGGCGGCACGAGCTCGTACGCAGTGGCGGACGCGAAGTTCACGTTCAAGCCCACGAAGCTAAGCGAAGTGGGCATTGGCGTGGATAACATTTTCGATGAGCGCTACTACGTCTATCACCCGTATCCGGGCCGCACCTTCTATGTGGAAGCGAAGCTGCGCATGTAATGCGCGGCGCCGTGCAAATCCGGAAATACCAGATCATTTTTGCAGGAGGATTTCATGTCCACCACCATTCAGCAAAACGCTGCATCGGGCACCGCGACCAACAGCAGCGGCTATCGCACGCTGTGGCGATGGCATTTCTATGCCGGACTGTTCGTGATGCCGTTCCTCGTCGTGCTGGCAATAACCGGCACGCTGTACTGCTTTCAACCGCAAATTGAACCGCTGCTTTATCCGCAGCTTCTCGTCGTCGAATCTCGAACCGCACCGCGTATGCCAGCCGACGCACTGCTCGCGCGAGCGCGGGCTGCGATGCCGACAGGTTCCGTTGCGGTGACCACCGTTATCCCGGACACGCCTGAGCGCAGCATGGAATTCATCTTCCGTCTCGCGGATGGAGAAAAGCAAAGCGTGTATGTGAATCCGTATAACGCAGAAGTACTCGGCACGTTGAGCGTCGAGAATCGCTTCATGCAGATCGACCGCATGCTCCATCGCAAGCTGTTGCTGGGCAAGCCGGGCGAGTTGCTGATGGAACTCGCCGCATGCTGGACTCTCGTGATGATCGGCACTGGCGTTGCGCTGTGGTGGCCGCGTGGAGCGACGCGGGCACGCGATGCGCTGGTTCCGCGCTTCGCACTGAAAGGCCGCCCATTGTGGAAAAGCGTTCACGCGGTAATGGGCATCTGGCTCGCACTCGGCGCGCTGGCATTCGTGTTGACGGGTCTTCCGTGGTCCGGCTCGTGGGGCAAGCAGTTCAAGGCACTCGCGAGCGCCGCCAATCTCGGCGCGCCGCCTGGCACCTGGGGCGGCTTGCCGTTGCGCTCCGTGCTGCCCGTCGCGGCGCGCGGCGACGTGACGGCGAACACGACGGAAACAAAAGCTCATGCAACGCACGCCGGACACGCCGGGCACGACACACAGGCCGCGCAGGATGACTCCATGCCCGGCATGGTCATGGACGACTTGCCGTTGCCGCAAGCGCCGTGGGCCGTCGGCAATGCGCCTGTGCCAGCTTCCGCCAATGAAGGAACAACGCCCCCGCTACCGCTCGGGCGGATCGTCTCGCAAGCGGCGGCGCTCGGCGTGACGAGCGGCTACAACATCGCATTGCCCACCTCGGCAACGGGCGTGTACACCGTCTCCTACTTCCCAGCCGATCCGCAAAAAGAACGCACCATTTATATCGACCAGTACAGCGGCACGGTGCTCAAGGACATTCGCTATGCGGACTACGGCGCAATATCGAAAGCGGTTTCCTACGGCACGTCGTTGCATATGGGCCGCTATTTCGGCGTTGCCAATCAGATCTTGTGCGCCACGATCTCGCTCGGTCTTGCGATGATGGCCATAACCGGCTGCGTGATGTGGTGGAAGCGCAGGCCGCAGCGCTCGCTCGGAGCGCCTTCGCGGGAAAGAGCCGCACCGCCGATGCGCGGCTGGAAGACCGGCCTCATCATGCTGGGCATCGTCTTTCCGTTGATGGGCGCCACGCTGATCGTTGTGTGGCTCGGCGACCGCGTACTATTCGGACGTGCTTCGCGGCGCGAGAGAGTTACACCGTATGAGTCGGCGGAACGGTAACACCGTGCGCCCGAAAGACTTTCAAGCGCACCGTAAGCGGTTCAGTCCGCCTGAATAACGTCGATGCGCAAAGCCGGCGCGCCTGCTGCAATCGCGAGAAGATGATCGACATTCGGATGCGCGCCTGGCCGGTTGCGCGCGTCGGCGGTATGTTCGCCGAACACCGCGAGACCATGCTCGGCCGCTTTGGCGTCGAGCGTGCCGAATGTCTGCTGCAAATAGTTGTACACCGCGAGCGAGCCCTGCTTGCCAGGCTTGTTCTCGATGCTTGCCACCACCGTGCCTTGCGCGTCGATCAAATCGATGCGCACGATACCGTCGATCGCGGGCATTTGCGCAAGGTTCTCTTTGAATACGTTACTCGCCTGAATCACTGAAATCACTCCTTTTAAGCAGGAAAATTGCCACGAGGGCCGTATCTTATCCGATAGCCCCGTTGCATCGCGCCCGCTCACGGAGTCCAGCGGTAAACGATCATGCTCGACCCGTTGTAGTTGTCTTTTGTGACCACGTACTCACCGCTCGCTCGCATGAATGCGCGAAGCCCGTACATCGAATCGACGTCGTTGCCGACATCCACCGTACCGGGACTGTTGTTGATTAGCGTGGTGTCGAGTTGGCCCGTGGTGAGATTGAAGGCGTCGATGTTCGGCACCGTATGCACGTACCCGACGAAAAGATAATTGCCCGCTGCTGTAATCGACTTCGGATTGGCACCGGTGAGTTTGATCACCGGCTGCGGCCGCGTGGTATTGCCCGCGCTCCAGCCGTGATAAACCTCGATGCGCGATTGAATCGCCGTCCAGTCCCAACTCCCGGCAACGCCTTGCGCAAGAATCATCGTGTCGCTCTCCGGCAGATAGATGATGCGCGTCAACGGCCGGATACTCAGCGGAATGGAAATCGTGATTGCCGGTCCCCACAACGGTTTGCCGTTTCCGTCGAAACCTGTGAGCGGGTAGTGATAGATATGATTGGTCCTGTCGAGGCCGGCCCACACATCGCCGCGGCTATCGATGCAAAAGCCCCCCGTTATCTTCACCGTCGTGTTGAACGCGGGTCCCGGGATCGATCCGTCAGGTATCGCAATGTAGCCACTCGCCGCGTTGAAATGATAGAAGTTAAAGGTATCGGGATTCTGACCTGACGCAACCAGAATACGGTTTCCGCCCACGCTGACGAGTTGACCGAAGTGCTGCCCGCGCTGGGTGTCGTTAATGTTCAGTCGCGGGTCTGAAGGATAGGTGAACGGATCGACGGTATTCGCAACGAAGGTGCCGCCCGCGCTGCCCGTATAAATGTGCGCGCCGCTGTAAAACCAGGCGCCGTCTGTCGCGGGATCGGGCGCCGCGACGGCTTCGAAGTTCAGTGCCTGCAGCTTCCATTTCAGATTGCCGCCACTGTCGTATGCATGCAGATCCGTCGGGCCGTTGCGCCCGAGATCCCAGCCGCCGCCCCACGGATTGTTCAGCACATAAAGGGTACCGGCTGCGTCTTTGCCAATGCCCGCCACACGCGTGAAGCGCTTGTCGCCAACCTGTCCTTTGATTCCCGTCGTCGTGTCCAGATAGCCGCCCTGAACGCCGAAGGTGCCGGCCAATGTCGGCGTGCCCGCAACGTTGTAGATCTTGATGTTCATGTCGGGCCCTTCGTCGCCGACCATGAGTCGTCCCGTCGACACATCGAAATAAAGTGCCGAAGGCCGCGATGCAGCAGGCATCTGGATCGTACTCAAAGGCGCACCGCCCGCACTGAATTCGGCTACGATGCCCGCACTTTTTCGCGCCACCCACAGATTGCCCGCGCTATCGAGCGCAAGCGCGCCTGGAGCGGCTACGTTAATGTCTTGCTGCCAGACGCCGTCGGTTGTATAGACGCGGACACGGTTACCATAAAAATCGCTGACGTAAAGCAGCGTGCCTGCCGTGGCGAGCCCGGTGATGACATCGGCGTGAGGAATGCCGGTCCACACGCTGACGGGAATACGAAGTTCGAGCGCTTTCGTCGCGCGGTTATAGCGCCCCACGGAGCCGCTGCCAAACGACCTGTTGTACTGCAATGCCGTAAAGATCGACGTCGCATTACCTGTTATCGCGCTGCCCTGAAAGTCGGCGTGGGTGCCGATCGAGCCGATGCTCTGGCCATTCTGATAGATCGCCACACCGCCCTCGTTCTCGTCCCACAGCGACGAAGTGTAAATCACCCCTTCAGGCGCAACCCACATCGAGCGCGCGCCGTTGCCTACGTGCGCCGCGAGCGTGCCGTATGTATTGCCGAGCCAGTCGGTCGTGTATTGCGCATGGCACACGCAGGCAAGCGCCATTAGCACGAAGCCGAACAACGCGGCAGCGATCCGCTTTGTGATCATCGACGATTGCCTCCAGCGGTACTTCGTTTGCGTCACCGCGCGCATGACGGCATGCGGCCGTTTCAATTCGGGAGTGCCGGCTTACGCCTCGGCGAGAATCTGCTGGATAACCTGCTCGAAAGTCTCGACAGGTTGGCCGCCGCTCACCAGGTAGCGGCGATTGAAAATGATCGCAGGTACCGACTGGATGCCATGTGACTGGAATTCCTCTTCTTCCGCGCGGACCTCGTCTGCGTAGTCGCCGCTTTGCAGCACGTTGCGCGCTGCATCGGCGTCCAGTCCCACCGCTTGAGCTGCTGCGACGAGTACGTCATGGTTGCTCGGGTCCCGGCCCTCGGAATGATAAGCGCGCAGCAATTCGAGCTTGAGCGGCAACTGCTTGCCTTCGAGACCGGCCCAATGCAACAGCCGGTGCGCATCGAAAGTGTTATAGACATAATTGCGCGGTCCGAAATTGAAGCCGACGCTTGCGCCGCGTTCGCGAATCATTTCCTGCGTCTGCGCGATCTGCTCGGGCGTGCGCCCATACTTCTTGCCCAGATAGTCGACGATCGCCTCGCCCTCGGGACCCATTTGCGGGTTCAGTTCGAACGGATGCACGACGATCTGTGCATCTACGGCATCTCCCAGGCGCGCCAACGCGAGTTGCAGCGAGGAAAGGCCGATGGCGCACCAGGGGCATGCGATATCGGAGACGAAATCAATTGTGAGCGGTTGGGACATGGCTTTCCTAAAGGCGATGGGGTAACAGGTCGAGACAGTCGGAGACAGGCATATTGTTACCGATCCCGGCTATTCACGTCTCCCAGCGCGGCAAGGCGCACCGCTGCACGCGTGCGCGTTATGCGCCTCGGCTCTTTCTGATCAGCAAACCGATGCCGCCAGCGATCCCGATACTGGCCAAAGCGCATAAAACGCCGCGGTGCCGAACCGCTAACATTTCGAGGCTTGCCGGCTTCGACTCGCGGTCAAAACGTCCGTGCGCGCCAAAATCGCCGGGTACTGGATCGAAGAGATTGCTTGGCGCGTCGGGGCTGAGCGGTTCGTCGGTGAGTTGTCCCTCGTAGCCCGCCTTTGCCAGATATCTGTCGAGCAATCCGGGTGCGACGCGGTTTGCAAGAATCGCCTTCGCCGTCGGAAATCCCACCCATACCTGGCGTCGTTTATGCGTTGCGGCGAAATAGATGGCATGTGCGGCCACTTCCGGCTGGAAAATAGGCGCGACCGGTTTTGCCTTCCTGCCCATCTTGTTGAGCGCCCAGTCGAATTGCGGCGTATTCAGTGCCGGTAGATCGACCATGGTCAAATGCACATTGAGCCGGTCGTGGATGATCTCGGAACGCAACGCGTCGGTGAAGCCGCGCACCGCGAACTTCGCTCCGCAATAAATCGACTGCAGCGGCACCGAGCGATACCCAAGCGCGGAACCCACGTTGACGATAGTGCCGCGATTGCGCGTACGCATTCGCGACAGCGCGGCCATCGTGCCATGCACCTGGCCGAGATAGGTTACCTGGGTTCCTCGCTCGAATTCCTGAGCGGTAAGTTTCGACACGGGTGCAAAGACGGTGGCCATTGCAACGTTGACCCATACGTCGATAGGACCGAGTTCCGACTCCGTGCGCGTGGCGGCTTCTTCTACGCGTTCAGCATCGGCGACATCCGTCGGAATGGCTAGTGCGCGAACGCCATAAGCATGCTGGATCTCGTCGGCGGCGCGCGCAAGCCGCGCCGGGTCACGCGATAACAATGCCACATCGTAGCCGTGCCGCGCGAACTCCTCTGCAGCCGCGCGTCCCACTCCGGCACCCGCCCCGGTTACGACGACAACTTTGTTCATAGCGATCCCTTGTGCTTCGTGCGCACAACACGTCCGCATAGCAGTGCAGCAAAAAGCGAGCCCACTCGATTCGCATGACATGTTGATTCTTTCTGCATGAAAGAACGCGGAACGCGCTTTGCAACGCTGTCTGGATCTACATCGTGATTACTTTTGTGAGGAGCCATCCATGTCCATCACCGTCGGCGACTTCATTATCGAGCGACTACAGGCGTGGGGCGTGCGCCGTATTTTTGGTTACCCTGGCGACGGCATCAATGGCGTATTCGGCGCGCTGAATCGCGCACAAACGGAGGTCAAAAAGCATCGCAAGACCACCGGTCAGCCGGAGCCGATCGAATTCATTCAGGTTCGTCATGAGGAAATGGCGGCCTTCATGGCATCGGCTCATGCCAAATTCACCGGCGAACTCGGAGTTTGCATCGCGACGTCCGGACCCGGCGCATCGCACCTTGTCACAGGACTCTACGACGCCCGAATGGATCACATGCCAGTGCTCGCGATAACAGGTCAGCAGGCACGTTCAGCGCTCGGCGGTCATTATCAGCAGGAAGTCGATCTCGTCTCGCTGTTCAAAGATGTCGCAGGGGCGTTCGTCCAGCAGGCCACGGTGCCCGCGCAAGTGCGCCATCTCGTGGATCGCGCAATACGTACCGCACTTTCCGAGCGCAAGGTGACCGCGCTCGTTCTGCCCAACGACTTGCAGGACTTGCCTTACGAGCCGCCCGCCCGCAAACATGGCACGTTGCATTCGGGTGTCGGCTATCGGGCGCCGCATCTCGTTCCACAAGCGGAAGATCTGCAACAGGCCGCGGACGTGCTCAACGCCGGCAAGAAAGTCGCGATACTCGTCGGCGCCGGCGCATTGCACGCGACCGATGAAGTCATCGCCGTTGCTGAGAAACTCGGCGCGGGTGTCGCGAAGGCGCTGCTCGGCAAAGCCGCGCTGCCCGACGATCTGCCGTGGGTCACCGGCTCCATCGGTCTGCTCGGCACCAAGCCAAGCTACGACCTCATGACCGAGTGCGATACGTTGCTGATGATCGGCTCGGGCTTCCCATACGCAGAGTTCCTGCCGAAGGAAGGCGCGGCGCGCGGTGTGCAGATCGACCTCAAGGCCGACATGCTGAGCCTGCGTTATCCAATGGAAGTGAATCTTGTCGGCGATAGCGTGGAAACGCTGCGCGCGCTGCTGCCGTTGCTCGAACACAAGCAGGATCGCGAGTGGCGCAAAACGATCGAAGGCTGGACTGCCGACTGGTGGAAGACGCTCGACAAGCGCGCACACGAGCCGGGCAAGGACGCGGTCAATCCGCAACGCACCGTGTGGGAACTGTCGCCGCGCGTCCCGTCGAACGCGATTGTGACGAGCGATTCGGGCTCCTGCGCGAACTGGTACGCGCGCGATCTGAAAGTGCAACGCGGCATGATGTGCTCGCTGTCGGGAGGTCTTGCGTCAATGGGCGCGGCCGTGCCGTATGCGATCGCGGCGAAGTTTGCTTATCCAGAGCGCCCAGTGATCGCTCTGGTCGGCGACGGCGCGATGCAAATGAGCAACATGGCCGAACTCATTACCGTTTCGAAGTACTGGAAAGGCTGGGCCGATCCGCGCTGGATCTGCATGGTGCTGAACAACCAGGACCTGAATCAGGTGACGTGGGAACAACGCGTGATGGAGGGCGATCCGAAATTCGAGGCATCACAGGACATTCCCTCGGTGCCGTATCACAAGTTCGCGGAGCTGATCGGCCTGAAAGGCATTTATGTAGACGACGCAGAGCAGATGGGCGCCGCGTGGGACACAGCGCTGGCCGCGGATCGCCCCGTCGTGATCGAGGTGAAGGCGGATCCGAACATTGCGCCGTTGCCGCCGCATATCACGCTGGCGCAGGCCAAGGCATTTGCATCGACCTTGCTGAAGGGCGATCCCGACGAAGGCAATGTGATCGTGCAGACCGCGAAGCAGGTGCTTGGCGCAGTGCTTCCGGGTCACCACGACGAGTAAGCGTGCGGCGCTGGCAATTCGCCGCTTTACATGGCGGACGGTAACTCGCATAGCCGAACATTTCGTGGGGCATGCCGAATGCTGCCCAGAAGGAATCGCCAACTAATCTATATGGAGGACCGCATCATGAAGCTCTATTACTCACCGGGCGCGTGCAGTCTGGCCGATCACATTGCCATGCACGAAGCAGGCATGGATTTCGACCGCGTGCGCGTCGACCTGAAAACGAAAACCACAGAGACGGGTCAGAATTTCAATGAAATTAACCCGAAGAGCTATGTCCCGACATTGGAGTTCGACAACGGTCAACGGCTCACGGAGAACGTCGCAATCCTGTCATGGGTCGCACAACGCAAGCCGTCACTGTCACCGTCGGGCGAGCTAGGCGCGACACGTTTGATCGAGATGCTGGCTTTCATTTCAACAGAGTTGCACAAGCAATTCGGCCGCGTATTCAAACCCGCGTCGAATGAAGAAGCAAGTGCCGCGCGGGAGAAACTGGGCCAACGCTTCCAGCTCGTTTCGACCATGCTGAAGGGCGACTATCTGTTCGGTGCAGAAGCAAGCGTCGCGGACGCGTACCTGTTCACCATGCTTCTATGGGCCAAAGAAGCGAACATCGAAGTGCCGCAAAAACTCGCGGACTTCGCACAACGCATGCGGACGCGGCCTGCTGTACAACTCGCGTTGAAACACGAAGGGATCGAGTAAAGGAGCATGCCCGCGTTAGCCGCGGCCACCGACGTGGTTTTGCATCGGCGGCTGCGAGCGGTCGCAGCTCGCCGTGATATTTACTCGGCGTTCGAACCGTCGAACTGCACTATCTCGATCCAATTTGCGCCCTTGCCCACCGGGTATTGCCCCAGCGCGCTCAACGCGCCGGTCTTCCGGTCGATCCTGTATGCGCTCAGGCTCGTCGACAACTGTCCGACCGCGAGCAGATAATTGCCCGACGGATCGACGTTAAAGCCGCGTGGCTGCTTTTCGGTGGCGTAAGTGCCGATACGTGTCAGCTTGCCCGACGCCCGCTCCACGCGATAAGCAGCGAGCGTGCTCGAAGTGCGTTCCGACGCGTACACGAAGCGGCCATCCGGCGTGATGTGAACATCGGCGCCCCATGGCTTATCGCCGGAAAAATTGGGCGGCAGAATGGAAATAGTCTGCACCGGTTGAACCGAATCACGCTGATTGTCGAATGCGAGCACATGCAGCTTGCCGTCGAGTTCATCGATCAAATAAACAAACCTGTGATCCGGCGAGAACACGAAATGGCGCGGTCCCGATTTGGCGGCAAGCGAATACGCGGGCGCGGCGTCTTCGGTCAGTGAACCCTTCGACGGATCGAACTTCAGGCGCAACCAGGCGTCGGTGCCGAGCACCGACGCGAATACATAACGGTTATCCGGCGCGTTGCGAATAGCATGCGCCATTGGGCCTGTCTTGATGATCTGCTGAACGTCTTGCGCCACACCATTCGAGTCGATGCTGTTGACGGCCAGCAGATTGCCGCCGTAAGAAGCAGAGAACAGGTAACGGCCGCTTGCATCGGTGGACACGTAGGCCATGCTTTCCGCGAGCGGCGCCTTGCCCAGTTCGCTGAGGCGGCCGTCGAGCGGATTGATCGCGAAGCTCACCACGCGATAAGGTTTCGAACGCACACCGGCGTAAAGCCGCAAGTGGTTCGGCGACAAAGCCATTGGCATGACGGTGCCGGCGAGCCCCACCGTCTCCACTGGCTTCAGTGCGCCATTCGCTGTATCGAGGCTGAACACCGAAATGTCCTGACTGTCCGCGTTGGACACATACGCGTAGGTGGCGGCATGTGTAGCGGCGGACATCGTTACACCGGCTAACAGAATTGCGAATACACGCGAGACGGCTTTAACGCCCATGTTTTTATTTTCCGATCGAGTTGGATACGAACATCAACCTGGGTTAGCGGAGGCGGAATGCCGACACCGCATCGGTCATCGACTGGGCCTGATGCTCAAGAGCACTCGCTGCAGCTGCAGCCTCTTCAACGAGGGCCGCATTCTGTTGCGTCACCTGGTCCATCTGGCTCACGGCCTTGCCAACCTGCTCGATGCCAGCGGTTTGCTCGACGGTTGCCGACGTGATCTCCGCCATGATGGTCGCAACACCTTGAACCGCTCCGACGATTTCGGTCATCGTGTGGCCGGCCTGCGTGACGAGTTCATTACCGTGCCGCACGTCATCTACCGAGGCGGAAATGAGCGACTTGATTTCCTGCGCGGCACTCGCGCTGCGCTGAGCGAGCGTGCGCACTTCGCCGGCAACGACAGCGAAGCCGCGACCCTGCTCGCCGGCCCGCGCCGATTCCACAGCGGCATTGAGCGCCAGAATGTTGGTCTGAAACGCGATGCTGTCGATCATGCCGGTAATCTCCGCGATCTTCTGCGAGCTAGCGGTGATGGCGGTCATCGTCTGCACCGCGCGCTGCACGACGTCGCCGCCACGCTGCGCCACGTCGGCAGCGCTTGCCGCGAGCGTGCTCGCCTGGCGAGCGTTATCCGCGTTCTGCTTCACGGTGGAGGTCAGCTCCTCCATGCTCGCCGCCGTTTCTTCGAGCGATGCCGACTGCTCCTCGGTGCGGCTCGACAAGTCGAGGTTGCCCGCGGCAATCTCACGCGCGCCGCCGTGAATCGCCTCGCAATTGACGCGAACGTTCGACACTGTTTGCGCGAGCCCGGCCTGCATGCGCGACATCGACATGAACAACTGACCGATTTCGCTCTTGCTGCCTTCAGGAATAGAGGTGGTCAAATCATTGCCGGCAATCCGGTCGAGCAGTCTCGACGCCTGCTGTAACGGGTTGATCACGATCTTACGCAACGCGAAGTGCGTGGCAACGATCAATGCGAGGGCAAGTGCGACGCCCGTGACGACCATCGTGACAATCCAGCCGTATTCCCGTTCGTTTCTCGCCGCGGACTCCTTCGCCAACGCGCCAGCAAGGTTCTGAAACTTCTCCACGTTCGCCGAATAGACCTGACCGGCAAGCGTAATGTCGCGGTCGTTGATTGCAACGTAGGCGTCGGTGTCGCCACGCTGGAGTGCGTCGAACGACTTCTTCAGTGTTGCAGCCAGCGCATTCGACGAGTCGACAAGCTGCTGTTTCAGCGCATCGTCCTGTCCCACGAATCGGGACGCCGACGCGAAAGCACGCGTTTCGGCGTCCGCGCGATCGAGGGTTCGCTGCGCGCTAGCGAGCGCAGAATCGCGAGTGGCGAGATCGTTGCGCTCCTTCAGCGCCGCGTAGGCGCGAGTGAGGGCTGCGCGGGTACGGGTGCTGTCTTTGTAGCCGTCGTTAGCGAGTATCTCCTGAGTCGCAATCTCCTGGAGCCGTTGCGCGTTCTCGTTCGAGCGGCCAAGCGCGAAGACACCCACCACGCCGCCAAACGTGATCATCGCGGCAAACAGGACCAGTACTGCGAGTAAGCTTTTTCTTACTGTGAAATCGCGCATGCTTTCCGAACCCGTTCGTTGTCTGTCTCTCTGGTTATTAACGGCAGATGATGCGTGAACTTGAATGTGACCGGCCCCGCGCGGTATGCCATTGGCACCCCGCCGCATGCGCCGCCTTGCCCTGTCCGGCCTGACGCCGCTCTTTACTGGCGGACCGACTCTGGCGCACAATCTCAGCCGAAACCGCTGTCCACAGCCATTCCCATGATGCCGATTATTCGCATCGTCGTTCCAATCCGGCAGCGTAGCGACGTGCTGCACCGTGCGTCTTTCTAATTGGACACCTCATGAGCGACAAAACTTCTGGTAAGCGTGAAGATCTGCTGGCAGGCGGCAGCCGTCACCACCAGATCTTTCCCAGGCTGAACGACGCGCAGTTTGCGGTACTGGAAAGATACGGCGAGCGGCGCAAGCTGAGCGCCGGCGAGGTACTGTTCACCGAAGGCGATCGCCACGTTCCGATGTTCGCGATTGTGTCAGGCACCATCGAGGCGACGCGCGGCAGCGGCGAGAACCTGCATTTTCTGGGTACTCACGGGCCTGGCAGCTTTACTGGCGAAGTCGGCACGCTGGCTGGGCGCGGTGCGGTGGCGTCGACACGCGCAACGAGCGATTGCGAGGTGATCGTGATCGACGAGGAATCGCTGCGCGCACTCGTGGTTGCCGAAGCGGAACTGAGCGAGACGATCATGCGCGCCTATATCCTGCGCCGCGTCGCGTACATTCAGGATCAAAGCGGCGGCGTAGTTGTCATCGGCAGTTCCGGCTCTTTTCCGACACTCGTATTGCGGCACTTCCTGAGCCGCAACGCGCAACCGTCGGCGTATTTCGACATTGCCGAGCACGAAGAGGCCAAAGCACTGCTCGATCGCTACGGCGCGACTGAGGAAGATCTCCCGGTACTCGTCACGTTGCAGGGCACTATTCTCAAGCGGCCGACGAATCGCGCCGTGGCGGACGCTATTGGCCTGAGCCCCGACAGATTGAATGGCGAGCGATTCGACGTGGTGGTGGTCGGCGCGGGACCTGCCGGTCTTGCTGCGGCCGTGTACGCCGCATCGGAAGGACTGAGGGTTGCGGTTCTCGACACCAAGGCGCCCGGTGGCCAGGCGGGTACCAGCTCGAAGATCGAGAATTACTTTGGCTTTCCGACGGGCATCTCCGGCCAGGCACTCGCCGGTCGTGGCCTGTCCCAATGCCGGAAGTTCGGTGCGGAAGTCGGTGTGCCGATCGAGGCACTTGGTATCGAATGCGACAAGGGACAACCGTTCCATATCCGCCTGAATTACGACGAGCATGTTTATGCCCGCGCCGTTGTGATCGCAACAGGCGCGCGTTATCGCAAGCCGGAGCTTGAGCGGCTCGAGCATTTCCAGGGTCGGGGCGTCTATTACAGCGCAACGTTCATGGAAGCCGCGTTCTGCGGAAATGAAGAACTCGTCATTGTCGGCGGAGGCAATTCGGCGGGACAGGCAGCGGTCTTTCTCTCCGGATTCGCCCGTCACGTGCATATCGTGATTCGCGGCGATGGACTCAACGCCAGCATGTCCAGCTACCTGATCCGGCGGATCGAAGCGGCACCGAACATCACGGTTCACGTGCGAACACAAATCGTCGCGCTAAATGGCGAAGAACATCTCGAGTCGATTCAGTGGAACCAGCAGGGGCGAATCGAGGAAAAGGCTATTCGCCACGTGTTTCTGTTTCTCGGCGCGCAGCCAAGTACCGGATGGCTTGGCGACTGCGTCGAACTCGACAAGAATGGCTTTGTGTTGACAGGCCCCGATGTCGCTCACAAGTGGACGTCGGACCGTCCCGCGCATTTCCTCGAAACCAGCAGACCCGGCATTTTCGCAGTGGGCGACGTGCGCAGCGGTTCGGTGAAAAGAGTCGCGGCGGCCGTCGGGGAAGGCGCGGCCGCGATTCAGTCCCTACACCAGTACCTTGCGCTCGCACCGTGACATTCAATACTCGACGAGTATGGTGACGCGGCGATTCGCAGCATTGGCCGCCGCGTCGTTGCCGATAACCAGCGGAAAATTGTCGGCGCGGCCAATGGCGGCCATACGGTGCGCTTCAATACCCTTGTCGGCGAAGAAGCGCACGACAGCCCCCGCACGAGCGGAAGACAGTTCCCAATTGGATTCGTACTTCGCCGTCGCTATTGGCAAACTGTCCGTGTGTCCTTCAACCAGAACGTTGTTTCTCGCGCGCTCACGCAGGACCTTGGCGATCTGATCCAGCACAGCGAACGATTCGGGCAAAAGGCGAGCGTCGCCGGAATTGAACAGTACTTTCGCGTTGATCGCAATTTCAACGCCTTGAGGCGTGTGCGAAATCGTGATCTGACGGTTGCCCTGCAAAGGCTCCAGCAACGAGAGAAGCTGCTTCTTCGCAGCTTCTTTTGCATCCGTTGCGGCAACGGGCGGCTGCACGTCGACAGCCTCTTTCACCGGGTGATGTTGCAGCGTTTTTATTTGCAACTCGCTGTTCTTCGCGAGTTGCAACACATACAGCGCGAGAAAGAGCACCATCAGCGTGGTGATCAGGTCGGCGTATGAAAGCAGCCAGCGGTCCGACTGCTCGCCGCTATCGTGTCCGTCCTGATGCGCTGTCTTGTCCGTCGGAAGACGCTTGCTGCCAGTCGAAGTGCTCATACACGCGAGTCCGCTATGAATTGATGCTCAGGCATTGCCGAGCCATTAGCCGAGCAGTTCGGCGGATCGTTCGCGCACGTCGCCAGCCAGGCGCGTTTCGATGGTGTGCGGCGATTCCTTTCGCGAGATCGCGAGTAGGCCGTCGAGGTACAAACGCCTGAAACGCAATTCGCTGTCCACCTGACCGCGGATCTTCCCGTATAGCGGCAGAAACACGAGATTGGCTACGGCCAGGCCATACAGCGTTGCAACAAACGCGACCGCAATGCCCTGCCCCAGTTGAGACGGTTCCAGCATATGGCCCGTCACTTGAATAAGCCCCAGCACCGCGCCCAGAATGCCAAACGTCGGCGCATAACCGCCCGCCTGCTGCCAGATTCGCGCGGCCGCCATGTGATTGCGCTCATAGGCATCGACCTCGCGTTGCAATGCATCTTCGAGCACTGCGGTCGATACGCCGTTTGCCAGCAGCTCAAGACCTCGCTTGGCAAACGGGCTAATCCCGTTTGCGTCGATCGACTCGAATACCAGCATGCCATTGAGTTTCGCCTGATCGCCCCATTCGAGCAGAACGGAAAGGCTCTCGCGATCCACTTGCCGCGCCTTGACAAAAGCAAAGCGCAATTGCTTCACGCCGTCATAGAAGCGCGCCCACGTGTTCTGGATCATCACGGCCCCGAAGGTGCCGCCAAGCACGATGACAAATGCCTCCAGTTGAAAGAGCGACGTGAAGTTACCGCCCTCGAGCGAGAAGCCCGCGACGATTGCCGTCAGGCCGAACACTACGCCAAATATCGTTAGAAGATCCATACGTCCTCGCCACCGGCTGCAGCAGCCTGCGAATTACAGTTAAACGTTCAAGCGTTGCGCCCGGTGTTGCGGACCGGGCGCCGCAGGCTTCAGGACTCAGCCGGAGCAGTATTTGCCACCGGTGACTTCAGCGCTCGCACCGTATCGAGGAACCGCTGCTCGATTTCGATGATCTCGACCGGGTCGATCTTGATCTCTCGACGCATGACCCACGACACCTCTTTCTTCCGGGCTTCCGTCATCACCGATTGCAGGCGCTCGTCAATCGGCTGTCCCTCAGACGCGGACAGCAGTTTCGCGAGGTCATAGGTGTCGAAAGCACTCACCGCTTCGAACAACGTGCGCTGATCGACAAACTCCAGATCGTCGAGCGATTTCAACTCGCCTGCGCCACGCGCGGTGCGGCGCGAGAAGTAGCTGAGACCTTTTTCCTCGACGTAGTTGAGTACCTTGGTCTTGCGGAACGCGAAGATGTCCTCGGCGATCTCCGCGTGAGAAAGCTTGTTCAGAATCACTTTCCGGTCGACGCCGATCAGGGCTTCCAGGTCGTCCAGTTCGATCAGTTCGAGTTCGCTGCTGATCGACACATCCAGATCGTGGTCCGCCACCTGCTGCGCACGTTCAGTGATTTTCACGGCGTCGAACGTGACGAGCTGCCGGCCCGCCGCGCCATCACTTGCCGAATAGCGCCCAGACGTATTGTTCAGCCGCTCCGAGCGTCCCCCTTCGATGGATATGAGATTGAGCTTCTCCATGCGCTTGAGCATTGCCATCACATGTGGACGCGAGTGGCCCGCTATCGCGTTGCATTTCTTGATGACTTCGGAAAGCGGAATCGAGATTTCCTCGTTTTGAGGACGGCGCGCGCGTCCATCGAATCTGTCGTTCGGCTCGGCTCCGGCCATCAACGAAAGAACGTGCGCGTAGGAAAGGACGCCGGGTAGAAAATCGGCATGTGTATTAGTCGCGAGAATGTCGTCTTTCTTTTTGACGCGACGGATCATCGTGCGCACGATATGGCGCAGCAGCGGCGAGACGCGCTCGAGTTCTTCTTCGACAATGCCGCCCGCGATGGCGGTAAGTTGGCAGAAGCTCAGTGCCTTCGCGGTGTGGGCTCGCGGCTCGGGCGGCAACAACGCCGCTTCGCCGAAAAACTCGCCCTTGCCGAGCGTAGCCAGAATGACTTTTTTTTCATCGCACTGGGTGGAGATTTCGACTTTGCCATCTGCAATGACGTAGATCACTGCGTCACCCAGGAAGCCTTCTGAATAGATGACTTCGCCCGGAGCCGCCGTGCGCGTCCATGGCGTGCGTTGTTGGTTCAAGATTGGTACCCCCGATGAGCTTTTGGTCCAGCGCGTGCCTTCTTCAAGCACGAGTCAGTTCGACGGTCTGACATATTTCACTAGATAACGACAAGCTCATCCCAATCTTTAATGAGGGCAAACGCGACGGCGATCGCGCAAACGTTTGCCGCTCCTACTCTCAACGCTCAATACGCGCGACTCGATTTGCTAATTCTTTGGTCACGAGTCGGCAAGGTCATCGGGTAGCCGTTTTAACCCTTCGTCGCGCCGAATGTCAAGCCTGCGACAAAGTGTTTCTGCATTGCGAAGAACATTGCGACGGAAGGCAGCGCAGCGAGGATCGAGCCGGCGGAAACGAGGTTCCATGCGGTCGTCCATTGCCCCTTCAGCGCGGCCACACCGACGGTGATCGGCGCAGCGTCGTCGCCTTGCGTCAGGCACAACGCCCAGAAATAGTCGTTCCACACGAAGGTGAACACGAGAATCGCCAATGCGGCGAGCGCGGGCCGGATCAGCGGAAGGACGATTCTGAAGAACACCGTCCACTCGTTCGCACCTTCGATCCGCGCCGCCTCGACCAGTTCGAACGGCAACTGCTTGATGAAGTTGCGTAAAAAGAGAGCGCAAAAACCTGTCTGGAACGACACATGGAAAAGAATCAGGGCGCTCACCGTGTTAAACACCCCTAGTTGCAACGACAGATCGCGTACCGGGATCATCAACACCTGCACAGGCACGAAGTTGCCCGCGACAAAAGTAGCGAACAGCGAGGAATTGCCGCGAAAGCGGTAGATTGCGAGCGCAAAGCCGGCCATTGCGGCGAGTGCAATGGAACCGATCACCGCGGGCACGGTAATCAGCACGCTGTTCCAGAAGTAATGCAACATCGGCGAAGTGGTCAGCGCCTCGCGATAATTGTCGAACAGCGCAAAATGCTTCGGCCATCCCCAATAGTTACCCTCGCTGAGTTCTTCGCTCGAACGTATCGATGTGACGAGCACTGCGATCATCGGTAGAAGCCAGATCAGCAATGCGATCGGCAGCGTCAGTTTGTAGACGCGGCGCGTTGCCGGTTTCCACTTGTCGATTGGAATTGGAAACATGGTTGGCTCCTTATTGCTCGGCGCGCAGCATCCGCCGCAAGTGATAAACGATGTACACCAGCATGATGCCGAACAGCACGACGGCCACTGCCGCCGAATAGCCGATGCGGTAGTACTTGATTGCCTGGTCGTACATGTAATAGGCGAGTACGGTCGAACTTTCGAAAGGACCGCCGCCGGTCATCACCGAGATCAGATCGAAACTACGCAATGCACCGATAATCGTGACGACGATTGCCATAAAGGTAGTGGGCCGCAATTGCGGCAGGATTACATGCCACAGCATCGACCAGCCGCGTGCGCCCTCCATGCGCGCCGCCTCGATCTGTTCCGCGTTGAGCGAAGTGAGGCCTGTCAGATAAAGGATCATGCAATAGGCCGTTTGCGGCCATAGTGCGGCGAACACAATGCCTGGCGTTGCGTAGCGCGGATCGCCGAGTACCGGCACGCCGTGGCCGAGAATTACCGCGAGCAAGCCGAACGTTGGATCGTAGAACCACGAGAAGATCAGCCCGACCACCACACCCGACAATACGAAAGGCGCAAAGAAGAGCGACTTGACGATCCGGATGCCTGCCACTGCCTGGTTCAGGTACAACGCGACGGCGAGTCCCATCGGCGGTGCGAGCAGAAACAGCAGGAGCCAGATAAGGTTGTTCTTTAGCGCCGTATAGAACGTCTGCGTATGGAACAACTCGGTGTAATTGGCGAGGCCGACGAAAGTCGGCTCCGTCATGCCGTCCCAGTTGAAGAAGCTCAAGCGTATCGTCGACAGAATCGGCCAGATCACATAAATGGCCACCATCACACAAGCGGGCGCGAGAAACAGAAAGGCGGCGCGTCGTTGACGCCGTGCGGTAGGCGAAGGACGACGCCCGCGCGCGTGGATCCGCGTGGTGCTGCCCGACGCAGGCAGCGGCGAGCCGCCTGGTCCAGCGGGACCGCCCACAGTATGACGAGTGACGGAATGCGACAAAATCATTCTCCTGTCGACCGGAGTTAGTGCTTTAGCACTTACTCCGGTCCCATGCAGAGCGGTCGACCAGAGTTAGTGCTTTAGCACTTACTCTGGTCCCATGCAGAGCGGTCGACCGGAGTTAGTGCTTCAGCACTTACTCCGATCCCATGCAAAGTTGGCGTCCAGACACCCCGAAAGGCCCCTCAACGGCCGCCACCGCCCACTACTTCTTGTAAATGCGCTTGCGCGTCTGCTCCAGTTGCGCGAGCACGGTGTCGAGCTTCGACGGATCGGAGACGAACTGCTGCATCCCCTTCATGCCTTCATCGGCCATTTCCTTCGTCATGTCGCGATCGTAGAACTGCGCAATGCCGCCTTTCGTATTGGCAAGAATCTGGAAGCCGATCTTGGAGATCGGATCTTCCGGCTCCGGCGACTTGCTATTCGCCGACAGCGAGCCGAGACCGGCAGCAAGCTTCGCGCCGATTTCAGGCGTCTCGACAAACGCGAGGAACGTATGAGCGTCCGCCTTGTTCTTCGCCTTCGACGGGATATGCAGCGATTCGACCGGACCGTCTTCGGCGGTCGGCACATTGGCGTCGATGATCGGGAACTGGAAGTAGCCCATCTCCGGTTTCACATTCGGCGGAAAGCCTGCGGTGATGAAGGTGCCCATCAGCATCATCGCGGCCTTGCCCTGGAACAGGAACGGCTGCACTGAGTCCAGATCGTACGACAGGGAGTTGTCGATGAAATAACCCGCGTCGATCAACTGCTTCCACGTCGTATAGACCTTCTTCACACGCGGATCGGTGTATGCAATTTCACCCGCCATCAGCTTCTGATGAAACGCATTGCCATTCAGGCGAAGATCGAGATAGTCGAACCAGCCGGCGAGCGTCCACGCATCGCGGCCCGCCACGGCAATCGGCGTAATGCCGGCGGCCTTCAGCTTCTTGCAGTCGTCGAGAAACTGATCCCACGTTTTCGGTTCGCCAGAGATACCGGCTTTCTGGAACAGATCCTTGCGATAGAACATGCCCCACGAGTAATACACTGTAGGCGCCGCATATTGCTTGCCCTTATACGACGACGCTTCCTTCGTCGAGGCATACATGTCGTTCCAGCCGTTCTTCGCCCAGTCTCCGCTCAAGTCTTCAAAAAGACCGCGCTGCGCGTAATACGCCATGCGCTCGCCGTCATGCCAGTTGACGATATCCGGCGCGACAGTGGAGAGCCAACCCGGCAATTGCACTTTGTACGCTTCTTCGTCGATAAACGACACCTTCACGTCGATGCCAGGATGTGCCTTTTTGAATTCATCGACAACAGACTGCCAGACCGCGCGCTGACTCGCCCCCTTGAATGCGATATTCGCGGTCAGCGTGCCGGCCTGAGCAGTGCTGGCAACCGACGTTCCGAGAGCCGCCGCAGCGACCGCGAGTGCCAGCAGAACCTTGCGTGGTTTCATTTTCATGCTACCTGTCTCCTTTATTCCTGATTTTTGCATCGTTGTCGTTACTGCATGGAATTCCGGTTTGCACATCGTCCCGCTCCCCGCAACTGTCATCCGGCTCGATACACTGCCACGCCTTGTGGCTCGACAGTACTTGAGCCGATCACAAATGCGTTATCTGCCGCACCGGTGATCGTGTGCGCGGTGCCGCCGTAGTTGAACACATAGGTCAGCGCGCCGCGCCGGCTAATGCGGACGCTTTCGCCGAGCTGCACCGTTTCGACACCGGCGCGTTGTGCAATCTGCTCGAAGAGCCGGGTCGTCAGCGCGTCGTCGAACAAGCTGGCGAGGTAATGGAACGCACCGCTACACGCATACGCCGGTTGTCCGTCGGCGAAACGCGCCAGTACGTCGAAAGAATTCGTGTCCTTGCTTTCGATGAAGTCGCGCCAGTGACGCGCGACGCCGTCTTCAACACTCGCGTCTTGCGTACCGGCAAGCCGCACGGGCTCGGTCACATTAGGCCGCATCGATTCGACGCGCCAGACACGCAGCGGCAACACATCGGCGAGCGCACCCGGCGGCAGATTCGCGGGAATCTGCAAGTCCTGAGTCTTCGAACCGGTGCGCGGCCCAAGCACCACCTGCGCCCCCGAGCTGGCAAGACGCGCGGCCAGATCCGCCGGCACGACCGGCAACGGCGGCACGACGACCAGGCTGTAGCCGTCGAGCGACGCGTCGACCGGCACGACATCGACATCGAGACCTAACGCACGCAATGCCGAGTAGTACTCGAATGCGAAGCGCGGGTAGTGAAAGTCCGCACCCTGCGGATGGATCTCGAACAGCCACTTTGCTTCATAGTCGTAGACGAGCGCCACTTTCGAACGGATCGCGGCATCGGCATGCGCATTAGCCGCGAGCACCGTGTGAATTTCCGACGCCACCTGTGCCGCCTCGCTACCGCCGACGTCGAGTCGGTTATCCGGCGTGTTCAGGCCCGCATGCATCTGCTCCTGCGCGAACGGCGCCTGACGCCAGCGGAAATACGATACGCAGCCCGCGCCGTGCGCGAACGCTTCCCAGCTCCACAGCCGCACCATGCCCGGCAATGGCGCCGGATTCCACTGCGCCCAGTTCACCGGACCCGGTTGTTGCTCCATCACCCAGAACGGCAGCTTCGACATACCGCGATATACGTCGTGATTGAACGACGCGAAATCCGGATGACCGCTGCGCAGCCAGCGCGCTTTCACATCGGGCGCGAACCATTGTTCTTCCAGCGCGCCGAGCGGATAACTGTCCCAAGCGGCAACGTCGAGATCGGCAGCGACCTTGTAGTGATCGAACTCGGTAAAGAGCTGCATGAAGTTGTGCGCAACCGGCCGCCCTGGCGAATGCGCACGGATGATCTCGACCTGCATGCGGTTATATCGCGCAACTTCGTCGGACGCGAAGCGCCGGTAATCGAGCCGATGCGAAGGATGTGCCTCGGTCACAGTCGCCACCGGAGCGTCGATCTCGTCGAAGCTGCGGTACTCCATGCTCCAGAACACGGTGCCCCACGCGCGGTTTAATTCGTCGATTGTTGTGTAGCGTGCCTTTAGCCACTCGCGAAAACGCGCCACTGCTGCGGGCGAATAACTCACGACTGTGTGATGACAGCCGAACTCGTTATCGGTCTGCCAGTACGCAACGGCCGGATGTTTGCCGTAACGCTCGGCGATTGCAGTGCAAATCTTCTGCGAGGCCGCGAAATACGACGGCGACGAGAAGTCATAGTGACGGCGCGAGCCGAACGCGCGCGGTCGGCCATCCGCATCAATCGGCAAGATGTCCGGATGGCGGTCGATCAGCCACTTTGGAGGTGTCGCGGTGGGCGTGCACATCACGACTTGCAAGCCTGCGGCGCCGAGTACTTCGATTGCGCGATCGAGCCACGCCCAATCGTATTCGCCAGGCGTCGGCTCAATGCGGCTCCACGCAAACTCGGCGATTCGCACCTGCTCGATACCGAGTGCTTTCATCCGGCGCGCGTCGTCTTCCCACATCGACTCGGGCCAGTGTTCCGGGTAATAACAGACTCCAAGGCGCATCCGAATGTCCTTTATGCGTAATGTTCGACGGATTCAAGCGAAGGAGCGGCGAAGCCGTCTTCGGTGAACAAATGAGTGGCGTGGCGCGGTACGCGCAGGTTCGCGCGATCGCCTGGCGCGAGTCGCGTATCGCCCGGCGCTTTCGCGATGAGCGCGGCGCCGCCGGGTTGATCGAGGTGCACATAGCTGTGCTCGCCAAGCTGTTCGACGAGCGAGACGGTGCGCGAAAGAATGGCGTCGTCGTGAGACGAGGACAAGTCGACGAATTCAAGGTGCTCAGGACGCACGCCGAGCGTCACCGCTTGCGAGACTTGCAACGCGGCACCATCCACAGGCACGCGGACGTTCTCTTGCGTGTGATCGAGCGTGACGACAACGCCTTGCGCGTCGACAGAAGCGATACGTCCCGGCAGAAAGTTCATGCGCGGCGATCCGATGAACCCCGCGACGAAGCGGCTCTTGGGACGGTGATACAACTCCAGCGGCGCACCAATCTGCGCGATGCTGCCGTAACGTTCGGTGTCTTTCCCGGCATGCAACAAGACGATCTTGTCCGCGAGGGTCATCGCCTCGATCTGATCGTGCGTCACATAAACCACGCTCGCCTTCGCGAACTGCTTGTGCAGCCGCGCGATTTCGATGCGCGTCTGGCCACGCAGCGTTGCGTCGAGATTGGAGAGCGGTTCGTCGAAGAGAAACACGCCGGGCTGGCGCACAATCGCGCGGCCAATTGCAACGCGCTGACGTTGACCGCCGGACAGTGCTTTCGGCCGGCGCTCAAGCAGCGCTTCGAGTTGCAGAATGCGCGCGGCTTCGCGCACCTTGCGGTCGATCTCGTCTTTTGGGGTTTTGGCGAGCTTCAGTCCGAATGCCATGTTCTCGAACACGGTCATGTGCGGAAAGAGCGCGTAGCTCTGAAACACCATCGCCACGCCGCGTTGCGCCGCCGGCACGTCGTTCATGACCTTGCCGCCGATGAACAGGTCGCCGTCGGTGAGATCTTCGAGCCCTGCGATCATGCGCAGCAACGTAGACTTGCCGCAGCCCGAAGGGCCGAGAAAAACGCAGAACTCATTCTCGCCGATCTCGAGATCGACGTCGCGAATCACCGGCGCACCGTCGCCATACGCTTTCTGCACGCCTCTTAACGAAATGCTCGCCATCGTCTCGACTCCGTGATTTAATCGGCTCGACGGCGGAGATTAAGCGCTTAATCAGCAGGGCCTAAAAAATCGATCGCATGCGATCGTCGGGCCTTGCCTGTCTCCGCTATCGTTTTGTCTGTGCGACAGATGGTGCCGCGCCTTGCCCGCCGATGCAAATGTCGGGCAGCCATCCCAAATAATGAAGAGACATGCCCACACTTAGCGAAGTCGCGCGCCATGCCGGCGTCACGCCTGCCACCGTATCGAATGTGCTGCGCAATCGCGGGCGCGTCGGCGAGAGCACACGTCAACGCGTTCTCGAAGCCGTCGACGCGCTCGGCTACCGGCCGCACCTCGCCGCCCGCGCGCTCGCCGAAGGGCGCGCCCCGACGCTCGCCTTGATGGTGTCGAGCATCGCCAATCCGTTCTATCCCGAGTTTGCGCTAGCCGTCGAACGCGCGGCGCGAACCAGCGGACATTTCGTGATCATTTGCAATACTAACGAAGATCCGCTAACGGGCCGCGCGTACCTCGACCAGATAGCCGGCACGCTCTCGGAAGGGGTGCTCGTGACCAACGCGAACCTGCAGTTCGCAGACCTTCACGTGACGGAATCGCGCGGCACTCCTGTGGTTTTGTGCATGTGGGAGCGACCCAACGAGCCGCCGGGCCTGCCCTGCGTTGCGGTGGATTTTCGTCTGGCCGGCGAGCTTGCCGGAAAGCATCTGCTCGAATTGGGACATCGGCGGATAGGGGCGATTGTCGGCAGCAAGGCTTCCGGTATTCACGCGGCCCGCTATGAAGGGTTCGTCGATGCGCTGCGTGCGGCCGGGGTGCGCAAAAACCGCGTCAAACATGCTGCGGATACGATTCACGGCGGCTACAGCGCGGCGCGCGAGTTGCTCGAGGCCGATCCGCAACTCACTGCGATCTTCGCGACCAACGACCTGCCGGCGCTCGGCGCGATGCATGCCGCTGCCGACCTCGGCCTCGCCGTACCAGCCGATCTTTCCGTGATGGGCATCACCGACATCCAGCTCGCGCGCGAGTCGCGGCCTGCATTGACCACTGTCGCCGTGCCGACCGTCGAAGTCGCCGGGCTTGCGGTTTCGTTGCTGCGCGAACTCATCGAATCGTCGTATGGACAGGCCGGTTCTGGCGAGGCCAATGTGCCGATGCGAATTTCGTCGCCGCCGAAACTCGTGGTGCGTGCGTCGACTGGCACGCCGCGCTCCCGCTGAACGCGAAATTGAAGCTGGAACCCTCGTCGTCGTGAGCCGCTTGGGCGTCCCCCACGCCCTCCTCGATGCAGTCAAAACGCACGAAACACCTTTCTACCTGCTTTCACTGAAGCCAGGACTTTCCCCAATCCGGCCGTCCCGACGCTGCGCCGCACCATCTCGCCAAACCCCCGCCGCGCAAGGCTTTCCCGGACTCTCCAAGGTACGTCAAGCTCCGTCCCCGTCCAACGGGATTCCTTGACGCACCCCTCGCCGCCTGCTGTACTAAATCAACCAAAGTGATTTAGGCGGCGTCCACGGTCCTGCTTCGACCGCTCGGACGTACCGCACTCAAGGTTGAGCCCGCGCAGCGTTCGCGTGTGCAACCGCCAGCAGTTCCAAGAACGTCATTGCCAATAACCGGAGGAGCGTCCCATGAATCTGAATTCCCGCAGGCTTCCTGTCGCCAGGAAGATCGTCTCGATGTGCGTCGCGGCGTCGGCGGTCTGGTGCGCGAGCGCAAGTCAGGCAGCCGACCGGCCGGTCGTCGGTCTCATCACTAAGACCGACACCAATCCGTTCTTCGTGAAGATGAAGCAAGGCGCGGAGGCGGCAGCGTCGAAAGACGGCGCCAAGCTGATTACCGCAGCCGGCAGATTCGACGGCGACAACGCGAGCCAGGTGACGGCAATCGAAAACATGATGACGGCTGGCGCGAAGGCGATTCTGATCACTCCAAGCGATACGAAGGCGATCGTGCCGAGCATCAAGAAAGCGCGCGCCGCCGGCGTGATGGTGGTCGCGCTCGACACGCCGACTGACCCTCAAGACGCCACGGACGCCCTCTTCGCGACCGACAACTTCAAAGCCGGCGTGCTGATCGGCAAATACGCGAAGGCGGCGTTGAACGGCAAGCCCGCGAAGATCGCCACCCTCGATCTCGCGCCCGGCGTTTCGGTGGGCGTGCTGCGGCATAACGGCTTTCTGGAAGGGTTCGGCGTAAAGCAAGGCGACCCTTCGATCGTATGCAGTCAGGACACCCGGGGCGATCAGGCGAAAGGCCAGACGGCGATGGAAAACTGCCTGCAGAAATCGCCGGATATCAACGTGGTCTACACGATCAACGAACCGGCCGCTGCGGGCGCGTATCGCGCGCTGAAGGCAGCGGGCAAGGACAAGAGCGTGATGATCGTCTCGATCGACGGCGGCTGTGAGGGCGTGCGCAACGTCAAGGCCGGTTCGATCGCAGCGACCTCGCAGCAGTATCCGCTGAAGATGGCCGCGCTCGGCGTAACGGCAGGCGTCGATTACGCGAAGACCGGCAAGAAGGTTTCGGGCTACCAGGACACGGGCGTGACGCTGATCACGGACAAGCCGATGTCCGGCATCGACAGCAAGGACACGACCTTCGGCCTCGACAACTGCTGGGGCAACAAGTAACACGCACTGTACGGCGGCCCGCTCGCCGGGCCGCCGGATGATTCGCCGCGCGGCGCACGCCACGCTCATGTTTCGAGGACATCCATCATGTCGACTCCTTCCGCTCCCGCGGGCCATCCGCGCCATTTCTCTGACCGTCTGCCGTCGCTTGCCGAAGTCGGGCCGCTCATAGCGCTCGTGCTGGCTTGCGGTTTCTTCATCTCGCAGAGCAGCCGTTTCCTGTCGTTCCAGAACCTCTCGTTGATCCTTCAACAGACGATGGTCGTTGCGGTGATCGCAATCGGCCAGACGCTGATTGTGCTGACGGGCGGCATCGATCTCTCCTGCGGCATGGTGATGGCGTTCGGCTCCATCATCATGACGAAGTTCGCGGTGACGTTGGGCTTGCCACCAGCACTCGCGATTCTGTGCGGAATCGGCGCGAGCACATTGTTCGGCGTGCTCAACGGTGTACTCATTACGCGCATCAAATTGCCGGCGTTCATCGTCACGCTCGGCACGCTGAACATTGCGTTCGCCCTCACGCAGATCTATTCGAACGCGGAAAGCGTGTCGAATCTGCCGGACGCAATCATGTTCTTCGGCAACACGTTCAAGCTCGGACCCGCCGACGTCACCTACGGCACCGTCCTCACATTGCTGATGTATCTGGCCACATGGTTCGTGTTGCGCGACACGGTGCCCGGCCGCCATCTGTATGCGCTCGGCAATAACGCCGAGGCCGCGCGGCTGATGGGCTTGTCGTCGCAGAAGATCCTGCTGACCGTCTACACACTGGCCGGCGCCATTTACGGCGTTGCTGCGTTGCTGTCGGTGTCGCGCACCGGCGTGGGCGATCCGCAAGCAGGCCAAACCGAGAACCTCGATAGCATCACGGCGGTAGTGCTCGGCGGCACGAGTCTCTTCGGCGGACGCGGGTCGATTTCCGGGACGCTGCTCGGCGCGCTGATTGTCGGCGTGTTCCGCAACGGCTTGACCCTGATCGGCGTTTCTTCGGTCTACCAGGTATTGATCACCGGCATGCTGGTGATTCTCGCGGTGGCCGCGGACAAACTCTCTCATCGCCGCGGTTGAGCATTCAATCGCAACCTTATTGCATGGAGCCTGAGTCAGCGCATTGGCTAACTCAGGCCGACAGGAGCCCGTCATGTCGACAACTACTTCCGCTTCCGCCGCGTTGCCCGTTCTGCAGGCGCGTGGCCTCGTCAAACGTTATGGCAATGTGACCGCGCTCGACGGCTGCGACTTCGAAGTGCTGCCCGGCGAGATTCTCGCGGTGATCGGCGACAACGGCGCTGGGAAATCGTCGTTGATCAAGGCACTTTCCGGCGCGACGGTGCCGGACGAAGGCGAAATTCTGCTCGACGGCAAGCCCGTCAAATTCCGCAGTCCGCTGGATGCACGCGCGCAAGGCATCGAGACCGTGTATCAGGAACTGGCGGTCGCGCCGGCCATGAGCATCGCCGAAAATCTGTTTCTGGCGCGCGAGTTGGTCAAGCCCGGCTGGCGCGGTTCGATCTTCAAGATGATCGACAAACGCCGCATGCTTGAAGAAGCGACCGCCCATATGAAAGACCTGCAAATCGGCATTCGCTCGATGCGTCAGGCGGTCGAAACGCTCTCCGGCGGTCAGCGTCAAGGCGTTGCCGTTGCGCGCAGCGCGGCGTTCGCACGGCATGTGGTGATTCTCGACGAGCCCACGGCGGCGCTCGGCGTGAAGGAAGGCAACATGGTGCTCGAACTGATTCGCCGCGTGCGCGACCGCGGGCTGCCGGTGATTCTCATCAGCCATAACATGCCGCACGTATTCGAAGTGGCGGACCGTATCCATATTCAGCGGCTCGGCCGCCGCGCCGCGCTCGTCAATACGAAAGACGTGCATATGTCGGAGGCCGTTGCGATCATGACTGGCGCAAAAGAGGCCGACGTCAAGGCGATTGCATGATGCAATCACATCGCTGAGGGGCTCATGAGCATGGATACCACAGGCATGCGCCCGCCCCTCAAACGCACGGTCGGCTCGAATCAGGTCGGCATGCGGCAATTCAACGAGCGCATCGTGTTGCAGACAATCCGTCTGCATGGACCGTTGCCGAAGGCAGACGTGGGTCGTCTCACGCGTCTTTCGATGCAGACCGTGTCGATGATCGTCGATCGTCTGATCGACGATGGTCTGCTGGAAAAGCAGGCTCGAGTGCGCGGCAGGATCGGCCAGCCGTCGGTGCCGATTGCGTTGCGCGCGGACGGCGCGTACACGATCGGCATCAAGGTAGGCCGCCGCAGTCTCGACGTACTGGCGATGGATTTCGCCGGCCGCGTGGTATGTCGCGACGTGTTCGAGTACCCGTATCCTGATCCGCGCACGCTGTTTCCCGCACTCGAAAGCAAACTCGCGCGCGTGAATCAGGCGCTCGGCGCGAACGCCAGCAAAGTGGTCGGCGTGGGCGTGGCTGCACCGTTGTGGCTCGGCGGCTGGCGCGACTTTCTCGGCGCGCCGCCCGACGCACTAGACGCATGGCACGAGATCGACTTGCGCTCGCGCATCGCGACCATGACGGGGCTGCCGGTCGAATTCGCGAAGGACACGACAGCCGCGTGCGCTGCAGAACTCGTGATGGGCCAAGGGCGCGGCATTCACAACTTCCTGTACCTGTTCGTCGGCACGTTCATTGGCGGCGGCCTTGTGATCGACGGCCGCCTGCACGGCGGCCCGCACGACAACGCCGGCGCGGTCGGCTCTATTCCGCTGCGCGACGGCGGCGCGCGCACACCCGCGCGGCAACTGCTGCACGCGGCCTCTGGTTTCGTACTGGAACGCCTGCTGAGCGACGCGGGGAAACCGGCAGCCGCCGCGCACGATCATCGGGCGCTGGCACCGGAAATGTGGCGGCACACCGAGGAATGGCTCGATACCGCGTGCCCTGCGATTGCCAACGCGCTCACCAGCGCTGCCGCGTTGCTGGACCTCGAAGCGGTGGTGATCGACGGCGAACTGGACCGGCAAATGGTGCGCGAAATCATTCGCCGCACGGAGCGCGTGCTGGACCGATTCGAATGGGAAGGCATGGTGCGCCCGCAACTATTGGAAGGCGCAATTGGTGCCGACGCGCGTGCAATGGGCGGCGCAATTCTGCCGCTCTACGCGCACTTCGCGCCGGTGCACGAACTGTTTCTCAAACCTGCGACAGAAGCCGCATATTGATGTTGACGTACCGCGGCCGCTTCACTGCGCGACAACCTTCTCGACAGAGATAGAAGCGGTCTTTGCAGGCGCAGATTCGAGCAAGGGCTGCAACGCGGGCGCCATCGACTTCAGCAGTTGCACCGAAAGCGCACTCGTGAATTCATAGTGCGCCGCATACGGTTCGTGCACCCACGCGGTCAGCGTGCCATAAAAGCGGTCGCCAATGGCGAATACGAACGTCGCACTGCGGTTCACCTTGCGCGATTCAATGAGGCGCGCGCCCTTGGCGAATACGTTAAAGCGCTGATCGCCCGTACCGGTCTTGCCGTAGACCTCCATGGTCCGGCCGTCCGGGAATGTCATGCCCTGCGCGAGACGCCGCGCCGTGCCGCCAGTCACGACATCGCGCAACATGGCCTTCACGATCCCCGCAATTTCAGGCGAAAGTTGCTGTTGCGGAGCGACGGACGCACGACGGAAATGCGTTTCGTACGGCGTGTCTTTCGCGAAGTCCAGTTGCGTGAGGTTCTCGGTCGGAACCTTGTTGCCGTCGTTTGCGATCAGGCCGATCAGTTGTGCAAGCGCTGCGGGCCTGTCACCGGATGCACCGATCGCAGCCGCATACGAAGGGGTAAGCGTTGCGAACGGATAGCCGAGCGCCTGCCACGACTTGCCGATTGTGTCGTACGCGCGCAGCTCGACCATGCGTTTGATGCGGCGATCCTGCGTTGCGTGATAGCGCGTCTTGAAGAGCCACGAATAAGTCGACAGACGCACATCGCTGCTTGCGTTCTGAATGTCGCTGAGCGTGGCGTTCGGATGTTCGCGCAGATAGTTGAGCGTCCACAGTTCGAGCGGATGCACACTCGATATATAGCCCCGATCGTTCAGATTGAAGCGGTCGATTGCGTACTTCGCGTAAAGGTTCGCGAGGTCTTCGTCGTCGAGCACCGAAGCGGCCGGCGTATTTTTCAGCGCGGCGCGCATCTTCTCGTTGAACCACGCGTTGGACTCGTCGGGCGCAACGCTACGCAACACCGTGGCGATCTTGGGCGGCGATTTGCGCACGCCGAGCAGCAACAGCGCCAATGCCTGCTCTCGCGTTTTGCCGTGATACTTCGTGTAGAAACGATTCATGTACACACGGCTTTCCTGATCGGCGAAACGCGTCAAGTACATTTTGCGGATCGCCGGATCGCCGAGCCATTGCGACGATGGCCCCGTGGTTTGCACCATCTCGTAGTGGACGATATCGCGCATCAGCCGCACGAACACCAGATTTACCGAATGCTGGAACGCACGACGGACAGTAAGAATGCGACCGTTGTCGTCGGATTCGAAGTTGTTGAAGGTTTGCGCGCCACCACCCGTGTAAAAGGTTTCGCCGGGACTCGCGGAGTACTTGCGCTCCACGGCCGCGTCGAGCATGGATTGAAGCGAGCGATCCTTGGTGTGCGAGAGATAGTCCAGCGCCCAGCGTGTCAATTGATCGCTCGGATCGGGCTTGATGGTTTTGAGTTCCGCCGCGCTTCGAGCAGCGTAACGCGCATGCAGCTGGGACACGATCTGCAAATACGTCACTACGGTACGCAGTTTTGCAGTGGATCCGAGGTTCAAACGTGCACCCGAATTAATGTCGAACGGCTGGTTCACGCTGTCCGTTTGCACGCGCACGAGATTCGCTCCGTCGCGCCGCTCGAATAGCGTGAAGCTGTAGGCGATTTTCGACGGATCGTCCGATGCGCGCAGCATTTCAAAGCCGACGAGGCCCGCGGCCTTCGCGCCGTCGCGTGTCGCGGCAGCGGCAAGCCGTTCGCTCACGGCCTGCTGCACCGCGTTGTTGAGCGTGCCGGTGGCTTGCAGATCAAGCCGGTCGAGCTCGTAAAAGCTCGGAATGCCGAGCGCTGCGAGCAGGTTCGAGCGCATCGACGTAACGGCTTTGCGCGAAACGAACGAGCCGGCGTTTTGAACGGGTTTGCCCGCGCGGTGCAAATCGACCGTGGCAGAAAGCGCCGCGTCGCGCAAAGCGGCGGAAATCACGCCGCCATTCGCGAGCAGCCGCAAATAACTGTCGGTCAATCGTTCGAGCTCGGGGTAACCGCGATGCAGGAAATAGGACGGCGCGCGCTGGGCGATCATCAGAGAAAGCACCTGGCGAAATGCCTCGCCTTGCTGCGGCAGGTTCTCTGTGGTTGCAGGAGCGTTCAGTATGCGGTTCACATCCGCGAAATCGCGTCCGTACCACGCGGCGAGACCGTCGCCCATGCCGCTGATTTCACCGACGCCGGGTTGCGCCGCAAGCGGCACCGAATTCAGATAGTGCATGACGATCTGCCGACGCGCGGGCATGGTCTGCGGACCGTTCAGATAGGCACGCACCGAAGCGGACGCAATCTGCCTCAGCTTCTCCGGCGGCGTCGCGGTGCGGCCGCCCGCCGAGTGACGGAATTTCTCGATCTGCGTGGCGAGCGTGCTGCCGCCGGGCGCCGCCTGGTGATGGTTGAATACGCGTGCGCCCTGATCGGCCAGCGCGCGGCTAAAACGCCCCCAGTCGATGGCCGGATTGCGGTTAGGTTGATTCGGATCGAGCAGATAACGGTCTTCAATAAACAGAAGCGAGTTGACGATGACAGGCGGAATCGCCTCGAAGCTGTCGTACACTCGCCCCGGAAAACTCGCGCTAAACAGAGGGGCGCCGGTGCCGTCGAACAGTTGCAAGCCGGCCTGGTCCTTCTCGGCGTACGGCAAGAAAAGGCTTCTATCTGCTATCGAAAGCATGCGCTCTGAATCCCGCGCCTGTGCGGTGACTTCGAAGCCGCGCTGCAGCAAGCGCTGCTGGATTGACGGCAGCAATGCGTAGCCCAGGCGGGTGTCGTACGGACCTTTGTCCGCCTCGGGAAAACGGATGGAATGGCTCGGACCATCGTCTACAGAGAAGGCGATGTCACGCGTGAGTTCGGAGAGGTAATGGGCCTGCAGTCGGGAAGTTTCTATTTCAAGTTCGCACAGGCGCACGACCCACGCCAATCCCAACAACAACGCCGCCGCCAGCGCCCATTTGAACCACTTGCGCACCGAAGCGGTGCCGGTGGCGCGAAGCGGAAATCGAACCGATGGCCGATTCATGACTGCTCTCCCCGAATGGGCGCCAGCCTTTTCAATCCGACGCCCTCAAAGCAGTGTAGCGCGGGGGCACACGCGCAATTGGTTCGGATTTACCCCCAGTGTCGCCGCTACAACACCCGTCGCAAGAACATAGCAAAGCGCGAATTGCCGTGCGATATTCGACGTCTTGTCGCGCTCTGAAAAAACGCTGACTCAGGCAAGTTTTCGGTTCGCAGCTGCATGGGCGAATTTGCGCCCCGGCTTTGGCGTCAGGGTAGACGCCGACCCGGGCGCGCGTTTTGACTGACGGGTTTTTTCCGGCAAGTTCTCCTCTACTTGCATCTGCTGCCGCAGCAATTCCACGAAGCGCTCCGCAGGCGGCGACAGCACGCCGCCTTTACGCGTCACGACGCCGAACGTTTGCGAAGGCGACTTGAGCGCAACCGGCACGCGGCGCAGCATTTTTTGCCGAATAAACATGTCAGCAATGGCGGTCGGCAACAACGACACCAGATCCGCACTGCTCTGCAGCAGCGCGACAGTCACAAAAGTGGATGCAGTGGAGATCGGGTTGTCCGGCATAGCCAGCCCCGCGAGATCCATTTCCCGTTCGAGCAGCGCGTGCAACGGCATATGCGATGGATAAACCACCCAACGGTGATCCGCCAGGTCGCTCAGCTGCACATTCTTTCGCGGCAGCGCCGGATGACCGTACCCGACCACAACGGACAACGGCTCGTCGGCGAGCGGACGATACTGGTATTTCGATGGATCCGCAGCCACGGCGGCTCGGCCGATCACGAGATCCAGGCGGCCGTCGTCGAGTTGAGCGAGCATGCGCGCGCTCGTGTTTTCCACCACTTCGATAGAAAGATTCGGCTGCCGCGCATGCAACTGGTTGATGGCCGGAATCACGCATTCGGGAATCGCGCCCATGATCGCGCCGATCGCAAGGCGCCCGCCGTGCCCCGAGCGGATTTCGGCAACGTCCTGACATAGCGCGGCGAGATCCGTCGCCACGAGGCGCGCGTAGCGGATCACGCAATGCCCGAGCTGGTTCGGGATCATGCCGCTTTTCGTGCGCTCGAAAAGCGGCGCTTCGAACATTGATTCGAGTTCCTGCAACGCTTTGCTTGCGGCCGATTGTGTCATGGACATCATGCCTGCCGCTTTATGCAACGACTTCTGGTCGTCGAGCGCGATCAGCAACTGGAGTTGCTTCATGCGCAGTTTGCCCAGCAGAACATTCAACGTATTTTTCATGAAGACGGCGGGTGAGTCGTAAAAGCGATCACGAGATGGAAACAATTCAATATACCTGCGTGCCGCGCAGTCGTATAGTCGGCGGCAATAAGCACCATGAGACCGCTTAACGCACTTCACGCAGTTGAAGCACTTGAAGCACTTGAAGCGCGAATCGCGACCGACAGAGACACTTCCACCGCCTCATCACATTCCAAAGCGCCCATATCATGACTCGACCCGTTAATCCCGCGGCAATGCGCGGCGTATTCCCCGTTGCGCCCACCATTTTCGACGACGCCGGCCAGCTCGACCTGGAAGGCCAGAAGCGCTGCATTGACTTCATGATCGACGCGGGCTCGAACGGTTTGTGCATTCTCGCGAACTTCTCGGAACAGTTCGCCCTTTCCGACGAAGAGCGCGAGACGCTGATGCACGTCGTGCTCGAACATGTAGCGGGCCACGTACCCGTTATCGTCACCACCACGCATTTCAGTTCGCACCAATGCGCGGAACGCAGCCGCCGCGCGCAAGCAGCGGGCGCCGCAATGGTCATGATCATGCCGCCCTATCACGGCGCAACGATTCGTATCGGCGAGCGCGGCATTGAAGAGTTCTACCGCACGGTGTCCGACGCGATCGATATCCCGATCATGATTCAGGACGCGCCGGTCAGCGGTACGCCGTTGTCCGCTCCGTTTCTCGCCCGTATGGCCAATGAGATCGAACACGTGTCGTACTTCAAGATCGAAGTGCCGCAAGCGGCGAACAAGCTGCGCGAGCTCATTCAGTTGGGCGGCGACGCGATCGTGGGACCGTGGGACGGTGAGGAAGCAATTACGCTGATGGCCGATCTCGATGCAGGCGCAACCGGTTCGATGACGGGCGGCGGCTATGCCGACGGTATCCGGCTGATCGTCGACGCCTATGCTGCAGGCGACACCGAAGCTGCCGCCGCTCACTATCAGCAGTGGCTGCCGCTGATCAACTACGAGAACCGCCAGGGCGGCCTCGCATCGTGCAAGGCGTTGATGAAGGAAGGCGGCGTGATTCGCTCCGACGCAGTACGTCATCCATTGCCTGCAATGCACCCGGCCACGCGTGAGGGACTGCTCAAAATCGCGCGACGGCTCGATCCGCTGGTGCTGCGCTGGGCTCACTAGAAGCGATATCGGCGCCATAGAAGAAGCGGCGCGGCTGGACGCGGACATGCGATTGCCGCTACGCTAGCCGCCATGGAAAGTTTCTACGAAGCCACTGTTACACGCCCGTCCGCCTATGCGCCGCTCGTCGGCCAACATAGCGCGGACGTTTGCATTGTCGGCGGCGGACTTGCGGGGCTGTCGACGGCGCTAGGTCTCGTTGAGCGAGGCGTGAAGAGCGTCGCGGTACTCGAGGCGCGGCAGGTCGGTTACGGCGCATCGGGACGCAACGGCGGCTTTGTGTTCGGCGGCTACAGCCTCGATTGTGCCGACCTGCTGAAAACGCTCGGCGCGTCTCGCGCGCGCGAGCTATATGCGCTTACCACCGACGCCGTCGATCTGATGCGGGCCCGCATCGCGCGATACCGCATAGATTGCGATGTCACCGACGCCGGCGTAATTCTCGCGAACTGGTTCGACGAACCTGCGCGGCTAGAAGCTCAGCGTCGTCTCATGCTCGAATCATTCGGCGTCGACTGGGAACCGGTGGCAGCCGAACATCTGGCGCGCCAGTTGAAAACGCGCCGTTATCACGGTGGCCTGTTCGAGCGCAACGCGTTTCACTTTCATCCGCTGAAATACGTGCTCGGCGTGGCCAATGCAGCGGCCGGCGCCGGCGTGCGGATTCACGAGCAGTCGCCCGTCGTGCATTTGCAGCGCGACGGTGCAGGCTTCGTCCTGCGCACGCCGCAAGGCGCCATCGACGCGCGGCACGTCGTGATGGCGGGCGGCGGGTACGCGCGCAACGTCTACGCGAAAGTGGAGCGCGCGGTACTGCCCATCGCCACCTATGTGATGGCGACCGAGCCCCTCGGCGCACGGCTGCACGATGCGATCGACACGCGCGCAGCCGTCTACGACACGCGTTTCGCGTTCGATTACTACCGGCCGCTGCCCGACACGCGCATTCTCTGGGGCGGACGCATCTCGGTGCGCGACCGCGCGCCGGAAGTCATCGCCCGATTACTGCGGCGCGATCTGCTGAAGGTGTATCCGCAATTGCGCGACGTGCGCGTGGACTACGCGTGGGGCGGTCTCATGAGCTACGCGCGTCACAAGATGCCGCAGATCGGTCGCACCGCGGACGGCGTCTGGTATGCGGTCGGCTTCGGCGGACATGGCATGGCACCGACCACCGTGTCCGGCGAACTGCTGGCCGCGGCCATTGCAGGCGAGCGTGCGGTTCCGGAGGCATTCGCCGCGTTTGGCCTCACGCCTGCTTATGGCGCGCTCGGTCTCGCCGCTGCTCAACTCACGTACACCGCGATGCAAACGCGCGACGTATTCGCCGCGCGCCGCACGCGGGCGCGCGGCTCCGTCTGAAAACACATCGCGCGGGCTGCAAACGCGCGGCTATGTCTGCACAGCTTAATGCGTTGCCGGTGCGGTGTGCCGAGGCAGCGGCACGTCGATGCAGGCGGCTTCCGCTCATGTGCTCGAAACGCTGCCAGACCGCTGCGATATGCCGCCCGTTTCGCGTGAAAACCCCGCGCCAGAGGCCATTTTCGCCATGCTAGAATGCGCGGTCACTGCCGCTCGAATACACAATGAAAAAGGGAAGCAAGGCCGCCGAGCCCGATACCAACGGCATCCCGTCCGACGCGCCGCGCAAAGACGCCCGACGTAGCGACGCCCGCCGCAAGTACGATCCCGAGCAGACGAAGCGCAATATCCTCGACGTCGCCACCCAGGAGTTCTCCGCGATGGGGCTGACGGGCGCGCGCGTCGATGCAATCGCGGAGCGCACCAACACCACCAAGCGCATGCTGTACTACTACTTCGGCAGCAAGGAAGGGTTGTACCAGGCGGTGCTGGAGAAGGTGTACGGCGACATTCGCGAGCTCGAACAGGATCTGCACGTCAGCGAACTCGACCCGGTCGAGGGCATGCGTGCGCTGGTCGAATTTACGTTCGACTATCACGACCGCCAGCGGGATTTCGTGCGCCTCGTCACGATCGAGAACATCAACGGCGCGAAGTATGTCGAGCAGGTGAAGAGCTTCAAAGGCCGCAACGTCACCGTCATTCATACAATCGAAGACCTGCTTGCGCGCGGTATCGCGGCGGGCAAGTTTCGCAGCGACGTCGACCCGATCGACCTGCATCTGCTGATCAGTTCACTGTGCTTTCATCGCGTCGGCAATCGTCATACGTTCGGCACGGCATTTGGGCGCGATCCGTCACATCCCAGATTGCGCGCACGTCATCGCGCAATGATCGTGGATGCGGTGCTGCGCTTCGTTCGCAAGGAAGATTGACGAGCCTCTTATAGTCCACTTTCACGGACGAATGAAAAAAGGGACGTGGCCTGCGCCACGTCCCTTTTTTTTCGCAGTGGAACGAGTGCTCAATCCACCAGCACGATCCGCTTGATATCGCCGACGATAAAGATGTACGACAGCGCGCCAATCAACGCAATCACGCCGATGAACACGAGCGCGCCGACAAACGACCCGGTCGCCGCGACGATAAAGCCGACCACGAGCGGCGTCACGATGCCGGCCAGATTCGCGGCGAAGTTGAAGATGCCGCCGGTCACGCCGAGCAGTCCTTCGGGCGCGATATCGGACACCAGCGTCCAGCCGAGTGCAGCCATGCCTTGCGCGAAGAATGCGACCGACAGGATTGCGATCACCGCGACGTTGCTCTCAACGTAATTGGCCAGAATGATCGTCGAGGCCAGCAACAGGCCGGCGATGATCGGCAGCTTGCGCGCGACGTTGGCGGACTTGCCGCGGCGCAGCAACCAGTCGGAGAAGAGCCCGCCGAACATCACGCCAATCGACGCCGCGATGAACGGCATGATCGCGAAAAAGCCGATCTTCAGCCAGCCCATATGCCGTTCGGTGGCGAGGTAAGTCGGGAACCACGTGAGGAAGAACACGAGCGTCGAGTTGCCGGCGAACTGACCAAGACAGATACCCGTCAATTGACGGTGCTTGAGCAGGCGGCCAATGGTGCGCCATTCAAAGCCGCTTTTCGCAGGCGCCGCAGCAGCGCCGCTATCCTTGTGACGCTGGGTGAGACCGCCACCTGCCTCGATATAGTCGAGTTCCGCCTGATTCGCCGACGGATGATCTCGCGGCTCGCGATACATCAGCCACCAGATCACACCGAACACGATACCCACGCCGCCCACCACGTAAAACAGCGAACGCCAGCCGAATGCGCCCATCAGCATGAACAGGAACGGGCTGAAAAACGCGAGGCCGATATATTCGCCGACAGTGTAGGTGCCAGTCGCCATCGCGCGTTCGCTCTGCGGGAACCACGTCGCGACCACGCGGCTATTGGTCGGGAAACACGGCGCTTCCGAGACGCCGAGGCCGAGGCGAAACACGAACAGTCCGGCAATGCCGTGCACGAGCCCTTGCGCGAGCGTGCACAGGGACCAGAAAGTCATCGACAGGAAGTAAGTGAGCTTGCTGCCGAAACGGTCAAGGAAGAGGCCGCCAGGAATCTGAGAAGCAACGTAGCTCCACGAGAACACCGAGAACAGCAGCCCCATCATTGCAGCGTTGATGCCGAGTTCTTTGGTCAGCTGCGGCGCGGCAATGCCGAGCACCGTACGGTCGAGATAGTTGATCATCGTGCCGACGGCCAGCAACCCCAGTATCTGGTAACGGGCTTTGGAGCGTCGCGCGGTGCTGGCAGTGGTGCTTGCGCCGGCCTGACGCGTCACGTCGGCCGGTCTGGTTTGAGTCGATTGCGGCATGGGGTTGTAGTCTCCTCTCATTGATCGTCTATCGTCGTTTGCCGGTGTGCGCTACCGGTTAGCGTTCCAGCAACGACTGGAAATGCGTGTAGACGCGTTCGGCGTCCGGTTCGAGCCCGGTGAAAATGCGCATTGCGTCGACGGCCTGGTACACCGCCATGCCGCCGCCGCTCAGCGTGCGGCAGCCGAGCGCTTCAGCTGCCTGCAACAGCGCGGTGCGGATCGGGAAATAGACGATGTCGGCCACCCACAGACCGCTATGCAGCAATTCGGCGGGCAAAGGCAGTCCCGGCAACTTGGCCATGCCGGTCGGCGTTGCGTGAATCAGCCCATTGGCGGCCGCGAGCGTCTCTCCGAGCGACGTGCCAGCAGTGACCGTCCGATCCGCAAAGCGCTTTTGCAACTCGGCAGCGAGCGACGCGGCACGAGCAGCGTCGACGTCGAACAGCCTGAGCGTTTGTGCGCCCATGGCGAGGGCTGCGTGAGCGACAGCAGCGCCCGCGCCGCCCGCGCCCAGTTGCACCACCCGGTCAAGCGACACGTCCGGCAAACCGCGGCGGAACGCGCGGGCAAAACCGGACCAGTCCGTGTTGTGCCCGATCCGTTTGCCGTCCTTGAAAAGCACGGTGTTGACCGCTCCCAGCGCACGGGCGTCGTCGGACAATTCGTCGAGTAGCGGAATGACGGCCTGCTTGCACGGATACGTTATGTTCAAACCGTTGTAGCCCATGCGTTCGGCCGCGACCAGCAGATCGGGCAGCGCTGCTACATCGAGCTTCAACGCTTCCAGATCGATTCGGCGGTACACGTAATGCAAGCCGAGCTTGCTGCCCTCTTCCTCGTGCATCGCGGGACTCAGCGAGCCGCCGATGCCCGATCCGATCAGACCGACCAGATAAGAATTTGCACTGGCCTGTGCGTTCGTTTTTGCATTCGCTTGTTCATTCATTGGCACGTTCATTTCGCCGCCCTATTCTTGAGGATGGTGGCCATTCGCTCCAGCGCGAGCACGTAGCCTTGCGTGCCGCACCCGACGATGATTGCATCCGCCACCGCAGACACATACGAGTGATGACGGAACGGTTCACGTCGATGCACGTTTGAAATATGCACTTCGATGACGGGCTTTTCGATTGCGCTGAGCGCGTCGGCGATGGCCACCGACGTGTGCGTGTATGCAGCGGGATTGATGACGATGCCATCGACCTTGGTGCGCGCTGCGTGTAGCCAGTCGATCAGTTGATGCTCGGCGTTCGACTGGCAGAAGTCGATTGAAAGATCGAGGCGTTCACCGGCATCGCGGCAGAGTTTCGCGACATCGTCGAGCGTTTCGGCACCATAGATGGCCGGCTCGCGGGTGCCGAGCAGGTTGAGGTTGGGCCCATTGAGGACCAGTACGGAAGCAAAACTCATGACATCGATCTCCTGTCGACTGGAGTTAGCGCTTCAGCGCTTACTCCAGTCCCATGCAAAGCTGTCGGCGAGAGTTAGCGCTTCAGCGCTTACTCCCGCCCCATGCAAAGCTGTCGACGGGAGTTAGCGCTTTAGCGCTTACTCCAGTCCCATCCTACGCAGTTGCAACAAACTCGAACAATGAAGCGGATCGCGACAGCGCAAAACGCTCCTCAACGTAAAGCGAAGTGTGCTCGCATGAGCCCTCTCCGTCATTCGGGGTTTATACGAATTTGTACCATCTAGTTAGTTTGTATAGACTATCGAAAAATGCGCTTACTATGGACAGTTGCGGCCTGTCGCTTGCTTCACGAGTAACGAACTAGCCCATTTTGCGCGCCGCAACATGGCAGTGGCCGGGCGCGTTGGCTTCAATGGCGCGCGCTCGCAATCTCCGTCCGACTGTTTTTGCAGGAGCTGTTCATGCAACGTTCGATTGCCACCGTCTCGATCAGCGGCACCCTCGTAGAGAAGCTCACCGCGATCCAGGCGGCCGGTTTCGAGGGCGTCGAGATCTTCGAGAACGACCTGCTCTATTTCGATGGGTCGCCCACCGACGTGAGGCGTATCGCCGAAGATCTCGGGCTGCAAATCATGCTGTTTCAGCCGTTCCGCGATTTCGACGGCGTAAGCCCTGAGCGTCTCGCGCGCAATCTGGACCGCGCAAAACGCAAATTCGACGTGATGCATGAACTGGGCACGGACCGCATTCTCGTATGCAGCAACGTGTCGCCGGACACCATCTGCGACGATGCGCTAATGACCGACCAGCTCGGCGCGCTCGCGGAAGCTGCAGAGGCGGCGGGCGTCGTCGCTGGTTATGAAGCGCTCGCGTGGGGCCGGCACGTCAAGACGTACCGGCACGCATGGAAACTCGTGAACGCAGTGAATCACCGCAATCTCGGACTCGTACTCGACAGCTTTCACACGTTGTCGCTCAACGATACGGTGGACGCAATCGCCGACATTCCAGGCGAGCGCATCGCGTTCGTGCAGATCGCGGACGCACCCAAGCTCGCCATGGACGTGCTGGAATGGAGCCGCCATTACCGCTGCTTTCCGGGCCAGGGCGATTTCGACGTAGCCAACTTCACCGCGCAGGTCGTTAAGACGGGCTACAAGGGCCCGCTTTCGCTGGAGATTTTCAACGATGGCTTTCGCGCCGCGCCCACCAACATCACGGCTGCGGACGGACATCGCTCGTTGCTGTTCCTGGAGGAACAGACTCGCGCGTTGCTGCAAGCCGCGCGGCAGCCGGTCGGCGAGCTGTACGAATCGCCCGCGGCGCCCGCGCACGTCGGCTATCAGTTTCTGGAATTCGCCGTTGACGACACCACACGCGCGCATCTCGCCGACTGGCTCGGCAAGCTGCGCTTTCGCCAGGCAGGCCAGCATCGTTCGAAAGATGTGACGCTGTATCAGCACGGTGCCGCTTCGATCGTGCTGAACGCGGAACCGGATTCGTTCGCCAATGCGTTCTTCCAGCAGCACGGCTTGTCGCTGTGCGCGTCGGCGTTTCGGGTGAATGACGCGAATCAGGCTTTCGAGCGCGCCGCCGGCTTCGGCTACGCGCCGTTCTCCGGTCAGATCGGCCCTAACGAACGCGTGCTTCCGGCCGTGCAGGCGCCAGACGGCAGCCTGAATTATTTCGTCGACGAAACACCCGATCAGCCCACGTTGTTCGAAGCCGACTTCGTTCTCACGGACGTCAACGGCCCGTTCGAAGTCGGGCCGTTGACCCGCATCGATCACGTGTGCCTCGCCGTGCCGGCGAATTCGCTCGATACGTGGGTGCTGTTTCTGCGCACCGCCTTCGGCTTTCAGGCGGAGCCGGGCGTGCTCGTGCCCGATCCTTACGGCCTTGTTCGCAGCCGCGCGCTGCGCAGCCGCGACGGCTCGGTCCGAGTGGTGCTGAACGCTTCAGTCGATCACCACACGGCGGTGGCCGAGGCGCTGCATACCTATCACGGCTCCGGTTTGAATCACGTTGCATTCAGCACGAGCGACATCTTCAGCGCGATTCCGGAATTCGTCGCCGATGGCTTGCCGGTGCTGCGCATCCCGCGTAATTACTACGAGGATCTCGCCGCGCGCTACGAACTGCCCGACGACATGCTGGAAGCGCTGCGCGAGCACAATATCCTTTATGACCGCGATGAACGCGGCGGCGAGTTTTTCCACGCTTACACGGAACAGCTCGATCAGCGCTTCTTCATGGAGATTGTCGAGCGGCGCGGCGGTTACGACGGCTACGGTGCAAGCAACGCGGCGGTGCGGCTCGCCGCGCAAGCGCAGCGGCGCAAGTAGGCGGCGCTCGCCGGCGCCTTGCGTGGACAGGGAACGCCAATCGAGATTCACGGCAAGTCGCGTCGCATCGGCCGCCTTGAGAAACGTGGCGGCGCGGGCACGCGTCGTGCGGCATCCGCGGGAGTACGCCCTACGCCCGATATAATGGCGTCTTAAGTCGCGGTCCGCGCCGCGCGGACGCGTCGGTACTCGGGTCGGGCGGTTCAAGCAGGTCGGCTAGGGCGGCGGCTACGCGATAGCAGCGCTCGCGACGCCTCTAGCTCGAACCCGCCCCCACCGTCAGCCGAATGAAACGCCAGGAGAGATATGAAGAAGTTTGCCGTAGTCCTGTCAGTTCCCGTGCTTCTCAGCGCTTGCGCCTACTTTCAGAAGAACCCGGATGCCGGCGAGCCGGTCACGGACACCAATACGCAGCGCTCGGTCAACGATGTCATCGCCTGTCTGACGCAATTGGCGTCGAATCACAATGCCGCGTTCAAATCCACGTCGATTCCGCAAGGCCAGATGCTGGACTTCGGCGATTCGAACATCATCAAGGTGCGCAGCGACAATGGAGCGACCACTTACCGTTTCTATGCGGGCAAACGCCACGTGAACAATCTGTGGATCGAAACGGCGGGGAAAACCTGCGCGCCGTAAGCCGGGGTTGCCCTAGCGGGCAAAAAACGCGGCGCTGTTAAGCGTTGGTAAGGTGCGCCGGTGCCATCTTCGTGTCACGGTGTTACAGGACAATGGGTCTTAAGAATCGTTTAAGACTTCGTCCGCATGATGCCTCGGACACGACCCAGCACGAGGTGCGCACCATGAACCAGCCCGAACCGAATACCAATGACACGCCCGCGCCGGCAAGGCGTCCGACCATCCTGCGGCGCCTCCTGAGCCATCACGAACTCGCGACGTTGCTGCTTTTGCTGCACGCGCCCATCGACGCGTCCGCCAAACCCGAGATTCCGCAACTGCACGAAGCCGGCCTGATCGAAACGATCTCGAACGAAGCGGGCGGCTCGCGCATCCGCCTCACGCCTGAAGGCAATGCCGTGCTGCGCGGGCTGGGCGTCAAGTAACGCACGCTTTACGCCTGCCATACGCCGTACCCTGCTTCGCGTAGTCCAATCGCCAGTTCCACTTCCATTTCCTGTGCGCCGCGATACGGCATGGGATTGAACACTTCATACAGCTCGGGTACAAGGCGCAGGCCATAATCGCGCACATAGCGATTTGCCTGAATGCCGGCTTTGTGCCGGTCGAAGCGCAGATCGGGATCGAGCCCGGTCATCCCCACATACACGCACGGCTTGTCGAACCGGTAATCCGGATTCGCGCGGCGAAAGCGCGCCTCGTTCCAGACCTTGTCGTCGAGTGCGACGACGTACACATAGTAATGATGCTTACGGCGAACCATATGCCGACGCTCAACTCCGCGAAGTGCCGTGCAGCAGCATCCGGTATTCGGTCGGCGTAACGCCGACGGTCGCCTTGAACTGACGCGTGAAGGCGCTGTGATCCGTGTAGCCGCACAGTGCGGCGACGTCGGTGACCTTGTCGTGCGAGACCAGCAGTGCCGTGGCGGCGTCGAGCCGTGTCTTCAGCAGAACCTGGCGCGGAGTCAGATGAAACACCTTGTGAAAATACCGCTCCAGTTGCGCGACGGACATGTCCGCCATCACCGCCAACTGCTTGAGATTCAGCGGCTGCACATAGTTTTCCTGGATGAACTGCACCACTGCGGCGAGCCGGCTATAGGCCGGATGGCTGCTTTCGTCCGCCCGCAGATCGCGTGAAATGCCCGCAAGCCCGACGATCACGCCCGTGGCGTCGCGCAACGGCTGCTTGGTGGTCAGACACCAGCCCGGCTGGCGGCCAGGATAAAGGTGCAATTCCAGCTGATCGATCATCTGGTTGCCGACGTGGATCACCCCCTCGTCCTGCGCCGTATAGATGCGGCCGAAGCGGCGCGGGAACACATCCTCCGCGGTTTTGCCCAACAGCGCCGTCTTTTCCTTGAAGCCGCAACGCGAAGCCAGCGTGCGGTTGACCAGCGCATAGCGCGCGTCCGCGTCTTTCACAAAGAAAACGACGTCGGGCAGCGCGTCGAACACGGGCTCCAACTGCCTGAAGTGCGACAGCATGCCGGACAACGTTGCTTCGTCAGGTGAAAACTGATGAGCCAGCGTGTTCATCGTGCAGGTCCCGTGGGTCCGAGCCGTTTATAAGAGCGCAGGAGTAAGCGCTGCATGCCGGGCGGTTGGCTTGCGGTCGATTCGCGCTGCATGCGCGGTCGATTATAAAGCGGCAGGCTGGCCGACAATATCCGCTCGCCGGACGCGCGGTGCGAGTCAGTCCACCTGCGGCGACTGTGCGCTTGCCGCGATCAGCGTGCCGATTTGCGTGCGATTGAACGGCGGACGGGGCGTCGCCAACGGCCAGCCGAAGTAGACACTCGCGGCCGGGTCATCGAGCGCCCTCTTGCTGCGTGCGTACCGCTTGGCCGTCGCGGCAAAGCGTCTGACACGCGAGCGCGTGCGCGCGGCCGTCGATCACCACGCTGCATTCCTGGCACACGCACGAGACGATGGCGATCTACAAACTGCTGAAAGCGGGACGGCTAGAAGAAGCGCGGACGAGAGCTAACCGCAAAGTTCAGGCGGCCTGCTGCTGCTCGTGTATCGCCTCTTCCTGACGCAGATGCAGCAGCCTGTAGCCGCTCTTATAAACCGGCTGCAACCGGAACTCGTTTTGCGGCTCGATTTCGAGCAACAGGCGCAGCCGCGACACATGGCTGTCGATCGTGCGCGTGAACTCGCGGAATTCACGGCCCCACACCATCGCGAAGATGTGATCGCGCGACATGACGCGGCCAATGTTCGAGAAGAACAGCGAAGCCAGCCGGTATTGCGTGCCGGATAACGATACGGGCTGACCGCGCAGCATGACGATCTGCCGATGCGTGTCGAATCTGTACGGGCCCACGTCGAAGCTCGAGGTGCTGAAGCGGTCCGGGTAGGCGCGCCGCAGCAACGCCGCGACGCGCTCGCGAAACTCGGCGGGACGCACCGGCAGCGCGGTGTAGTCGTCGGCGCCGTTGACGAACGCGCGAACCATACTTTCTTCCGACGTGTCTCTCGACACGAAGATCACCGGCACGCGGTCGCCGCCGACCGCCCGCGCCGTTCTCAACACCTCGGTGCCCGACAGACGGGTGCCATGCCAGTCCAGCACGAGCAGATCCACGGTGGACCGGGCCAGCGTTTTCGACATGGTGAGACCGTCGTCGTAGCCCGCGCAGGTATGGCCGGCACTCGTCAGGATTTTTTCAATCGACTGACGCATGACGGGATCACGTTGAAGAATGGCAATGCGCATGGGATGACTCTTAACAGGTGGCGTGGACGCGATTCTCAAAGGCGCCTGGCCCCTATCCCATAGGATCAATCCGAATTTGACGCGCGCTCTGACGAATCGCATCGACGAGTGGCCGACGGACTACAGCCGCCTTCGCACGACACGCAGGGTTCGTCGCAAGATCCGGGAAATTGCAGGACAGGCGGAACTTTTCCCAATCTAATTAAGCACTTCCCGAAGCGAATCGCTTTCATCCTGTAAAATCCCGCGCTGGCTTCTTTCGTCATCGCGCCGCCCTACCCGGGCCGGTGCGCCGGTGTCCCGCGCTCTACCCAGCCGCCGCCACACTTCTCGCCCGACGATCGCCGTTTTTCCACGCGACACGTGGTTTCCAATTCAAGACAACGACAAAGCAATGCAAGCGACAAATCTGGGTGGAGCGCAGGCTGTCACCCCACGCCCTCTTGGGCGCAGCGACTACAAGACACTCGGCCTCGCCGCTCTCGGCGGCGCGCTCGAGTTCTACGACTTCATCATCTTCGTGTTCTTCGCACCGGCAATCGGCCAGTTGTTCTTCCCGGCCGCGATGCCGGACTGGCTGCGGCAGGTGCAGACTTTCGGCATCTTCGCCGCGGGCTACCTCGCGCGGCCGCTCGGCGGCATCATCATGGCGCACTTCGGCGATCTGTTCGGCCGCAAGCGCATGTTCACGCTGAGCGTGCTGCTCATGTCCGTGCCGACGCTGATGATGGGCCTGTTGCCCACCTACGCGAGCATCGGCGTCATGGCGCCGGTCCTGCTGCTGCTATTTCGCGTGATGCAAGGCGCGGCGGTCGGCGGTGAAGTGCCGGGCGCGTGGGTGTTCGTCTCCGAGCACGTGCCGCAGCGGCACATCGGCTATGCGTGCGGCACGCTGACGGCGGGCCTCACTGCCGGCATCCTGCTCGGTTCGCTGATCGCGTCGGCGGTCAATCGCAATTTCGCGCCCGCCGAAATCGCGGATTACGCGTGGCGCATTCCGTTTCTGATCGGCGGCGTGTTCGGCATGTTCTCCGTCTACCTGCGCCGCTGGCTGCACGAGACGCCGGTCTTCGCCGAACTGAAGCAGCGCAAGGCGATTGCCGCCGAAGTGCCGCTCAAGGCCGTGCTGCGCGACCACGGCCGCGCGGTGATCGTCTCGATGCTGCTCACGTGGATGCTGTCCGCCGCTATCGTCGTCGTGATTCTGATGACGCCGACGCTGCTGCAGAAGCAGTTTCACATTGCGCCGGCCACCGCTTTGCTGGCCAACTGCGTGGCGACGCTGTGCCTGACGATCGGCTGTGTGTTGGCGGGCTCGATCGCCGGCCGCATCGGCGCGGGACGCACTATTTTCATCGGCGGCCTTGCGCTGGCCGTGACGTATTACGTGATGTTCCAGCAACTCTCCGTCGATGCCTCCGCGCTCGTGCCCCTGTATGGCGTGACCGGGCTGCTCGTCGGCGTGATCGGCGCTATTCCGTTCGTGATGGTGAAAGCGTTCCCGCCGGTCGTGCGCTTTTCGGGCATCTCGTTCTCGTACAACGTCGCCTATGCGATCTTCGGCGGCCTCACGCCAATCGCCGTGTCGCTGATGATGAAGTCCAACCCGATGGCCGCGCCGCTGTATGTCGGCGCGATCTGCGTGATCGGTGCACTGACCACGCTGTTCATCAAGGATGCGCCGCAGAAGCGCTGATCCCGCGCGCGCGGTGGTGAAGAGAATGGCGCGCCTTCGGGTGCGCCGTTTTTATTTGCGGCGGCGTTTTCCTGCCCGCTCGTAGACAGCGCCCAACTCGTTACCCCATTCCGGAGACCACGGCAGCCACAGTTTTCGACCGACATCGACACTTCACGCCGGCCCGAAACATGGTGCGCCACATCGCGCCTACGATATAGCGCATGACCTCCACAAAACGTACCGTTTCGCCCGCCCTCGGCCGCGTGCTCGCGACTGTCAGCGTGGGCTTCGTCGTCACGCAACTCGACGTGACCATCGTCAATATTGCGCTGCCTGAAATCGGCGCGAATCTGCACGCCAATGTCGCGGGCCTTCAATGGGTCGTCGACGCCTACACGCTCGCCTTCGCGGTGCTGATGCTGTCGGCCGGTGCGCTCGGCGACCGCTTCGGCGCGCGTCGGCTGTACGCGGCGGGTATCGTGCTGTTCGCACTCGCGTCGCTGGCTTGCGGTGTCGCGTCCGGCGCGCCGATGCTGGTCGCCGCCCGAGCGTTGCAAGGCATCGGCGCCGCCGCGATGCTGCCGAACTCGCTCGCCTTGCTGAATCAGTCGTATGGACACGACCCGAAACTGCGGGCTCGCGCCGTCGGGCTGTGGACGGCGGCGGGCGCGATCTCCATCGCGGCCGGCCCGGTAGCAGGCGGGCTGCTGATCGCCGCCTTCGGCTGGCGCAGCATTTTTCTTGTCAATCTGCCGATCTGCGCTGCCGGTTTTCTGGCGACCCTGCTGTGGGTGCCACGCCTCGAAGCCGCTGTCCCGGCAATCGCTCGTGCTGAAACAGGCGGTCCTGAAACCGCTCCGCCGACGCCGCGCGGCATCGATCTGAGCGGCCAGACGCTCGCCATTGTCGCGTTGACCGCGTTCGTCGCCGCGGTGATCGAATGGCGGCCGCTCGGCTTGAGCCATCCGCTCGTCGCGGGCGGTTTCGTGCTTGCGGCGCTCGCCGGCAGCGCGTTTGTCGCGGTCGAAGCGCGCGCGAGCGCGCCAATGCTGCCGCTTTCGCTCTTCGCCGGGCGCAGCTTCAGCGCGGCCGTGCTGTTCGGCATCTGCGTGAACATGACCTATTACGGGATGGTGTTCGTGCTGAGCCTCTACCTGCAGCGGGTGCGCGGCTACACGGCGTTGCAGGCCGGTCTCGCATTTTTGCCGTTGACGGGCGGCTTCCTGATCTCGAACGTCGCAAGTGGCTGGGTGGTGGGCCGCTTCGGCGTGCGTGTACCGATGATCGCCGGCGCGATCACCGCCGGACTCGGCTACGGCCTGCTGCATCTGGTCGACGCGAGCACGCCGCTAATCGGCCTGCTGTTGCCGTTCCTGCTGATTCCGTCAGGTATGGGACTCGCCGTCCCCGCGATGACGACCGCCGTGCTGGCGTCGGCGCAAGCGTCGCGGGCCGGCACGGCGTCGGCGGTATTGAACACGGCCCGGCAGGCGGGCGGCGCGGTGGGCGTGGCCGCATTCGGCGCGCTCGCCAGCGGGGCGGCGGCCACGCAAATCGTCTCGGGGATGCAAGCGGCGACCGCGATCTCGGTCGGCCTGCTCGCGTTCGCGGGCGTGATCAGCTGCCTCGTGCATCCGCAGCCGCATTCGTCGTCGCAGGCAAGGCATGAGGCGGATTCCGCGCCGGTCGGCAATTCGCGCTGAGCCTGCGCGTCCGGCCAAACGGCCTTTGCCGACGACACATGAAAAACGACCCCCGCGGCTCGGGCGCCTCGGGGGTCGTCGACAGAATCGTCAGCGGTGAATAGACCGCGTGCGTAAAGCAGCCAGGCGCGCTACAGCGACGCCTCCTGAATCGTTCCGGTATTAATCGCGGCTTCGATCAGCCCTTCGCTTTGCGCCTTGCTGATTGCGTCGGCAATCAGTTTTTCGGGCTCCTCGATCTCGGCCTTGATTGCGCTCAGGAAGCCGGACGCATCCAGCACCACGAGTGTTTTTGCGGACTCGGCAAGGCTGATGATCACGCGATGCGGCGTGGGCCCTTCTCCAAGACTCGCGCACAACTGCAACACTTTGCCGCCAATGGATTGCTCGAAACTTTGAATCATATTTACTCCCTTGTTTGCAGCCGGAATACGTCAGTCAGGCAAAACCAGCGGGGGATCGCTGAGCGAGGTGCGCTCAAAGACCCAACCCGCTGCGCGGCGCGCGCGCACCGTCGATACTGATACGCCCCGCGCCGGTCACGAACAGCAGCAGAAAACCGCCGGCGATACCAATGTTTTTCCAGAAATGGATCACCATGTCGCGCTGCAAGGCGGCGTCCGTCACGTTCCAGAAGTCGTGACCCAGGACAGCCGTAGCCACCGTATAAACCGCCATGATCAGCGCGAGCGGGCGTACCTTGAAGCCGACTATCAGCAGGAGCCCGCCCACTGCCTCGACCGCGGTGGCGATCGGCGCGGCGATCTGCACGAAGGGCACGCCCTTGGAGTGCAGGTAGCCGACAAAGCCCGCATAGCCCAGCAGTTTCATCACACCGCCCCATAGAAACAGAACAGCGAGAGCAATGCGTGCGATGAGAATAACGCCGGAATCGACGGGACGCGTCATGGGGGACTCCTGTAGATGAATAAGCAGCAGACCCGACTAAAAGGCCGCAGTTCCCTACTTTGCCTCTGAGCATATGTGCATTGCCCGCGCTTTCCAAGACGGGCAAGCATTTGAACGACCCAAAGCGGCAGGCTGGCGACTACGAGCGAGGGGCGTCCGGCGCGAGCAGAACGCCTTTTGTGAAGACGAAGCAGCCATAGCCGCGCTCCTCGCCGGTGGCGATCACGCAATACGCCTTGCGCGCGCGCTCATAAAACGCGAACCGTTCGATGGACGCAAACGGCACGTCGCGCCCTTCGGCGGCATTGACCTCGGCCTGCGCCTCGCGCTGCACGGCGGGCATGGTATGCGGCTCGCCGACCACTTGCATGCGCGATGCGGGTTGGTCGATGAACGTATCGAGCGGCATGACCGAGAGCACGGCGCGGATCGCACGCGGCGAGCTCACGCCGTCGAGACGAAGCAGCTTGCCCAGCACCGAGGAACGCGCGACGGAGTTGGCCGGAAAGTTGGCGTCGCAAATAACGAGCTCGTCGCCGTGTCCCATTGAGCGCAGGGCATGCAGTATGTCGGCGTTGAGCAGAGGATCGAGATTCTTAAGCACTGTGTCTCCATGCAAGTTGCTTGCGGTTATTCGAATGGCTCGCATTGCGGCAATCGATTGTAGCAAGCAACGTTGCGCGTTTCGGGGAGATTCCAGTGAAGAGTGCACGACGTGCCGCCCACGCGCCGCGGCGCGCCGCCGCAGCGCCACCGCAACCATCCGACGGCCGCGAGCAGCATCAGCCCCGCGCCGCCCGCCACCGGTTCGCGCCAGCCGAGTAACGCGGTAAACATGAATGCCCGCGGGCCGGCGAGCAGCGCGAAGCCGGCGATCGCGCCGCACAGCGCGTCGATGGCGTGTGCGTATCGCGCAAACTTGATGACGGGCTCGTGCATGATCGTCTCCACGCAAAGATGACAGTAGCGAAGCAGCGGGCGCTGTGCGATCAGGCGCCCGTGGGCACCTGATAGAGGAAGCCGGTCACCGCCTGCAGACGGCCGTGCGCGTCGACCACGCCGAAGTCGGAGCCCTTGACGATCGCCTCGCCGTCGGGCGTGACGAGTGCCCACGAAAAGCGCAGACGGTTGCCGAAACCGTCCACGTCGGTCGAGCGGCGAAACGTGTGATGCGCAAAGCGCTCCTGGACCGCTCGGATCATCGCGTCGATGCCGTCGTGGCCGGAGCCGGCCATCAGCGGGTCGCGGTAGTCGGCGTCGGTCGCCCATGTCGCGGCGATCAGCTTGCGACGGCGCTCGCCATCGGTCTCGTTCCATGCGTCGAAATAACGGTCGATCAGATCGGTATGCGCGTTCATCTGCAACTCCTTGATTGGCAATGACTGAGCGCTACGCTCGGCATACACGTCGCATGCGGCGGGCTCGGAGTGAAGATTCGCGCTTAGCGGGCCGCGCGTCGATTACGTCGCAGGTAATCGTTGCGCGGCGCGTCCCGGCGGTCCCGGCGTTAGTGCGCGGCAATGCGTCGAGCGCATTACCTCGCAGGTAATGGATCGGCGCGGCGCTTTAGCTATCATCGTTGGCATGAACACACTTTCTTCTGCGCAAAGCGCCCCGTCGACACGGTCCGCGACCAGCCGCACCGTCGGCGATCTACTGCGTGAATGGCGGCAGCGGCGAAGGATGAGTCAGTTGCTGCTCGCCGCCGAAGCCGACATCTCGACGCGCCATCTCAGCTTCGTCGAATCCGGCCGCGCAATGCCAAGCCGCGAGATGGTCATGCATCTTGCCGAGCGCCTCGACGTGCCGCTGCGCGCACGGAATGCGTTGCTCGTCGCGGCCGGTTACGCGCCGCTGTTTCGCGAGCGTCCGCTATCGGACCCGCAACTGAGCGCCGCGCGTGAAGCCGTCGAACTGGTGTTGAAGGGCCACGAACCGTATCCGGCGCTCGCCGTCGACCGGCACTGGAACATCGTCGCCACGAATAACGCGCTCGGGCCGCTCCTGTCAGGCGCGAGTCCCGATCTGCTGAAGCCGCCCGGGAATGCGTTGCGCCTGAGCCTGCATCCGGAAGGCATTGCTTCGTCCATCGTCAACTGGCATGCGTGGCGGGAGCACGTGCTCGCGCGGCTGCAACGGCAGATCGACGTAAGCGCCGACCAAACGCTCAGCGCGTTGCGCGACGAACTGGCGGCCTACCCGACGCCGCCGGGAGCGCAGCCGCCCGAGCCCGGCGAGAGCCCGCTCAACCAGATTGCGGTGCCGCTGCGGCTGTGCACGCCGCTTGGCGTGCTGTCGTTTTTCAGCACGACAACGGTGTTCGGTACACCGGTGGACGTGACCTTGTCGGAACTGGCGATTGAAGCGTTCTTTCCGGCCGATCCGCAGACCGCTGCCGCATTGCACGGCTTGACCGACAACCGGCGCTCAGACGGCGTGCACGGGGCGACCGCCGGCACGTGAGGGGTTATGGGCGGCGGCGTCGGCGCCATCGGGCGCGGCAGCGGCAAACGGTGACAAACAGCGACAAGCAGCAGCAAACAGTGACAAACAGCGACGCGCCCCGCGCCTGCGAGGATATGCACTACGTGCTATCTTTTTCGATCCTCATTGCGCTTTCGCTCCTCTGCCAACAACGCTCGCCAGCCGCCCGCCGGGCCGCCGGCGCGCGTGCGTTGACGGTCAATCTCATCATGTCCGAACTTTCCTCTACTCTTTCTCCCGCGCCACGCCGTTTCGACCTCAACCCGAAACCGCTTGCCGCGGCTCTCCTTCTGATCGCGCTCGGTGCCGTGTATCTGGCTCAGACCGTCAGTGGCCGTCAGGCCGCGCTCTATATAGTCGGTGCCCTGCTCGGCATGTCGCTCTATCACGCGGCGTTCGGTTTCACGTCGGCGTGGCGGGTTTTTATCGCCGACGGCCGCGGCGCCGGGCTTCGCGCGCAAATGCTGATGCTCGCCGTGGGCGTCGTGCTGTTCGTCCCGGTACTCGCGTCGGGGACCTTGTTCGGCCATCCGGTGGTGGGGCTCGTTGCGCCCGCCGGCACGTCCGTCCTCGTCGGGGCCTTCATGTTCGGCATCGGCATGCAGCTGGGTGGCGGCTGCGCGTCCGGCACGCTGTACACCGTCGGCGGCGGCAGCACGCGGATGATCGTCACGCTCGCGGCATTTGTAACAGGCTCGGTGGTGGCGACCGCGCACATGCCGTTCTGGACCGCCCTGCCCGCCTTGAAGCCGCTGTCGATGGTCAACACGCTCGGCGCCGGCGCCGCAATCGCGCTGAACCTGATCATTTTCGCGGCGATCGCGGCGCTGACCGTCATCGTCGAACGGCGGCGGCACGGGCGCCTCGTCAACGAGCCGGCGCGTGCGCCGCGCGCATCGCCTTGGCTGCAAGGGCCGTGGCCGCTCTTTGTCGGCGCGCTCGCGCTTGTGCTGCTCAACTTCGCGACGCTCGCGCTGTCGGGCCGTCCGTGGGGCGTGACCTCGGCGTTCGCGTTGTGGGGCGCCAAGCTTTTTGCCGCGCTGGGCGTGGACGTGGCGAGCTGGCCGTACTGGGCGACTCGCGCGAACGCGGGCGCGCTCGCAGCGCCTGTTACACATGACGTCACCACGGTGATGGACGTCGGCATCATTCTCGGCGCCATGGCCGCCGCCGCGCTCGCCGGCCGCTACGCACCGGTCTGGAAAGTGCCGGCGCGCTCGCTGATCGCGGCGGTCGTCGGCGGCCTCCTGCTCGGCTACGGTGCCCGCCTCGCCTATGGTTGTAACATCGGCGCCTACTTCAGCGGCATCGTCTCAGGCAGCCTCCACGGCTGGCTGTGGCTCGTCGCCGCCTTCATCGGAAACGTGCTCGGCACGCGCCTGCGGCCCGCGTTTGGGCTCGAAGTCGAGCGAGTTCGCCCGACGGGCTGCTAATTCTTACCGATCCGGTTACAAACTCGCTGAGTTTGTAACCGGGGCGCCATCTTTTCGTTACAAAATCGGTCCGTCCCTGAAACGGGAAATCGGAAGGTAGTAATTACACGGCCCGGCGCGCGCTTTTCGCTTCGCTTCCATTCAGTCTTAATTACCGGTTCTTTCCGAACCGCCTCGGTGTTGCGCGGGCGACACGGTCTAATCCCCGCCGTACAAGGGTTTTCATGGATCTGACGAAAGCTCGACAAGGCGGAAAAGGCGTCCAGCGCGGCCCATTACAAGTCCGTGAAATTCTTACCGAAATTTCATGTACTTTTTCGAGATATTTTTTTGAGAAGGGATTGATTTCTGGTTTTGCCCTTCATACAATTCGTCCCAAGCTGTTACGAAATGTAACGCGATGTATCAAAAGGTCGCCATGTGTATCAGGGACGACTTGTAGCCGAAGGACAACGTTTTCGGCGAGGCATAAAAGACATAACGGCAAAAAGCCGACATAGTAATTCGGGGCTTCGGAAACAGAGAAAATGGACCGTAGCAGCGAGACGCTGGACTCAATCCGCGAGATTAACCTGTCGTACATCATGCTTGCGCAACGTATGTTGCGTGAGGACAAACCGATCGGAATGTTCCGTCTGGGTTTGTCGTCGGAACTGGCTGATCTGCTTGCCGGGCTGTCGCTCGCACAGATCGTCAAGCTGGCCTCTTCCGATCAGCTGTTGTGTTTCTTCCGCTTCAACGACCACTCGATGCTGTCGGCGTTGACGCAAACGACGAAGCACACCGCAGTTGCACCGACTCACGCGGCCATCCTGCTTGCAGGCCAGCCCGCTGAGCAATTTGCCTAATAGGGTGACTGCGATGCTCAAGCGTAGCCTGACGGAAGATGCACAAGAAGTGTTTCGTGCGATCGCGTTGATCGAACTCGGCGCACGCATGCAGGTGCTCGAGAGCGAGTTGACGCTCTCGCGTGACCGCATGATCCGCCTGTACCGCGAGGTGAAGGGCGTATCGCCGCCCAAGGGCATGCTGCCGTTCTCGGCGGACTGGTACATGACGTGGCTTGCGAACATTCACGCGTCGCTGTTCTACAACACGTACCTGTTCCTGAAGAACGAAGCGCGTTGCTCGCATCTCGATGCGCTCACCAAAGGGTATCGGCTGTATCTGGAACACTGCAAGCACAGCGAAACCGAACCGGTGCTCGACCTGACGCGCGCCTGGACGCTGGTGCGTTTCTTCGACGCCGACATCCTGCAGTTGACGAAGTGCTGCCGTTGCACCGGCAAGTTCGTCGCACACAAGCACGACCTGCAGCACAACGTCGTGTGCGGCGCATGCCAGCCGCCGTCGCGTGCCGGCAAGACGAAGAAAGCCGCAGCCGCTCGTCAGGAAGCACTCGAAGCCGCGCAGGTCGCCCAGGCCGCCTGAGCCACGCGGCTTGCCAGATTGAAATTCGATGACGGCTGGTCCGCCCGATTCGAATCCGAAGCCTCAAAGTAAAAGGTCCGCCAGTTTGCGCGGACCTTTTTTTGTTCGACGTTCACGCTCTTCGCGCGGCAACGCGGCGATGCATCAGGCCGCGCCGCACTTCGCCCATTCATTCCCCAACGAGTCCCACCGTCTGCACGACGAGCCACAGGTTCGCCGCGGTAATCACCGCGAATAGCGTCCACGCGACGATCCGCGTGAGCAGCGTATTCGCGAACTCGCCCATCAGCGAGCGGTCGCCGGTCATGCGGATCAGCGGATAAAGCGCGAACGGCAATTGCAGGCTGAGCACGACCTGACTCGCGACGAGCAGCTTGCCCACCGCGCCGTTGCCCATCATCTGCACGCCGATCAGTGCAGGAATCAACGCAAGCGCCCGCGTGATGAAGCGCCGCTGCCAGCACGGAATCTTCAGCTTCAGGAAGCCTTCCATGATGACCTGCCCGGCAACCGTGCCGGTGAAGGTCGAACTTTGTCCCGACGCGAGCAGCGTGATCGCGAACAGCACAGCCGCGAAGCCGGTGCCGACAATCGGCGCGAGCAGCTTGTAGGCGTCTTCGATTTCGGTGACCTGATTATGGCCGGTCGCATGAAACGCGGCGGCCGCGAGAATCAGGATCGCCATGTTGATCATCAGCGCCAGCAGCAACGACACGATCGTATCGATGCGAGACATGCCGATCGCGGAGCCGATGCTCGCCGGATCGCGCTTCACCGCTCGCGTTTGCACGATCGACGAATGCAGATACAGGTTATGCGGCATGACCGTCGCGCCGAGAATGCCGATCGCGAGATACACCGGTTCGCGCGAGCTCAACGCCTGCCACGACGGAATCAGTCCTTGCGCGACCGACGGCCAATGCGGCTTCACGAGTGCGAGTTCGACGATATACCCGACGCCGATTGTCGCGATCAGTCCAAGCATGATCGCTTCCAGATCGCGGAAATTCTTGCCCTTCAGGCCGAGCACGATCAACGTGTCGAACGCGGTCAGCAGCACGCCCGTGGTAAGCGAACATTTGAAGAGCAGATGAAAAGCGAGTGCGCCGCCAAGCACTTCCGCGAGATCGCACGCGACGATCGAAAGCTCGGCAAGAAACCATTGCCCTCGCGCGACCGCGGGCGAATAACGCGCCCTCGACAACTCGGCCAGATCGCGCCCCGTGACGATACCCAGGCGCATGCTCAGACATTGCAACGCCATCGCCGCGAGACTCGACAGCATGACGACGAACAGCAGGCTGTAGCCGTAACGCGAGCCGGCTTCAATGTCGGTCGCCCAGTTGCCCGGGTCCATATAGCCGATGGAAACCAGCAGACCGGGGCCGGCGAACTGCAGGATCTTTTTCCAGAAAGGCGCGCCTTGCGAGACGGCGACCGAGCCTTGCACTTCAGACGGGCAAAACGGCGCTGTTGCCGTGGTCGGTAATTTGAACTGCAATCCGGAGATCTCTTGAGAAGGAATAAACGCGGCGCAGACTGGCTGCACCGCGGACCGCCTCAAGTGTACAAAGAAACTTCCGGCAATGTCCCGCTGAGTGCATAACGGCCGACATCGCGCACGCGATAGTCGAGCGGATCGTGCAGCGTGTGCACGCGGGCGTTGCGCCAGAAGCGATCGAGCGCGAGCGGTGCATGTGTGGCGCGCGCGCCGCAGGCGTCGAACAGTTTTTCGCTGACGTCGAGCGCCGCACGATGCGCGACGATTTTCGCCTCTGAAGTAGCGAGCGCAACGTGCGCGCGCGCTTCGGCGGAAAGCGACGGGCCTTCGCGCCACGCGGCATCGAGCGCTTGAGCCGCGCGCACGGCCAGCGCTTCGGCGCTCACCGCCTGAATACGCATTTCGCCGAAACGCTGGATCAAGTAAGGATCGTCGGTGGCTTTCGTCACGCCCGAAGTCATCCACGGCTTGCCATATTGCGTGACGTACGCACGCGCTTCATCGAGCGCGCCTTGCGCGATGCCCACGAACAGATTGGTCATGACCTGCTGCGATACGAGCGTGCGCAAACTCGCATACGGCGTATCGCCACGTTGCAGGACTTCTTCAGGCTCGACCCGGACCTGGACAAACGACACGCTGCCGCTGTCGGTCTGCCGCTGGCCGATCGGATTCCAGTCTTCGTTGACGGTGATGCCCTCGCGCGTGGTCGGCACGACTGCGAACATCGTGCTGCCGGTCTGCGGATCGTGCCCGGAAACCGTCATCATGTGCGAGCCGCGTGTGCCCGAGCAAAAGCCTTTCTCACCGTTCAGAACATAGCCGCCGTCGCCGGTTGCGTTGGCAACGAGCCGGGTGTCGAGCGGATTCACCGCGTTGCCCCACCACCAGCGCTCTTTTACCGTACCGCCCAGGTAGCGGGCACGCTGCTCCGCATTACCCCACACATAGACGCTGACCTCTTGCAAGAACGTGAAGCCGAGCAGATGCGCGAGCGCGCTGTCCACCTGCGCGATCTTGCGAATGATGTCGTAGATTTCCGGCCACGAAGCGCCCTCGCCGCCGAATTCGCGCGGCACGGCAAGCGTGAGCAAGCCCGCGTCGGCGATCCACTGTTTCTCCTGCGCGGCGTGGCCGCCCGCAAGGTCGCGCTCCGCGGCGCTCGCATGCAGTGCCGCGAGCAGGCCGGCGAGATCGCGCACAGCTGGTGCGGCGGACGCCTCGCGCGTCTGCAGCGCCGCGGTCTGGCGAAAATCGTTCATGCTATTTCCACGTGATGATGTTTTCGAGGCGACCCTGCAGTGCAGGTGGAATGGGCTCGCGAGCGGCTTGCGGCGCATCCGGCAGCTTTCATGATAGGCGGTGAGATCCGCGACCGATAGGGCCCGCGTCATTCGTCATGCGAATGCACTGTGTCAGCAGGCCGACGCGAACACGGCAGTCAGTATTTGAACTCGCCCCTCACGCGCGCTGCGCGAGTCGCCGCACGAAGCGATCGCCCACCAGTTGCACCGTAGTTACGATCGCAATCAGCAACACGATCACCGTCACCATTACCGTCGTATCGAAGCGCTGATAGCCGTAGCGGATCGCAAGATCGCCGAGGCCGCCTGCGCCAACCGCACCGGCCATCGCCGAAGATCCGATCATCGCGACTACGGTGATCGTGAAGCCGCCCACTATGCCTGGCAGAGCTTCGGGCAACAACACGTGCCAGATGATATGCCTGCGTTGCGCACCCATTGCCTGCGCTGCTTCTATCAGGCCGCGGTCCACTTCGCGCAGGCTCACTTCGGCTACGCGGGCGAGGAACGGAATCGCGGCAATGCTGAGCGGCACGATTGCCGCCCATACGCCGATAGTCGTGCCGATCAGCAAGCGCGTCAGGGGCAGCAGCGCGACCAGCAGAATGATGAACGGCGTCGAGCGAAACGCATTGACGAGCGCGCCGAGCGTGCTGTTCACCGCGCGCTTTTCGAAGATGCCGCCGCGCGTGGTCGTGACCAGCACCAGCGCCAACGGAATGCCGACCAGTGCCGCGATTACTGCGGACACGCCGACCATTACAACCGTATCGCGTATCGCCCCGACGAGTTCCGACAGCCAGAGATCAGACATAACCCAATACCTCGACGTGGTTAGCGTGGCCGCGCGCGCGTTCGACCAACGCGGCGACCTGCGCATGCACCGTGGCGCCTTTTTTCGCACGGACCTGCGCGGATACGATGAGGCGCCCTTGCGCATGCCCTTGAATGCGGTCGATCCCGCCATGCACAAAGCTCACGCCGCCTCCGTCGATGCTCAGCGCGGAAGTCAGACCGGCGAGGTCGGGGTCGCGTGCATTGCCGCCAGTAAAGCGCACGTCGAGCAGAACGCGCGCATCGGCGTGCGCGATCCCGGCAAGCGGCTTCACGCGATCGGCAAGATCCGCAGGCAAGTCGTGAACCAGCGTGCGCAGCAGCGCCCGCGTTGCATCGTGCTGCGGCTCGCCGAACACACGCCACACCGGACCCGTCTCCACTACGCGGCCACGCTCGATCACGGCGACCGTATCGCACACCTCACGAATCACCTGCATTTCATGCGTGATCAGAACGACGGTCAGGTTTAACCGACGGTTGATGTCGCGCAGCAGCGCGAGAATCGCTTGTGTCGTTTCTGGATCGAGTGCGGATGTAGCTTCGTCGCACAGCAGAATGTCGGGGTCCGTGACGAGTGCGCGCGCAATGCCGACACGCTGCTTCTGTCCGCCGGACAAGCTCGCTGGATAAGCGTCGCGCTTTGCCGCGAGGCCGACGAGTTCGAGCAACGCATCGACCTTCCTGTCGATCGCCGCTTTCGGTACGCCCGCGATCTTCAACGGCAATGCGATGTTCTCGCGCACGGTCTTCGCGGAGAGCAGATTGAAGTGCTGAAACACCATGCCGATGCGACGGCGCAGCGTCACGAGTCCGCGTTCGTCGAGTTCGCCGACATTGATTCCATTCACGCGCACCGCGCCCGAACTCGGCTTTTCGAGTCCGTTCACGAGCCGCAGCAACGTGGACTTCCCTGCGCCGCTGCGGCCGATAATGCCGAACACCTCGCCGCGCGCAACGTTCAACGTCACCTCTGCGAGCGCCGCGGTCGGGGCACCGCTGGACCCCGCGAATACTTTGCCGACGTGGTCGAATACAACGGCCGACTGCGCCGGCGCCGCGTTCGCACGATGATCGGCCGCGGCAGACGGTGCTTCTTCGATAAACTGCGGCACGTCGAAAAGATTAGCCATCGCTTTGTTCCTCTCAGGCTTCCACGGTTTGTTTGATGCCGCTTTGCGGCGCTCGCCGATGCTGTGCGCCGGCATGCACGTCCGGTAAACGCGCGCGGCCGCCGCCGAACAGCTTCTCTCGCAGCGTAGGCGCGGGATCGTAGTCTTCCTTGTAGACGCCGCGGTTCTGCAGCTCCGGCACGACGAGGTCCACGAAGTCCTCGAACGATTCCGGCATCACCGTGCGTGTCAGATTGAAACCGTCGACGCCCGCTTCGTCGACCCATGACACCAGTTCGTCCGCGATCTGCTGCGGCGAGCCCACCACCGGTTTTGCGCGACCACCGAGCGTCATCTGTTCGAGTACTTTGCGCTTGGTCCAGACGCCGCTCACGCTCTTCTTCGAAATGGCTTCGACCGCCGATTGCATGGATTGCGTCTTTACATACGAGATCGGCTCATCCAGCTCGTATTGCGAAAAGTCGATACCTGTCGAGCTGGAGAAATGCGCGATGCCGCCTTCAGCGCTTGCATAGCGCCGGTACTCTTCGAACTTTTCCTGTGCGGCGCGTTCGGTTTCGCCGACCACCACGGTGATGCCCGCGAAGATCTTGATGTCGTCAGGCGAGCGCCCAAAGCTCACGGCTCGTGCGCGAATGTCGTCGACGATCGAACGCGTCAACTGCTTGTTCTGTCCGCCGACAAACACGCACTCCGCATGGCGCGCCGCAAAATCCACGCCGCGGCTCGACGATCCGGCCTGATACAACACGGGTGTGCGTTGCGGCGATGGCTCGCTCAAGTGAATCGCGTCGATCGAATAGAAAGGACCGTCGTGTTTCACGCGATGCACCTTGCCCGGTTGCGAGAAGATGCGTGAAGCGCGGTCGCGCACCACCGCGTCGTCCTCCCAGCTTTGCTCCCAGAGCTTGTAGACCACATCCATATAGTCGTCGGCACGGTCATAGCGGTCATCGTGACTGATCTGTTGCGCGAGACCCATGCCGCGAGCGGCGCTATCCAGATAGCCGGTGACGATATTCCAGCCGACCCGCCCTTTGGTCAGATGGTCGAGCGTCGACATGCGCCGCGCGAACAGATACGGCGGCTCATACGTCAGATTCGACGTTACGCCAAAACCGATATGACGCGTCACATGCGCCATCGCGGGCACGATCAGCGAGGGATCGTTGATTGGAATCTGCACGGCTTCGCGTAATGGCGTATCCGGACCGCCCTGATACACGTCGTACACGCCAACAATATCCGCGAGAAAGATCCCGTCGAACTTGCCCCGTTCGAGCGTTTGCGCAAGACTCGTCCAGTAGTCGAGATCGGTGTAATGCGCCGAACGATCTCGTGGATGCGTCCACAAGCCGTGATTGATATGGCCCACTGCATTCATGTTGAATGCGTTCAACAGAATCTTCTTCGGCATCGCGTCACTCCTGTTGTTTCTGATCAGCGCGAGATGCGCCGCTTACCAGGCGACCGCGTACAGAGTGCCGAATGCTTTGTCGAGCGCGGCGCGCACAGCCGGCGAATGCTGATAGATCGAAATGAACTTGCGAATGCGCGGATCGTTCACGCTCTCCGGACGCACGACCCACTGAATTGCGTAGTTCTTGTTCTCCAGACCGTCGAACAGCAGCGCGCTATTCGGGTCCGTCGTCCCCGCGAGCTTGATGAAGCTCGGATAGCCTTGTGCAAGATCGACATCGTCGAGCGAACGCGCCAGTTGCGATGCTTCCAGTTGAACGATCTTCAGATGCCGGGGGTTGTCGATAATGTCGAGCGTGGTTGCGCGATAGTCGATTCCGGGCGTCAGCTTGATGAGCCCCGCGCGTTGCAGCAGCAACAAACCGCGCCCGCCATTGACGGGATCATTGGCGATAGCCACGGTCGCGCCGTCTTTCAACTCGTCGAATCGTTTGATCTTTTTCGAGTACAGACCGATCTTCATGATCGTGCCAGGGGCAATTGCGACAAAGTTATAGCCGCCCTGCTTCTTCGCGTTCTCGAGAAACGGAATGTGCTGGAAGTAATTAACGTCGATATCCTTATTCGCGAGTGCGGCGTTCGGCGTGTTCCAGTCCGTGAACTCGATGACCTTCACGTCGAGCCCCTGCTCTTTCGCCTCGCGCACGGCTACTTTGAGTGCCTCGATTTGCGGGCTCGTGGCCGTGCCGATTTTCAGTGTCGGCGCGTCCGCTGCGTCTGCGTGCATTGCGGGCACAGCCAGTGCGAAGCCGAAGGCGCTGACAAGCGCGAGCGCCGGCGCGTGAAAAAAACGCCGCATGTTTGAAGCGAAATTGCGCATGGTGGACTCTTGTAGTCGATACGTGATGTGGTTCGCGGCGAGCCTGTTCGACAGCCCGCGTCATGGTGCGAATCATCATAGAGTCCACGATACCTACGGGTCTACGAACGGATTTTCGAATGGAAAGTGCTAAAAAAGATTTGCGCAGAAAAAAGCCGGACCGCGCTCATCGCGCGATCCGGCCTGTTTGCAGCACTCGGGTCCAGCCTCAGCAGTAAAACGTCTAGCGCTTGGCCACCTGCTCGGCAGACGCCGCTGACGAAGCCGGCGTTGCAGCCGGTGCAGCGGAGCCGACTGCGGTGTCGGACGCAGCCACATCGCCCCAGCCGCCGCCGAGCGCGCGAATCAGGTTGACCGTCGCGACAGCCTGCGTGCCCTGCAAGTGGCTCGCCTGCAGTTGCGTACTCAACACCTGCCGCTCGCCGTCGATCACGTCCAGATAGCTGACCGCGCCTTCGGTGTACTGCGTGCGCGACAGACGGGCCGCGCGCTGCGAGGCCTGCACGGCATTGTTCTGCTCGCGCATCTGGTCGTCGAGCAGGCGCAGGTCGGCCAGGTTGTCCTCGACTTCGCGGAACGCGACCAGAACCTGCTGACGATACTGCGCGACGTCCTCGTCGTATTTCGCACGAGCCTGCGCGAGATTCGCCTTACGCCGGCCGCCGTCGAACAGAGGCAACGTCAATGCAGTGCCGGCAAACGGTCCGAGAATGAACGCGCGGCTCGACCACATGAACAGATTGCCCAACGTTGCCGACTCATACCCAAATGCGCCAGTGATATCGAGCTTCGGGAAAAACGCCGACTTCGCGAGACCGACACGCGCGTTTGCCGCCGCCATCGCGCGTTCGGCTGCCGACACGTCCGGCCGCCGTTCGAGCAGCGCCGAAGGCAAGCCCGGCGGCACGCGCGCCGCTACCGGCACGAGCGGCGCTTCTGCGAACGAGAAGTCTGCCGGCGGCTTGCCGAGCAGAATCGCGAGACTATGCTCCGACGCCGCGCGCTGACGTGCGACGCCCACGGCATCCGCACGCGCGCTCGCAAGTTCGTTGCGGGCGCGAGAAACATCGAGCTCGCTGATGTCGCCTTCCTTGAAACGACGCTCGACGAGCTTCAACGTATCTTCACGCAATGCCACTGTGCGGCGGTACAAGTCCTGATCGGTATCGAGTTCGCGCAACTGGAAATAGTTTTGCGCGACATCGGCCTGCAACGACAACTGCACCGAGCGGAACAGCGCTTCGCTTTGCTGCTCGTCCGCACGCGACGCATTGACGTTAGAGCCGACACGCCCGAACAGATCCGCTTCATACGACGCGCCGACCTGCGCGCGCCAGATGGTGCCGGTCGTGCCGCCCGCGCTATCCGGCTGGAATTGCGATGCCGCGGACGCACGTTCGCGAGTCGGGCCGAAGCCCGCATCGATCTTGGGGAACCAGTCCGATTTGGCTGCACGCGTCACCGCACGGGCCTGTTGCACGCGCGCTGCTGCCGCCTTCAGGTCCTGATTCGCGGCGGCCGCCTGCTCTTCGAGCGCGTCGAGTTGCGGGTCGCCGAAAATCTTCCACCATTCGCCGCGATGCGCGTCGTCGGCAGGTTGCGCCGTCTTCCACGTGCCGGCGTCCGGTGCCGATGCAGCGGAGGGCGCCGAAGCTGCCGAGGCCCCCGAAGCCGCTACCGGCGCTTCCTTGAACGCGGTGGGCGTATCCACTTCCGGCCGCTTATAGGTGGGCTCCACCGAGCAGGCGGCGAGCAGTGCAAGCAGCAAACCGCTGGCTGCTGCCCGGCCCCATCCACTCAAACTTTCAAAGCGTTTCATTGTTGTTTTCTCCTCAGGCGTCCGTGACCGGTGCGCCAATGCGCGGCGAATCCTTCTGCGCGACATGAATCGTCCCGCCGGCCAACGTACGCAGCACCACATAGAACACCGGCGTGAGCATCAGCCCGAACAGCGTGACACCAAGCATGCCGAAGAACACCGCGACACCCATTGCGTGACGCATTTCCGAACCGGCTCCGGTCGACAGCACGAGCGGCACCACACCCATGATGAACGCGATCGACGTCATCAGAATCGGCCGCAGACGCAGCCGGCTCGCCTCAATCGCCGCCGACAATGGCGTATGTCCATCGTGTTCGAGTTCTCGGGCGAACTCCACGATCAGAATCGCGTTTTTCGCCGACAAGCCCACCAGCACCATCAAGCCGATCTGCGTGAAGATGTTGTTGTCGCCGCCCGTGAGCCACACGCCGGTCAGGGCAGACAGCACGCTCATCGGCACGATCAGGATCACGGCGAGCGGCAGCGTCAGGCTTTCATACAGTGCAGCGAGCACGAGGAACACGAGTAACACGCTGATCGGGAACACCCACAGGCCCGCATTACCGGCGAGAATCTGCTGGTACGTGAGGTCGGTCCATTCGAGCTTGACGCCGCGCGGCAGAACTTCGGCCGCCACGCGCTCAGCCGCGGCTTGCGCCTGACCGGACGAGAATCCCGGCGCCGGTCCACCGTTGATGTCCGCTGCGGTATAGCCGTTGTAACGCACCACCATTTCCGGACCGAACGTCGGCGTGACCGACACGAGCGACGACAACGGCACCATGTCGCCCGCGGCATTGCGCGTCTTCAGTTGCAGGATGTCGTCGGCGCGTTGACGGAACGGCGCGTCTGCCTGCACCCGCACCTGATACACGCGGCCAAAACGGTTGAAGTCGTTCACATACAGCGAGCCCAGATAGATCTGCATCGTGTTGAACACGTCGGTAACCGGCACGCCGAGCTGCTTCGCCTTCACACGGTCGAGGTCCACGTTCAATTGCGGAACGTTGATCTGATAGCTGGAGAAGGTCGGGCCAAGTTCAGGCGTTTGCGCGGCCTTCTTCACGAATGCCTCTGCTGCCTTGTTCAGTTCCGCGTAACCGAGCGCACCGTGATCCTCCAGTTGCATCTTGAAACCGCCGAGCGTGCCGAGACCGAGCACAGGTGGCGGCGGAAACACCGCGACGAACGAGTCCTTGATCGCGCCATATTGCTGGTTCAACGCGCCGGCAATCGCACCCGCCGAGAGCTTCTTGTCGCCGCGCTCCTTGAACGGCTTGAGCGTGACGAACACAATGCCCGCACTAGAACTGTTCGTGAAGCCGTTCACCGACAAACCCGGGAACGCCACTGCGCTTTCCACGCCCTTCTGCTTAAGCGCTATCGCGCTCATGTCGCGGATCACTTTTTCCGTACGATCCAGCGATGCGCCATTCGGCAACTGCGCGAACGCAATCAGGTACTCCTTGTCCTGCGCGGGCACGAAGCCGCCCGGCACGACACGCGAGATCAGCACCGTTGCACCGAGCAGAATCGCGTACACCGCGAGCATTGCACCCTTACGGCGCAGCACGCCGGTCACGCCGCGTCCGTATGCCGTCGAGCCGCGATGAAACACCTTGTTGAAGCCCTTGAAGAAGCGGCCCAGCACACGGTTCATCACACGCGTCAGCAGGTCTTCCTTCGCGCCGTGACCGCGCAGCAGCATGGCGGACAACGCCGGCGACAGCGTCAACGAGTTGAACGCCGAGATCACCGTGGAGATCGCGATGGTCATCGCGAACTGCTTGTAGAACTGACCCGTGAGGCCCGTCATGAACGCGAGCGGCACGAACACGGCAACGAGCGTGAGCGCGATGGCGATAATCGGCCCGCTCACTTCCTGCATCGCCTTATACGTTGCATCGCGCGCACTGAGCCCGCTTTCGATATTCCGTTCGACGTTCTCCACCACCACGATCGCATCGTCCACCACGATCCCGATCGCGAGCACCATGCCGAACAACGACAACGCATTGATCGAGAAACCGAACGCAAGCAACAGCGAGAACGTACCGACAATGGACACCGGCACGGCGATCAACGGAATGATCGATGCACGCCACGTCTGCAGGAACACGATCACGACGATCACCACCAGCGCGATTGCTTCGAGCAGCGTATGCACGACCGCCTCGATACTCGAGCGCACGAACTGCGTCGGGTCGTAGACGATCTTGTATTCGACGCCCGCGGGCATGTCTTGCGCCAGATCCTTCATCGCGGAGCGAACTTCGTCGGAAATCGCGAGCGAGTTCGCGCCCGGCGCCTGGTTGATCGCGAGCGCAACCGCCGGCTTGTTGTCGAGCAACGAACGCAGACCGTATTCCGACGCGGCCAGTTCGACACGAGCGATGTCGCGCAGATAAGTCACGCCGCCATCGGGCGCGGTCTTCACGATGATGTCGCCGAATTCGCCCTCGGTCTTCAGACGGCCGCGCGCATTGACCGACAACTGCAATTGCGTGCCTGGCACCGAAGGCGATGCGCCGATCACACCGGCCGCCACCTGAATGTTCTGCTCGCGAATCGCGTTGACCACTTCGGTCGCCGTCAAACCGCGTTGCGCGACCTTCTGCGGATCGAGCCACACACGCATCGCGTAGTCGCCCGAGCCCCACAATTGAACCTCGCCGACGCCCTGAATACGCGCGAGCCGGTCCTTGACGTTCAGCAGCGCATAGTTGCGCAGATACGTCATGTCGTAGCGGTTATTCGGCGAGATCAGGTGGACCACCATTGTCAGCGTGGGCGAACTCTTGATCGTCGTCACGCCGAGCCGCTGGACGTCTTCCGGCAAACGCGGCAGTGCCTGGTTCACGCGGTTCTGCACCAGTTGCGTTGCGAGGTCCGGGTTCGTGCCGAGCTTGAACGTGACCGTCAGCGTGAGATTGCCGTCGCTATTTGCTTGCGACTGCATATACAGCATGTTCTCGACGCCGTTGATCTGCTCTTCGAGCGGCGAAGCGACGGCTTCCGCGATCACTTTCGGATTTGCGCCAGGATACTGCGCGTGCACCACGACCGACGGCGGGACCACTTCGGGGTACTCGGAGATCGGCAGCTTGAAGAGCGAAATGACGCCCGCCAGCAGTACCAATACCGATAGCACGCCCGCAAAGATCGGCCGATCGATGAAGAATTTGGATATGTTCATTGGAAGCTCTTGATGTTGGAGCAAGCGGTTGGAGCAAGGCGCCGCGCGTTCAACGCCGCGGCGGCGACGCTCACGAATTCTTGTCCGCTTTGGCGCGCGTCTGTGCAAGCGGCGCGCTGTTCGGGTCCTGGTCGGTCGTCATGGGCACCATGTGCGCGCGCACTGCATCGCCCGGACGCACACGCTGAATGCCGTTGACGACGATCCGGTCGCCCGCCTTCAGGCCGCCCTTCACGACGCGCAGGTTGCCCTGCATATCGCCGACGGAAATCTCGCGGTACGCAACGTGATTGTTTTGATCGACCACCAGCACGAACTTCTTGTCCTGGTCGGTGCCCACAGCGGCGTCGTCGATCAGCAGCGCGGGGTGCGGCTCGCTGCCGCCCACTTTCACGCGTGCGTAGAGGCCCGGAATCAATGTGCCGTCCTGGTTATCGAAACGCGCGCGAACGCGAATCGTGCCCGACGACGTATCGAGCCGGTTGTCCACCGACTCGATCACGCCGTTGCGCGAGTAGCCGCTTTCGTCGGCGAGACCGAGTTCGACCGGCACCTTGCCGCCGTCTTTCGCACGACGCAGGTATTGCAGATACGTTTGTTCGTCGGCGTCGAACGATGCGTAGATCGGCGAAACCGACACGAGCGTGGTGAGCGGCGTTGAGCTCGCGCCCGCCGACACCACGTTGCCCACCGTGATTTCCGCACGGGACACACGGCCCGAAACCGGCGCAACAATCTTCGTGTAGCCGAGATTGATGCGCGCGGTTTCGAGCGCGGCTTGCGCGGCCTTCAGGTTCGCGCTCGCTTCGCGCGCGGCATTCTGCTTCTCGTCGTAGTCACGCTTCGCGATTGCGTTGTCGGTGATCAGGCGCTGCGCGCGTTCCCAGTCGCTTTGCGTGTAGCCGGTGCGCGCCTGCGCGGCCGCGAGCTGCGCTTCCGCTCGGGCCACTTCCGCCGCATACGGGCGCGGGTCGATCACGAACAGCGTGTCGCCTTTCTTCACGAGCGCGCCGTCCTTGAAGTTGACCGACACGATCGTGCCAGGCACCTGTGAACGGACGTCCACTTTTTCGACAGCTTCAAGGCGGCCCGAATAGCTCTGCCAGTCGGTAATCGTCTTTTGCACCACAGTGGCGACATCGACTTCCGGCACGATGGTCGGCGCGGCAGGCGAACTGGCGTCGACACGAATTGCGCCGAACGTGCCCAGTCCGGCTACGACGATCACGGCTAGCGCGGCTATCGCCACACGGCGACGGGAAAGAGGAAGAATGGTCATTTGAAGCTCCCGGTATCGTTGATTGAAGTTCTGCTTATTTGTGTTTCATCGATGGGCGCGCGCATCGAAGCGCCACTGAAAAAATCGCACCGCTTCCTGCAAGGCGGGCGGATGATCGGCCAACGCCGCATGCGAGACGGCCGGATAGCGGACCACCTGGGTCAGCACACCTGCGTCGATCAGGCTGCTCGCGTATTTCTCCGCCTCGACGTGCAGCACGTCGTTTTGCGCCGTCGCGATCAGCGTGGCCGGCAAGCCCGCGAGTCGCGACGATTCGAGCGGCGCCGCATACGGATGCATGCGTTGCGACGCTTGCGGCAAGTACGCGCGGTAACAAGCCGCGCACTCTCTTGCCGTGATGTCCGAGCCCAGACGCTTTTCGTCGCCGAGGCGGGTGAGACTCGGGTCCAGCATCGGCCCGAACAAAGCCTGCGCGGCGATCTGCACGTCGCCGCGATCACGCGCGATGAACGCGAGGCAATTGGCCAATTGACCGCCGGCGTCATGGCCCGCTACGCCAACCTTTCTGCTATTGCCGCCAAAAGCGCGCGCCCGCGTCTGTACCCACAATGCCGCGCGGTGCGCGTCTTCAGGCGCGGCGGGGAACGGAAACGCCGGCGCCAGCGAATAGCCGACCGACACCACCAATGCCGGTAAATGTTCTGCGAAATAACGCGAGGCGAAGTCGGCTTGATCGATAGATCCCTTCGTAAAGCCGCCGCCGTGAAAATAAAGCAGTACTGGCAGTGCGGTTTTCTTTCCCTGCCGGTACAAACGCAATGTGATGTCCTGAGCGTGCCCTTCTATCTGCACGTCAGTGACCTCGAGTGCCGCGCTGTCGGCCTCTACCGGTGCACTGCCGGTGGGCTCAAAGGAGTACGGCGGTTTAAATGCTTGCATGTCGAGCCGCGCAATGCGCAAAGAACTTCAATGGTGCGAATTGTGGGTTCGGCAGACTCGTAAATAAATGCCTATAATCCGGCAACACAATTCGGCGCCCCTGAACAATCCATCCGATTGCTCCGCGGATTCGAATCCTGATCAGTACGCCTGCCCCTTCTGGAGGTTTGCAATGGACCGGCTTCAGGCCATGCAAGTGTTCACACGCGTTGTCGACACCAACAGCTTTACCCGTGCGGCGGAAACGCTCGACCTGCCCCGCGCATCGGTTACCACGATCATTCAGAACCTCGAAGCGTTCCTCGGCACACGGCTCATGCACCGCACTACGCGGCGCCTGTCGCTCACGCCGGACGGCGCCGCTTATTACGAGCGCTGCGTGCGCATTCTCGCGGACGTCGAAGAGACCGAGGCCAGTTTTCAGAGCGGCAATAAAAAGCCGCACGGCAAGCTGCGCATCGACATGCCGGGCTCGATCGGCCGCTTGCTGGTGATTCCTCAACTATGTGAATTCCACACGCGCTACCCGGACATCGACCTGCAACTCGGCTTGTCGGACAGACAGGTCGACCTTTTGCAGGAAGGCGTGGATTGCGTGGTGCGCGTTGGCGCACTCCAGGATTCTTCGCTGGTGGCGCGGCGTATTGGCCTATTCGAGGGCGTGACGTGCGCGGCCCCGGAATACATTGAACGGGCCGGCATGCCGACTTCGCTCGACGACCTGGAAAATCACAAAGCAGTCAATTACTTCTCCAGCCGTACGGGACGCACGCTCGACTGGGCGTTTATGGTTGATGGCAAAGAGGTTGAAGTAAAAATGAAGGGCATTGTGTCGGTCAACGACGCCGATGCCTACGTGACCTGCGGGCTGGAAGGTTTCGGCCTGATTCAGCCGGCTCGTTTCATGGTGCTGCCGCATCTGCGTTCAGGCCAACTGGTTGAAGTACTGCCAGAACTCAAGCCTTTGCCGATGCCGATTTCCGCAGTCTATCCGCACAGTCGGCATCTGTCGCCTAAAGTCCGTGTTTTCGTAGACTGGATCGCCGAAGTATTCGATCGCTGCCCATTGCTGAGCGGCCGTGGTGCGCTCGATGCAACATGCTCGCAACGCACCCTGGAAGAACGCGAATCGGCTCCTGCACTCGACACGCCGATTATTTCCGAATGGGTCGCGTAATTCAATTAGATTGAAGTACAAAATCTGGAACAGTGAATTCCAACCGCGGCGCTAATGCCGCGGTTGTTGTTTGAGCCCGTGTTTATAGGGGTCGTCGCGCGATTGTTCCGAAATCGCGACAATTCATTTCGCGAAAGCGCGATTTATCGAGGCCGACTCGAAGTCTACATTTCACCCTGTCGCAGCGCCCCTCGTGCTGCAAACGAATCGACAGGAGTGAATCATGAAACGCAATCTTCTCGCAGGTCTTGCTCTCTCGCTGCTCGCCAGCGCGCCGGTATTTGCACAAAGCGACGGCGGCGGCAACGGCATTGGCCACGCCGGTTCTTACCAGACTCAACCCACTTCGACGACGAGCGGAAAAACGCGCGCCGAAGTGCAGGCTGAATTGGTTGCCGCATATCGTGACGGTTCGTTGCCCGCGCTCAATCGCACGAGCTACCCGAACAAAGGTCTGATCGGCCAGACGCAGGCCGCACGCATCGCGTTGCAGGAAGGCACGAGCGGCGACGTCACTCGTGTCGCGAATGGCCAGTAACGGGCAATAAGCAAAGCACTAAGCAAAGCACGAGCGGAGCAACAAGCGGGGCATTGAGCAAAAAGGAAAGCAAACGCCAGAATCGTTAGTTTTCCGGAATAAATGCAGATCGCCACGCTAGCTTTCCAGTCTTCACTAAGGAGCACATCATGACACCATCGGAACTCGATCATTGGGATACGGACGCCGCCGTCTGGACACCGTTTCGCGCACCACAACGTTGAGTGTCGCGCGCCATTGCAGTGCGGGCCGCATGAAGCGGCCCGCACTGCAATTAGCTGGTTAGCGTTTTGGCACGCCCTCGCGCCATTCGCTCCAGTGCGTGACAATGTCCTGAACGAGCGGATTACCCGAGCGGTACAGATTTTCGAGAGCAATCGTGAAGCCGCCTTGCGCGGAGTAGTTCAGCAGATTGTCGGCGCTGGTCTGTCCGTCGTACGGACGGTCGAAATCAGAGCCCGCACGCACCACGGCAACGCGGTTCAAATCCACCTTGTGCACCGAAGCCGCGCGTTTTAGCGCTTCGTATGTGGCATTGTCTTCCTGCTGCGTGGTGCAATACACGCCTTTTTGATCCGTCAGGATCTTGGTCCAGTCGCGAGCCCGTTGCCCGAGCAGCGTGCCCGACCACCAGGTATCGCCGGCGAGCGTATCGCATTGAATGACAGTCGGCGGACGATTAGCCGGCGCGTATGAATACTTCGCACGCGCGGCCTGCGCCTGCGCGTTGTCGGAAAGCACCACATTGCGCGACAGGGCGAATGCGGTATCGGCGAGTTGCGTATTGAGCTGGAACACTTCGGTCCGGTAATCGAGCGGCGGCTTCTCCGACGGGCTCTTTGTGTTGATGCCGAGATAGCCAGTATTCCAGCCGGCCGGAATCTCGCGCCCGTCGATCTCCCATTGAATGCCGAAGTCGACGAGATATTTGGCCCACGCAGCGGAGCCGACCGTGCCCTGTTGCGGATCGATGCCGGCAATACCCGCCACCATGAAATACGTGTGCCGCAAATCGAATCGCGGTGAGAACGTCAATGCCATGATCGACGCGGCGGCGTTCGTGTGACCCATGCCGGTCGTCATTACGCATACGTCCTGGCGGTTGCAATGTACTGCCGGGTAATCGGGTGACAGGCCGTCTACCCTAATATCGCGCCATGGCCCGAGCTTATCGAGCCACACCTGGCCCTCCGGACCGAACATCGAAATAATCATCACCTTGACTGGCCGCCCGCGCGAGCCGCCGCCGTCATGCGAGAAAGCGTCGTTGTCGTCCGCGCTTGCCGGCCCGGAAGTAAAGGCTGTGCATGCCGCGAGTGCAATGACCGAGAGAGCGTTAAACGTGCGAGTCAGCATCGTGATCTTCCTTTTGCTTGTGATGCAGTTTGGGAGAGTGCCGCCTTCAAGCCGAAAGAAGTATAGATGCGAAGAAATTATTTTCCACTACATGAAGTGTCGTTTGCGTAACTCGCGCAAAGCCCTGCGCGAGTCACGTATGCGGAAAAAGCACGGTTAGACGCGCGGCACGTCCGGTTCAAAAAATACCCAGCGCACCTGCGGAAATGCGGCCTGCAGATCTGCCTCGATCACGTTGATCGCGTCGACCAGCGCGCGGCCGCTCGCGTAGTCAATCATCTCAGCCTGCACGGCGACCACCACATGGCGTCCCCATTGCAGGGTAATCATGTTGATGATGCTGCGAATCTCACCACGTGCACGAAGATGCGCCTCGATTGCGCGGCGCACTTCAGGGCTTGCCGATTCGCCGACGATCATTGACTTCACCTCGCGCGCCACGAGGCCGGCAATCACCATCAGCAGCAAACCAACGGCGATGGAACCCAGCGCGTCATAGACAGGATTGCCGGTCACCAAAGTGAGCAGCACGGCCACGAAGGCCATTCCCAGGCCGGCCAGCGCGGCAATATCCTCGCCCGCGACCACCAGCAACTCGGACTCGCGCGTTTCCCGGAACCAACGCCAAAGCGATTTCTCGGGGTGCACCTTGCGGATCTCCTTCATCGCGCCCCACAGCGAGAACGCCTCCAGCACCACGGAGACGCCGAGCACTACGAGCGCGACATACGCATACTGCAGTGGCTCCCGCGCGACCAGGCGATGCACGCCTTCGTACACTGAAAACGCGCCGCCGACAAAGAACAGCAGCAGCGCGACCAGCAGCGAATAAAAGTTGATCTCGCGCCCGCCGCCCATCGGATGCAAAGGGCTTGCGGGCCGGCGCGCCTGGCGCAGGCCGAAAAGCAGCAGCAGTTGATTACCGCAGTCGGCGGTGGAGTGAATAGCTTCGGCGAACATCGAACCGGAGCCGGTGAACGACGCAGCGGCGAACTTGCAGACGGCAATGCCAAAGTTGGCGGCAAGCGCATAAATAATGGCTTTCGGCGATTCTTCTTTCATCGTCGTGGAGGGCGTTAGTTTATTTTCAAAAGGCTTTCACTTGCCGGGAATCCGTATTATGGACATGCCGGGCAGCGTGCGTCCAACCGCGGTGCTATGCGCACCGCGTGCGTGGACCTTTGGCGAGCCTTTCTTTACCGCTTCCTCCACGCAATGCTCATGCCCTCTCGAGCGCAGCCATTTCCCGAACAATCACCAGCAGCATCGACAGGCTCGCTCCGCCAGTGGCCCTCAGGTCGGCAAGCAGGCGCGCATAACGCTCGAGCTGCGTGGCGCGCTTGTCGCGCCACGCCTGAACGAGTGCCTCCGGCGTGGCCGCATCGTCGGCGCCGGCAAGCGCGCTCATCGTGAGCGCGCGTTTGAGTCGCGCAAGTTCGGCCAATGCGGACGCGCGCGCCAGCATGTCCCAGTGCGACGGCGCGGGCAGCGCAGCCGCGCGTTCGCTGATCCAGTTGTAGTTGAGCAGCGTGCCGAGCGCGAAGTACACACCCGCCACGAGTTCGAGCTTGCGCTCGCACGTGGACGCTACTTCTGCGATGTCGAGCAGCGCCGCTGAAATCTCGCCGCTCGCAATGCGCACTGCGAGTTCACTATCAACGCCGGCGTCGACCAGCACACGCTGGCGGTCGGATAGCGCTTCGAGATCTGCAGCCGGCAGCAAAGCAGGCCATTGCGGCGCGAGACGCTGCGCGGCGTCGCGGCAACGCGCGAGCAGACCGGTCACGTCGTCGCTGTTCACGCCCGGCGATGACAGATGCCGCAGGAACCACAACGCCGATCGTTCGACGAGCCGCGCGACCTCGACGAACATACGAGCCTGCACGTCGTCGGCGACGCGGTTATCCAGCGCGTCGATGCTGCGCCACACATCGTCGAGATCGAACACATCGCGAGCCATGATGCAGGCCCGCACGATGTCGCCGGGTTGCGCATCGGTTTCCTCCATCAGCCGATGCACGAACTCGCAGCCCACGCGGTTCACCAACGCGTTGGTTAGATGAGTCGCAAGGATTTCGCGGCGCAGAGGATGACGCTGCATCGGCTCACTGAAGCGCTGGCGCAAAGGCCTCGGAAAATATTCGATCAACATGTCGCTGACGAGCGGGTCTTCGGGCACCGAAGAATCGAGTAGCGCGTCGTACAGCCACATCTTGCTGTACGCGAGCAGCACCGCGCGCTCCGGCGTGGTGAGCCCTTGTTTCGCGGCCTGCCGCTCAGCCACTTCTTCGTCGTTCGGCAGAAACTCGATCGCGCGGTTCAGGCGGCCGGCGCGTTCCAGATAGCGCATGAGGCGCGTTTCAGCGTCGAGCAGTTCGACACCATAACGGCCTGCAATCGAGAGCGCCTGAGTCTGGTAATAGTTGTCCGTCAACACCAGCAGGCCGACTTCGTCGGTCATTTCCGCAAGCAACGCGTTGCGTTGCTTGGCGGTCATCTCGCCGTCGGCCACCACGAGTCCCAGCAGAATCTTGATGTTGACTTCATGGTCGGAACAGTCGACACCTGCCGAGTTGTCTATTGCATCGGTATTGATGCGGCCGCCGCGCTGCGCGAACTCAATACGGCCGAGTTGCGTGAGCCCCAGGTTGCCGCCTTCGGCTACGACCTTGCAGCGCAAGTCCGCGCCGTTCACCCGGATCGCATCGTTCGCGCGGTCGCCAACCTGCAGATGCGTTTCGCGTGAGGCTTTCACATAAGTGCCTATGCCGCCGTTGTAGAGCAGATCGACGGGCGCTTGCAGAATCGCGCGCATCAGTTCGGCCGGCGAGAGCGCCGCTGCGCTGATGCCGAGTACCGATTGCACGGCCGGCGAAAGGGCAATGGTCTTGGCCGTGCGCGGAAACACGCCGCCGCCCGCTGAAATCAGCGAAGGGTCGTAGTCGGCCCAACTCGATCGATCGAGAAGAAAGAGACGTCCGCGCTCGGCAATACTGGCTGCCGGATCGGGATTCGGGTCCAGGAAAATATGCCGATGATCGAACGCGGCCACGAGCCTGATATGCGGCGACAACAGCATGCCATTGCCGAACACGTCGCCGGACATATCGCCGATACCGACCACCGTGAAGTCCATCGTCTGCGTATCGACGCCCATTTCGCGGAAATGCCGCTTAACGGACTCCCAGGCGCCGCGCGCCGTGATCGCCATCTTCTTGTGGTCGTAGCCGACCGAGCCGCCCGACGCAAACGCGTCGTCGAGCCAGAAACCGTATTCCTGCGAGATCGCGTTCGCGTAGTCGGAAAACGTGGCCGTGCCTTTGTCCGCGGCGACCACCAGATACGGATCGTCGGGGTCGTGCCGCACTACGTCGCGCGGCGGCACGACCGTCGTGCCCGCGAGATTGTCGGTCAGATCGAGCAAACCGCGCAGGAACGTTTGATAGCACGCAATGCCTTCGCGCATCCATGCATCGCGTTCCGATTGCGGCGGCGGGTTCTTCACGACGAAGCCGCCTTTCGAGCCGACCGGCACGATCACGACGCTCTTCACCATTTGCGCCTTCATCAGACCCAGCACTTCAGTGCGGAAATCCTCGCGACGGTCCGACCAGCGCAAGCCGCCGCGCGCCACCCGTCCACCGCGCAAATGCACGCCTTCGACGCGCGGCGAGTAGACCCATATCTCGAACATCGGCTTGGGCTCCGGCAAGCCGGGCACCTGCGCCGGATTGAACTTGAACGATAGATACGGCTTCGGCTTTCCGTCAGCATCGAAGACGTAATAGTTGGTGCGCTGCGTGGCTTTGATGACGCCGAGAAACTGCCGCAGTATCCGATCCTCGTCGAGATTGGGCACCTGGTCGAGCGCGCTGTCGATCGTCTTCAGCAAATTCTCCACGCGCGTCTCACGTGTGCCGGCCAATGACGGGTCGAAGCGCGCAATGAAGAGTTCGACCAGCATGCGCGCAATCGCGGGATTGCCGGTCACCGCGCGCTCGATATACGCATCGCTGAAAGTCGAGCCCACCTGACGCAGATACTTCGCGTACGCACGCAGTATCGTCACTTCGCGCGCGCTCAATTGCGCACGTAGAACGAGGCGGTTGAAGTCGTCGCTTTCTATCGCGCCGGTCCACACCTGCTCGAACGCATCTTCGAAAAGATCCTTCACGCGCTCGATATCGAACTCGGCGTCGTCGACCACTTCGAGCCCGAAGTCGTGAATCCACGCAGGTGTCGCGTCCAGCGCTTCGATCAGATACGGCCGCTCTTCATCGACACGCACGCCCAGGTGTTCGAGCATCGGCAAACTGCGCGACAACGCGATCGGCATTCCCGCTCGATAGACCTTGAAGCGGAATGCGCGCGGCCCGGCTTCGATTGGGCGATACAGGTTCATCGCGAGGCGCTCGCTACCCTGCACGCGCTCGATCAGTTCGATGTCGCGCACCGCCGTGCGCGCGGCATAGTCGTCGCGATAGCCCGGCGGAAACGAATCCGCGTAGTGCTGCAGCAGACGATTGCCCTGCTCTTCACCGAACGCGTCGAGCAGCGCATCGGCGAGATCGTCCTGCCAGCGGCGCGACACCTGCACGAGACGTGCTTCGAGTTCGCGCGTATCGACATCGGGCATGCCGCCCGGTTTTGCATGCACGACGAAGTGAATGCGCGCGAGCGTGGATTCGGAAAGCAGCGGCGTGAACTCGACGCTCGCTCCGTTGAATGCTTCAGTAAGCAGATTGGCGATACGTTGCCGCAAATCGGTGTTGTACTTGTCACGCGGCACGAACACGAGACACGACACGAAGCGGTCGAAGCGGTCGCGCCGCACAAACAGGCGCGTGCGCTGATGCTCCTGCAAACGGAGCACGCCGAGCGCGATATCGTAGAGCTGGTTCTCGTCGGCCTGAAACAGTTCGTCGCGCGGATACGTTTCCAGCACCGTCACGAGCGATTTCGCCAGATGACCTTTCGGCAAGAATCCGGCGCGCCTCACGATGTTCGCGCACTTGCGCCGAACGATCGGAATCTCGGCCGCCGACACAAAATACGCGGTCGACGTATAGAGGCCGATGAAGCGCCGCTCGCCGACCACCTTGCCGTCAGCACCGGCCAGTTTGATGCCTACGTAATCCAGGTAGCCGGGCCGATGCACCGTTGCCCGCGAATTGGCCTTGGTCAGAAAAATCGGCGAGGCGCTCGAAATGATTTCGGCAGCGGCCGGCGGTAATACCGTCACCTCTGGCGATGCTGCGGCGCCATCCGTTGCACGCAGCTCATCGCGCATGATGCCGAGGCCCGAGCCGGGCACCGCGCGCAGTCCGTAGCCCGTGCCCTGCTGCACGAGTTCGTAATCGCGGTGGCCGAGAAAGGTGAAATGGTCGGCGACCATCCATTCGAGAAACGCGCGCGCTTCCATCGTATCCGGCCCGCTCTCGCCGACTTTCATGGCCTTGATCGTGACGCGTGCGAGTTCCACTATCTTCGGCCAGTCTTCAACCGCGGCGCGCACGTCGCGCAGCACTTTCGCGATGTCGTCGCGCAGCGCGTCCAGTTTCGCCGCGTCGCCGCAACGGTCGACTTCGAAGTGAATGAACGAAGCCAATTGCGAGCGCGTGTCGGCAGCTTCTTCCGAGCCCTGCGTCACACGCGCGATGTCGCCGTCGGGCCCGCGCCAGATGCGAAACACCGGATGCACGACCGAATGCAGCGCGAGCCCTTGCCGATTGACCGCCATCGAAACAGAGTCGACCAGAAACGGCATGTCGTCGTTGACGATTTCTATTACCGTGTGATCGGAGTGCCAGCCATGCTGCTCGAGAATCGGGTTGTAGACGCGCAGCCTTTCCCTGCCGGGCACAAAGCGCTGCGCGGTCTGCCAGTGCGCGAGCGCGGCACCGTACAGATCGGGAATGGAGCGGCTTTGCAGATCGTCGACGTCGACGAAATCGTAGTAGTGCCGCAGAAAGGGCTCGACGATGTGAAACGTCGGCTCGGGCAAGCGCGCTCGTGCAAACTCGACGACATCGTTCAGCAAGTGCGTGACGGCTTCTTCGTTCTTTGCTTGCATGATGAACTCCCCGGCTGTCGGCAGTGGCGGGTATCGCCCGGATCGCATGCATCGTCTGAACAAGGATTATGCGCCTGCATGCCGCAATGCGACCCATGCACCGACTTAGGTTATACCCGCTGCCCAGCCTTATGCTGCAAGCGCGCAATCGCCATTTGCCGTACGTGGTCCGCTTCGGCGGCTTCGTGCGCAAGCCATGCACTCACCTGTTCGCCGACCCACGCGGGATCGTCGTGCGGCAGGTCGTGGCCTGCCCATGCATGTTCGCGATGACGCGCGCCCCACGCTGCGGCCAGCTTCGCGGAGCAAACCGGATCGACGAGCCGGTCTTCATGCGAAGACAGAATCAGCAGCGGACAAGCCGGTTTGGCCGCGCCTGCGGTAAAGCGCGCCGCCGCCGATAACTGGCGCAACGCATTGCCGCGGCTCACCGGCGCGCTGCGGCGAATCATGCTCCATGATTGCAGATCGGCTTCAAGGGTATCGACGTTGTTGCACGTCAATCGATGAATGGCGGACTCAGCGCGCACCGCGTCGTTCCAATGCATGGCGATTGTCAAAAGACCCGGCCATGCGGACGGACGCAGGCGTTCGTGTACGCGGCTGAACGGACGCATGCTCGTGTTGATCAACACAAGGCGCCCGATTTCGTCGGGGTACCGTTGCGCCCAGGCAGTCGCGACCATGCCGCCGAGCGACATCGCCAGCACGTTGAATGGGCCGCGCGTGGATATATCCGTTGGATCGGCGCCGACCGTGCTCGTGCCGTTCGCCCCTCCTTGCACAGCAGCAATGCGCACGAAGTCGACCATTCCGGCGACGGTCGCTGGCGCGCGCAAGTGTGCAAATTCGCCGTTGCCCGGCAAGTCGATCAAGCTCACGCCCGAAGCGCCCGCGGCTTCACGTAACACATCGGGCAAACGGCCCCAGTGACGTGTCTCGCGTGTCAGTCCGCGCAGCAAGATCCACGTGCTCATGCGCTGTCCGGTCTGTACCAGTGATCGATCGCGCTTTGCAGCAATTGCTCGCGGCGATTGCCTTGCGGCAGCCAGCGCTGCGCCGAAAAAACGGCGCGCGCCAGAAAATCGAGCAGGTTCGCGTGGCGCCGCAAAACACGCGCCGTGCGATGCGCCTTCACCGGATTGAAGATCCCCTGACGCGAGAACAATTGCCGCGGGTTCTTCTTGATCCAGAGCCACGAACCGAGTTCGAGCGTCATCGGCAGAAAGACGTTGGGTGCGGGCGCGCGGTCGTACGCGAAGTCCCACAGATCGCCGTGCAGCAGATATTGATGACTCTGCGGCTCGAACGTATAGCCATGATGCGGATGCGAACGCTCGAACATGGTTTTCAGCACGTACATTTCCGGCAGATGCGGCATCAGCTTGCGCGTGCGCGCATACGGAAACCAGATGCTGTCGTTCCAGCCGTAACCCGAATGGCAATCGAGCGCGATGCTCAAGGGCCGCGCGGCCAGTTCCGTTTCGACTACCTGCAGCAGCGCGGCGGCCTCGGCTTCCATCGGGGCGCCGCGGCGTCCGCGATACCACGGCAGCCACGCGCCGACGCGCTGGCCGCCCGCCAGCAGCGGCACGCGCTCGTCCGCGTTTTGCGGCGCGTTGCGCATCAGGTCGACGCCGTTCGGATTGGCTCGCGTGGCCGCCCACATGCCGCCCGGATTGACGATCGGCACGAAGATAAGGCGAATCGACTGAAGTTGCCGGACCAGCAGTTCGTCCCATTCGAGCCGCGCAAGCAGCGCGCGCATGTAATCGAGCACGAGTTGCGAGCCGATTCGCTCGAGCCCATGAATGCCGCCGAAGAAGCCGATGGCCGGCGCGCGCGGATCGGTCGAACCGATGCTCGCGGTATGCACGCCGAAACGCCGGCCACGTACGGTCGTCTCGCAGAGCGTGCGGATCGCAAAGCTCGCACTGCCCTGATCGAGGATCGCCTTGAGATCTTCGTACTCGGCGAAGCTGTCGGGAAGGAAGCTCAAAGGCTGCATGGGGGCGTCGCGAGGAGTGCTGGGTGTCGGGGACGGCACGGCGAATGAAGCAATATAGCCTGGCCGAAGGTCGGGATGCGTGACGGTTGCGCAGCCGGGAAATGCTGACATACGCGCGTCATATTAACGTCGCATGGACGTCATCATGACGTCATCCGGATCGCCACAAATCGCCTCCTTTTTCCCCATAAAGCCCCTCCTTTTTGGTCGTCCACTCGTCCCTTTGCGTCTTCTGCTGGAATAATCACGGGCTTGCGGCCGGCAGTCAGGCCAGCCAACCCAGCCCTGTCCTGACCTTCGATGGAAACCCTTGTCGTCTTGCTGGTCCTGCTGTCGGCGCTCCTGCACGCCACGTGGAACGCCTTCCTGCATCTGTCCGAAGACCGTGTGTGGCTGCTCGGCATGATGGCGATTCCGTACATCGCCGTCAGCGCGGTCGGTGTGATCGTCCTGCCGTTGCCGGCGCCCGCCGCGTGGCCGTATATCTTTGCGTCGGTGGTCCTGGAGTTCGGCTATCTGCTGGCGTTGATCCGCGCCTATCGAAGCGGCGACTTCGGGCAGATCTATCCGATTGCGCGCGGTCTGTCGCCGATGCTCGTCTTCGTCGGCGCACTGGTGTTCGCGCATGAATCGCTCAAACCGCTCGCCGCGATAGGCGTCGCGCTGGTGTCGATCGGGATTGTCTCGCTCGCGTTTCGCCGCGGCATGCGCTTCTCCGGCGAGAGCGTGCCGTTCGCGCTGTTGACGGGATTTTTCATCGCGACGTATTCGGTCGTCGACGGAATCGGCGCGCGCGTCGCAGGCAATGGCCTTAGCTACATCATGTGGGTCTATCTGATCTGGAACGTGCCGCAGTTTCTGCTCGCATGGCATTGGCGCGGCGGCGCCAAAGGGCTTTTCATCGGCCGCTCGGTGGTGCTCAAGGGCATGGCGTCCGGCGCGCTCGCGCTCGTCGCGTATTGCCTGATCATCGAGGCGTACCGTTATCTGCCCATTGCGATGGTCTCCGCGCTACGCGAGTTGAGCTCGATCTTCGCGGTGTTGATCGGCTGGCTTTTCATGCGGGAAAAGCTCACTGCGCGGCGCATCGTTGCATGTGCACTGGTGACGTTGGGTGCGGTGCTGATCCGGATTTGATGCTGGCGGCGCGGCCAGCGGCCTTGCGCTGACAAGTTGCCGCTTCGGAACCGCAATTCTCAATCTCGAACTTCGCCTGGCGTGCTCACGCAGGCGCCGCCCTTCTCCTCAGCGCCCCCAATTGGCTCCACCGTTTTCATTTAAATGGCTCTGAAGCTAAGAGCCAAATCTAACTATAGTCGCTCCATGTGCCGCGCGACGCGCGGCGTCCGCCGACACAGAGGAGCCACGCGATGAACCCGAAGAACGCAGAACTGAAGAGCCGCAAGGATGCCGCCACGCCGCGCGGCGTCGGCGTGATGTGCGATTTCTATGCAGAGCGTGCGCAGAACGCGGAACTATGGGATGTGGAGGGTCGCCGCTTCATCGACTTCGCTGCGGGAATCGCAGTGTGCAATACCGGCCATCGTCATCCAAAGATCGTCGCCGCCATTCGCGACCAGCTGGACCGTTTCACGCACACGGCGTATCAGATCGTGCCGTATGCGTCGTATGTGGAACTCGCGGAAAAGCTCAACGAGCGCGCGCCTGGCGATCATCCGAAAAAGACCGCGTTTTTCACGACCGGCGCGGAAGCTGTTGAAAACGCGATCAAGATTGCACGCGCCGCGACCGGCCGTCCGGGCGTCATCGCCTTCACCGGCGGCTTTCACGGCCGCACGCTGATGGGCATGGCGCTGACCGGCAAGGTCGCGCCGTACAAGGCGGGCTTCGGTCCGTTCCCGTCCGACGTATTCCACGCTCCGTTCCCCAATCCGCTGCATGGCGTGAGCACGGCCGATTCGCTGAAGGCGATCGAATTCCTCTTCAAGGCCGACATCGATCCAAAACGGGTGGCCGCGATCATCTTCGAACCGGTTCAGGGTGAAGGCGGGTTCTATCCCGCGCCGGCTGAGTTCGTGCGCGCGCTGCGCAAGCTCTGCAACGAGCACGGCATTCTGCTGATAGCCGATGAAGTGCAAACCGGCTTTGCCCGCACCGGCAAGCTGTTCGCAATGCATCACTACGACGTGGTGCCCGATCTGATGACGGTTGCCAAGAGTCTCGCGGGCGGCATGCCGCTGTCGGGCGTGATTGGCCGCGCCGACGTCATGGATGCGGCGGCGCCCGGCGGGCTCGGCGGCACCTACGCGGGCAACCCGCTGGCGGTGGCCGCCGCGCTTGCGGTACTCGACATCATTGACGAAGAGAAGCTGTGCGAGCGCGCCACGATCCTCGGCGACCGCGTCAAGGCGAAGCTGATCGCGCTGCAAAACGAGGCGCCGCAAATCGCCGACGTTCGCGGCCCCGGCGGCATGGTGGCCGTCGAGTTCTGCAAACCTGGCAGCACGGAACCCGACGCAGAATTCACGAAACGCGTGCAAACACGCGCGCTCGAACGCGGCTTGCTGCTGCTCGTGTGCGGCGTCTATTCGAACGTGGTGCGCTTCCTGTTCCCGCTGACGATCGAGGACACGGTCTTTGACGAAGCGCTGGCGATTCTCGAAGACGTCATCAAGGACAGCGTAGCTGTCGCAGCTTGAGGAAACGCCCAATGACCACGCTCACTCTCAAAGACCCGGCTCTGCTGAAGTCCCACGCCTATCTCGCGGGCGAATGGCAAGGCGCCGACGACGGCTCTACCTTCGAAGTTGTGAATCCCGCAACCGGCGAAGTCGTCGCGACGGTGCCGCGCATGGGCACCGCGGAAACGCGCCGCGCCATCGACGCCGCCAACGCCGCATGGCCCGCATGGCGCGCGAGCACCGCCAAACAGCGCGCGGTGATCCTGCGCAAATGGCATGACCTGATGCTGGAGAACGCCGACGACCTCGCGCTCATTCTCACCACCGAGCAAGGCAAGCCGCTTGCCGAGGCAAAGGGCGAAATCCAGTACGCCGCCTCGTTCCTCGAATGGTTCGCGGAAGAAGGCAAGCGCGTGAACGGCGACACCATTCCGACTCCCGCAAACGACAAGCGCATTGTCGTGACGAAGGAACCCGTCGGCGTTTGCGCGGCCATCACGCCGTGGAATTTCCCGGCCGCCATGATCACGCGCAAAGTCGGTCCGGCGCTCGCAGCGGGCTGCCCGATCATCGTCAAGCCGGCGGAAGCGACGCCGCTTTCCGCGCTCGCGCTCGCCGTGCTGGCCGAACGCGCAGGTGTACCGCGCGGCGTGTTCAACGTGGTGACGGGCGAGCCGAAAGCGATCGGCGCGGAAATGACCGGCAATCCGATCGTGCGCAAGCTGTCGTTTACCGGCTCGACGCCCGTTGGCCGTCTGCTGATGGCGCAGTGTGCGCCAACGGTAAAAAAGGTGTCGCTCGAACTGGGCGGCAACGCGCCGTTCATCGTTTTTGACGACGCGGATCTCGACGCCGCCGTGGCCGGCGCGATTGCATCGAAATATCGGAATAGCGGCCAGACCTGCGTTTGCACGAACCGCTTCTACGTGCACGACAAGGTGTACGACGCGTTCGCCGCGAAGCTGCGCGCCGCCGTCGAGCAACTGACCGTGGGCCGCGGCACCGAGGCAGGTGTCACGCAGGGTCCGCTGATCAATGAGGCGGCGGTGCTCAAGGTGGAGTCGCATATCGAAGACGCGCTCGCCAAAGGCGCGCGCGTCGTGACGGGCGGCAAGCGTCATGCGCTCGGTCACGGCTTCTTCGAGCCGACCATACTCGCGGATGTCACGCCCGACATGAAAGTGGCGCGCGACGAAACCTTCGGTCCGCTTGCGCCGCTGTTCCGGTTTTCATCCGACGAGGAAGTCATCGCGCTTGCGAACGACACCGAGTTCGGCCTCGCGTCGTATTTCTATAGCCGAGACATCGGACGCGTCTGGCGTGTCGCCGAAGCGTTGGAGTACGGCATGGTCGGCATAAATACGGGACTTATCTCGAACGAAGTCGCGCCGTTCGGCGGCGTCAAGCAGTCGGGCTTGGGGCGCGAAGGCTCGCACTATGGCATCGATGACTACGTGGTCATCAAGTACATGTGCGTGGGTGGAATCTAAACGCAAAAACGGCACGCAAAAGCGTGCCGTTTTTTTTTTCGCGCGGCGAGAGGCGCCGCGCCGCTGTTCCGTTACTGCCCGACGTAGACCGGAGCCGAATACGAGCTCGACGTCACTTCAGCGCGGTTGCCTGCTTGCGACGAGCCGTTCGTTGCCGAACCGTAGCCGCTCGTTTGAGCCGCACGGTTCTGTGCGGCGACGCGCGCTTCGGCAGCCTGGATATTTGCCGGGTAATCGTAGTCGTTCGACGTTGCCGGGTTATATCCCGCCTTCTCCAGCTGGATCAGTTCGGCGCGCACCTGAGCACGGGTAACCGGCTGGTTCGATTGCGCGAAAGCGGCGAGCGGTGCAGAGATAAGAGCGGCGATAACAGCAGCTTCGATCAGGGATTTCATGATTACTACCTCCAGAGATTGTTTTGTGCTGAGCTGAAGGCGGTTTGTCTTCAGCAGATGGACACAGTTTAGGAGGCTAGGAACCTAGGGTAAACCCCATATCATAGAATTCACTATTGTCGTATTTGTGATAATTCGGCAGCGTGCGCGCTGATTAGCGCGTTCTTCGACACGAGACCGCCAGTCACCTGACGGTCGCTGCGCGGGCTTGCGCCGAATCGCGCGCGATAGGTCCGCGAGAAGTGCGACGGTGATTCAAACCCGCAAGCGACGCAAATCGACGTAATGGACATGTCGGTCTGCTGCAGCAACTCACGCGCGCGAGCAAGGCGCAACTGCAGATAGAAATGCGTCGGCGTGTCCTTCAGCGACGCGCAGAACAGCCGTTCGAGCTGCCGGCGCGTCACGCCGATCTCCTGGGCGAGCCGGTCGGGCGTCAACGGCTCTTCCATGTGCTGCTCCATCACGCCGATCACCTGAATCAGCTTGCGGTTGTGCACGCCGTAGCGTGCTGCGATCTCCATGCGTTGATGGTCGGAGCGCTGACGGATGCGGCTCACCACGAACTGCTCGGACACCGCCGAAGCCAGCGCCGCGCCGTGCTTGCGGCCGATCAGGTCGAGCGTCATGTCGATCGACGCGGTGCCGCCTGCGCATGTAATGCGCCTCGCGCCGATTTCGAAGAGTTCCTGACTGGCATTCAGCGACGGATAGCGCTCGCGAAACGCCGACAACGCCTCCCAATGCACGGTCACGTTGTCCTCGCCGCCGAGCAGCCCCGCTTCCGCGAGAACGAAGCTGCCCGTGTCTATCCCGCCGAGCGTCGCGCCGGCCCGGTCCAGGCGCCTGAGCCACTCGGCCAGTTCGCGCGTGTAGCAGGCGAGCGGCTCGAAGCCCGCCACCACGAACAGCAGCCGCGCATCGTTCACTTCGGCGATTGCCGCGTCGGCGTTAATCGAAATGCCGTTGCTGGCCGCGACCGGTGTGCCGTCGAGGCTCACGATGCGCCAGCGGTAGAGCTCGCCGCGAAAGCGATTGGCAACGCGCAACGGCTCGACCGCCGACATGAAGCCGATCGCCGAAAAACCAGGCAGCAGCAGGAACGATATCTCTTCAGGCATTGCGCGGGACCCGGTCAGATGCGAAGACGACGGTGCGAGACGAAAGCGGCAAGCGCAAGCCGCCCCGCGGTTCCGGGCGAGCGTAGCAAGCGCGTCGCGGGCGGGCAAGGCGTGCCAAAAATCTCCCAGCCAATTGCTGCGTTGCAACCGCACGGCAACGTCGGCGCATGCTGGTTTTCCCTTGTTGTCGCGTGGAAGCAAGAACGGGTCGCTGACGGTCGCTTTGGCGGCAATATGGGGCATTAACGTTAGGGCATCGAGGCAGGCGATTTCGTGAGATGGCAGCCGTGCCTTGCAGCCTCACCGGTAAGCGGTCCATTCGACAACGCGCGGTTAAACGCGCACAAGCGTCAATAGGGGAACGTCATGGAATTACGCATCAAAACGCGGCTGGCCCGGCTTGCGTACCTCGCCGCCGCCGTTACCGCGCTGCCTGCGTTTGCGCAGGACCCGGCCACCTGCCGCGCCGTGCATTTCGCGGACATCGGCTGGACCGACATCACGTCGACAACTGCACTCGCGTCCACCGTTTTCGAGGGGCTCGGTTATCAACCGGTCACCACCGTCGCTTCCGTGCCGATTTCGTTCGCGGGCCTGAAGAGCAAGCAGCTCGATGTGTCGCTCGGCTACTGGTGGCCGGTGCAGGAGAAAGCCATCGCGCCGTTCGTCGAATCGAAATCGATCCAGGTGTTGCAGCCACCCAATCTGACGGGCGCAAAGGCGACCTTCGCGGTGCCCGCCTATGCGTATGACGCGGGCCTCAAAACATTCGCGGACATCGCCAAACATCGCGATCAGCTCGACGGCAAGATCTACGGCATCGAACCCGGCAGCAGCGCGAATGCTGCGATCCAGAAAATGATCGCGACCAACCAGTTCGGTCTCGGCGGATTCAAGCTGATCGAATCGAGCGAAGCGGGCATGCTCGTTTCCGTGGACCGCGCGATCCGCGACAAGAAATGGGTGGTGTTTCTCGGCTGGGAACCGCATCCGATGAACATTCAGATCGACATGAAATACCTGTCCGGCAGCGAGGGCGTATTCGGTCCGAACGACGGCGAAGCGCGCGTTTATACGCTGACGTCGCCCGATTATCTGACGCGTTGCCCGAACGCCGGCAAGCTCGTGAGCAACCTGCGCTTCTCCACGCAACTGGAGAACCTGGTCATGCAATCGGTGATGAACAAGCAAAAGCCCTCGGATGCCGCGAAGGCGTATCTGAAGAAAAACCCGCAAGTACTCGACGCATGGCTTGCTGGCGTCAAGACCTACGACGGCAAGGACGGTTTGCCCGCGGTCAAGGCCTACCTCGGGCTATGAGTCGGCGCGCGAGTCGTGACACTTTCATTTACAGGACCTGGTAAGCATGAACCATGAAGTCATCGTGACCTGCGCGGTCACCGGCGCGGGCGACACAGTCGGCAAGCATCCCGCCATCCCTGTCACGCCCAGGCAGATCGCCGAGGCCGCGATCGAAGCGGCGAAAGCGGGCGCCACCGTCGCCCATTGCCATGTGCGCGATCCGAAAACCGGACGCGGCAGCCGCGATCCGCAGTTGTATCGCGAGGTAGTCGACCGGATTCGCTCGTCGGGCACGGACGTCATCATCAATCTGACTGCGGGCATGGGCGGCGACCTCGAAATCGGTCCCGGCGAAGACCCGATGCGCTTTGGCGCGAACACGGATCTGGTCGGCGGCCTGACGCGCCTCGCGCACGTCGAAGAATTGCTGCCGGAAATCTGCACGCTCGATTGCGGCACGCTCAATTTCGGCGATGGCGACTACATCTACGTTTCGACGCCCGCGCAACTGCGTGCCGGAGCAGCGCGCATTCAGGAACTCGGCGTGAAGCCAGAACTGGAAATTTTCGACACCGGCCATTTGTGGTTCGCAAAACAATTGCTGAAGGAAGGCCTGCTCGACGCGCCGCCGCTGTTTCAACTTTGCCTCGGCATTCCGTGGGGCGCGCCCGCGGACACCACGACGATGAAAGCCATGGCCGACAACCTCCCGCCTGGCGCGCAATGGGCGGGTTTCGGCATCGGCCGCATGCAGATGCCGATGGTCGCGCAGGCGATGTTGCTCGGCGGCCATGTCCGAGTCGGCCTCGAAGACAACATCTGGCTCGATAAGGGTGTGCCCGCAACGAACGGCACGCTCGTGCAGCGCGCGGTGGAAATCATCGAACGCCTGGGCGGACGTGCGCTGACACCCGCCGAAGGACGACGCAAGCTCGGCCTGCCCGCGCGCGGAGAACGGCAACTCGAACGACGCGTGGCCGGTGAATACGTTTGAGCGTGCGGCGTTGCATGCTCACGAATGGCTAGGGCATCGAAGAACTCACAGGCAAACAAGGAAACGTCAGCAATGGCAGTGATCGTCGATATCAAAACATTTGCCGCGATCGGCGCGGGCGTGATCGGCAGCGGCTGGGTGGCGCGCGCGCTCGCGCACGGGCTCGATGTGATCGCGTGGGACCCCGCACCGGGCGCGGAAAAGCAACTGCGCGAGAACGTCGCCAATGCGTGGCCCGCGCTAGAACGCGTCGGCCTCGCCGAGGGCGCGTCGCAGTCGAGACTGCGCGTCGTCGATACGATCGAAGCGTGTGTCGCGAACGCGGACTTCATTCAGGAAAGCGCGCCCGAGCGCGAAGAACTGAAGCTCGCGTTGCACGAGCAGATCAGCCGCGCCGCGAAGCCGGACGCGATCATCGCTTCGTCCACTTCGGGGCTATTGCCGAGCGACTTCTACGCGCGGGCTGTGAATCCGGAACGCTGCATCGTCGGGCATCCGTTCAATCCGGTGTATCTGCTGCCGCTCGTCGAGGTGCTCGGCGGGGAGCGCACAGCGCCAGAAACCATCGACGCCGCGCTGCACATTTACCGCTCGCTTTCAATGCGCCCGCTGCGGGTTCGCAAGGAAGTGCCAGGCTTTATCGCGGACCGGCTGCTCGAAGCGCTGTGGCGCGAGGCCCTGCATCTCGTCAACGAAGGCGTGGCGACCACCGGCGAAATCGACGACGCCATCCGCTTCGGTGCCGGCATCCGCTGGTCGTTCATGGGCACGTTCCTTACTTACACCCTTGCAGGCGGCGATGCAGGCATGCGCCACTTCATGCAGCAGTTCGGTCCCGCGCTGGATCTGCCGTGGACTAAACTGATAGCGCCGAAACTGACCGGCGAACTGATCGACCGCGTCGTGGACGGCACCGCCGAACAGGTCGGCCCGCGCTCCATCAAGCAGTTGGAGCGTTATCGCGACGACTGCATCACGAGTGTGCTGGCCGCAATCGGCGAAGCCAAGGCGCGGCACGGACTGACGCCGGCGGATTGACGCGAGCCTCGCAATGCGCGGCACCGCACCGTGCCGCGCCGCTTCCGCCATGTACGCCGCAAAGCGCGAAGCAGGCGACGAACCAGACAAGGAGACTCCGCAACATGCTGCAAACCGCTGCCCTGCCCTGCTATCGCGACACGGTGCGCGCGGATTGGGTCGATTACAACGGCCATTTACGCGACGCGTTCTACATGCTGATCTTCAGCTTCGCGACCGACCAGCTGATCGACCAGATTGGTTTGCCGGACGCGGTGCGCAAGGAGCGTGGCCGCTCGATCTACACACTCGAAGCGCACATCAACTATTTGCACGAAATCAAGGAAGGCACGCGCGTGCGGGTCGATATGCGCGTGCTCGGGTGCGACGCCAAGCGGCTGCAACTCTACCTGGAGATGTTCGCCGACGGCAGCGACACGCCGGTCGCGGCGGGTGAGCAGATGCTGTTGCACGTCGACACGAGCGGGCCGCGCTCGGTCGCGTTCGATGCCGACGTGGCCGCTCGCGTGCAGGAATTGGCCGACGCTCATGCCGCGTTGCCGCCCGCGACCTACGCGGGCCGCATGATCGGCTTGCCCGCCGCCGCACAACGTAGCCGGAGCCAACATGCTTGAGCCGCAGATGGCTGAATTTATCGCGCGAGCCGCCGCGGTCTATCCAGGGCATAGCACCTCGTTGACGCCGCGCGAGCAGCGCGAAATCTACGACCGCTACGCGGCTGCGCTCACTCCGCCTTTGCCGGCAGAAGTCGTCACCGAAGACGCGCAATTCCTGTCCGCGGCAGGCCATTCGAATGCGCTAAGGCTGTATCGCAACGGTGCGAATGCGGGCGCGATGCCGCGCGGCACTGTGCTGTATTTCCACGGTGGCGGCTTCGTGCTTGGATCGCTCGACAGTCATCAGGTCATCACGGCGCGCCTTGCCGCGGATACCGGCCTCAATGTAATCGCCGTCGATTACCGGCTCGCGCCCGAACACCGCGCACCGTCCGCGCATGACGACTGCATGGAGGTCACGCTCGCGGCGCTGGAACGGCGGCTGCCCTTCGATTTGCCTGACGGCGCCACGCTGCAACTCGCGGGAGATAGCGCCGGCGCCACGCTCGCTGCCAGCGTGGCGATGCGTTTGCGCGACGAGGGCATCGAAGGAATAAGCGGTCTCGCGCTGATTTATCCGATGCTCGGCACCGACCCGCAGCCGCCCTCACGCGATACCGAAGCGCAAGCGCCCATGCTCACGCTCACCGACGTCCACGCGTTTCGCGACATGTATTGGGGCGAAACGGCGCCATACCCCAAGTGGACCATCCCGCTCGACGCCACGCGTTATGACGGACTTCCGCCCACGCTTGCGATAGGCGCCGAACACGATCCGCTCAGAGACGACGCGCGTGTGTTCACCGAACGCATTCAGGCTGCAGGCGGAGAAGCGCACCTGTGGATCGGCACAGGACTCGTACATGGATGCTGGCGCGCTATCGAATCGAGCCCGGGCGTGCAGGCGATGCATGGCGAAGTCTGCCGCTTTCTGTCCGCTAATGCCCACGCGGTGTGAACGGCAATCGCCGCGTCATTTATGCGCTTTCGATAAACGCCGTTTGTCAATCGGTCATTAAACCTGAAACGCGCTGCATAGCGGGTTTCCTTCCCGCTCATACCCATTGCCGCATTCGGCGTCGCAGTTCCATTTGTTCTGTTGGCTGACCCACTGAATAAAAGAATCGCTGCATCAACACTGTCGTCGGACTGATGGTCCGTTCACCAGGGCCCCGTCGTGCGAGCCGCGCACGAATTGCGGGCTCTTGTTGCGCGCGAATAGCCATATCAGCCATTTCCCCAAGAGAATGGGATGTGCCCGCCGTGCTGGCCGGCATGTGTGGCTGCCACAAGCAGCCGTTCCTGTAAAAGGAAAATCGTATGTTGATGCGAGAAGCTATCCCTCACGCTTTGAATCGTGGCAATGCTCATCTTTCGGACAGCCCGCTGGTAATGGATTCGCCGAAAACCTTTGTCCATTCTTTCGACATCTATCTAAAAGATTCGAATGCGTTCATGAACACGTATTTCGCCCGCTATTTCGAGTGGCAAGGCGTTTGCCGCGAGCGGTGGTTCCACGAGTGCATTCACGACAACCTGCTCGGCTCGGACGGCATGTTCGTGACCAAGCGGGCGCACCAGGAATACGTGCATGAAACCTTTCCGTTCCAGCGGGTCGATTGCTACCTGAACACGGTGCAAGTGAGGCAGTGCTCGGCGTACTTGCTGTTCCGCTTTTGCGTCGATGGACGCAAGGTGTCGCAAGGCTATCAGCAGATTCTGTATGCCGGGCGCGACCGGAAGATCCGCCGCTTTCCGGATGGAATCGTCGACCGTGTGAAGGAGTATGAGTTGCCGTTGTCGGCGCTGACGGAATAAGCCACAGCGCTCAAACCGAAGTCTCAACGCCGGCGCGCTTCGCGTACCGGCGGCCTGGACAATGCCCTGTCCGCTGCCGAGCCCGGCAGCGGCAGACGCACGATAAAAGTGGTGTGCGCACCGCGCACCGACGTGCATTCGATACTGCCGCCCAGCAGCTCCGTCGCGCGGCGGCAGAACGCGAGTCCCATGCCCGCGCCGCTGCCGTGCCGCTTGGTCGAGAAGAATGCGTCGAAGATGTGCGGCAGAACGTCCGGCGCAATGCCTGGTCCCGTGTCGCGGAATTGCAGCATGCAGAAATCCTGGTCTTCCAGCGCGCTGATCGTGATCTGGCCTTCGCCTTTCACATGAATCGCATGCAATGCGTTTTTCAGCAGATTGAACAACACGAAGACCACCACCGTATCGGAGCCGGAAAAGCGCAGCATCGGATCGATCGGCAAGATCGTGATGCGCTCGCGTTCGTCGGCGCGAAACGGGTAGCGTTCCAGCGCGGAGTCCACGCACTGCCGTACCGGATGGGCGCTGAAACGGCTGCGGTCGAGCCGGTCGAGCGTGTACGAAGCCAGCGCCATTTCGACCATCGCGCTCGTGCCGGACACCTCGCGTCTGATCGCCGTGGCAAGCTGGCTGATGCGCTCGGACTGGCCGGAGTGTTCTTCATCGTCATACAGGCCGTGCGCGACGGCGAGGCGATAGCCTTTGAAAACATGACTCCAGACGCTCGCGATCTCGTCGGCGTGCATGCCGATCGTGGCCAGCGGGGTGGCGATCTCGTGCGCGATGGTAGCTGCAAGCGCATACGGGTGAATCAGGTGGTAGCGGACAATCGTGATGGCAAGCAGCCCCAGACTCAGCGCGATGAACAACACGCCAGGCGGATAGAACGGATAGCCATAGTTGACCGCATAGTCCACGGCGGCAAACGAGTAGAGACCAAGCGCCGCGAGACACAGGTCCAGACGCCGGCGCGCCTGCCCGCCTGCATTTTTTCGCGCGCCAAGCAGAAGATGGCCGCTGCGCGCGGCAAGCAGCACCGTCTGCACGACATGCAGCGGATGCAGCGGCCCGGCAATCGGATAGTAGCCAAAGAAATAATGCTGATAGCCGGCAACGACTTCATTGCCTGGCAGCAACACCGCGAGCACGAAACACAGACCATACGACGCCAGCAGCAGCGGCCGCTCCCGGCGCCGCGCCGCAACTTCTGTCACGAAGTGATAGAAAGTGGTCGGCAGAAAGAGAATGAACAGATAGCCGACGCGAACCAGCAAGCCGGCGACTTCCGTATCTTTGGTCTGGAACAGCAGCGTCCATGTGCCCTGCCATGCGAAAGTCGCCGCGCACATCAGGAGGAAAGGCACCGAGAGCCGCGTCACCCCTTGCGTGATGACCACGTAGAGGCCGAACACGACGAACATGGCCGACACGAAGGCAGTGGGGATGGCGTACATGTTGCTCGACGTGCCGGCAGACGTTAGCGTGCCCGGTCGCTCCGCCACTGCGCGAACGTGAGCGGCCTGACGCCGGCCTGGACCACTTCGGGCGTCTCGATCGGGCTCCAGCAGTAAAACGCGTCGCCCCAGCCGGGAATGGGTTGCGGCTTGAGCATTCTGAATTCGACGCCCGAGCGGTAGGCGAGATGCGGCCAGAAAAGCGGCATGACTTCGCGCACCGCCATCTGTTTCAGCAACTCGGCCGGGCCGCTTTCGTCTGCGACGATTTCGCCCTGAGATATCCAGTCGTGCTCGGCCCACGCGACGAAGACACTGCCCCTTCCCTCGCGATCGAACATGAGAATCGCATTCTGCTCGGGCCGCCAGTAATACTCGACGATGCCTTTGTCCTTCACCACTTCGTCCAGCACCTTGCGCGTGCGCGGGTCGCAATACGTCATGCCGTTCTCGCCCAACGCGAGCCAGCCCATTTCGGAGCAGTGACGGCTCTTCGCGTCTTTGAGGAAGTGGACGAGCCGGTTTGCCGAATCGGCGTCGGTCTTGCGCAGATATAAATCGACAATGCCGGCGTTGAATGCTTTCACTGCGACAGTTTCGTCCGCGACGCCTGTGAGCAGAATCTTCGCGCAATGCAGGTTGGATATGGAGGACAGAAACTCGACACCGCTCACGCCCGGCATGTCGTAGTCCACTACGACGGCTGCCACTTCGGAGAAACGTGTTGCGCGCGCGAGCACATCTCGCTGCGGCGATGACTCGACGAAGCGATCAAAACCGGTCTCGCTCAAACAGGCTGAAGCCGGCGCGAATTCCAGCGAGTTCTCACGCGCATGCTGGCGTATGAACGCAAGCCCCGCCTGCGGACGCGAGAAGAACAGATTGGTGGAAACGTCCGGAAAAAAGCGGCGCAGGGCGTCGAGGTAGTTGTCGTTGTCGTCGACGAAAACAACCGTTGTCGGATAGGAGACGGGTGGTCGAATAAACTTGTTCATGTTTTTAGCGTGGTTCGTCGGGCCGCCGCAGAGCGTTACCGTGACAGGCTCGCCGGCCACCGCATGAGCTCAAGGAACATACCGGCGCGCCGCCATATGCGTACACGCCGGTCAACTATTGCAGGTTGCAGGGCCGGCCCCGTTTCACCATATAGTACAGGGCTCTTGGCGCGAACAGTACAAAGTTACGCGTGGCGCCGGCAGCCTATGCGCGTTGAATCAACCGGATGAGCATGGGTGGAACGAGCCACCGCGGCCGCGTTGACTGCGGCCGCGCGATGCTCGTGATCAGGGCCGCGAAGCGACTTCGTCGAGATGGTCGAGTAGCGCCGCGGGGTCGTCGTAGACGCGCAGCGCGCCGGAACGCTCCAACTCTTCAGTGCCGTAGCCGCCCGACAGCAACCCGACACCGAGCGCGCGGCAGCGCCGCGCCGCGAGCATGTCCCAGATGCTGTCGCCTACTACGACCGAGTGTTCGATCTCAACGCCAAGGCGTTCGGCCGCCGCGAGGAAAAGGTCGGGGTCGGGCTTCGCATATTTGACGTCGTCGCGCGTCACGACGACCGCTTTTGCCGGATCGACGCCGAGCGCTTCGAGATTCACCGCAGCGGTTTCCATGCGCCCGCTGGTCGCCACCGCCCAGGGCGTGCCCGCTTGCGTCAAGGCATCGAGCAGTTCGCGCGCACCCGGCAGCGGACATACTTGCGCGCGCAGGTTTTGATAGGCAGCCGCGTGCGCATGACGAAGACGCTCGCTGCGCTCGGCGCTGATCTCTCCGTGGGTCTCACGCAGAAGCTGATTGGTGAAGAGTCCCCCGCTCATGCCGATCTTTCGATGAATCCGCCAGACCGACAGGGGAATGCCTTCGCTGTCGAGCGCTTCTTTCCACGCCAGCACGTGCTGATAAACACTGTCGACGAGCGTGCCGTCGAGATCGAATAAAAATGACGTCTGGATTCGCATGGTGGGCTCCTTTCGATGGCTACCCCACCAATATGCCACGGCACACGCCGTCCGGCATCAGCGGGACTTGCTGCGAGTGCCTTTGGCGGACGCCCCGGCGCGCGGCGCATCCTTGCTGGCCGGGACGCCGCCGCTCAATTGCTCCATCCAGGACAGCGCGTCGACATACGACAAAAACTGTTTCAGATAGCCCGGCGACAACTCGCGCATGAGCGACAGCGAACGGTGCACGAGGCTGCTCGAATTGAGCGGACCGGCATTGCCGGGCGCCGGCTGCAGCGACTGCCGCAACTGCTTTTCAGTGCGGACCTTGGCCCAGGTTTCCCTGAAATAGTCGAGCGCGGGAAGCTCCGGGTAGGGGGCCCGTTCGCCTTCAGGGCGCCGCGGCTCGTCTTGCATGTAGCCGACGAGTTCGGCAAGCGTGCCGCGTGCATGTCCATCCGGAGACGACGCATGACCGGCGGTGGCCGCCGCCTGGTCGACTTTGCGCGCATAGGTTTCTAGCAGCGCGGCAAGCTCCTCGTCGAGCACTTGGCGCGCAGCGCCGGTGTGCGCGGCGGCACGTCGTTCGAACGCGTCGATGAAAGCGAAACGCAGCGGATCAAGGCGGTCGGCGCCGCGCTCGCGCCACGCGTCGAGGGTGGCGCGCGGGGTTTGCACGGCGGAATTCGTCGGCGCGGTCCCGGGTGGGTGGTTTGCCTCGGCCGCGTGCACCGTTTCACCCATGCATCCGGCCTGCGGCACACCCGGCGTCGGCCTTGCGTCGACGTTCGCGCTGTCACTCATGGGGCTTGCCTGCCGCAGCCGACGGCCTCGGAACCGGCGCTATTTCCACGCGACGGTTGCGCGCCCGTCCTGGTTCGTCGGCATTCGAGCTAACGGGTTGTCCGGAGCCGAACGCCGCCGCGAAAACCGACGACGCCGGCACGCCCGCATCGATCAGCGCGCGGGTCACTGTCAGCGCGCGCTGCGCCGACAATTCCCAGTTGTCCGCGAAACGGCGGTTGCCTTCGCGCAGCCGCTGGTCGTCGGTAAAGCCGCTCACCATCAGGATCTGGTCGTTCGCGCCCAGATACGCGGACAACGGCCCGGCGAGGCTCTTCAACAGATCGCGCCCTTGCGGCTGCAACTGGTCGGAGTTCAGCGCAAACAGCACGTTGCCGCTGATGCCGATACGTCCGTTCACCAGCGTCACGCGGCCCGCCGCGAGCGGCCCCGCCAGCGCCTGCTCGAGCGTCTTGCGGCGCTGCGTTTCAAGCTGACGCTGCTTGACCTCCTGGTCGAGCTTGTTCGACAGTTCGAGCTGCACGCCGATGACAGCCACCAGAATCAGCATGAACGCGCCGAGCAGCACCGACATCAGATCGCCGAACGCCGCCCAGATCGGCGTGCCCTGCTCCACGCCGCCGTCGATGTCCTCGCTCATCCCGCTCATGCTGCCTCGGCTCCATCGGCGGCGCGCTGGGCAGCGAGCAGCTGCAGATCTTCGACGATCTGCTTTTGCGACATCACGCTAAGATCGACCACCTCGCGTGCTTGTGCGACGTAATATGCAAGCTGCTCGTCGCTGCGAGCGAGCGACTTGTCGAGCGCAGCCTCGATTCTCTCCAGATGCGCGACAAGCTTGTCGTTCGATTCGCCGAAACGCTGAACGGCCGAGCCAAACGCTTCGCCCAAGCTCGCCACTTCGACGGCGCCGCCGGTGATCTGCGCGGCAATTGCGCCGATTCTGTCCGCCTCGGTTTCGACCTTGTCGGCGAACCTGGTCCCGACGCGCTCGAGAAGATCCGCTGACGTCGCGACGAGCGCATCCACCGCCGTGCGCTGCTCCGTCGATGCATGGTTGACAGCATCGAGCAGCGTTTCGAGCGTTTCCATCAAGCGGCTGCGCTCCTGCAACATGGCGGTGTCGCGCACCATGCTGTCCGAGAGCTTCTGACGCAGTTCCGCGACCACTTCGGCGGCGGCCTTCGGTGCCTCCGACGCTGCCTGCACGAGCCGCGATATTTCGGCGATGGTCTCGCTCGCGTGTGCCTGCGTTTGCGCAGCGATATCGCTCGCGGTCCGCGCGAGCGTGTCGCATATCTCCTGCTGACGGCTCGCCGTGCGCTCGCCGGCCTGCTGCCACTCCTTGCCAAGCGTGGCCGCCATTGAATCGAGCTTGGAGGTCCACGCCGTCAACCGCTCTTCATTACGCTCGCCTGCCTGCTGCCACTCCTTGCCGAGCATGGCCGCCATCGAATCGAGCTTCGAGGTCCACGCCGTCAACCGCTCTTCGCTGCGCTCGCTCGCCTGCTCCCATTCCTTGCCGAGGCTGGCCGCCATCGAATCGAGTTTCGAGGTCCACGCCGTGAGCCGCTCTTCATTACGCTCGCCTGCCTGCTGCCACTCCTTACCGAGATTGGCCGCCATCGAGGCCAGCGTCGCCGTCCACGCCGCGAGCCGCGCTTCGTCTTGAGAAGCCAGTTCAGTCCGCAGATCCGCATGCGACTGCCCAACGGTCCGCACCAACGACGCCGAACGCTCTTCGAAGCTCGCCGCCGCGGCAGCGAGCGCCTGCTCGTGCCGCACTGCAAGCGTCTCGCCGGCCTGCTCCTGACGCGAAAGCGCTTCCTTCCACGCTTGCGAGACGTTGCCCGCCGCGGCTTCCAGCCGCGCGGACACGCCGTCGACCAGACCGGCCGAGCGCTCGTCGAAAGTCTGTGTGAAGCGCTCAAGCGACGCGCGGAACTGCTGCGTCATGTCCTCGTTCGAACGCTGCTGGCCCGCAAGCGCCTTGCTCCAGATGTCGGCGACCGTCGCAGCGGCTGATTCGAACCCGCGCGACAGGCCATCCAGTTGCTGCTGAACCGCCTGACCCACGCTCGCGTGCAACGCCGCGGACTCGCGCGCGAGGCCGGCCATCGTTGCCTGCATGACGGGCTCCAGCGCCTCGCCGGCCGCGCGCGTGCTGTCCGCGATACTTCGCTTCAGCGACTGCTCGACCGACGCCGCGAGCCGCGTATAGGCGACCTGTGCATTGCTGTGGAATGCCTCCTGACTCGCAAGCTGGCGCTCGTTGAAAGCGAGGCTGTGCTGCTCCATCGCCGCCATCATGGTTTGCAGGCGATCGACGAGCGTCGGCATCAATTCAGCCTGCGTTTGCAAGAGCCGGAAGCTTTCGTCGCGCTGATGAGCCTGCGAGTAGATGCGCAAGCTCGTCGCGATCTTGACGTCGAGACGTTGCGCCGCTTCGAGCCGCTCGCGGCGGCAGAGCGCCGACAACAGGCCGAGCATCGCCGAGCTGGCGACGCCCGCGATCGACGTGCCGAATGCGAAGCCGAGCCCCTTGACCGGCGCGGCAAGCGAAGCGCGGATCGCTGCGAGGTCGGTCGCGCTTTCGAGCGCCATGCCCGTGCCTCGCAGCGTCACGACCATGCCCAGCAGTGTGCCGAGCATGCCGAGCAGCACCAGCAAGCCAACCAGATAAGGCGTCAATGCAGGGCCCGGCAACGCAACGCGCTCGCCTTCAATACGCAGCCGCGCCGCGTTGCGCAGACCTGGATGCAGCAGTTCGAGCCACGCACCTAGCTGCGGCGGCGGCTCGGATAAACCGGCCACGGCACGCGCGAGCGTCCCAGTGGCCTGGCTATAGCGACGCAATTCGAGCGCGCCCGCCAGATAGCAGGCGCCGATCAGTAACGTGACGGCCAGCGCCAGCCAGTTCGAACCGACATAGCCGATAGCGATGCCGCACACCGCGGCGAGACCTGCCGCGAACACAACGAATTCAATACGAAATCTGGACATAGTGTCCCAGTTAGCGAGTACGAAGGGCGGCGAGCAGCCCTTCGACCGGTTGTAAACGAACATCCAGCTCAGCAAGCAACACGCTCTGCATGTCCTTGCGGAAAACGTCGAGCCACGCATTGGGCGCGACCGCTTGGGCGGGCGTCGGCGCGGCGTCAAGAGCGGGCGCTTGCGGCTGGGGCTGAGCCTGGGCGTGGACCTTCGGCTCAACGCTGCCCTCAGCGGCACTGCCGGCCGCGGCTGCGGCAGCGGCGTTGCCTGCTGCCGTGCTTGCGGCGCGGCTCGCTGCACTCTCCGCTTGCGTACCGTCGTCCAGTGCCGGCGCCGGCTCCTGGTCTTGCGCCTGCTGCGCGGCCTCGCGAAGCCGCTCGAAGTGCCCGGCGAGCAGCACGGGCACGCTCGCCAGCAAATTCCGCTCACGCTCGCCGAGCGCGCGCTCCATCACGGCGTCCAGCAGCGCAAGGCGGCCCATTGCGGGGGTTTTCGCGGCGAGCAGCGCCCGCAGCCGGCCGCGCAAATTGCCGACACCCGTTTCCATCGACTGCTGCATGGCCTGGTAGCGTTGGCGAAACAACGCGTAGTCCGCCGGCACGGCCTGTGACTCGACGTACCCGGCACCGCGGCGCCTCGCGGCGGCAAAGGCGCTGTCGCCCGTAATGGTCTTGACTAGCGACGCACGCACGCGCGCGCATTCCGCCTCCTCCGCGCTGCCGAACACTCGCGCGGTCGCAGGCACCGAGGGCGGCGCGCCAGTAAGCGCCGAAGACAGCGCAATCGCGTCCGTCCAGCCGAGCCACTGGCTCAGCCTGTCGGACAGCGATTGCCGGGGTTCGGGGACGTCGGCATCGGCGAAACGCGCCAGCAGGCGGATGAGCGCCGGGCCGCTGGGAGCTGTGCGCTGAAGGGCTTGCAACATACCACCGGATGCAAAAAAGTCAGCAGTTTACACGCTGACGCGGACGACGGCTTCCGTCCCCAGAAGATCGGTCCGCAACAGGGACATTTCGCGGCCTCGCATATTGCGTGCGGTAAAGCTGCGCGGCTGGCCCGCGGCCCCCGTGGTCACGCGACGCCCGAGCGCAAACGCATTCGTTCAAATGGCCCCGCGGGGACGATGTTCGTCCGTATCGACGCAGCACACGAGCGCATCGGCGTCTTCGTCGCCGACGCTCAGATAGATGTGCCCGACCGAGCTATCGAAGTAAAGACTGTCGCCCGGCATCAGCTTGAACGACTTGCCGTTCTCGAAGCGCAGTTCGAGTTTGCCGCTCAGCAGAAAAACGAATTCTTCGCCCGAGTGCCGGATGTACTCAGGGAAGTCGGATACGGCGCGGGCGTGAATGTGTGCGCGCATCGGCATCATGCGTTTGCCGGTCAGACTGTTCGCCAGCATCCCGTACTCGTAGTTCGGCGTGTCGTAAATCTGCTGCTTGCCCGCCGCCGTGAACGAGGGCTTCATCGCACCGGCGGCCGGCTTGCGACGCCGCCCGAAGATCGCGTCGAATTCGAGTTCCAGCGAATGCGCGAGCGCCGCGAACTTGTCGTAGGTCAGCGCAATGTCGCCGCGTTCCGCCTTCGAGATCGTCGATACCGCAATACCCGAGCGCTCCGACAGTTCGGCCAGCGTCAATCCGCGCGTTTTGCGCGCCTGCCGCAAATGCGCGCCCACCAGCTTGTGATCGAGCAAGGGCGGCGCTTCATGTCCTAACGCCGCCTGTTGTTTCACTGCTACTTTGGCCATCTCACCGGATTCCGCTTGCAAGGAAAATTTCTCGTATGTGAGAAATTTATTTTTTCTCGTATATGATAACTCACGTCGATTCCACCTTTTCTGTGGGAACCCTATCGTGTCTACCCTTGCTCTCAGTAAGCCCGGTTTGACGAAGACCCGCGTCATCACCGCCACGAGCATCGGCACCGCGCTCGAGTTCTACGACTTCACGATCTACAGCTTTTTTGCTATTCAGATCGGGCAGTTGTTCTTTCCTGGCGCGTCGCCGGTCAACCAGTTCCTGCTGTCGATCGGTGTATTCGGCGTCGGCTTCGTGGTCCGGCCTTTGGGCGGCGTGGTGATCGGCGCCTATGCGGATCGCGCGGGGCGCAAGAACGCGATGGTCCTGACCATCATGCTGATGGCGCTCAGTTGCGCGATGATCGCGTGCGCGCCGACTTATGCGGTTGCGGGACTCGCCGCGCCGTTGATCGTGCTCGTGGCGCGCCTGATCCAGGGTTTCGCGGCGGGCGGCGAATTCGGGCCTGGCACGACGCTGCTCGTCGAGTACGCGACCGACGACACCCGCGCCTTCTTTGCAAGCTGGAACTTCGCCGCGACCGCAGCGGGGCTCGTGCTCGGCGCGCTCGTCGCAACGCTCGTCAACGTGTTGTTGCCGAAGCAGGCGGTGCTCGAATGGGGCTGGCGTCTCCCGTTCGTGCTAGGCATTGTCGCGGCACCGGCCGGCATGCTGATCCGCAGACGCCTCGAAGAAACGCTCACCGAGCGCAAGCCCGGCGAACCCGCGCCGCGCGGCGCGCTGAAGGCCGCGCTGACCACGCACCTCAAGCTCACGATTCTCGGCACTTTCGCCGAATTGGGCGGTTCGGTTTCTGTGTATATCACCGCGTTTTTTCTGCCAAGCCATGCGGTGCGCGCGCTGCACCTTTCTTCCACGTCCGCGGTGATCTCGGGTATCGTCAGTTCGCTCGCGCTCTTCGTTTCGGCGCCGCTCGCGGGCATGCTGGCCGATCGCTTCACCCGCAAGCGGGTGCTGGTGATCTCCCGCGTGGCAATGCTCCTGCTCGTGTATCCGGCGTTTGCATTTCTGAGCGCGCATCCGTCCATGGCAGCGCTTTGCATGGTCTCGGCGCTGCTCGCGGTCTTCGTGTCCGGGCAGATCGTGCCCGTGCTGGTGATGATTCCGGAACTGTTCCCGAAACATGTGCGCGCAACGGGAATTGCGTTGACGTATGTGGTGAGCGCGTCGTTCTTCGGCGGCTTCTCGCCGTTTATTGCAAGCTGGCTGGTCGCGCGCACCGGCAATCCGCTCGCACCGGCCTGGTATGTGGCCGCTGCCTGCGCGATCTCGCTAGTACCCGTGATCTGGCTGCGAGACCGTACGGGCGAAGCGCTCGGCTGACAATGAACAGGCAACAAGCAAGAATGCAATGAGCGAACAGGCGATGACTACCGACACCGGATTGCCTGGGTGCAGAGCGGTCGAGTTGCGCCGCATGATTGGCGTGAAGACAATCGCCGGTGGAACTACTCGACGCGTACCTTATCTTCTCAACCGGTCCGGCTCGAATGGCTCGGGCCTTTCAGCGCTTTAACCGATGACTGCAATCAAATTCGATACCGTAGTGTTAGGCGCAGGCATTGTCGGCGTGTGCGTCGCCGTGCATCTGCAACAACGCGGCCGTCAGGTCGCGCTGGTCGATCGCAAGCTGCCCGGCAATGAGACTTCGTTTGGCAACGCAGGCCTGATCCAGCGCGAAGGCGTCTATCCGTATGCGTTCCCACGCGGACTCGGCGCCCTGCTTCGGTACGCGCGCAACCAGTCGCTCGACGTTCGCTACCATGGCGATGCGCTGTTCCACGCCGCGCCGTTTCTGTGGAAGTACTGGCGCAATTCCGAGCCCGCGAAACACGCTGCAATCGCGAAGTCGTACTCGACGCTCATCGAACACTGCATTAGCGAGCACCGCGAGTTGGCCGCAAGCGCAGGCGCGAGTGCATTGCTTCGGCCCACCGGCTGGATCAAGGTGTTTCGAAGTAATGCGGCCCAAGACGCGGAAATACGTCTTGCGGAGCAATGGCGCCGCGAATATGGCGTCGAATTCGAAACGCTCGACGCGGCTCGATTGCAGCAGGCCGAACCCGATCTCGACAAGGCATTGCAAGGTGGCTTGCGCTACACGCAAGCCGATTCGGTGAGCGATCCGAACGCACTCGTCACGGCCTACGCCAAGTACTTCGAGACACTCGGCGGACGCATCTTCACCGGCGATGCGAACACGCTTCGCAATGGATGGGAGGTGGCGACAGACGAGGGGACTATCGCGGCCTCTTCGGTGGTCGTCGCACTCGGGCCGTGGTCGGACGTTCTCACTTCGAGGCTCGGGTACTCGCTGCCGCTCGGCGTCAAGCGCGGCTATCACATGCACTATTCGCCAAGGGCTGGGGCACGCCTCAATCATCCGGTGCTCGACGTGGAAAACGGCTATCTGCTTGCGCCAATGGCGCGCGGCATCCGCTTGACGACGGGCGCCGAAATTGCGCTGCGCGACGCGCCGAAAACGCCCACGCAACTCGCCGCTGTCGAACCGATTGCGCGCACGCTGTTCCCACTGGACCAACGTGTCGACGATCAACCGTGGATGGGCGCGCGGCCTTGCACGCCCGACATGATGCCGGTGATCGGGCGCGCTGGAAAACATCAGGGCTTGTGGTTCGCATTCGGCCACGCGCATCACGGACTCACGCTGGGGCCAGTGACAGGCCGCCTCATCGCCGAAATGATGACCGGAGAGCAAACGCTGGTGGACCCGCGGCCGTTCAGAGTTGACCGGTTCTAACGGCGAGCGCGAGCGGCGTCATTGCCGCTCGCTTTTATCTGCGCCACCATTGGGCCGCCGGACTCAGTGCAGCGGTTGCAAGGCCGCCCAGTGGGTCCAGCCACCTTCGCTCTCAGCCGCGCTAACCCGCAACGCACGCGAGCCGTCGGCAAAAATCAGCGACTCGGTACGGCACGCGTCGCTATCGGGAATATCGCGCAAGCCCACGAAGCCATGCTCGTGTTTGAACGTCAGATTTCCTTCCCGCAGTATGCCGAGGTAAGACGGCTCCGGTTCGTCCAATGGCTGAAGCGTGCAACGGTTCAGCAACACAGCAGCGACTTCTGCATCGCACATAGTCTCTCTCCTCATTAGTGCAACACCGCCCGTGCGACGGGCACTCGATCTCGTCGTTTTTATAAAATTGATTCTAGAAGCCATGGTAGAAAACGCTACTTTTTTAGTTAGGATCACTTATGCACGTGGCAGTTCTTCATTCGCACAGGCCGCCGCGACAATCCGGCCGCGCATTCTGCAGCGTTGCATGGACGGCTGAACAGATAGCCTTGCAGCGCGTCGCAACCTATTTCGCGCAATGTAACGGCCTGCGCTTCGGTTTCCACGCCTTCCGCCGTTACGCGCATATTGCACGCGTGCGCCATTGTCACGAGCGCATGCGTGATCGCCACCGAATCTGCATCGCGCGGCAAACCCGCAACGATTGACCGGTCGATCTTCAGGCTATCCACCGGGAACCGCTTCAGGTATGACATCGATGCGTAACCGGTGCCGAAGTCGTCGATTACCAGCTTGACGCCCAGCTTCGCAAGCGCCGCAGTGGTAGAGCGCACGGCCGCGTCATCGGGCAGTTGCATGCCCTCGGTGATTTCGAGTTGCAGCGCCGAAGGCTCGAGACCGCTGTTGTCGAGACATGCAGCGACATGTCGCACCAGACGCTCGCTGAATTGCGACGGCGAAATATTCACCGAGACAGCGATGTCCGGCGCGATACTCCAGCGCCAGTCCGCAGCCTGTGCGCATGCCATCTCCAACACCCAATCGCCGATGCTTTCCATCAACCCGGCCTGTTCCGCAACCGGAATGAACTCGGCGGGTGGAACGTCGCCAAGTTCGTTGCTCGTCCACCGCGCCAGCGCCTCGACGCCTATCGTCTTGCGTGACGTCGCATCCACTACCACCTGATAGGCAAGTCTGAATTCGCCGCGGGCGAGTGCATGGTGCAACAGACCTTCGATCGCAAATCGGCGCTGCACGCCTTCCCGCATCTCGCCGGTGAAGAAGCACACGGTGCCGCGACCGCATCGCTTCGCGTGGCGCATCGCGGCCCCGGCGTCACGCATCAGGGAAGCCGCATTGCGCGCATCGTCGCCGGAGACCGCAGCGCCCACCGATGCACTCACGCGATACTCGCGCCCGGCAATCACAAATGGCTCGCCGAACGACGCGAGCACTTGCTGCGCGAATCGGGTCAGCCTCGACACATCGCCGAACCTATGCATCACGATCACGAACTCGTCGCCGCCGATACGGGCGAGCAACTCGTCCTCAGAGATGGAGCTTGCAAGCCGCTGAGCAACGCGGCGCAGGAGCCGGTCGCCGAGATCATAGCCGGCAATGTCGTTGATTCTGCTGAAGCCGTCGAGGTTGACGACCAGCATCGCAACGTCTCCCGCCTTCGCAGCCGCAAGCAAATGTCCCGCGCGCCTCGCTGCGCAGGCGCGGTCGTACACGCCCGTGAGCAGATCGAAAGACGATGCGCGCGCAACGTTTCCATGATCTGGACTTTGCGCTATCACCCCCGAATTGTGCGCATGGTGCGACGGTGCGCTGCGAGACGCAGAGCGTGACTTTGCGTGCGAACGGCTCGCCGGCAATACCGAGACTTGCTGAGTCATCGCTACGCTCCTATGATAAGCATTACACATCAACCGAAATTCAGCTTGTTTTATGCATTTACCGAATCTTCATTTACCTTAAGTACTCCGTATATCTGATCTGGTTAAAGCGGGGAGAACAGGCCGGCACTGCAACGCCGTATTCGTGCCTCCAAGATATTCCGGCATAGCACTTCTGAGAATGGGTCGCGTTGGTGAACGCGTAAAGCAACGGCAAACGCTTCGCCACGTCCCGCACAAACCGCTGGACAACATAATGAAAATTCATCAGCTACGCGCTCTCATCGCCATTGCGGATGCGGGCAGTGTCAGGGGCGCCGCGCGAGTGCTCGATTCATCGCCGGCCGCCGTCACGCAATGCATTCAACAACTGGAAGAAGCGGTACGCATGCAACTCGTTGTGCGCACATCTTCCGGCGTGACGCTTACGGCATCAGGACAAACCCTCCTCTTGCACGCGCGACTCGTGGCCGCGCAAATGAAGCGTGCGCAGCAAGCCATGAACGCAATACGCGGGGAGCCAGGCGGGCGTCTGTCCATCGCCGTGACTGCATGGGTCGCGCTTACCTTTCTGCCGGAAACAGTGGCCCGGTTTCGCGCGAAGATGCCGACCATTCAGCTGGAGCTATTCGAAGGCTTATTGGCGATCGCGACACCGCGCTTACGCGACGGCAGTCTCGACATTTATGTGGGCCGACAGGCACCGGGCGCGACAAGTTGCGACTTCACCTATCAACCGCTATTCGCATCGAGTCGCGCAGTCGTGGCGCGGCACGATCATCCGTGTGCGGAGTGCCGCTCGCTGGCGGAATTGCGCGACGCCGACTGGCTCGTCGCGCTGGACCCTGAAACCGACGCGCAAGCGCCGTATCAGATATTCGGCCGCCGCGCGTTTCCCGAGCCACGCAGTATTCACTATCTGCACTCGCTGACTGTCGCGGTCGCGCTGCTCAAGCGCACGGACATGCTCAGCATTTTTCCCTGGCCTCTTGTCGAGCTTTGTGCGGCGCGTGACGGTCTGTGTCCGATCCCGTTGCGGGACGAACTCGATGAGTCCACCGTCGGCGTCATAGTGCGCACTGGCGAGCCGGCCGATGCCGCGTCGCGATGCTTTATCGATTGCCTGATCGAAACGATTCGCGACGAATCGTGGGCCCGAACGGGCGACATTCGCCGGGCCATGCAATCGGTCGAAGTATTGGTCTAGCGCGTTTGCTGCAGGCTGCGCTTCGTTCTTTCGATCAAGCAAAAACGCCGCGGGCCTTACGGCTCGCGGCGTCTGCCAAGCTGAACAGCAACTGGACGATCAGGCGCTAACTGCCACCCGGCGCGGCGACACGGCAGAGACGACAAACGTCACGACAATGTTCACCACCAGTGCGATGAGGCCGATATAGATTGGGTACACAGCATCGCCGAGATGCAACGCAAACACCGGCTTGAGCCCCTGCGAAATTGCGAGTGCCGTGCCCAACACGATACCCACGAGCCAGCCGGCGAACAGGCCCGGCGTATTCAGGCGACGCGTGTACAACGAGAACACGATAGCCGGGAATATCTGCAGGATCCACACGCCGCCGAGCAATTGCAGGTCGATTGCATATTGCGTGGGCAGGAACACGATAAACAGCAGCGCGCCGAACTTCACCACCAACGACACGATCTTCGCGTTCGACGCCTCGGCCTCCGGCGTGATGTTCGGCGACACCAGCGGACGCCACAAATTGCGCGTGAACAGGTTGGCCGCACCGATCGACATGATCGCTGCCGGAACCAGCGCGCTGATCGCGATCGCCGCCGCGGCGAAACCGACGAACCACGACGGGAACAGGGTGCCAAAGAGGGTCGGCACAATGTCCGACGCCGACTTCACATGCACGCCGGCCGCAATCGCCATGTAGCCGAGCAACGCGATCAGACCCAGCAATAACGTATACGCCGGCAGGAAAATCGCATTCTTGCGGACCGTAGTCGCCGATGAAGAAGACAGCACCGCCGTCATCGTATGCGGATACATGAACGCGGCGAGAGCGGAACCCAGCGCGAGCGATGCATAAGCCGTGAATTGCGTCGGCTTGAGGATGATGCCGGTCGCGCCGCCCTTTGCCCTGAAGTACGTATCGGCTGCGTCGAACACATGCGCATAGCCGCCGAGCTTCGCGGGAATCAGCCACACCGCCGCAATCACGACGATATAGATCATGATGTCCTTCACAAATGCGATCATCGCCGGAGCACGCAAGCCGCTCGCATACGTATAGAGCGCGAGGATCACGAACGCGACGATCAGCGGCAATTCGCCGGTCACGCCAAGCCCCTTGATCACTACTTGCATGCCGACCAGTTGCAACGCGATATACGGCATGGTCGCGACAATGCCGGTCAGCGCGACAGCGGCCGGAAACCACTTGCCGCCGTATTCACCGTGCACGTAGTCCGCTGCCGTGATGTGGTTTTTCGCATGCGCGACTTTCCACAGTTTCGGCATGACAGCGAACACGAACGGGTAAACGATGATCGTATACGGCAGCGCGAAGAAACCATAGGCACCGACGGAATACACGAGCGCAGGAACCGCGATCACCGTGTATGCGGTGTAGAAGTCTCCGCCCACCAGGAACCACGAAATCACCGTACCGAACTGCCGGCCACCAAGCCCCCACTCATGCAATTGCGTGAGGTCGCCGCGCTTCCAGCGCGCCGCGAAGAAGCCAATCACCGTAACGAGAACAAAGAACGCGATGAAGACGGTCATCGCCACCGGATTGACGGGATTCAGATCGTTCATTTGACACCTCGATACACGACGTAAATCAGTAGCGAGGTCAACGGCACCCACAAGAACTGATACCAGTAAAAGAACGGAAAACCGGCGAACGACGGACGCGTGTCGTTATAGAACGGCAACCACAGCAACGCGACGTACGGGAGCAAAAGAATGAGCCATAGCCATGACCGGCCGGCGGTGGGGGAGGTCTCCATGTACTTCTCCTAGATCTATTATTGACACCACGCATCCGGACTTGTGGTCCGGCACGCGGAAAGCCGGCACCGGGCATCTGTTTGCAATACCCCGGGTGCCAAACCGGGTTTGCCTTTGCGCGCTGCTAACGCCTGTCAGGCGCAGCATTAACAGGGCCCGGCACAAACGTTCATACGAAATGCGCGGCGGCATGAGGGCGAAAACGGCCCGCAAAGACGCAGAACGCCGCGGGGATGTAGTATTCGCCTTCGTAAGCGTCCTCACAAGCGCGCAACTACGTAAGCCGGCTACGTATTACTACGTAGCCTACCGGCCGTTTTTTCAACGATGAAACTCAAAGCCAAGATTGTTCTGCTGGCGATCGTGCCATTTCTCGCGGCTATTGCCAGCATCGAAATCGGTGTGCGCCGCGAAGCGACCGCGCTTGCGCAAACGCAGCACGCGACGACCCAGGCTGCGTACATGACCAGCAAGGAGATCGAGCTCAAGCATTACGTGGAGTTGGCCACTTCCGCAATCGCACCGCTTTATGAAGCAAGCCAGGACAATGCGCGCGACGATGCACTGCGCCGCACGCGAGCGCTCGACATCCTTGAAAAGATGGATTTCGGCAAAGACGGTTATTTCTTTGTCTACGACATGCACGGCCGCTCGCTGATGCATCCGCGCGAACCGGACCTCGTCGGGCGCGATCTATCGGAATTGCGCGATCCGCAAGGCGTGCCGACGATCCGCAAATTGCTCGCCGCGGCGGCGCAAGGCGGCGGCTATGTGCGTTACCTGTGGCATCGTCCGTCGACGGGCAAACTGGCGTCAAAACTCGGCTACGTCGTGCCGCTCGAACGCTGGGGCTGGATGATCGGCACAGGTATTTATCTCGACGACGTCGACACAACGCTCGCGCATATCGACGAACGGGCGGCGATGAATATCGACCGCACCATGATGTGGATCGACGCGATCGCACTGGCCGGGCTCGCCGCGATTGCACTGTGTGCGCTCGTGCTCAACGTCACCGAATATCGCAGCGCGGACGCGAAACTGAAGCGGCTTGCGCAACAGGTTGTCGAGTCGCAGGAGAACGAACGCGCGCGGCTTTCGCGTGAATTGCACGACGGCATTAGCCAGATGATGGTGTCGGTGAAACTGCTGCTCGAATCCGCGCTTGCTCGCTTCGAACGCAGCGAAACCCGCGTGCCCGCCGCCGAAGCCGCGCTTTCCACGAGTCTCACGCGTCTCGGCGATACCTTGCGTGAAGTGCGCCGCATATCCCATGCGCTGCGTCCGTCGATGCTCGACGACCTTGGCGTCGCGGCAGCCATCGAACAACTCACCCGCGAACTGAGCGAACAGTCGGGAATTGAAATCGGCTTCACGCAAATTGCGCACACTCATGCGCCGGCTCTGCCCGATGCGGTCAACACGGTGCTGTTTCGTATCGCGCAGGAAGCGCTGACCAACATTGTGCGTCACGCGCACGCATCGAGCGCGGCGCTCGCATTGGAAATCGCCCACGACGCGGTCACACTGACAATCGCGGACAACGGCTCGGGTTTCGACGTTACGCACGCCTTCGTTGGCCGCCGCTCAGGCGTGGGCCTGCGCAACATGCGCGAGCGCGTAGAAGCACTAGGGGGAACGCTTGCACTCAGTTCCCAGCCCGGCCACACACTGGTCACGGCGCGCGTGCCGCTCGGCATCGGCACCACGGAGCTTCCTACCCGGAGCCTGCAGGAGACCTCTTTATGAACGACATATCGCACGCAGCGGCCCGCCTTATCCTGGTCGACGATCACCCACTCGTACGCGACGGTCTGCGCGCGCGGCTCGAAGCCGTGCGCAACATCGAGGTTGTCGGCGAAGCGGGCAATGCGCAGGAAGCACTTGCGCTCGCGGAGAGTCATGAACCTCACCTCGTGTTGATGGACGTCGGCATGAACGGAATGAACGGCATTGCGCTCGCCGGCATGTTCCATGAGCGCTTTCCCGCAATTCGAGTATTGATGCTGTCCATGCACGACAACCTCGAATACGTCACGCAGGCCGTGCGTGCAGGCGCGAGCGGTTATGTACTGAAGGACTCACCGGCGACCGAAATCATTCAGGCGATCGGCGCAGTGCTCGACGGCAAGACGTATTTCAGCGCGGGACTCGGCGCCCGCCTGATTCATGCGTCGGCCATGCAATCGCCGGTCGAGCGGCTTACGCCGCGCGAACGGGATATTCTCGATGCACTCGCCGAGGGCTTGTCGAGCAAGCAGATCGCTCAGCGCAATGATCTGTCGGTGCGTACTGTGGAGACGCATCGTCTGAATTTGAAGCGCAAGCTCGATATCGAAGGTCAGGCCGAATTGATCAAGTTCGCGGTTGAGAACCGGCGCGCGGGCCGTTAATACGAAACGATGTCCCGCTGTACACGGAGTGGAGACAAAGACAATGAGACGATTAATGCGGATGCCCGCCAGTGCATTGCAATGCGCGGCGTTATGTATGTGGGTGACGCTGGCGTCAGCGTTGGCTTCATTTTCGCCCGGCGCCCACGGCCAGGAAGAGCGTATTAATCGCGGACACGATCCGTTCTTTCAGATATCTAAAGCGATTGACGGATGCCCAGTGCCGCTGGGACCGCTCGAAACCGAACAGGAATGGCTGGACGAAAGTCATTACCGCATCGAGCGCGGCAACAGTTGCTGGATAGAAGGCCGCTGCCGTTTATCGAACGCCTATTTGTACGACGCTGAAATCGCCGAAGCCGTACAGCGGCGTCTGGCCAATATCAATACCGCTACGCATTGGCGCGAACAGTCGGCGTTGTGGCTCACGTTGCAACGCCGTTTTATTTATGTGCAGGGTTGCGTTGCTGCAAGCTTCGACAAGCAGACATTCCTTTCCGAACTCGCGAAAACCGCCGACGTTGAACGCGTGATCGACGACACGACCAGTAATCCCCACGCCGCAAGACTGCCGTATAAAACGCTTGCGGACCCGGACCGGCCTGTAGTCGATCCGGGCAACTAGCGCGAAGAATGGTGAGCCGCGCCGCACGCTTATGGACACTGCGGTCGATTTGCCTACCGCACCAGCGCAAATGCTTCGCGGCTGGCGATCTCCGCCGCGCCATATACGCCGACCACGGTGTAATCAGAGGCCACACATTCGAACGTCGATTGCTGAAACGTAATGACGAAATGGCGCCTCGTGAGTTCCGGTGACGAAACTGCGGAAAGCTCTTCGACGAGAGACGAATTGATGACTTCGTGGACCGAGAAAGCAGCGAGGCCTTGCGACGCAAGCGGGTGAATCTGCATATCGTGCTCGCCCGGCGGCCCAAGTCGATGAAACGTGGTGTCGGGAAACAGCACCGTGCAGAAAGGGTCGTCGTCCGGATCGAATGGACCAAACCGTTCGAAGTCGGACTCCGCAATGGGATAAGCGAGAATCACACGGCGGTCGCTCGCGACAATGAACGGTTCGGCAGCGTCGTCTGCGGGATGAGGAACTGAGTCCAGCAGAAGAACCTGGTCCTCCTGCTGGGATGATTGGAGCGCGTTGGTCATGTACTTCGTTATTCCAATACGCTTATGCGCCGGCTTGCACGGTGGAAGCGACCGGTGCGGACGCGCTTACTGCTGCCGTTTCCGCTTTTGCCGCCCTCTTGCGGCCTGGTGCCTTGCTAGCGGCTTTCGTTGCAGCTTTCGTTCCGGCGTTTGTTGCAATCTTTTTCGCGGCCTTTTTTGCGGTCGCCTTTCGCGCAGTAACTTTCTTCGCGGCTGACTTTTTTACAGCGGCTGTTTTGGCCGTTATCGATTGCGCTCCCGCCTTCGCCTTTTTCGCCACGACTTTTTTCGCGGCGGCCTTTTTACTGACAACGCCGCTCGTGGCTGCCGACTTCGCCTTGCCTGCCGTTTTCTGGCTGGCGGCGCCAGACGCCGGTGCTGCACTGCTGTCTATCAGGAACCTCGTGCGATCCTTAACCGATGCGAGCCATGCGGGCGCAGGGCCGCGTCCGCTCCACGTCGCACCAGTGGTGGGATGACGATACTTGGGCGGTTGCGCGCCTTTGGGCTGACCTTTGCCTTTCGCGCCACTAGCGACAAGCTTCGTGAATCCGTTCGATTCGCTTGCACCGTCGATCAGAAACACGCTTCGGTCTTTCGCACTGACAATCCAACCCGGCGCGCGACCGTGTCCGGTCCAGGTCGCGCCTGTTTTATGATCGCGATACTTGGGTACTTTCTGGCCGGCAACTGCAAGCTTTGCCTTGCCGCTTCCACTATTGCCATTAAGACGATTGGCTTCGCGCCGCGCTTTTGCTTTGGCTTCGATATCTGCGGTGGTCAGGCCGTGCTTGAGCATCAGGTCGCGGATCTGGTCGATTGCGACTTGTGCTTTCCTTGCAATCAGGATGTCAGCTTGCGCCTGGAGCTTCTTAAGCTTTGCCTGGATCTGCTCTAACGTGGGCATTGAATTGCTCCTTATGTGGTAATCGATCGAACTATGCCATGAATAGCGTCAGAAAGGCATAGTCGAGTGGCCGTAAAAACCCGAGTTTATTTCCGCTATGCGTGCCGGAGTACGAAACTTTTCTTCGATGCACTCAATAGACGCCTTTTTCGAGCTTTCGTTCTTTGCCCTCGATCTTTTTTGGTCTCCCTATCGGCTTACTTCTTTCTGCTATTCGCCTTCTCTTTATATTTCCAATTGTTGCAGCACAAATCATATCGGCGTAAACACAGCAACCTGACGGTCGGCAATGTATCTGACGCCGCGCAAGAAGCGGTACTGCTGGTCGTCGGCGGTGATCCGGTTGAGGCCGATTCTCGTCAACGCCAGGATCTCGTCCGCCTGCTGGGCAGGTATGACGCCTTCGTCCCGCAGGTCCTCGAAAACGCCGGACGGATCGCCGACATAAACGCTGCGTACCTGCGTACCTATCCGCATCAGGACCACGCTTTCCCCCTCGTCGAGCGCGAGTTCCAGGTAGCCGGCCAGTGTTCGCAACGACTCGGGCGTGCAAGTCTGCGACTGATAGATCGCAGCATTCGATGGCGTCATGTCGGTACCCCGTTACCTATATAAAGAAAGAGCCGCCACTATGCGTCGCGGCAGTACTCGCTTCTACTATAGGCAAGCATTCGAATATTCAAAGCCTTCCAGTTCGTTTTTTAACGCCGCTTTGGCCGGTAACCATGCGTTACTTGTCTTGCGGTGCCGTTTTACGCGTGTCCAGCGCGCAGGTCAGCCTCCCAAACGTGAGCTTTAAAAAGCGATGCGCGTCAGGCAATCCGCAGGCCATAGGCAGGCAGAATCTCCTGGGTCGTCAAAAAACGGTGCTGTTTGACGGCGTCGTGAAAGAGCCGGTAATCGCTCTTTTCGAATGCCTCGGTCCATACCGGTTTGTCGCCGGAGTCGTCTTCAGAACGAAGACCGGTGGCTTTGTATTTCCATGAGCCGACGCCCTTGGGGACGTAATCGGGAATGGACTCTCTCAAGCCGGGAATACCGCCGTTTCTGACTACCTCGCAGACAGCGCGCAGGCGCTCGTTGTCGTCCATGATCCGGTTGGTATCGAGCAATTCCGTCACGGCCTCTTTGACGTTTTCCGGCAGCCCCGCTTCGTTTTCAAAGTCTTCTCGCCCGGCAACGTACGCGCGCACCGCACGGCACGCCATATCCGCGGCCGCGACGAACTCGGGCAGGTTATGTCTCTGTATCAGCGTGTTGCGGCCGTCGATGTAGTGCCACTTTGCCCACGGCTGATCCGGATAGTGCAAGGCAGCACCGTGTCCGACGGGTAGGGCAAGCGTAAGAACGTCTTCCTCGACGTGCTGGATCAGGTGCTGCATCGCGAGCGTGAGGTTGGCAAGCCAGCCATGACGCGTGCAATCCTGCGCCACGAGTGAATGAACCCGGTTCCCCGGACTTTCGATACCGGCAAATCCCTGATGCGCCCATGTATCGACATACGTATGAAGCGTGACGCCGAGACGATGCAAGCCCATCTCCGCGCCGCGCTGACGGATGGCTCGCCGCACGACCTCGCGCGCGACTGCGCTGTCCGCACGGCACACGGCTTTTTCCTCCAGCGTTGCGCCCACTCCTGCCGGCAGAAAATGGAACGGCGCCCATACGAGCCGGTTCTGGTCGTTCTCGGTGTTGGCGTAGTCGAACGTCTTATGGGCGGTGGCGAAGCGCTCGAACGTTTCTCCGCCCTGGAAACGGAGGATGCCCGGCGTGGTTGCGTCGTCGACATACTGGCAGGCATGGGCGACAGTCAGCGCCTCGCTGGGCGTCATCCCGCCGACTCGGGCAACGATATAGACCACGCCGTAGTGGAAGTCGATGTTCATGGCATACGCTCCTCATGCACGATGAATGACAACAACAGCATTGGTAAACGAGCGAGTGGGCGCCGACTTAAAAGCATGTCGCCGCTTGCCGGTATTCTTTCTTATTGTTCGATGATGTTTTCCTGTCCGCGTGCGCCAACTGGCATTGCCCCAATGCCATGCCATAAAAAAACCCCGCTGCGTTATCCGTAGCGGGGTCTGTTTTTCAGCGCATTGTGCGCCGCCTTATTTCACTATGTCGACCAGCTCGACTTCAAACGTCAAGTCGCTGTTCGGCGGAATAACGCCCACACCGCGGCTACCGTAGGCGGTAGCGGCTGGGCAGGTCAATTTGGCCTTGCCGCCCACTTTCATGGTCTGAACGCCCTGCGTCCAGCACGGAATCACACGGTTGAGCGGGAATGTCGCGGCGCCGCCGTGCTTTGCGGAAGCGTCGAATTCAGTGCCATTGGCAAGCGTGCCACGATAGTTGACCTTGACGACATCGGTGGCCGCGGGCTGCGCGCCGGTACCCTGCACGAGGTGCTCGACGATCACGCCTGAAGGCAGCTTCTCCGTAGCCGGAGCGGCGGCCATTGCGGTGGACGAAAGTACAGTGGCAGCGAGCAGAGCAACGATAGATTTCAAAACGAATCTCCAGATGGGTAGTACAGATCATTCTAGCGCAACGACTGCTGCGTGCCGTCAGTCTATCCGCCTTATTGCATGGTCGAGCGTCGGCGCGTCGACATGCGCGACGAAGTCCGCAAGTGCCGTTTCGCGTTTCCGGACATCGGCAAGAACCGCAGGGTCGAGTAAAGCACTAATCACTTCTTCCCGCTCGCGACCGGCTTCTGCAATCACGTCGCCATACGGACTCCAGATCGCGCTCGCGCCACACGTATCCCAGCCGCCGGTGGTACCGATATGGTTGGACAAGAGAACATACATTGTGTTGTCGAACGCGCGTACAGGGAACCAGATACGTGACTGGTGATAGCCGGACTTGACGCTGAATAGTCCGCTGACCAGATAGGCATGCGCACCGCTCACAGCCGCATGACGTGCATGTTCGGGAAAGCCGGAGTCGTAGCACACGCCGAGCGCGAGCCGCCATCCGTCCAGTTCCAGCATGCAGCCTTGCGTGCCTGCACGGTAGATTTCCGCTTCGCTTTTATACAGATACTGCTTGTGGTAAGACTCGACGTCTTCGCCGCGACGATCGAACACGAGCGATGAGATGTGCAGTCCATCGGCGTCGCGCGTGGCCGCGCCGACAATCGCCGCAATGGCGTGCCGGCGACATGCTTCGCGAATCGGGTCGAGGCGCGAATCCAATTGACCGAATGCGTATTCCGACGGGTCGCCCGCAATCAGGCCGGGTTCATACCCGCTCAAGAACTTCTCGGGAAAAACCACCAGTCTTGCGCCGCGGTCGGCGGCACGACCGGTCAATTCGACCGTCTTTGCTATGTTTGCCGTCACGTCCCCGCAAACCGGTTGCGCCTGCGCAGCGGCAATTTGCAATGGCACTCGAGGCAACGACGCGAGCTTGTTATTCACCGTAGACTCCGTTATCAACGCACATGTGAAGCCACGGCATTTAATCACGGACGGTCACAAAGTGGGAGTGCGAGGATATGGTGAACCAGCACGGTACATGCATGGTCCACACAGAAGCTGCATTGCGAAGAATCGCTGCGATGCGAACCCGATGCTAGTGAGCGCTTCCGATGAGTGAACCGGCCGATCCCGACAACCGCGAAGTTCCACCGCCCACGGCCATGCCGGAGCGGCGTCGCGCGCCCCGGCCGCGACGCATTCCGCGCAGCCGCGAGCAGCAGGCGCGGCTCGACGCGCGTGAGCCGGCATTCGAGCCGCTGCCTTTTGCCATCGACGAAGATGCGGCGCGCCGCCCTTTCGCCGACAAGCTTCACGCGTGGTTCGAGGCGCGCGGCTGGCAGCCTTTCGACTTTCAGCGCGAAGTCTGGCGCGAAATGGAACGAGGCGCGAGTGGGTTGCTGCACGCAACCACCGGGGCGGGCAAGACGTGGGCCGTATGGTTCGGCGCGCTTGCCGCCCTTTCGTCGAGCGCGTCGCCCGCACCCGCTGTCACCCGAAAACGAGCGGCAGTTACTCAGCCCGAACCACTCACGGTTCTCTGGATCACGCCGATGCGCGCACTCGCGGCCGACACCGCGCGTGCACTGCAAAGCTCGGCAACCGAACTGGCCGTGCCATGGACAGTGGGTCTGCGAACCGGCGACACATCGTCCGCAGAACGTGCGCGGCAGAATCGGCGCATGCCGTCCGCGCTGATCACCACACCCGAGAGCCTGTCGCTCATTCTGACGCGAGCCGACGCACGCGAAGTACTGTCGCACTTAAAGTTCGTGATCGTCGACGAATGGCATGAGTTGCTCGGCAACAAGCGCGGCACGCAGACGCAACTCGCGCTTGCGCGGCTCGCGCGCTGGAGACCGGAACTGCAGGTTTGGGGTTTGTCGGCGACACTCGGCAACCTTCCTTTCGCAGCCGAAGTACTCCTCGCGCCTGTCAGAACGCCGCGCGTGAGCGTGCACGGCAAGCTGCCCAAAGCATTGATCGTCGATACGGTTATTCCGGAGACCATCGAACGATTTCCGTGGGGCGGTCATATGGGCATGCGGCAGGTCGAGGCGGTCGCCGATGCCATTGGCGAAGCGCATACGTCGCTCGTATTTACGAACACCCGCTCGCAATGCGAGGTCTGGTATCAGGCACTGCTCGAAGCGCGGCCCGAATGGGCGGGTGCAATTGCATTGCATCACGGCTCGCTCGATCAGGAAGTCCGCGAGTGGGTCGAGCGCGGCTTGAAGAGCGGCTTGTTAAAAGTAGTTGTATGTACATCGAGCCTGGATCTGGGCGTCGACTTTCTGCCGGTGGAGCGTGTATTTCAGATCGGCTCGCCCAAAGGCGTCGCGCGTTTGATGCAGCGTGCCGGCCGCTCCGGCCACGCGCCGGGGCGGCCGTCGCGGGTGACGATCGTGCCCACGCACGCGCTGGAACTCGTCGAAGCGGCCGCGGCGCGGGAAGCGGTTGAAAAGCGGCAAATAGAGGGCCGCGAAACGCCGGAAAAGCCGTTCGACGTCCTGGTTCAACACCTGGTGACCGTGGCAATCGGCGGCGGTTTCGACGCGCGTGAGCTTTACGATGAAATTCGCACCGCGTATGCGTACCGGCATCTCACGCAAAATGAATTCGATTGGGCACTAGGCTTCGTCGAGGGCGGCGGCACCGCGTTGCGAGCGTATCCCGACTATCATCGCGTGGTGCGCGAAAGCGACGGCTTCTACCGCGTGCCACGCGAGGACCTCGTGCGACGGCATCGCAACAACGTCGGCACTATCGTCGCAAACGGCACGCTGAATGTCGCTTATCTCGCGGGCGGACGCATCGGCGCAATAGAAGAGTCTTTTGTTTCGCGACTTAAGCCGGGCGATATTTTTACCTTTGGCGGACGGGCGCTGGAACTGATTCGGGTGCAGGACATGACCGCATGGGTCAAGCGCGCGACGTCTGGACGCGGTGCAATGCCCCAATGGGCGGGCAGCCGCATGCCGCTTTCCTCTGAACTCGCCGAGGCGACATTGACAATGCTCGCGCGCGCCGCTGGCGGCATCTATAACGAACCGGAAATGCGCGCGGTTCGACCGCTGCTCGAATTGCAGCAGAGGTGGTCGGCGTTGCCGGAGCCCGGCGTGCTGGTCGCAGAAGTACTGAAATCGCGCGAAGGGCACCACTTTTTCTGTTATCCATTTGCGGGGCGCACGGCGCATATCGGTCTCGGCGCATTGCTCGCGTGGAGAGTGGCGCGAGAGAAACCGGGCACGTTCTCCATTTCAATGAACGACTATGGTTTCGAGCTGTTGTCCGCGCAACCATTCGATTGGGCTGCGGAACTCGAAAGCGGTTTGCTGTCCCCTGAAGAACTCGACCACGACATACTTGCGAGCCTCAATTCGTCGGAGCTCTCCAAACGGCGTTTCCGCGAAATTGCGCGGGTGTCAGGACTGGTATTCCAGGGACATCCGGGCCAGCAGAAGAGCGCGCGGCAATTGCAGGCTTCCAGCGGCCTGTTTTACGATATCTTCCGCAACCACGACAGCAGCAATTTACTACTCAATCAGGCAGACGCCGAAGTGCTATTGCAAGAACTCGACGCCAAACGCATTCGCTCCGCGCTCGAACGGATGAATGAAAGCCGCCTCGTTCTCACGCGCCCGAAAAAACCAACGCCGTTTGCGTTCCCGCTGATAGTTGGACGCTTACGCGAAAAAGTCAGCACGGAGAAGCTCGCGGATCGCGTCGAGCGAATGCTCGCGGAACTGGAAAAGGCGGCTCGCACATGAAGCCTGCTTCGTTGCAGGTCGACATCGCCAGACATGCACTCGTGCTGTCGAGCTTGCGCGCCGCGTTCGATCCCGCGCTGCGCTGCCTTTTCGTTGCGGACGCGCATTTTGGCAAGGACGCGGTATTCCGCGCGCGCGGCGTTCCCGTGCCAGTCGGCTCGACTGCCGACAACCTGATGCGCCTCGACATTCTGATCGCCGAATTCGAACCGACCACGCTCGTATTTCTCGGCGATCTGCTGCATGCGCGCGAGGCACACGCCGACGAAATGCTCAATGCGTTGCACGTCTGGCGCGCCCGGCATGCGGCTTTGCGGGTCGTGCTGGTTGAAGGCAATCACGACCGGCATGCGGGCGCCTTGCCCGCTACACTCAATGTCGACTATGTGCAGGAGCCTTGGCGCATAGGACCGTGGGCGTTGTGTCATCACCCACAGAATGTCGAAGGTGCTTATGCACTCGCCGGCCATTTGCATCCCGTCTATCGAATCGCAACACGCAACGACTCGGTTCGCGTGCCGTGCTTTCGTTTCGGCCCGCGACACGGCGTATTGCCCGCATTCGGCAGCTTTACCGGCGGCGCACGCGAAGACGGCCGCGCCAGTGGCGAAAGAGTCTTTCTCGTGGTTCACGAGAAAGTGATCGAGGTGCCTGGCTGATCATCCGGGCTGCACACGGCTGCGTCGTTTTTGTCATATGTGTCGTAGCGCAACGCTCGCACAACTGCCGATCCAACACTTTCAGACACGACCTTTTCCGCAAGCACATGCACCATTGACCACGCGAGCGCCGCTGTAGTGCCGCCTCGTGTCTGTGGACGCCCGCGCTGCGGGCTTCCGCACGAGCGTCGAGCCGCACGCGGGTTTACGTGCGTTTGACTAAATAAGACAGCCCCGTTTACTGAACGCTGAACCAAGCTGTCAAGATTCTTGCGATCTACCTGGTCAGTCAACGGTGCTCGACGAGCGCCCTCACCAAACCTTGGAGACAAACCATGGCTCACGTGTCGAACAGCGCTATCGAGGAACTGAAAACCGCTGTACGCGGGCAGCTGATGTTGCCCGACGATGCCGGTTTTGACGAAGCACGCAGCATCTGGAATGCAATGATCGACCGGCGCCCTGCGATGATCCTGCGCTGCGCGGGTGTCGCCGATGTGCGGCGCGGCGTAGCCTTCGCGCGCGACAACGGTCTGCCGCTTGCGATTCGCGGCGGCGGTCATAACATTGCCGGCAGCGCCTTGTGCGACGACGGTCTCGTGCTGGATTTCTCGCTGATGAAATCCGTGCGAATCGACCCCTTCGCGAAACGCGCGTACGTCGAACCGGGCGCGACGCTCGCCGACTTCGACCATGAAGCGCAGGCCTTCGGACTCGCGACGCCGCTGGGCATCAACTCGACTACGGGCGTCGCAGGCTTGACGCTAGGTGGCGGTTTCGGCTGGCTTAGCCGCAGATACGGCATGACGGTGGACAACCTGATTTCAGCCGACGTCGTCACCGCCGATGGGGAATTGCTGCGCGCCAGCGCCGAATCGAATGAAGACCTGTTCTGGGCGATTCGCGGCGGCGGCGGCAACTTCGGCGTGATTACGTCATTTGTGTTCGAGCTGCATCCGGTAGGACCGATGGTGTTCGGCGGACTCGTCGTATTACCGCTCGATCAGGCGCGGGACGCGCTCGTCAAATATCGCGCAGCAACGCCGGACATGCCGGACGGACTCAGTGTGTGGGCCGTTCTGCGCCTTGCGCCGCCCCTGCCGTTCTTGCCCTCCGACGTGCACGGCAAGCCTGTCATCATCTTCGCAATGTGCTACACGGGCCCGACCGCAAACGGCCCTTCCGCCGTCGCGCCAGTGAAGACGTTCGGCACGCCGGTCGGCGAACATCTCGGCGAAATGCCGTACGCGATGTGGCAAAAGGCGTTCGACCCGTTGCTCGCGCCGGGATCGCGCAACTACTGGAAGTCCCACAACCTCGCCAGCATCGACGATGGCCTGATCGAGGCACTGCTTCAGTCGATCCAGAATCTGCCGTCTCCGCAGTGCGAAATTTTCTTTGGGCAGATTGGCGCACAAACGCAACGCGTACCGGTGAGCGCGACAGCGTATTCGAGTCGCGATACTCAATACGCGATGAACGTGCATGGCCGCTGGGAAGATCCCGCCGACGACGACCGTTGCATATCCTGGGCGCGCGCATTCTTCGATGCATCGGCGCCATTCTCGCTCGGCAGCGTCTATGTCAACTTCATGACGCAAGAAGAAGCGGGCCGCGTCGCCGACGCGTATGGTCCGAATTACGAACGGCTTGTAGCCGTGAAAAGCCGTTATGACCCGCACAATCTATTCAGTCACAACCAGAACATTCGCCCGGCCGTATAGCGGCGGAACGTGAAATTCGACATACCCGCGCGCGCGAACCCCGCGCCACGCGGGGCCTCCATGCCGTCTTTGCGCACGCGGCATGCGCAGGCACAGGAAATGCTGCATCATCATGGACACCGGTCTAACGGCCGGCGTCATGGCATTACCGTTTCATCGATAAAGAAAAACCACCTCGATAACGTAAAAGGACAAATAACATGCGCAGACGACAATTCATCACGACGGCCGGCGCGGCTTTCGCTACCGCGGGTCTCGGCCTCGCCGGTTGCACCACCACGTCCTCGTCTTCGAACGCGTCGGCGTCCGCCAACGCCAGCAAGCGCGACACGATCAACGCGGGTGTCGATTCAACGCTGTCGCGTCTGTATGCGAACGTCGGCGGCTCGCGTGAACTCGTGGCGAAAGCGCGCGGGGTGCTGGTGTTTCCGTCGGTGATCTCCGCGGGCTTCTGGGTCGGCGGCCAATATGGCGAAGGCGCATTGCGCGTGGGTGGCCGCACGAGCGGCTACTACAGCACAGTGGCCGGCTCGTTCGGCTTGCAGATCGGCGCACAGTCGAAAGCGCTCGTCTTCCTCTTCATGACGCAGGAAGCACTCGACAAATTCCTCAACAGCCAGGGTTGGGCAGCCGGTGCAGACGCAACCGTTGCCGTGCTAAAGGTCGGCGCGAACGGCGCGATCGATACGTCGACCGCGACGAGCCCGGTCGAAGCATTCGTTCTGACGAACGGCGGCCTGATGGCCGGCGTATCGCTCGAAGGCACGAAGGTTTCGCGCCTGATCATCTGATCGACGTGAGAAGCCACGCGGCCGCATTGCGGACCGCGTGGCGACGGTCTTGCGCTTCTCCGCGCGAACCAGCGCGATCCATCGCGAACGCTGAGAGCGTCACCGGTCAAAACCGCTGACCTGCTGTAAAATCCCCCCTTTCGCAAACGCCCGGCCCCCGAAACACCTCAGGCCAGGACGCTCATGTTGCCAGGCATCCGCATCTGCAGATGCAACGTTCGCCGCGGCAAACCACCTCGCTCAAGATGAATACCGCTAGCCCTACTCACGGTTGGCCCGCAAGGCTTTCCGGAATCCGCGCCAATGTGCTCGCGGGTCTGACCTCGTCGTTCGCGCTGGTTCCCGAATGCATCGCGTTCGCGCTCGTCGCGCACCTCAATCCGCTCATGGGCCTGTATGGCGCGTTCTTCATCTGCACGATCACTGCACTCTTCGGCGGCCGTCCGGGAATGATTTCGGGCGCGGCCGGGTCGATGGCGGTTGTTATCGTGGCGCTGGTCGTTCAGCACGGCGCACAGTATCTGCTCGCTACCGTCATACTCAGCGGCGTTCTGATGGTGCTGTTCGGCGCATTGCGGCTCGGCAAACTGATCCGCATGGTCCCGCATCCGGTCATGCTCGGTTTCGTCAACGGACTGGCAATCGTAATTGCTACCGCGCAGCTCGCGCATTTCCGGCAGAGCACGCCGCAAGGCGAAGCATGGCTGCACGGCAGCGCGCTCGCGATGATGTGCGGCCTCGTCGCGCTCACCATGCTGATCGTTTATGTACTGCCGCGCGTCACGCGGGCAGCGCCGCCCGCACTGGTAGCGATCGTAGGCGTCGGCGTATTTGCTCAACTGCTGCATCTGCCTACGCGCACGCTCGGCGATATGGCGCACATCGCGGGCGGGCTGCCGGGTTTCAATCTGCCGGACGTCCCGCTGAACCTGGAGACGCTGCAAGTCGTGCTGCCGTATGCGGTGCTGATCGCAATTGTCGGTCTGCTGGAAACGCTGCTGACATTCAATCTGACCGATGAGATCACCGAGACCCGCGGTCAGCCGAACCGCGAATGTCTCGCCTTGGGCGCGGCGAATATCGCCTCGGGTCTGTTCGGCGGCATGGGCGGTTGCGCGATGATCGGCCAGACGATGATCAATCTGAATTCGGGGGGACGCTCACGCCTTTCGGGCATTGTCAGCGGCGTGATGATCCTGATGTACATCCTGTTTCTGTCGCCGCTCATCGAACGCATTCCTCTTGCGGCGCTCGTCGGCGTGATGTTCGTGGTCGCGCAGCAGACTTTCGCATGGGGTTCGCTGCGCGTGCTCGGCAAAGTGCCGCGCAACGACGCACTCGTGATCATTGCGGTCACGCTCATCACCGTGTTTTCCGATCTGGCGATCGCCGTGCTGTGCGGCATCGTGATCGCAGCGCTGAATTTCGCGTGGCAGCACGCGCGCGAAATTCACGCGCATATCGAAGACCGCGCCGACAATAGAACCTATGTGCCGCGCGGCACGCTGTTCTTCGCTTCCACCGCGCGTTTTCACGAGTTATTCGATCCGCAGCAAGATCCGGCGGACGTCACGATCGATTGCAGTCATCTGCTGCTCGCAGATCATTCCGCGCTCGCAGCGCTGCAAGGTCTTTACGAGCGTTATCGCAAAGCCGGCAAACAGCTTCGCGTGAAGAACCTTTCCGAGCATAACCGGCGCTTGCTGAGCCGCGCGGGTGTCGGGTTCGCCTGAGGGTTCGCCTCTGGGGTCTCTTGCCTCGCGCTCATGCGGCGTGCTCCTGCGGCGTGCTCCTGGATGGGCACGCCGACGAGATTCACTCCGCGGGCAACGTCAGGTCGGCCACCTCGCAACGCGGCCACTGACGCAAGACGTCGGGCGCCAGCAGAAGCTTCGCCGCGCGGATGCCCGCTCCCATGACGATCTGCGCGCGCTCCATCACGGCGGCATCGACGAGAATGCGCCAGTCCGCCGGCAATCCGAAAGTCGTAATGCCGCCGAACTCCATTGCGCTCAATTCGACCGCCACCTCACGCTTGGCGAACGACAGCCGCTGCGCGCCGAGCGCCGCCTTCACCGCTCCGTTGACGTCGAGCCGCAACGACCCAAGCGAAACGAGCGCTGCATAGTGCTCGCCGCCGTCTTTTTTATAGCGCACCACGATCGTATTCGCGCAGTCTTCAAGACCAAAACCGTAGCGCGCGCTGAAGGCGGCGGTGTCCGAAGCGTCGTCGGTCACGGAGAAAACCGTTACGCCTTGCGGCGGCAACTGCGCGAGAACATGCGCGGGCAGATGCGCGGCGAGTTCTTCTGCGGGGATCACGTCCAACTGCGTTAAGGCTTCGTGCGAATGCATGGCAGTCTATAAAAGTAGATGAGGTAAGCCATCGCATTCTAGCGTCTAGCGGCAATGCGCATCGGCGCGTGGCCGAACGGCTCGCGGACTAACGCGCTTGCTATAGTCACAGGCACAAGGTTTGCGAAAGACAGCGATACGAGGCTGCGCCGCGCTAGCCGAGTGGCTCGCGCGTGCCGGCCGGCGCCCGTACCCATCGAGACTTCGACCATGGACATCGACACGCTTTCCGCCGAGAACCTCCAGCACGCGGCTCGCCAGCAAGCGAACTGGGCAATCGGAGCGCTCAAGCAGTTCTCCGAAGACCGCTGCACGGCAATGGCAGCGAGCATTGCGTTCTACGCCGCCTTTTCCCTCGCGCCGACCCTCGTCATGGTAATCGCCGTGGCGGGCTGGTTCTTCGGCGCCGAGGCCGCGCGCGGTGAACTGTTCGACCACATCCACGGGCTGCTCGGCGACCAGGCCGCGGCGGGCGTGCAGACCATCGTCGAGAACGCGCACCACAGCGGCAGCGCGGGCGGCGTCGCGGCCATCATCTCGTTCTCGATGCTGGCAATCGGCGCGTCAGCCACTTTCTCGTCGCTCAACAGCGCTCTTAACGTCGTGTGGCCGAACACCGGTCCACGCACATCGAGCGTGATCGCGCTGGTGCGCGTGCGGCTGATCTCGTTCGGCCTGGTGCTCGGCGTCGCGTTTTTGCTGATCGTCTCCCTCGTGCTCGATACGGTGATCACGTTCATCGGCAAATGGCTGTGGGGCGACTCGCCATATGTCGTGATCGGCAATCTGCTGCAACTCGGCGTGGGTTTGCTGGTGCTTGCGTTTGCGTTCGCCGGCTTGCTCAAATTCCTGCCGGACGCGAAGGTACGTTGGCGCGATGCACTGGTCGGCGGGGTCGTCGCGGCGGTGCTGTTTTCGGCCGGCAAGAAGCTGTTCGCGCTCTATCTCGCGCACGCCGGCATGGCGAGCTCGTTCGGCGCGGCGGGATCGCTCGCCGTGCTGCTGATGTGGCTGTACTTCTCGGCGGCCGTGCTGCTGCTCGGCGCTGAGTTTTCGGCCGCGCGGGGCCGTCTTAACGACCCGCGCGGCGGCTGGGGCATGCAGGCCGACTCGCCGCCGGGCAGCCGCGCGAAACTCGCATCGGTGTTGGCGGCGTCGACGGTGCCGGCAAACGCGGCCTTGCACGCCGGCGCCGAAGCTTCCGGCAGCGACGTGCCGACGGCTTCGCTCGACAGCGCCCACGCGGAGCCGGGCGCCGGCACGCATGCGGCTTACGACTTACGCCGCATGCAACTGCGCAAGAAGGCGTCCGCGCGCGCGGCCGCGCTGAACGTCGGACGCTCGGTAATCTCGGCGGAGGCGCAAGCGACCCATCTCGCCGCAGTCACGTTGCTCGGGGCGAGCCGCAAAGCGGTCGAGGCAGATCGCTACGTGCGCAAGCACCCGTGGAAATCAGTCGCCCTGGCAGCGGCTGCCGGCCTCGCGGCGGCCACCATCGCGCGTCACAACCGGGACGACGACATCGCGCCAAAGTAGCGCAACGGCTGTTGCGACTGTTTTTGCCCCGCAATGGTGCGCATTGATCACAATCGGGCCGGCATGTCTAGTCCGCTTTTCGGCGTAGTCACGCCGCGCCTGCCTATACCCACTCCAAAACCCGTAGGCCGGATTTAGACGACTTCATTACACTCTACTTACACATAATTGCCTAAACGGCCGGTTCCGATACGGTCTGAGTCAATGAAACAACAATAATGCGAACACAACGAATCAATATTGCGAAAAAAGAAACAATCCCAAAGCCGCTTTAAATACAAGGCTTTGCGACGATTGTCGGTTTTTGGCGACACTCTTTTTTTTCCAGTTCTTACCGATTGACGCCCTGAGCTATTCTCCTTTCCGCAACAAGTAAACTAATCATCTGCGTGGAGAATTGGATGAAACGAATCGCACTGTCTACCCTCTCGTTGGCGCTCCTCGGCGTTACCGGCGCTGCACACGCTCAAAGCAGCGTGACCCTGTACGGCTTGATCGATGAATCGGTCCAGTACGTTCACAATGCCAACCCGGCTAACAACAACTTGTGGCAGCTCGCAGCGGGTAACCTGCAAGGCAGCCGCTGGGGCATGAAGGGCACGGAAGATCTGGGCGGTGGCCTGAAGGCGATCTTCCAACTGGAAAGCGGCTTCAACCCGAACAACGGCAAGATGGGTTCGTACGGCACGGGCACGAAGCTGTTCGGTCGCCAGGCATACGTCGGTTTGACGCAAGATGCATACGGTACGCTCACGTTGGGTCGCCAGTACGACCCGCTGGTCGACCTGGTTCAGCCGCTGACGGGTGACAACTTCTTCGGCAGCACGTTCACGACGCCGGGCGACGTTGACAACAACGACAACAGCTCGCGTACGAACAACGCAATCAAATACGTTTCTCCGGTGTGGAGCGGCTTCCAGTTCGAAGGCATGTACGCACTGGGCGGCGTTGCAGGCGCAACGGGCGCAGGTCAATCCTGGGCAGGTGCAGCGACGTGGTCGGGCGGCCCCTTCAGCGTTGCAGCTGGCTACTTCCGCATGGAAAACGGCAACACGCTGGCAAGCCGCGGCGTCGTTCCGGGCACCAACCAGGGTGGCACGTGGAACGCGGGCGTGACGTCTGACGCTACGTTCGACGGCTCGAACATCAACGGCGCGTACGCATCGGCCAAGCAGATCGATATCACGTCGGCCGCTGCACAGTACGTGACCGGTCCGTTCACGTTCAACGTTCGCTATAGCTTCGCGCAATACAAGCCGGACGCGTTCTCGGGCTTTGGTGAGCAAGAGAAGTATCACGTTGCAGGCGCGTACGCTGGCTACCAGCTGACGCCGGCAATGCTGCTGGGCCTGGGCTACACCTACACGCACGGCGCGGGCGACACGTCGGCGAACTACCACCAGGTTTCGCTGGGCGGCGACTACTTCCTGTCGAAGCGGACCGACCTGTACCTCGTTGGCGCATACCAGCACGCAAGCGGTCGCCAGCGCGACGCAGCGACCGGTGGCATTGTCGACGCAGGCGCATCGGTTGGCTCGTATGGCTACCAGGCCGGTTCGAGCAGCCAGGAAATCATCAGCCTGGGTATCCGTCACAAGTTCTAATAGAACAGCATGGCATACGGCTCAAGACATCGAGCCGTACCTTGAAGCCAGCCAGAGGCGCAAGCCGAAGGCTGGCTTTTTTCATTCGGCGACGGAAACGGCGCGGGTGTCCAGCAGGGAAGCGTTCGGGGCACGGTGCGGCTCGAAGCCGTCGCGCCGCAGCAGCATCCGGTCAGCCGCGCGTTCTGGGCTTATCTACTTGTGGCAAAGACCTGCGCCGCGTCGATTGCGACGCGCAGCCATGATCAAACACGAAACCGCCCAACGGCTACCTGCGCTGCGCCTTGCCCTTCTCCGCCTGCGCCAGAGTCTGCGCGGGCCTTGCGTCGAGATCGTGCTCCACGCCATCAGCACCCACCGGCGCGCGATGCATGACAAGCGCGCGCTCGCGCTGGAGCATCGGCACATTGGGCGATTCGTGCCAGTCGGGATCGGGGATCTCGCCGAACACCTGGCGCAGCCGCTCGCCCCAGGTGCGATGAATCATCTCGAAGTAGGCGTTGTCGTGATCGATGGACACGAAACGCGTGACCCGCAGCGAATCTTTTTCATAAACCAGCAGATCGAGCGGCAGCCCGACCGACAGGTTCGAGCGCAACGTCGAGTCCATTGAGATGAGCGCGCACTTCGCGGCTTCGTCGAGCGGCGTGGACGGCGTGAGCACCCGGTCGATAATCGGCTTGCCGTATTTCGCCTCGCCGATCTGGAAATACGGGTTGACCGCCGAGGCCTCGATGAAGTTGCCCGCCGCATAGATCATGAACAGTCGCGGCCGGTTGTTGGCAATCTGCCCGCCGAGAATAAAGCTGCAATTGAAGTCGACGCCGAATTCCTGCAGCGCTTCCGCCTCCCGCTGATGCACGCAACGCACCGCGCGGCCGATCACGCGCGCCGCGTCAGCCATGGTGGGCGCGCTCCAGAGCGTGGGCTGCGACGGATCGCTCGGCTCCGACAGTTCGTGCAACACCGCCTGCGTCAGCGACAGATTGCCCGCGCCGAGCAGCACCAGCATGCGTTCGCCCGGCTGCTCGAACACGGACATCTTGCGGGCGGTGCTGATGTGGTCGACGCCCGCATTGGTCCGCGTGTCCGAAAGGAACACGAGACCCTCGTCGACGGACATCGCTACACAGTAAGTCATAAGAGAGGATACCCGCGAAAAACGACTGAACGGCGCTATTGTAATGCGGCGCAGATGCGCCTCTTCACCGTATTACGGCCTCGGCCGGTTTGTTCTTGATAGTGGCGAACACCGGCACGGCCGGACAGCCGCTGTGGGCGCTACGCGGACGTCAAGCGGGAAAGCACGCGCGCTCGACAAGCGCCCGCACAAAACAGGCTCGCGTGCCCGGCAATTGCGGACCGAACTCGGCCGAAGGCAGCGTACACCGCCACCTTCCGTGCGCTTGCGGCCCCGCAACCTACTGCGACATCTGCGCGCTGACCGTTACCGAGACTTCCAACTCCTCTTCCCTGCCGCCGATTCGCCGGCCGCGCACCGGCGCCGCAGCCTCGTAGTCGCGCGCGACCGCCAGCCTGCAGTAGATTTCGCTGGCAAAGGCCGCATGCGTGACGTCGATCGAGACCCAGCCCGTGCCGTCTACCCACACGTCCACCCATGCATGGCTCGCCGCATGCGGCACGTCGCCGGGTTCGATATAGCCGCTCACGTAGCGCGCCGGAACTCCACGCGCGCGGCAACAAGCGAGCATCAGATGCGCATGGTCCTGACAGACGCCATTGCCGAGCGCGAGCGCCTGCGCCGCCGTGCTGGTGACCTCGGTGATGCCGGGGTGGTACTTCACGCGCTCCACGATCCGTTCCGACAGCGCGATCAGATTCGCCGAACTGGTGAGGCTCGGGACCGAGTCCGCCAGTTCGCGGATCGCAGCGTCCGCTTCGGTCAGACGCGTCGCGCACGTGAAGTGCTCGAGCGGAATCGGGCCGACGTCGTCGAGAAGCCGGCCGTCGATCAGCGCAATCGTCTCGACCTCGCCCGACACCTGCAGCCGGATCTCGCTATGCGGCTTGTTGATGACGAGCGTATGCAGCACGTTGCCATAGGCGTCGAAGGCCGGGTCGAGCTTGCCCGGCGTGTCGATACTCCAGCGCCGCACCATCTGGGAAGCGCCGTTGGCCGGAGTCAGGCGCAATTGCTGGATTGAATAATGGACAGTCGCTTCGTAACGATAGGACGTGTCGTGGCGGATCGTCAGGTACATAAGCACTCCGTCAGGCGACTGGCAGCATGAGATAAGTACGCGCGACGAGATTGCCCAGCTCGAACACGCGAGCGAGGAACTGGGTCAGGTAGGCGTGCAGGCCGGCTTCGAAAATCTGCCGGATGTCGGAGTACAGCAGTTCGGCGCGCAGCTTGCCGGCAAAACGCTCGCACTGGTTCGAGCCGGACGTTCGCAGCATCGCCAGATTCGCGCAGACGCCTTCGAGCGAAGCCAGCAGCGAACGCGGCATCTGCTGGTTCAGGATCATCAGTTCCACCACACGGGCTGGCGTGACGACGTCGCGATACACCTTGCGGTAAATTTCCAGCGCGGACACAGAACTCAGGATCGAAGTCCAGTAATAGAAGTCTTCGAGCTGGCGCGCGGCGTCGCGTGAATTCGGTTCGACGTCGGCAAAGCGCACGTCGAGAATTCGCGCGGTGTTGTCGGCGCGCTCGAGAAAAGTACCCAACTGCGTGAAGAAAAACGCGTCGTCCTGCAGCGCCGTGCCAATCGTCACGCCACGCGAAAGATGCGAGCGGAACTTCACCCATTCGAACAACGCGCCGGGATTGGCAGCGGCCTGACCAGACGAAATGCGCTCGTTGAATTCGAGCCACGTATCGTTGATGGTCTCCCACCATTCGGTCGTCAACGTACCGCGAACGGCACGCGCGTTTTCGCGCGCCGCCTGCAGGCACGAGTGAATACTCGAGGGGTTGTTCGCGTCCGCCACCATGAAGTCGAGCACGTGTTCGCGAGTCGGCTCGTCGTAGCGTTGTGCGAACGCTGTTTCGAGTTCGGAAATGCGCAGCACCGAACGTTGTGCGCGCGCCTCCTGATCGGGCGTCTGCGGCAGCAAAAGCGCCTTCAGGTTGATATCGAGCATGCGGGCGGTGTTCTCCGCGCGCTCCATGTAGCGGGCCATCCAGAAAAGGTGATCGGCGGTGCGGCTTAACATGACGGCGTTCCGTATCTGATGACGCGAAGCTCGATGAAGTGAAAGCTCGCGCTGGTTATCCGTATGCGCCGGCGGCTTCTTGATACACGCCCCGGCGCGCTGGGTTGCGGGCGCGGTGGTTGCAACCGCGCGGCAACTGCGTCAGTCGACCATCCACGTGTCCTTGGTCCCGCCTCCCTGCGACGAATTGACGACGAGTGAGCCTTCCTGCAACGCGACGCGAGTGAGTCCGCCCGCGACCATCGTGACGGTCTTGCCTGACAGCACGAACGGACGCAGATCGATGTGGCGCGGCGCGATGCCGGCTTCGACGAACGTGGGGCACGCAGACAGCGCCAGCGTGGGCTGAGCGATATAGCCCGCCGGCCGCGCGATCAGACGCTCGCGGAACGCTTCGATCTCGGCCTTCGTCGACGCGGGTCCGACAAGCATCCCGTAGCCGCCCGCGCCATGCACCTCTTTCACGACCAGTTCCGGCAGATGCGCGAGCGTGTAAGCCAGATCGTCGGGCTTGCGGCACTGGAACGTGGGAACGTTGTTCAGAATCGGCTTCTCGCCCAGATAGAACTCGATCATTTCCGGCACGTACGGATAGATCGATTTGTCGTCGGCGATGCCGGTGCCCATCGCGTTCGCGAGCGCGACCCGTCCCGCGCGATACGCAGTCAGGAGGCCCGGCACGCCCAGCGCCGAATCGTTACGGAACGCGAGCGGGTCGAGAAAATCGTCGTCCACGCGACGATAGATCACGTCCACACGCTTGGGTCCCTGCGTGGTGCGCATGAACACATAGTTGTCGTCGACGAAAAGATCTTTGCCTTCCACCAGTTCGACACCCATCTGCTGCGCGAGGAACGTGTGCTCGAAATACGCGGAGTTGTACATGCCCGGCGTGAGTACCACCACGACCGGATCGTCGACGCCTTCGGGCGCTACCGAGCGCAGCGTATCGAGCAGCAGATCGGGATAATGCGCGACCGGCGCAATGCGGTTCTGTACGAATAGCTCGGGGAAAAGCCGCATCATCATCTTGCGATTTTCGAGCATGTACGACACACCCGACGGCACCCGCAGATTGTCTTCGAGCACGTAGAACTCGCCCTCGTCGCCAGCGCGCACCACGTCGACACCGGCAATATGCGCGTAAACACCGAGCGGCACATTCACACCCTGCATTTCCGGCCGATATTGCGCGTTGGTATAAACCTGCTCAGCGGGCACGATGCCCGCGCGCACGATTTTGCGATCGTGGTACACGTCGTGGATGAACAGATTGAGCGCCCTAACCCGCTGACGTAAACCCGCTTCGAGCGTCTTCCATTCGTCGCGCGGAATGATGCGTGGAATCAGGTCGAAGGGAATGAGCCGCTCGGTTCCCGACAGGTCACCGTTCACCGCAAACGTAATACCGACTCGGCGAAACAGCAGGTCCGCTTCGGCACGCTTGCGTGCGATCGCTTCGTTTCCCTGCTTCGAGAGCCATCGTTCGAAGCGCGCGTAGTGTGGCCGCACGGCATCGTCATGATGACGCATCTCGTCATAGCATCGCATGTCACGCCCCGCTCTTGTTGTCGGATAGAAGGCGAATGCGCTGCGCATTCGGTGTTCGATATTCGTTCAAGCAAGCGCTATGCCATTCGGCTTTTAGCGCATGAAACCGCAGACGTGCACACGAACAGCGCATAGCGGGGCAAAGGGTCTCGCTGTCATCGTACTGCGGCAGCACACGATGCGCTAGTACAGTGCACGCGCGAATGGCGGATGCACCGCATCGCGCTTTTGAGACCTGCGGCGCGCATTTGGAGCGCAAGAACGAGCGTAAACTTGGGCGCAAAAAAATCCCCGTGAATTTTCATTCACGGGGATTCATACGACTTGCAGTGCGGAATTGCAGTGCGTGAGCCGCGGAGGTCAACCAACGCGAACGTCGTCAACCGCCTGGGCGACGCGCGATGCGCAATTAGCCTGCTGCAGCGTCCTTCAGCTTCTTCAGCGGGCGTGCCTTGATGCGCACGCTAGCCGGCTTTGCCGGGAACCAGCGCTCTTCGCCCGAGAACGGGTCTTTGCCGAAGCGCTTTTTCTTGGCCGGCACAGCTTGCACGACGATCTTCAGAAGACCCGACAGCGTGAATTCGCCAGCGCCCTTCTTGTGAACAGCGCCGAGGATCGTGTCTTCGAGCGCGGCCAGAACGGCCTTCGCAGCCTTCGGTTCCACAGCGGCGCGTTCAGCAACGTGTGCAGCCAGCGAGGCCTTCGTGAAGGTGTCCTTGATCGGCGACGGTGCGCTGGACGCCTTCACGGCGACCTTCTTAGCTGCGGGAGCTTTCTTCGCAGGGACTTTCTTTGCAGCAACCTTCTTGGTCGGTACCGGGGCAGCAGCCTTCTTGGCCACCTTTTTTGCGGAAGTCGGCATGTTTCTCCTACCTGTTGTGGTCAGTGAATTGCACGAAGCGCATACGGTATGTGCACGCTTCAACGCCGGATTCTACAAGCGCTGATGCGATTTGCGCGACTCTTTTATGTATAACAGCGCAGGTTTGTTGCGCGGCGCAGACTGCGCGACACATTTTGATCCTTGTTTCAGGGGCTAAACTGCTTTGGCGGCTCCTTCAACACGGACACGTAACGTGCGTTACAAGCGGTTTCAGTGCATGTATAGCGGCACATTCTGCACGGCACGATGGATCGAGACGTGCCATCGTCCGGTCATTTTTGGCGCTGCGGGCACCGCGTCTCGACGTTCGCTGGACGGCATTGGCCTTGTCTTCGATTCGCAAAGCGACCGGCAACCGGCGCTTCGGGTAACTCCGCATTGGCCGCGCAACGCGAATCCATGCAACGCCATCGCGTCGCATCGGACGTCTCAGTTGCCAGGCGACGAAGCAAGGCGCGCGAGGATGCCCGCAAGTGTCCCGAGCGACGTATCGATATGTGGCTCGGCGATGTTGCCGTAGCCGAAAATCAGACCGGCCTGCGGTTTGGCGCGCTGATAAAACGGCGCGAGTCCGTACAGACCGATCGACGCCTCGCGCGCCGCCGTCACCACTGCCTGCTCCGTCAGCGGCGCTCGCAGGCGCGCCGCTATATGAATGCCCGCCGTCGGCACGATCGGCTCGAACCACGGTGAAAGCCCGCCTTGCAGATGTTCGAGCAGTCGTGCGCGCCGCGCCGCGTACGTCTTGTGCATGCGCCGCAAGTGCTTGGCGAAGTCGCCGTTGAGCATGAACGACGCCAGCGCGGTTTGCGTCAGCGTGCAGCCGTGCCAATCCGCAATCTGACGCGCCTTGTAAAGCGGCCCGTAAAGCGAAGCGGGCGGTACCACGTAGCCGACCCGCAACTCCGGGAAGATAGTTTTCGAAAACGTGCCCACGTATGCAACCAGGCCGGCGCGGTCGAGGCTTTTCAACGGCTCCATCGGCCGGCCTTCGAAACGGTACTCGCAGTCGTAATCGTCTTCGATGATTACCGCGCCGCGTTTCTGCGCCCATTCGAGCAGCTCGACACGGCGCTCGAGACTCATCGGCATACCCAGCGGAAACTGATGCGACGGCGTCACGTAGACAAGCCGCGCATTGTCCGGCAGTTTGCCGACGATCAAACCTTCACGGTCGACGGGCACATGCGCCACGCGCGCACCGGTCGCCTCGAAACACGCATGCGCCGGCGGATAACCGGGATCTTCGATGGCGGCGACTTCGCCGGGACCGAGCGTCACGCGCGCGAGCAGGTCGAGCGCGTGCTGCGCGCCTTGCGTGACGATCACCTCTTCCCAGTTGCTCGACACCGCCCGATTGAACGCGAGATAGCGCGCGATCGCCAGACGCAACTCCTGTTCGCCGGCTGCGTCGCGATACGTTCCCTGTCCGCGCGCTTGCGTACGCAACGCATGATTCACACAGCGGCGCCAGACGTCGAATGGAAACAGCGTCTTGTCGGTGGCGCCGCCTATGAAATCGTACGGCGACGCCACCGATGGCCGCGGCACCGGCAAGCTGTCGGGCATCTGCTCCCACAGCGGTTGTGCGCGCGCGGCGTCCCGCCTGCCCTTCGCACGTTCGCGCGACGAGTCCGCCACGCGCGCATGCGGCGAGCGCTCCACCGGCAAGCGCTCGAGACCGTCGGCGACGAACGTTCCCGAACCGGCTCGCGCGGTGAGATAGCCTTCCGAAAGAAGCCGCTCGAACACGTCAAGCGTTGTCTTGCGCGACACGCCCAACTGCGTCGCGAGATCGCGCGTCGACGGCAGCCGCGTGCCGCCGGCAAGACGCCCTTCGAGTATGCCGGCTCGCAACTGGCGATAAATCTGTCCGGACAGGTCGTGATGCCCTTCTACGGCGATGTGGATTTCCATTTGAACGGCTACCTGAAATGTCCGCGCCATGATACTTCGGCGAGGCCAGACGGCAGCAAGACAGCAGCCGCAAACTGAGTCCACCGCGTTCCGGCGAACCGCGCTTATTCCGTCACCGCGCTGCCGGCCGTAGCAGACTGCGTTGCGCGGTCGCGCGTCTCGTCGCCGGATCGCTGATGTTCACGCGAGAGCTTGCGCATCAGCGGCAACAGCAGTACCGCGACGAGCGCACCGGCGGCGGCAAGCCAGCCGAGACCGGTGAAGAGTTTCGTATAAAGCGGCAATGACACGAGCGGGTCCATGTCGCCGGCCGGCATCTGCGCGAAATTCGCGACCACGCTGCCCAGATACTGCGACACACCGGTCGCAACGAAATACGCGCCCATCATGAAGCCGCCCATACGAGCGGGTACGTAGCGGGCGATCATCGCAAGGCCCAAGCCACTCACGAGCAGTTCGCCGAGCGAATACAACCCATAGCCGCCGACCATGAACCACGACGACACGCGTCCATTGACAGCCGAGTGACCGCTTGCCGCATAGACGAAGAAGCCGGCCGCCACCACCGCGAAGCCGAACGCGTATTTCACTGCGACCGGGACGTCGTTGCCGCTTTTCGCGAGCCGCGTATAAAGCAGCGCAAGCAACGGGCTCAGCAGCATGATCCAGATGGGATTGAGCGCCTGGAATTGCGCCGCGCTCCAGGTAAAGAGCGTCGTGCCGAACAGCGAGAACCGCGGATCGACGTTGCGCAGCGCGAACAGCGTGAGCGACGTAGACATCTGCACATAGAACACGAAGAACAGGATCACCTGAGCGGTGAGGATCAGCGCAGCCACGAGACCCGCGCGTTCCGAGCGTTCGCACTTGAGGAGCATGTAGCCGAAAATAGCCAGAATCGCGGCGCCCGCTGCATACACGCAGGCGACTGCGATCGCCTTGTGCTGCAGCACGAACATGGTCGCCACGCCCAGTGCGACGCCGCCGACTGCGACCGCGCCGACGCGCCGCCAGCGTACCGGTTCGGCGTCCGGGGCCGAGCCGATATGCGCCAATGTGCGGAACATCACGAAGTAGTTCGCCACCGACAACAGCATGCCCGCGCAGCAGACGCCGAAGGCCGTATGCCAGCCCCAATGGTCCTTGATCCACGGCGTGGCGAGCATGGACACCGTCGAGCCGATATTGACCGCCATGTAGTAGATCGTGAACGCGCTGTCGATGCGCGCGTCGTCGCCTTCATAGATGCGCCGCACGAGATTCGCCGCGTTCGCCTTGAAAAGGCCGTTACCCACGACGATCACGCCAAGCGACGCGTACATGAACGCAAGCTGGTCGTTGGGCAGCGCCAGCATCAGATAGCCGGCGGCCAGCACTACGGCACCGAAAATCATCGTTCGGCGCGCGCCCAGAATGGTGTCGCCAATCCAGCCGCCAATAGACGGCGACGCGTAGACGAGCGCGGTGAAGGCGCCCCACGTGAGTGTCGCGTGGCTGTCCGCAAAGTGCAGCTTGTCGATCATGAACAGCACGAGCAGCGCAGCCATGCCGTAGTAGCCGAAACGTTCCCACATCTCGATCAGAAAGACGGTCGAAAAAGAACGCGTCTGCGAAATATGCGCACCAGCGCGTCTGGATGATTCCATCATCTACCTCTTGCTTGAAACAGTTGTGTGCGGCGGGAGGAACTTGCTAGCCGCCGCGAAAAATCGAATTGCGGAAAACGGTCCGGCGTTTATGAGTTGTCGGTCCCGGCGGTGGGGGTTGCATCTCGCCAGCCCATACTTAGGGATTGGAGAGCAGCATCGGAAACTGTCCTTCGTGTCATGCCGTTAACGTCTTGAATCCAGTTTGCATAGCCATGCACAACGTCGAAGCCTCGCGCTACCTGGCGGAAGAGACGCCCGGTTTCCTCGGCCTCATCGGTCAAATTGGCCGGAGGTCGTGTGGCTTCTGGCAACATAGCGTGCTGTCTCGAAAAATGTGGCGCGTATCCAGGCGGGGCTCCAGGCCCGCAGTCCCGCCAAGGCGTCATCAAACCATATTTGCATATATCAAACAAATTTTGACGGGCTAATTTCCTCCTGCTATGGTCACGACAATTCATAAGAGCAATGCGGCACTCGAAATAGGCAGCAAGATCCGCGCGTTGCGGCAACGACTCAAGCGAACGCTGGACGACACGGCAACCGCGGCGGGAATTTCCAAGCCGTTTTTGTCGCAGGTGGAGAGAGGTTTGGCGTCGCCCTCCATCACGTCGCTTGCCGGCATCGCTCACGCGCTCGGAGTGACGGTTCAGTATTTCGTCGACACGCCTAGCGAAGAGCGGTCGGTGAGCCGCGGCGATCAGCTGAAGTTTTTCGGTTTCGCGGACTCGGCCAATCTGTTCGCCCGATTGACCAATGTGACGGGCGGCCGTCAGCTCGAGGCGATCCTCGTGAGAATGCCGCCGGGGCAAAAACGCTCGGAAGTCACGACGCATGCCGGTGAAGAGTTCATGTATGTGATCGACGGCGAAGTGTCGTTGACGCTGGAAGGCAAGACGTTTGTGCTGCGCGCGGGAGACAGCGCGCATTACGAATCGACGGTGCCGCACAGCTGGGTGAACACCGCTCGCGTGGAGTCGGTGGTTGTCTGGGTCGGCACACCGAGACTGTTTTAAAGAAGCGGGCTCCTTTTCCGGTTCATCCGGCAGGGACAGCCTGCATTACCAAATGTAAGGATTCCTGCATGTCGGACAAACAACAAGGGCCGCCCAGGCCCGAATAAGACAGATAGCCGGGCGCTCCCGCGTCAGCGCGTTTCTCTCTCGACCTTTCCTGCGATTCTGAACCGATGAAAACCCCGTTTGCCTATGCGACGGCGCTGAGTGCGCTCGTCCTTACATTTACCTCGTCCGCGTTTGCCGTCACGGTGCCACCCGGCGTCACGCTCGCCGCCAGCCAGGAGATCACCCGCCAGGTGCCGGCGGAAACCGAATCGCTCGACCCCGCTCATATCGAATCGTGGACAGGCAACACCATTGCGCTCGACATGTTCGAAGGCCTCACGCGCATCGACGCGGCCGGCGCGGTTGTCCCGGGCGTCGCGCAATCCTGGACGCGCACCGGGCCCGACACGTGGGTCTTCAAGCTGCGCCACGACGCGCGCTGGAGCAACGGCCAGCCGGTCACAGCAGCAGACTTCGTTTACGCATGGCAACGCGTGCTCGATCCGAAGACAGGCTCTAAATACACGGTGCTGGTCGAATTCGTGAAGAACGCGAAGGCGATCCTGGCGGGTAAGGCGCCGCTGTCGAGCCTCGGCGCGCGAGCCGTCGATCCGTACACGATCGAAGTCACCACCGAAGTGCCCGCGGCCTTCTTCCCGCAGCTTGCCGCGATGCCGACCATGGCGCCGGTCAATCGCGACGTCGTGGCCCGGTTTGGAAACGAGTGGACGCGGCCGGGCAACTTCGTCGGCAACGGTCCTTACATGCTCGCCGACTGGCAACCCAACAACCGTCTCGTCGGCGCGAAGAGCAAGACCTATTGGAACGCGAGCAAGGTCGTGATCACGAAAGTGACCTATTTGCCGATCGAAAACGATGAAACGGCCATGCGCATGTACCAGGCCGGCCAGTTCGATTACACGTATTCGATTCCGTCGGGCATCTATGCACAAGTGAGCAAGCAGTTCGGCCCCGAGCTAAAGACCGGGCTGCAGATCGCCACCTACTACTACAGCCTGAACAACGAAGATCCGATCTTCAAGGACAAGCGCGTGCGTCAGGCGCTTTCGATGGTGCTCGACCGCGACCTGCTGACGCAGCGTCTGACCGCCGACGGCGAGTTGCCGATGTACGGCCTCATCTCCAAGGGTACGCAAGGCGCGGCTGTCTTCAAGCCGGACTGGGCAGGCTGGCCGATGGCAAAGCGCGTCGACTACGCACGCAATCTGCTGAAGAGCGCCGGCTATTCCGACGCAAAGCCGCTCGCTTTCACGCTGACGTACAACACGAACGACCTGCACAAGAAGGTCGCGCTTTTCGCGACGTCTGAATGGCGCACCAAGCTCGGCGTGAACACGAAGCTCGAAAACGTCGAATACAAGGTGCTGCTCAAGCAACGGCATGACGGCAAGGTGCAGGCCTCGCGCGACGGCTGGTTCGTCGATTACAACGACGCGATGTCGTACTTCGACCTGATCCGCTGCAATAGCGTGCAGAACGATCAGCGCTACTGCAATCCGCAAGTGGACAAGACCGTCGACGAAGCCAACCAGCAACTCGACGACGCAAAGCGCACCGAGCTTCTCACGAAGGCGCACGACACGGCAATGAACGACTACCCAATGGTGCCGCTCTTCCAGTACTCGGCGGTGCGGCTCGTGAAGCCGTACGTGGGCGGCTATACGTCGACCAACTACGTCGACCAGCGCGCCACACAAGACATGTATCTGATCAAGCACTAAGCGCGGAGCATCGACATGCTGGCCTATACGCTGCGCCGCACGCTCTGGGCGATCCCGACGATTCTCGCCGTGATCACCGCGTGCTATCTGCTGCTGCATCTCACGCCGGGCGGGCCATTCGACACCGAGAAGCAACTCTCGGCGGCCGTGCTCGCGAATCTCAACGCCAGGTATCACCTCGACGAACCCTTGTGGCTGCAGTACTTCCACTACCTCGGTTCGCTGCTGCACGGCGATCTCGGGCCGTCGTTCCGCTACGCCGACTGGTCGGTCAACGACCTGGTGTGGAAAGCGTTGCCGGTGAGCCTCGGCGTGGGCGGCGTGTCGGTGCCGATTGCAGTCGTGATCGGCGTCACGCTAGGCACGCTGGCCGCGGTGCGCCGCGACCGTTTCGTCGATCACGCGGTGATGGTGCTCGGCAACATCGGCAACGTCGTGCCGCCGTTCGTGCTGGGGCCTGTGCTCGTCTGGATCTTCGCGATTCTGCTGAAGACTTCGGAAGGTCACGGCTGGCTGCCTGCGGGCGGCTGGGGCGAAGGCGAATGGCGCTATCGCGTGCTGCCGATCGTGCTGCTCACGTTCATCAACGTGGCTGCAATAGCGCGGGTAATGCGCGGCAGCATGATCGAAGTGCTGTCGGGCAACTTCATTCGCACGGCTCGCGCGAAAGGCTTGCCGGGCCGCACGATCGTGTTGCGTCACGCGCTCAAGCCGGCGCTCATGCCTGTCGTGTCGCTGCTCGGCTCGGTCTGTATTTCGTCGATCACGGCGGCTGTCGTGACCGAGTCGGTATTCGCACTGCCGGGGCTCGGCCAACTGGTGGTGAACGGCGCGATCAATCGCGATTACACGCTGGTGCTCGGCCTCGTCGTGCTGACGACCGCCGTTGCAGTGCTTTTCAATCTGCTGGTCGACCTCGCATATGCGTGGCTCGATCCGCGTATCCGGTACTGATCATGGCCCGCTCCATTCAATCGACTGCCGCGGCGCTCGATCCGCTCGCGGCCATTGCCAGCGCCCCCCGCTCGCGCGGGCCGCTCGCTACCGCCGCCGCGCGCTTCGTACGCAACCGCGCGGCGTTCACCGGTTTTGCCGTTCTGTTGCTGATCGTGATCGCATGCGTGGCCGGTCCGTGGCTGCTGCCCAACGGCCCTATCGACAGCGACTGGTCCGCGATCAGTCTGCCGCCCACGCTGCAAAACATGCACTGGTTCGGCACCGACGAGCTCGGCCGCGACCTGCTCGCGCGCACGCTGCAAGGCGGGCGCGTCTCGCTTGAAGTCGGCTTGCTCGGCACGCTCGTGTCGGGACTGATCGGCGTTGCATATGGCGCGACCGCGGGTTATCTCGGCGGCCGCGTCGATGCGGTGATGATGCGCATCGTCGACATGATGTACGCGATTCCCTACATGCTAATCGCGATTCTGATGATGACGATGTTCGGCCGCGCGTTCTATCTCGTCGTGCTGACCATCAGCGCGTTTTCGTGGCTCGACATGGCGCGCGTGGTGCGCGGCCAGACGCTGTCGCTGCGCTCGCGCGAGTTCATCGACGCGGCTAAGGCCATCGGCGTGAGTTCGCGCTCGATCATCGTGCGTCATATCGTGCCGAACCTGTTCGGCGTCGTCGTGGTGTACGCCAGCGTGACGGTGCCCAACATCGTGCTGACGGAGTCGGTTTTGTCGTTCCTCGGTCTCGGCGTACAGGAGCCGATGACAAGCTGGGGCGTGCTGATCCAGGACGGCGCGCAGAAGCTGGAATCCATGCCCTGGCTTCTGCTATGCCCGGCCGTGATGCTGTGCGTGACGCTCTATTGCGTGAATTTTGTCGGCGACGGTTTGCGCGACGCTTTCGATCCGAAGGACCGCTGACATGCCGCTACTCGAAGTCAAAGACCTGAGCGTGCGCTTCACGCGCCGCGAAGGCGCACCCGTCGACGCGGTGCAACGCGTGTCGTTTTCGCTCGAACCAGGCCGCACGCTCGGCATTGTCGGCGAGTCCGGATCGGGCAAGAGCCAGACGGTCATGGCCTTGCTGGGCCTCCTCGCGGGCAACGGCAACGTGTCGGGCGAAGCGCTCTATCGCGGCGAAAACCTGCTTGCGATGAACGAAGCGGCACTGAACAAAATCCGCGGCGATCGCATCGGCATGATCTTTCAGGACCCGATGACCTCGCTCAATCCGTTCCTGACGATCGAACGGCAGATGACCGAAACGCTGCAACTGCATCGCAAGATGTCGCGCCGCGACGCGCGCCGCCGCGCGATCGAAACGCTCGAAACGGTGCGCATTCCCGATTCCGCACGCCGTATCGGCATGTATCCGCATGAGTTTTCCGGCGGCATGCGGCAACGCGTGATGATCGCAATGGCGCTGCTGTCCGAGCCCGAAATCCTGATCGCCGACGAACCCACCACCGCGCTCGACGTAACCGTACAGGCGCAGATCATCGAGTTGCTGCGCGAACTGAATCGCGAGCGGGGCACGGCGATCATTCTGATCACGCACGACATGGGCGTCGTCGCGGGCCTCTGCGACGACGTGATGGTGATGTACGCCGGCCAGACCGTCGAACAGGCGAGTGCCGCATCGCTCTTTGCGGCGCCCACGCATCCGTACACGCGCGGGCTGCTCAACGCATTGCCGCGTCTCACCGACAGCTCTGACGACGACCGTCCGTTGCAAACCATTCCCGGCAATCCGCCGCTGCCTGGCGAAGTCGGCGCAGGTTGCGCGTTCGCGCCGCGCTGTGCGTACTGCAGCGATCAGTGCCGCCAGTCGCGTCCGGCGCTCGTTGCAGCGGACGGCGATCCGCAAGCACTGCGCGCCTGCCACCGTCCGGTCGGAGAAATACTCGAGGCACAACACGTATGAACGCGACTTCCATCGCAAGCGGCGAAGCAACGACCTTGCTCTCAGTCGAACAACTCAAGGTGCAATTCGGTGTGCCACGCGGTGGCTACCCGTGGTCAGGCAAGACGACATTGCGAGCCGTGGACGGCGTGTCGTTCAACGTGCGACGCGGTGAGACGATCGGTCTTGTCGGCGAATCCGGTTGCGGCAAGTCGACGCTCGCGCGCGCGATCATCGGGCTCGCGCCAGTCGCAAGCGGCAGTGTGCGTTGGCTCGGCAACGAAACCGTATTGCCCAACGCGCGCCGCGATACGACGCTGCTGCGCCGCGACGTGCAAATGATTTTCCAGGACCCGCTCGCATCGCTGGATCCACGCATGACGATCGAACAGATCGTCGCCGAACCGTTGCTCACGCACGGCAAGGACATCGCGCGCGCCGACGTGCAGCGCCGGGTACTGACCATGCTGGAGCGGGTCGGCCTGAACGCGCAGCATCTACGCCGCTATCCGCATGAGTTCTCGGGTGGCCAATGTCAACGCGTGGGCATTGCGCGTGCGTTGATCGGCGAGCCGCAACTGGTGATCTGCGACGAACCGGTGTCCGCACTCGACGTGTCGATCCAGGCGCAGATCGTCAATCTGTTGCGCGATCTGCAACGGGAGTTGTCGCTGTCGCTGCTGTTCGTCGCGCACGATCTCGCGGTGGTCAAGGCAATCAGTCACCGCGTGCTCGTGATGTACCTGGGACGCGTGATGGAGTTCGGCGACAAGCGCGATGTGTACGGCACGCCCCGTCATCCATACACGCGCGCTTTGCTGTCCGCTGTGCCGGTGCCCGATCCGGCGATCGAGCGAGCGCGCCGCCATCTGCTGTTGCGCGGCGAAATCGCTTCGCCGCTGAGCCCACCGTCGGGCTGCGCGTTTCGCACACGGTGTCCGGATGCGATCGACGCTTGTGCGGCTCAGATTCCGCAACCCGTGACGCACGGCGCGAACTCGACACGAGTGGCGTGCATCCGCGTTAGCAACGATTAGGTTCCGGACGTTTTAACCAGCGGCCCCACATTCACCGGCGCGGCGTTGATGCCACGCCGTGGGATTCGCTCGTCATGTCATCAGCATGACGGGCGATTAGCAAGGACTGGCTAAGCGCCAGCCAGAGTTTCAATAACAACTGTCGAGACATTCCCAATGAAACATAACCCAACAAAAAACCGGTCAAAAAAGTCCGGACTCACTGCCGCGCTTTGCTGTGCAATTACCCTCCCCGCCATGGCCGTTGCCGCGAATGCGTATGCCGACGACGCCATAGCGCAGCCCTCGACCAGCCCGGCTATCGTTCCGCCTGCCGCGCAAACGTTGTCGTCGCCCGCGCAGGTGTCTCAGGCTCAGCCTGCGAACAAGCGCCGCGCGGACCAGGGCGGTCAGATCCGCAACGATCAGCCTGACACGACGAACGCGATCGTCAACGCCGAGGCCTCGCAAATCGTCACGCCGCCCACGCCGCCATCGAGCCAGGCCGCAAGCCAGGGCTTCATCGCGGATAGCCACCTGAACCTGCAATTCCGCAATTACTCCGACTACTTCCAGGCGCCACCCACGACTTACCGTCATGCGTGGGTGCAAGGCATGCAGGTCAACTATGAATCCGGCTTTACGCAAGGTCTGATCGGCTTTGGCGTCGACGCGTCGCTGTTCGCTGCGCTGAAGCTCGACGGCGGCAACGGCGCGGGCAACATGGTGCACGTCGGGAAAAGCGGCGGCGGGTCGCAACAACTCGCGTGGGCGTACCCGGGCATGTACGACATCAAAGGACGCATTTCGGAAACGGTCGTGAAATACGGTCTGCAAGACGTGACGAACCCGTTTCTCGAACCGCACGACAACCGCGCGCTGCCGCCGACCTTTCTTGGCGTTTCTCTCGTCAGCAACGATCTTGCTCACACTACGCTCGAAGCCGGCAGCTTCACCAAGGTCGATGCACGCGGTCACACGAATCTGAGCAATCTGACCACATCGTATGGCGGCACGCGAATCGACCGCGTGACCTATCTCGGGGGCACCTGGCACTATGCGAAGAACGGCGAGATGGCTCTGTACGTCGATCAGGCCGACGACGTCTGGCGCCAGTACTACGGCTCGGTCGCGCAGTCGTTCGGCGATCCGACCACGATCAAATGGAGCGGGCTCGCCAACATCTACTCGACGCACGACACAGGCGCGTCGCGTCAGGGGCACATCAACAGCAACGCATACAGCGTGTCCGTGTCCGCGCAACACGGCCCGCACGCGCTGCTGCTCGGTTATCAGCAAGTACTCGGCGACCAGTTCTTCGACTACGTGAACGAAACCAACGGCATCTACCTGACGAACTCGATGGACGTCGACTACAACGCGCCGCATGAACAGTCGCTGCAACTGCGCTATACATTCGACGGAAAATACGCGGGCGTGCCGGGGCTGAAGGCGATGTTCTGGGGCGCGTATGGCTGGGGCGCCGATGGGTCGGCGGGTGCTGCGGAAAACGCGTCGCCGTCAGCCGCGCTGCACGATCTCTACTGGAAGAACGGAGAGCCGGTGCACGGCCATCATCACGAGTTCGGTTTTATTCCGAGCTATACGCTGCAAAGCGGCCGCTTCAAGGACACCAAGGTCACGTTCATCGCAATGTGGCATAACGCCAGCTATCACTACTCGGACGGCAACAACATGGAATACCGTCTCGTCGTGAACGTGCCCGTGAAGGTGTTTTAGGCGCACCGTTCTCGTTTGATGCAAGGGCGTCGCGTTGCGCAGTTTGCGCGCGACGCCTTTCAATCGCACGCCTGTGCCGCTTATTCCTGCTCCGAGCCCGCGATGCGCACACTGGTCATGGCGCGCGACAAGCCATGCATCGGCCGGCGCAGCGCGACATCGAACGGATTGGTTTGCGGGCCGATCGCTTCGGCCTGACGGCGCAGCAGTTCGACGACCATCGGCAAGCGGTCGTCGCTCAAGCGCGCCGCGAGCGTACCTACGCTCAATGCCGCGACCGCCACGCCAGTGCGGTCGAGAATCGGCACAGCCACGCCTGCCATGCCGTCGAGCACGCCGCTATTGCGGCCCGCGTATCCCAACTGCCGCACGCGTTCGATCTCGGTGCGCAAGTACACTTCGTCCAGCACTCCGTAACCGCGAATTCGCGGCACATTGAAGCGGATGATTTCCTCGCGCTCCGCCTCGGGCAGGAACGCGAGAATCGCGAGACTGCCCTGCCCCACGCCCAACGCCACGCGCCCGCCAATATCGCCCGTGAACGAGCGGATTGGAAACGGGCCTTCGCAGATGTCGAGACACACCGCGTCGAAACTGCTTTTGACAAGCAGGAAGATCGTGTCGCCAAGACTCGCGCAAAGCCTCAACAACGCAGGGCGGCATAACGTGCGCATGCCACTCGGGTTTCCTGCTTGCGCCGCAAGCGCGAAAAAATTCACGCTGAGGCGATAAAGCTTCGAGTTTTCGTCCTGTTCGACGATGCCTTCCGCGATCAACGCGTGCAGGATGCGATGCACGGTGGCCTGCGTCAGACCCACTGCTTTCGCGAGACGCGTGACGCGACCGCCGTCGGGCTGCGCTTCCGACAATGCGCGAATCACGGCGAAAGCGCGTTCCAGCATGCCCGTGCCGGGAACCGCGCCCGGTTCGGCGGTTTCGGCGGTCCCGCTTCTGGTGTCTCGCTTGGCGGCAGCATTCATCTCTTTTGGCTCGTTTGTATTTCAATCACCGGAATACTATAAAGCGTTTGCGTGATTGATGGAATCGCGGTCGTCCGCCCCGCCTCGCTACACCGCCGCAGTCTCATAGGGTTTTTACCACTGCTGCGCAGTGAAACACTCGCCACCGCATTTCGCCTCTGCATTCCATTGAATGGAATGTTTAGAAATTAAATATCGCCAAACGGAATTTCAAATTGACGCCGCATAATTTGGCTGGCTAGAGTCGGCGTCATCGAGGCATCTAAAGGCCACATCATGTCGTTCCTAACACTTACAGACGTCACGAAATCGTTCGGCGACCTTCAGGCCGTTGCGGACGTCAATCTGTCGGTGGAAAAAGGCGAGTTCGTTTCGCTGCTCGGCCCTTCGGGCTGCGGCAAGACGACGACGCTGCAGATGATCGCCGGCTTCCTCGAAACAACGCGTGGGCGCATCACGCTCGACGGTCGCGACATCACGCATATGAAGCCGAACAAACGCGGCCTCGGCGTGGTGTTCCAGAGCTACGCGCTGTTCCCGCACATGAGCGTGGCGGAGAACGTCGGCTTCGGACTCGAAATGCGCAATGTCGACAAGGCGGAGCGCAACGAACGCGTGCGCGAAGCGCTGTCGCTCGTGCGGCTCGATCAGCTCGCGCACCGCTTCCCGCGCGAGTTGTCGGGCGGACAGCGGCAACGCGTGGCGATTGCGCGCGCAATCGTGATCGCACCGCCCGTGCTGCTGCTCGATGAACCGATGTCGAATCTCGACGCCAAGCTGCGTGAAGACATGCAGTTCGAACTGCGCGGCATTCAACGCAAGATCGGCACGACGACAATCATGGTCACACACGACCAGTCAGAGGCGCTGTCGATCAGCGACCGCGTGGTGGTGATGGAAGCCGGCCGCATCACGCAGATCGACACGCCATACGAGGCGTACGAGCGCCCGGAGAATCGCTTCGTCTCGCAGTTCATCGGCAAGGCCAACATGCTGCCGGGCACGGTGATCGCGCGCGAGGGCGACGCGATCCGCATCGACCTCGGACATGATCTGTGCGAAACCGGCCGTACCGCGCAATTGCCGATGCGCGAGCGCGTGGTCGGCGTAGGCGACGCGGTCACGCTGTGCATTCGCCCGGAAAAACTCCGGCTCTGTCCGCCGGACGCGGGACGTGTGCCGGCCACGGTCACGAGCCGCTTTTTCCTCGGTAGTCAGTGGTTGTATCGTCTCGACAGCCGGCTCGGCGAAGTGCTGGTGTGCTGCCAGAACGAAGGCAATGAGCCGTTGCCCGAAGGCGCGGCAGTCGGCGTCGACTGGAACAGCGAAGCGATCCGCTTTATCCAGCGGGATGCGCATCATGGATAGCACGCTGCCCGCAACGGAGAATGGCAAGACCGCATCCGCAGGCGCGAAGCGTGCGCCGTGGCGCGCATTCTTGCCGCTGTGGCTCATGTGCCTGCCCGCGTTCCTGCTGTTCGTCGCGCTCGTGCTCGTGCCGCTTCTGATGACGCTCGTCTTGAGCTTCTATCGTTTCGATCCGGCAAGCGGCCCGCTCGCCGCGTTCCAGTTCGGCAATTACGCCGAAGTGCTGGGCTCATCGTATTTCCACACGATCTTTCTGCGCACGTTCGGCATTGCGTTTCTCGTCACGCTGCTGTGCGTCGTGATCGGCACGCCCGAGGCATATGTGCTGTCGCGCATGCGCGATCCGTATCGTTCGATGTTTCTGCTGGTGATTCTCGCGCCGCTGCTCGTCTCGGTCGTCGTGCGTGCGTTCGGCTGGAGCATGCTGCTCAACAGCAACGGTCTCGTGAATCAGGCGTTCGGCCTCTTCGGCCTCGGTCCTTACAAACTCGAGTACACCACCTTCGCGATCGTCATTGCACTGGTGCACGTCATGCTGCCCTTCATGGTGATTCCCGTGTGGACCGCGTTGCAGAAACTCGATCCGCAAACGGAGAACGCAGCGCTGTCGTTGATGGCGTCGCCCGCAACGACGCTGCGTCGCATCGTGTTGCCGCAACTCACGCCTGGCATTCTGTCGGGCAGCCTGATGGTGTTCGGTTTGTCGGCAAGCGCATTCGCGATTCCCGGACTGCTCGGCGGACGCCGGCTAAAGGTCGCCGCGACCGCCGTCTACGACGAATTCCTCGGCTCGCTGAACTGGCCGCTCGGCGCCACCATCGCGCTGCTGTTGCTGGTCGCGGATCTGATCGTGATGCTCACTTACTACCGGGTTCTGGAACGCAGATACACCAGAAGCCTGGGCTGACACAGCGGTTCATCGCGCGGAAACATCATGAGAAAGAACGGTCCCATTGCGTTGATTTTCCACACGCTCGTCATTGCGTTCGTGCTCGCGCCGCTTGTGATCGTCGTGCTGGTCGCCTTCACGCCCGACGAAACGCTCACGCTGCCCACGCACGGTGTCTCGCTGCGCTGGTTTCGCGCGATTCTCAACTACCCCGACTTCATTTCGGCGTTTTTCAACAGCCTGAAGCTCGCGTTTGCATCGGCGACGCTCTCGCTGATCGTCGCACTGCCCGCCGCGCTCGCCATTGGCCGCGCGCGCTTTCCGGGCCGTGCTTTTCTGAACGGCTTGCTGCTCTCGCCGCTGGTGATTCCCGGTCTTGTACTCGGCATCGCACTACTGCGGTTTTTCGCGCTGATCGGCGCGACTGGCTCGTTCGCGTGGTTGATCCTCGCGCACATGATCATCATTACGCCGTTCGTCATGCGGCTCGTGCTGGCCTCGGTAAGCGGCCTTGACCGCAGCGTGGAACACGCGGCGCATTCGCTCGGAGCCGATTCGTGGACCGCGTTTCGCCGCATCACGTTGCCGATGATTCTGCCCGGCATAACCGGTGGCTGGCTGCTGGCCTTTATCAACAGCTTCGACGAACTGACGATGTCGATCTTCGTAACGTCGCCGCAAACCGTCACGCTGCCCGTTCGCATGTATATGTACGCGACAGAATCCATCGATCCGATGATGGCATCCGTCTCCGCGCTCGTGATCTTCATTACGGCGGGCGCAATGCTGCTGCTTGATCGCGTGTATGGACTCAACCGCATTCTGATCGGCCAGCACTGATGTCTTCTTCTGTTCATGCGCTCATGCAGTCCAATTCTTCGCCGTCCGACGCCGCAGTGCCCACAGGCGAGGCTCAGTTCGTCCGCATCGCCGAAACGCGGCGCGAACCTCTGCACTTTTATCTCGACGGCCGGAAAGTGTCCGCTCTGCAGGGCGATACATTGCTGACCGCCGTGCTGATGCAACAGCGCCGCGTGCGAGACAGCGAATTCAGCGGAGCGCCGCGCGCCGGCTTCTGCCTGATCGGCGCGTGTCAGGACTGCTGGATGCGCACCGAAGACGGCAAGCGTCTGCGCGCTTGCTCGACGCTCGTCACCCCGGGACTGCGGGTGCTGACTCGTATCGAACCGGCAAGCGCCGCAGCGAAAAGCCACAGTGGAGACGCGCAATGAGCGACGATCGCCGCATTGTGATCGTCGGCGCCGGACCGGCCGGCGTGCGCGCTGCCGAAACGCTGGTTGCGGCAGGTATGCGTCCCACCGTGGTAGATGAAAATGCGCGCTGGGGTGGGCAGATCTACCGGCAGCCACCGGAACATGGCGGCTTCCAGCGCTCGAAGAAAACGCTCTACGGTTTCGAGGCGCGCAAAGCCGACGCGTTGCATACGACAATGCAAGCGCTCCTGCCTTACATCGACTATCGGCCCGACACACTCGCGTGGGCTTGCGAAAGCGGTCGACTCGACACACTTCAGGCAGGGCGCGAAATCAGTGTGCCGTTCTCGCATCTAATCATTGCGAGCGGCGCGACGGACCGCGTTTTGCCTGTGCCCGGCTGGACCCTGCCCGGCGTCTATACACTCGGCGCGGCACAGGTCGCTTTGAAGTCGCAAGGCTGCGCAATCGGCCGGCGCGTAGTGCTCACGGGCACAGGGCCATTGCTATATCTCGTCGCATATCAGTACGTCAAAGCGGGCGCGCAAGTCATAGCCGTGCTCGACACGAGCCCGCTCAGCCAACAGATTTCGGCCGCTTCCAGACTCGCCCGGCTTCCGGCGACATTCGCCAAGGGTTTGTATTACGTCGGCTGGCTCAACGCGCATCGCATACGTATCGAACGGGGCGTGAAGCTTGTTGGTATTCGCGGCACGCGCAATGTCGAGGCCATCGAATGGCGCTCTTTCGAAAATAGTTCGGTTACCGAATCAATTGCATGTGACGCGGTCGGCATCAGTTTCGGCTTGAAGCCCGAAACGCAGCTCGCGGATCTCGCCGGTTGCCGTTTCCGGTTCGACGCGCTCAACCGTTGCTGGCTGCCCGAACTCGACTCCGCCGGGCGCAGCTCCGTGAGCGGCCTGTATCTGGCCGGCGACGGCGCAGGCATCGCGGGCGCCGACGCTGCCGAACTCGCGGGACGCCGCGCCGCGCTGGCCTTGCTCGACGACCTCGGCATCGAACATCCACGCGGACCCGGCATGCTCGACGCCGCATCGATTGAACGCAAGCTGCAACATATCGCCGTTTTCCGCGCGGGCATTGAGACGGCATTCGAACCGCCCCCGAAATGCGCCGCGCAATGGCCCGACGACATGACCGTCTGTCGTTGCGAGGAAGTCGATGCGGGCACGTTACGGCGTTGCATCCGCGGTGGCGAAGCGAACGAGATCAACCGCCTGAAGGCGCTGACTCGCGTCGGCATGGGTCGTTGCCAGGGACGCATGTGCGGCGAAGCCGCGCTTCTAATGCTCGCCGAAGAAACCGGTCGCCCACTCGACGCAGTTGGCCGCCTGCGCAGCCAGCCGCCAGTCAAACCCATCCCGCTGTCGCCCGCGATGTATGCCGACGATGTCGCTGCTATCCCAGAGGAGGCCCGCGATGAGTGACGCACCGCACTACGACGTGGCGATCGCGGGCGGCGGTCTCGTCGGTTCGTCGGCGGCACTCGCGCTTGCCAGGCGCGGCTTGCGCGTGGGCCTCTTCGAGCGGCGCTTTTGCGGCGCGCAGGCGAGCGGTGTGAACTACGGCGGCGTACGCTGCCAGGGCCGCCCGGTCGAGCAGATGCCGCTCGCCATGCGCGCGCGTCGTATCTGGGACCGCTTGCCGGACCTGATCGGCATCGACGGCGAATTTACGGTGTCGGGACATTTACGCCTCGCTCGCAGCGAGAGCGACCTTGCCGCGCTTCAGCAATGGGCGGACATGGCGCGCGATTACGGACTCCATGCGCAGTTGTTGAGCGGCGCGCAGTTTCGCGAGCGCTATCCGTGGCTCGGCGCGGCGGCTGTCGGCGGATCGTTATGCGCGAGCGACGGACACGCGAATCCGCGCCTCGTGTCGCCCGCATTTGCACGCGCTGCGCGTGCCGCGGGCGCGGACGTGCGCGAGCAGACCGCATTGAGCGGCATTCATCACGACGGCAAGCGCTTCCATATGCGCGCGGGCGACACGCAGATCAGCGCGGACTGGCTGATCAATTCCGCCGGCGCGTGGGCGAATAAGGTGGCGGGCTACTTCGGCGAAAGCGCGCCGATGAAGCCGATCTATCCGAACATGTGGGTCACCGAGCCGCTGCCGCTTTTCATCACGCACAACCTGGGCGTGTATGGCGGCGGCATCTATGCGCGGCAAGTGGCGCGCGGCAATTGCGTGATCGGCGGCGGACGCGGGCATGGCGACGGCGAATACGGTCAACCGTCGACGGAAACCACGCGGGCCGTCATGCGCGACGCGTGCGCGCTGCTGCCCGCGTTGCGCGAGGCGCTACTGATTCGCACATGGAGCGGTGTGGAAGGCGAGACGCCCGACAGCAACCCGATCATCGGGCCGAGCCGCGCAGTGCCGCGTCTGTTGCATGCATTCGGCTTTTCGGGCGGGGGCTTTCTGCTCGCGCCCGGAGTTGGCGAGGTGCTCGCCGATCTCGTTATCGACGGCACCACGGCCACGCCTCTCGACGCTTTTTCGATTGGCCGCTTTGCACAGCTTGCTACTTCATCCGTCGCTTAGATCACGTTTGTGAAACTCAGGAGCCTTTAATGAAATTGTTCAGGACGATCGCGGCATTGGCCGCATTGTGCGCATTCGGCGCGGCAGCACCCGCATGGTCGCAAACGAAGACGATCTACATCGGCATGAATGGCGGCCCGATGGAAAAGGCGTACACGAGCCAGGTGCTGCCCGACTTCGAGAAAGCGAACAATGTGAAAGTAGTCGTGGTGCCGGGCACGTCGTCGGATATTCTCGCTAAGCTGCTCGCAAACAAGGCGAGTCCGCAGATTCACGTAGTGTTTCTCGACGACGGCGTGATGGCGCGCGCCGTCAGCATGGGCGTGTGCAAAAAGCTCGACGACTCGCCGGTGCTCAAAGAACTCTATCCGTTCGCGCGTATGAAGGACGACATGGGCGCGGGCGTGCAACTCGGCATGACCGGCATTGCGTACAACAAGAAGCTGTTCGCTGAAAAAGGCTGGGCTCCGCCTACGTCATGGATGGATTTCGCCGATCCGAAATACAAAGGCAAGGTGGTGTTCCAATCCGCCTCGAGCAGCACATTCGGCCTGCACGGTTTCCTCGCGATCAACCGTTTGATGGGCGGCACCGAGCAGAACGTCGAACCGGGCTTCACGAAATGGGCCAGCACGGTTGGCCCCAACGTCGTGGAGTACGTGCCGAACTCGGCGAAGATTTCGGAAATGGTGCAAACCGGCGAGGCCGGCCTCTTTCCGCTGACGCCGACCGCCGTCGGCGATCTGGCCGATAAGGGAATTCCGGTCGGCTATGTGAATCCGAAGGAAGGTCCCGTGCTGCTGCTCGTCGATCTGTGCGTGGTCAACAACAACCCCGATCCGCAACTTGCACAAAAGCTCGCGCAGTTCCTGCTGTCCGCGCCGGCGCAGACGAAAGCCGCTGAAGCCGGCCGCCAGATTCCGACCAACCGTCTCGCGAAAATGACGCCGCCGATGCAGCAAAGCCTCGGCAACGTGGAAGACCTCGTGCGCAAAGTCACGGTGGTGGACTGGGACACTATTAATGCGCACCGTGCGCAATGGGACACGCGCTGGAACCGGCAGATCGAACGCTAGGCTTCCCGCTTCGCCTGAATGAAACGCGCGCCACCGTGCTACGGGGCGCGCGTTTTTACGTCATGTGGGTGGCGGTTCAGAAGATCACCGAGATCGCCACCGCGAGCCAGATTGCCACGACGCCAGCAAGAAACAGATGACGCGCAATGCGTATCCTGACGTCGCTTGTCTCCGGCTCCACGGGGCTCGTGGCCATCCACGGTACAAGCCCGAGGCATCCAAAGCCGATCAGCGCGAGTACGAACACAATAATGTCGGCAACACGCCACCCGGTCGGCTCATACATTCCCCAGTAGCCGAGGAACGCGATACCGATCGAGAAAATCGTAGCCGACGCCGCGCTGAGCGCGGGCACTGATCCGATTGGAGCCGGCATGTTCGCCTCCGGTCATTGAGCGGTTACGGCAACCTCCGGTCACACGACTCGCGACTTGCGACCCAAGGCTTACGACGTGCGCGTTTGCCTCGCTTCATACGTCTTCAGATGGCTATACGCGATGCGCAACAACGTCAAAGCGTGGTCGCCGTTTTGCGCTTCGCCGCCGCGTGAGATCAGATCGCCCAGTATGTGATCCGCCTCAGTGTGCGAGTGATTTTCCACGTCGCGCAACATGGACGCCGTGAGCGGCGACGGTGTGAAGAGCGTTTGCGTTGCGCGCGCATCGAAGTCTGGCGCCATCGTAAAGCTGTTCTGTTCCGCAACCGCGCGACACTCGCCGAGCAGGCCTTCGATTACGCGCTTGCCGTCGGGCGCGGACAGTATGTCGCCAATCGAACCGCGCATCAGGCACGTGCTCGCCGCCAGCGTGGCGAGGAACACCCACTTTTCCCACATGCGCAACAGGATGTTCTCGCTGACGGTGACGTCGAAGTTCGCGCCGGCCATTGCATCGGCAATGGCTTGTACGCGTTCCGATACGCCGCCCGCCAGTTCCCCGAACGTAACCGCATGCATCTCGTTCAGGTGCACGATCTGCTGGTCCGCGTTGAGCGTGGCCGCGATCACGCATTGGCCGCCGAGCACTCGCGCTTCGCCGAATTTCTCCGTGAGCACGTCGATATGGCGCATGCCGTTGAGCATCGGCAAGATCAGCGTTGATTCGCCCACGAGCGGAGCAAATGAATCGATTGCATCGTCGAGACTGTAGGCCTTGCAGCTTAGCAGCACGAGATCGAACGGCTCGGCGTTCACGCCGGCCAGAATCGTTTTGACGTCGCGCTGAGTGAGATCGCCGCGCGGGCTCCTGATCACCAGTCCGTCGCGCTGAAGCTTGTCCGCCCGGCCCGCGCGCACGAGGAACGTGACGTCCTGCCCCGCCGCTGCGAGTCGTCCGCCGAAGTAGCCGCCTACCGCCCCCGCTCCCACCACTAGAATTCGCATCTCTGACCTCTCGAGTGAATGTCGTCGCTCGAAGCAATGTAGCAAAGATCGACGCAACGCATCGGACAAGCGTCCATGCTGGGCCTGACGTGAGCCGGCGTTCTTCGTCCGGTCAACGGCGCCGACCGTTTAACCCTTTGCGCACACGGTGCTCTCGTACAGCGCGAGCATGCCGGCCGCGTCAACGCCGACGCAAACCTGGCAATCCGGCCGCTCGTCCCAGTCCGGCGCGGGCACGGGCATAGTGGAAGGCTTCTGAATAGTCTGGCCGACCGCGATGCCGTCCGTCAGCACCCGCACAGGACCGCTGCGCGTGGTGTACAGATGCGGCGCGAGCACATACGCAACGGCCGACGAATCGTGCACGTAGATGCCCTGGAGCTGTGCGCTTTGCTGATGAAACGCCTCGTAGTGCCGCGACACGTCCCACACGAACTGGCCTGCCGCGCCGCCACGGTCGCGGATCGACGCCAGATACTCCTGGCTCATGACGGTGCGCTGCGTGACGTCGAGCCCGACAATCGCAACGGGCCACGCCGCGCCGAACACGATATCGGCGGCATCGGGGTCGCCGAGAATGTTGGCCTCGGCTGCGGGCGTGACGTTGCCGAGCACGCCGTCCGTGCCGAATGCGCCGCCCATGATCACGACCTGCTTGACGAGCGGCGCGATCTGCGGATCTTCCGCAAGCGCCAGCGCAAGATTGGTCAGCGGGCCGACTGCAAGCAGCGTGACTTCGCCAGGATGCGCACGCACCGTGTCGATGATGAATCGGTGCGCGGGCCGTGCATCGAGCGGCGCATGTTCGGTGGCGCCCAGCGCGATGTTCCCGAGTCCGTTGTCACCGTGAATCCACGCGAGCGGTTGCGGCGCGGCTCGCTTGAGCGGCGCGGCAGCGCCGCGTGCGACCGGCACGCCCGTCGCGAACCGGCCTGCAAGAAAGCGCGCGTTGTGCGTAGTGGTCTCGATCGTGGCGTTGCCGAATACGCTTGTTAGTCCGAGCAGTTCGATATCCGGATGCAGCGCCTGGAACACCAGCGCCATGGCATCATCGACGCCGGGGTCCGTGTCGTAGATCAGCTTGTGCGTGCTCATGGCGTGCTCATAGATAGAACGCGTCCGGCAGTTGTTCACGCGCGGTCGTGTCGCGCGTTGCGCCGTGGAGATTGCCGAGACGAATCGGCAACTCGGGACCACCCAGTTCGATGATCACCTGGCGGCACGCGCCGCACGGTGCAATCGGCCCCTCCGTATCGCCGATCACAGCGAGCGCTGCGAACTGGTCGCGCTGATAACCTGCCGCAATCGCGCTGAAAAACGCTGTACGTTCAGCGCAGTTGCACAACCCGTACGACGCATTCTCGACGTTGCAGCCGTCGAACACACGGCCGTCTTTCGTCAGCAACGCCGCGCCGACCTTGAATTTCGAATAGGGCGCATAGGCCTTTTCTCGCGCCACGCCTGCGCGTTCCAACAGCTGTTCCATGTTCATGCAAGACATCCTCGATTCAATTGAGCGTAATGAACATGCCCGCGATAGTCGCGCTCATCAGATTGGAAAGCGTTGCCGCGAGCACGACACGCAACCCGTATCGCGCGACTTCGGCGCGGCGTTCCGGCGCGACCGCGCTAAAGCCGCCCGTGAGCACCGCAATCGACGCAAAGTTCGCAAAGCCGCATAACGCGAACGACAGAATAGCAATGGTACGCGGATCGAGCGCATGCAAGCCCGCAGCAGTCACGCTCGCCGCATCTTTCAGGTACGGCGACAACGATGCATATGCAACGAACTCGTTGAGAATGATCTTCTGACCGAGGAAATTGCCGGCAATCGCCGCCTCGTTCCACGGGACGCCGATCAGCCATGCGAGCGGCGCGAACACCACGCCGAGGACCGATTGCATCGACAGTTGCGGGTGGCCGAACCAGGCGCCTATGCCGCCAACGAGGCCGTTGAGCAACGCGATCAGACCGACGAACGCAATCAGCATAGCGCCCACCATGACCGCGATTCTGAGGCCCACGGTCGCGCCCGAGCTAGCTGCCTCGATCACGTTCGCGGGACGCTTTTCGTCGAAATTGAGGTTGTCGAGATGAACGCGGCTCGGCTCGGTTGACGGATGAATGATCTTCGCGAACAACAGCCCGCCTGGCACCGCCATGAAAGACGCCGCGAGCAGATATTCGATCCGTACGCCAAGGCCCGCGTAACCCGCCAGCACCGAGCCGGCAACCGCGGCCATGCCGCTCGACATCACCGCGAACAGTTCGGCGCCTGTCATGTCGCGGGTGAACGGTTTGACGACCGCGGGCATTTCGCTTTGACCGAGAAAGATCGTGGTGACAGCGGAAAACGACTCAAGCTTCGACACGCCGAGCAACTTCTGAAACACCGTGCCAAGCACGATCACGATCCAGCGCATCACGCCCAGGTAGTAGAGCACGGAAATCAGCGCGGTCACGAAGATAATGGCCGGCAACACCCGCACGGCAAAGACGAAACCACCGTTGCCGAACACCTCGAACATTCTGGACTGCACGAGTCCGCCGAACAGGAACTCGATGCCGGCATTGCCGTAGCCAAGCACGTTATTTACGCCTGCGGCGGCCGCCGCGAGAATCGTCTTGCCAAGCGGCACGAAGAGAATAAATGCGCCGATGCAGACTTGCGCGAGCAATGCGCTACTTACAGTCCGTAAGCGAATGGCACGCCGATTCGTCGAAAAGATGAAAGCGATGAAGAGCAGTACGGCAATGCCGAGTACGTTCCGTGCGATGAGTGCCATGTCTCAAGTTCTTCATATGAAAGTGGCACTGATGCTAAACGAAACTGCTGCCGGAGAGAATGTTTAAAGCAGGATTTAATGCGATTTGGAAAAGAACACGCGAGCACCCTCCTCCGGTGTCAGGCCGAGATTGAAATAGCCTTCGAGCCGCTCGGCGTCCGCGTCGTTCAGCGTGAAGGGCGTGCGAATGAAGCCGGACACGACCGCATGGTCGTACCACACACTCATCCACATACGCAGCGCCAATACTTTCGGCGATCCCCAACCCCATTCATCGTGGGTCATGATCCTCCCTTCTTCGCGCGTATTGCCGCCTGGCCGGCGGTGGTGGCTACCCTCATGGCGGGCCGCTCGTCAGGCGGGAATACGTGCCACAAACCGTTGCCGTGACGGAAGAAAAAGAGCGTCAACGTGCCCGTCTCACGTTGTGCCTCGACACATATGCAGCGTCTGTTCCCTTGGCCGGCGGAGGGCTGCAACTGGATTCGAGCCGATGCCGCACCGCTCGTGTCCAGCCACTTCTCGACCAGTTCGCGCAACGATCGCTCTGACGCCGCCATAACTCCTCCGCTCATTCGCATGGTGCATCGTAGAACGACGGTGGCAACGCCTCCATCGGCGGCGGCGGAATGTCAGATCAGGAATGCCTGCTTCAGTACTCAGGTTTTCCTGACGCGTGTCCACTATCTATTCGGCGACCAGTCCGTGCCTTATTGCGTAGCGAATCAGGTCCGCGTTATTGGCAAGGCCGAGCTTCTGCATGAGTCGCATCTTGTGCGTGCTGATCGTTTTCGCGCTGAGCGCGAAAGCATCGGCAATTTCATTCAGGCTCTTGCCGAGCGCAAGCATTTGCAGAACCTGAAACTCGCGGTCGGAAAGAATTTCGTGCGGCGGCGCGTCGCCCGAGTACGTTTCGAAAACGATTCCCTCCACCAGTTTCGGGTCAATGAAGCGTCCGCCTTCGGCGAGCTTATGAATTGCAGCGAGCAGCACGTCGGGATTGCTGTCTTTCGTGACATAACCCGTTGCGCCCGCACGCAGCGCGCGAGAGACTACCTGTGCCTCGTTATGGATACTCAGCACGAGTACGGGCAGCGACGGACGTTCCGCACGCACGCGCCGGATCAGATCGACACCGCTGATGCCCGGCATCGTCATGTCGAGCAGCAGCAAATCCACCTGACAGGTGCGCAGTTTCTCGATTACTTCAGAACCTTGCGCCGCTTCGCCCGCCACCATAATGTCGGGCGTCGTTTCGATTATCTGCTTGAGACCTCCGCGCACGAGCGGATGGTCGTCGGCAATCAGAAGCCTGATCATGTCTGAACCCCGTCCTGAAGCGGTATATGTATCGAGACCGCAGTGCCCGTTCCCGGCGCACTGTCGATCAGCAGCGAGCCGCCTATCAGACGCGCCCGCTCGCTCATGCCGAGCAATCCGTACGAATAGTCGCGACGCACGGCATCCTGATCGAAACCGCAGCCGTCGTCGCTGACATGCAGGTCGAGTGCCGTCGACGTATTCGTCAACGTGACGTCCGCTCGCGTCGCGCATGCATGCCGTGCGACGTTCGTCAGCGAAGCCTGCACGATTCGAAACATTGCGGTTGCGTGTGCATCGGAGAGCACGGGCTCTCTGCCATTCAGACGAAACTGGCAGGCAAGTCCGCTGCGCCGCCCGAAATCGTCCACGAGCCATTCAAGCGCCGATACGATTCCGTAATTGAGCGCTGCCGGCCTCAAATGGCTCGCGACGTTGCGCACCATCCAGATGGTTCTTTCAACGAGCTCGCGCATGTCGTCGGTTCTTTTTGCCACTTCTAGATCGCCGGAGAGTCGCATTTTGAGCAGCGACACGTCCATCTTGAGCGCCGTTAGCAACTGGCCCAATTCATCGTGAATTTCCATCGCGATACGCTTTCTTTCCTCTTCGCGAATGGCTTCCATATACGCGGACAGTTCGCGCAACTGCTCGCGCGATTCCACCAGTTCCTGCTCGATCCGCTTGCGTTCCGTAATGTCGTTGAGGCCGACGAAAATCGCGGGCGCATCGTCGTAGGTCGCGACACGCGCAGTCGCGATGGCCCAGAACGTCGAGCCGTCCCCACGCTTTAACTGAACTTCGGTGTTGCGAAAGCTTCCTTCGTGACGCAGGTCTTCGACAAGCCGGTCGCGGTCTGCGATATCCGCATACAACTCGGCGATGTTGCCGATATGCGTGGTCACATAATCGATGCCGAAGAGTTCGCGCAATGGCTTGTTCGTGTACAGAACGTGCCCTTCGGGCATCGACGTAATGCAAAGCGGCACCGGACTCGTTTCGACGATCGTTCGAAAACGGAACTCGCTCGCGACGAGCCGCGCTTCTGCACGCCTGCGTTCCTCGATCTGCGACTGCAGCGTCGCATTTGCGCGCCCCAGTTCGTCCGTGCGCTGCGCGACGCTTGCTTCGAGGCCGTCGCGCACGCGCGACAACGCGGCCTCGGCTCGCTGACGCACGAGCACTTCGTCCTGCAATTGCCGGTTCTGCGCAATGAGTTTCTGATGCATGCCTCTGAGCGCAAGATGCGTGCTGATGCGCGCCATCATTTCGTCGACGTGGACGGGTTTCGTCAGGTAATCGACGCCGCCTGCCGAGAAACCTTCCACCATGTCCTCGCTACCCGTTAGCGACGTCATGAAGATCACGGCGATATTGCGCGTGCGCTCGTCCGACTTGAGACGCCGGCAGGTTTCGAAGCCGTTTATGCCTGGCATCCTCACGTCGAGAAGAATCAGGTCGGGCTGCGAGAATTGCGCGCGTTGGATGGCCTCCGGGCCGTCTAGCGCGACGAGCACCTTGAAGCCGCGCGCTACCAGACTCTCGACAACGATCGCCAGATTGGCCGGGTTGTCGTCCGCGATCAGGACCGTGGGCGAGTCGTCAGCGGGAAGCGCGGTGCCGTTCATCCGACCGCCCTGCGTTCGAGTTGCTCCTCGACGAGTTGGAGTAGCGCTTTCGATTGATAGCCTTTCGCGAGGCTTAGAATCCGCGCGGCGAATGCGCGGTAATGTGGATCATGCGTCGCGACCCGTTCGGCCCACAGCCTTATCTCCTGCATATCGCCGCGGCGCGCGAGCAGATGCAACTCTTCCAGTTCGTCTTCGGGTACCGCGACAGGATGCCCAGCAGGGGCATCCTGCACGCCAGTTGTAGCGCCCGCGGGCGCGTAGGTCCATTCAAGATCGAGCAGGCGCGCGACATGCGCGAGCAGTTTCCCGAAGTCGATCGGCTTGGGGAGAAACGCATTCGCGCCGGCTTCGAGGCTGCGCTGTTCGTCGGCGCCTGATGGACTCGCGGAGGTCGCGATTACCGGCACTTCCGAAAAACCCTGAATCTGCCGCAACCTGCGCGTGGCTTCCAGTCCATCCATATCGGTCATTACGATGTCTGTCACGATCAGCGCCGGTCGCTCGCTCAACGTTTTCGCGAGTCCCTGGCGGCCGCCTGTCGCTTCAACAATATCGAACCCGAGCCGGCCGAGAAATTCCACTAGCACCGCGCGGTTCATCGCGACGTCGTCGATCACCAGCACCTTGCGACGCGCTCCCTTGTAACCGGTCGTCATGCGAGTATCGGCAATAACCGGCGCGGCGGGGACCGCGCCCGAGGCCGCCGGCAGTTCGAACCAGAATACACTGCCGCGGCCAGGCTGGCTCTGCACGTGGATTTCGCTGCCCATTGCGTGCAGAAACTGCTGACTGATCGTCAGCCCAAGCCCTGTCCCACCCGCGCCGCGCTCCAGGTGCGCAATCTGTTCGAACGGCTCGAAAATGGTCTGAAGTTTGTCGGCGTCCATGCCGATGCCTGTATCGCGCACTTCGAAACATACGCTGGTCTTCGCAGTCATTTCGACCAGCAAGCTCACGCTGCCTTGATCCGTGAAGTTGAATGCGTTTGCGAGCAGGTTCAGCAGCACCTGACGCAAGCGCCGTTCGTCCGCGCGAACGGCGTCGGGCACATCGGGCCCCACCCGCCAGATGAACTCGACATGCTTCTGCGCATTTTTAACTTCGATGATTTCGCGAATCGCATCGAGCGTGCCGGCGAGCGGCACGTCGCCTATCTCGACGCGCAACCGGCCTGCCTCTATCCGCGCGAAATCGAGTGCATCCGCAATCAGTCCGAGCAGGTGTTCGCCGCTGCGTTGAATGACGCCGACGCCGTCGCGTTGTCTCTCGCTCAGGCTCGGGTCGCGCCGCAAGATCTGCGCGTAGCCGAGAATCGCGTTCAGCGGCGTGCGCAACTCGTGACTCATATTGGCCAGGAACTCGCCCTTCGCTCGATTCGCTGCTTCGGCAGCGCGGCGCGCCTCGCGTTCGGCACCGGCCTCCCGCTCGTCGAGATATGCGCGATGCAGCCGGGCGCCCATCGAATTGAACGCCGTCACCACGCGCTCCAGTTCATCGGGCTCGCGGGGTACACGCCGGTTTAGCTTCAGAGGTTCGGCTGGCTCGCGAAAGTCGTAGCCGTCGACAGTACGCGCAAGCACCGCAAGATGGCGCGTCACGAGCCGATTCAGAATAAAGACGATGAAAAGCGAAACGAGGAAAATGTTGGCGGCTTGAGTGATGAGAATCAGCAACGCCGTGTGCTTCAGATCGTCGTACAGATGGTTCAACGTAGCCTGCACGTATAGCGTGCCGATGCGCTGGTCGTTGCCGAGCACGTGATGCATGAGCGGGTACTCACGCGCTATCGACGGCCCGCTGGCTGGTCTGCCCGCGCTCACGAGCGTTGGCGCCGAACTGCCGCCCGACTGGCGCACTTCAGCCACACTGATATCTGCCAGACGCAGAATGCCGCCGAGTTCAAGCCGCAACTGCGCCTCGTCGAGCCGCCACAGCGCCTCGCCCAGACTGTCGCGGTAACTTTTGTCGATGTCCGAAAGGCGGTTTTCTATGAGCGCAATGCCCTGGCTGTAATCGCGATGAATCTGCAGCGCGGTGAGCAACAAGGTGAGCACGCAACTAAACAGGATCGCGATGGCAAGAAGCCGGAGCACGATACTGTGCCGTAACCGCCTGAGCGGATACCACCACTCCCCCATGGGGTTGACAGCCATATTGCCCCCGCAAGCATGGTGATGTCGTTACTCGTTCCGTGCTGGCGCAGCGCGCTGCTATGTCAGGCGCCCGCGCCGAAAAGCGGTTGTTCCTATCTTATGACGCCATGCGCGCGCATCGCAATGTACTCTGCTTCGTTGCCTGCTCCATTGCCCCATTGCTTGCCGCAGTTCGCGTCAATCTTCCATTGGCTCAGGATGACAGCCGGATTTCAATGACGCCTTGCGGCTCGTGAACCGCACGAAGCAGCAGAGCGTCGACGCATTCGGTCAGCTCTCGGAGCATTGCCGTTGCCTCGCCATCCAGTTCCATTGGATGGGACTTTCGTAGTTCCCGCAACGTTTCTCCGACTCGCCTGATCGCCTTGGGTCCGCTATCGACTAGCGGCCAGCAATGCATCAGATAACCCAACGGCGTGATGCTGCGTCGTTCGCACCAGATGTCGAAGAGACGGAAGCAGATCGAGTTGATATGCTCCACCTCGGTTTCACGCTGCGACGGATAGGAAATCATCTCTGTTACCCGGTTAGGCCATTTTGATTCATCCATCATAGAACGATACTCATCGCGCAACAGTCAGGCAGCGCGCATGATCCGTCAAGGGTATCCTGATTCGAGGGTAAGGAAATCCTGACCCCTGCTCACCGGTTTTCGCGAGCGACGCGGCGCGCCCTGCTCTCCCCGCTAGGGTGCACTTGCGCGCACGATGGCCGGCCACTGCGCCCAATACTCTTCCGGAATCTTTCGGTCAGCCGCGGACAGATAACGGTTGTCCAGTTCTATCACCTTCCTGTCGCGCAAATTGGCTTGCGCCAGCGCGCGCTGAATGTACGGGTGCGAATCGAAAAGCCGCATATATGAGCCGTCTTTGTAAGCCGCCATGAAGCCGCGCTCTATTGTCATAGCGAGCCTGGGATCACGGCGAGCCACATAAAAGAGAAAGTCCGACCGGTACTTAAGCAGCAAACGTTTTTCAACCGTCAGGTCGGGGTCCGCCTGCTTGCGCGTTTCGAGTTCGGGGAACGCTTCGATTACGCCTCGCGGGTAATAGTCTATTCGGCCCGCGCGCGTCATTGCGAATAACGTGTCCGTGCTGGACGTTTCCACTTTCAGACCGGCGTCGAGCAGAATGTCCGTGTCGACCCAGCCGAGCCCCTGGCCCGCCGTCAACCGGCGCAGATCTGCTACGTTGTCGACCTTGTCGAAGTCGGCCTGCCGGTCTTTCCTTATCACAAACACGCGATAGCCGATCAAGCCGCGATTCACCGGAATGTGGACCACGTTCAGCCCGGTTTCCGCGCGGCTATCCATGCTGGTCCATAGAAGATTAATGGAGTCGCCGTCGGCGAGTTCTGCCAGCGCGCGGCCGCGCTCCATGGCCACGTCGGCCTGACGAATCGTATAGGTGACTTTTGCCGATCTCATCGCGAGGTCCAGCACTGCAAGTGCAAATGCCGCATGAACCTCACCTCCGGTGCGGATTCGCGGATGAACGATCTCGAAGTCAGCGGACGACCCGGCATGCGGCCGGCCAAGCATGCCGGCCGTGCTCAATGCCGCGAGTACAAAGCTCCTGCGCTGCATGATGTTATGGACGTATGGTTCTATGGCGCTCCCGTCGGCACCATCATGTAAGCATCCTGTCACTGCGCTGAAAGCTTGGCAATTAGTAGAAGCAGACGGAACTTGCGCGGTGAGCCTCGCTGCAATGTCAATTCGCGGGCATTCGACTCTCATGGAAAACCCTCGGCGCAAGTCGGTATGCCGAGTCTGCAAACGATCCGGATAGCTAACTGTAAAGACCGGTTCATTGGCACGGCAACGCCAGAACCCGCCGACGGTCCTTTCTTGCGGCACGAATGATGCTTCGGAAGAACCATCAGGTTGTTGCAAGGAGCCAACGCCATGACGCTCTGGAGCCTCTTGCGTTCGCCAGGGGAACAGCAGATCGCCGGCATGCCGCTGCCCTGCTCTGTGGCCCTGCCCGACGGTCAGCGCATCGGCGCGCGCGAGCCGCGTCTGTCGTTCGAGATACGCGACACGAGGGCGCTACTGCATCTGACTCAGGGAGCGATCGGCCGGCTCGCGGAAGACTACGTGGAAGGCCGGCTGGAAATAGACGGCAGCATGCACGACCTCATGGCTGCGGCGCCGGCCTTGCTGCGCAGCGATCCCACACACGAAACACATGGATGGCTGCTGGACCACGTGAACCGTGCGCGCCGCGCGATCTGGGAGCGCACGCACCATAGCCGTGCCAAAGACGCCGCTCAGATCCAGCATCATTACGACGTCTCCGACGATTTTTACGCGCTGTGGCTCGACCCGCTACGCGTGTACTCATGCGCCTACTTTTCTTCGCCGGATATGTCTCTCGCCGACGCGCAGCAGGCCAAGCTCGACCACATCTGCAGGAAACTCATGTTGCGCTCCGGCGAGCGCTTTCTCGACGTCGGCGCGGGTTGGGGTGCGCTGTTGCTGTGGGCCGCCGAACACTACGGCGTTGCTGCAACCGGCATTACGCTTTCCAGGAACCAGCATGCGTACGTCAACCGGCTGATCGAGCAAAAGGGACTTCAGGGCCGCGTGACGATGCTGCTGCAGGACTACCGGGACGTCGATGAATCCGCGCCGTTCGACAAGGTCGCGTCGGTCGGCATGTGCGAGCACGTCGGCCGCCTGAACCTGCCGGCGTACTTTGCGAAGATGCGACGTCTGCTCAGACCGGGCGGTCTCATGATGAATCACAGCATTACCGCAGGCGGCGCCGACAACGCGGAAGTCGGCGGCGGTATGGGCGACTTCATCGACAGATACATTTTTCCGGGCGGCCAACTGGTACACGTAAGCGTAATGATGAATGCGATGACGCGCGGCAATCTCGAGCCGGTAGACGCAGAATGCCTGCGTCCGCATTACGCAAAAACGCTATGGCATTGGGCGGATGCACTGGAAGCACATCTCGATCAAGCACGCGAAGTACTCGGCAAGGACGCGGAGAAAATTATCCGCGCGTACCGGCTGTATCTGGCCGGATCGGCAATGGGATTCGAGCGCGGATGGACGTCGCTGTTCCAGATCCTCGCGTCGCGCCCCGCAGAGTCAGCAAAAGCCGATGATGGTCACGCGGGCCGCATGCCATGGGCTCACAGCGACTATCCGTTCAATCGGACATACATGTATGCGCGCGACCCTGCTATCGATCGGGTCAACGAGGTCGAACGCGCGAACGGTGGTCACGAAATTCGTTGAGCCGCTGGTTTCTGTCGCCGGAAATCAGATCCGCATTCAGTTCTTTGACGAAGTGCGGAATCCGATCAAGCTGATCGCCAATCGCAAAGTGCCCTGTTGCTAAATGCCCTTCGCCGCCAAGGTCACCGCTAAGCGCCGCCGGCGTTTTATATCATATTGGCATATAATTATGACCACACGGTATTCGCGTTGGCGCAGCTTTCGCGGGTATCTTCGCAGCCCAGTACAATCGACTAACTCCTCGTTCGCATCTTGTCCCGCTCCTTCGTCCTGCGCTGGCTGTCCAGCTTTGTTCCCGTTCCGGTCACCGTCAAATGGCAGGAGCGCGCGCGCTCATGTCTGGGTGCGCTGCTCGGTATCGCGTTCACCGGCGGCTCGATGTATCTGCTGTTGGGACCGGGCGCGAACATTCCTCTGCTGGTTGCGCCGATGGGCGCCTCCGCCGTACTACTGTTTGCTGTGCCCGCGAGTCCGCTTGCGCAGCCGTGGTCGATCATCGGCGGTAATCTCGTTTCTGCGACGATCGGCGTGACGTGCGCGAATGTGATCGGCGATCCCACACTGGCGGCCGCGCTGGCCGTCGCGCTTGCCATTGGCGGTATGTTCGCGCTTCGCTGCGTGCACCCGCCGTCGGGTGCCGTCGCGTTGACCGCCGTGCTCGGGGGCCCGGCCATTCATGCGCTCGGTTACCGGTTCGTGCTCGAACCGATCGCAATACAGTCGGTCGCGCTGCTCGCCGCTGCGATCGCCTATCACGCCGCCACCGGCCACCGTTATCCTCATTCGGCACGCGCGTCGCGCGGCGCGGCGGGCAGTACCGCAGACGCCGACTCGCGCGCCGGCTTCACACGCGCCGACCTGGAAGCCGTACTCAAGCGCCGCAGCGAAATGCTCGACATCGACCCGGACGACCTGGAATCGCTGCTGCGCGAGACTCAGCTTCAGGCCTTCTCACGCAGTTTCAACGAACTGACCTGCGAGAACATCATGTCGCGTCATGTGGTGTCGGTGTCGGCGGGCACCCGCGCGGTCGCTGCATGGGCACTGTTGAAACGCAACAAGGTGAAAGCGCTTCCGGTGATCGACGCGGACCACGGTCTGATCGGCATCGTCACGCGTGCAGATCTCGTCGATAAAAGAATTTTTGGCCAGTTCGTGCCGTTCATTGCCTATATAGACGGCTGGCTGCGCGGCGATGCACTGCGTGCGCCAACCGTCGGCAGCGTGATGACCACCGACGTCTGCACCGTCAAGACCAATGCGCCGATTACCGACCTCGTGCCGATGTTTGCCAACTACGGTCACCACCATATTCCTGTGCTGGATACCGCTGGACACGTGGTCGGCATGATTACTCAAGTGGATCTCATCTCCGGGCTCTATCGGCAGACCGTGGTCAAGGCGCAGCAGGCCGCGTGATCGTACGCATTGCACTGCGCGCGGTTGCACGCCACGTCGCAGCGGGAAACGAGAAACGGACAACGTTTGACGCGAGAGTCACGCGCTCAGAATTACATCATTTCGTGATATAATTTTTGCTTATCTACACTGGCGGTGAGCAATGAAAGAACGGTCTTCAGGATTGCGTAAAGCCGACTTCGAGCAACTGTCGGAGTTTCGCTATCAGATGCGGCGCTTCGAACGGTTCTCGGAACAGGCCGCGCAAAGCGAAGGCATTACGCCGCTGCAGTATCTGTTGCTGCTGCATATCAAGGGATATCCGGAGCGCGACTGGGCAACTGTCGGCGAACTCGCGGAGCGGCTTCAGGCTCAGCATCATGGCGTCGTCGCGCTGGTGTCGCGCTGCGAAGCACTCAGTCTGGTGCGCCGTCAAACTAGCGAGACCGACCGCCGCCAGGTTGAAGTACACATTGAAAAAGCAGGCGAAAGAGTGCTTGCGAGACTTGCCGAGCTTCATCGCGCCGAGCTCAGATCGCTCAAGGGCGCCTTCCAGGTTCCTCAGATCGACCTCGACTAATCATGAACACCGACTCCCACAAGCGGGACTTCTCCGCCAACGCGCGACTGCCGGGCATTTTCGCGCTCGCCGCTTGCATCGGCGGAGTCAGCACGCTCGCAGCCTTCGTGTTGCTGAACCTGATTCATCTGTTCACGAACCTGTTTTTCTTCGGCACATTGTCGTTCGTCGAACGTTCGCCCGCCCATAACAACCTCGGTATGTGGGTCATTGGCGTGCCGATAATCGGCGGACTGATCGTCGGACTGATGGCGCGGTTCGGCTCGGAAAAGATTCGCGGGCATGGCATTCCCGAGGCGATCGAGGCGATCCTGTTCGGCAAAAGCCGGATGTCACCCAAGGTGGCCGTGCTCAAGCCGTTGTCGTCGGGCATCGTGATCGGCAGCGGCGGCCCGTTCGGCGCTGAGGGCCCCATCATCATGACGGGCGGCGCGCTCGGCTCGCTGATTGCGCAATGCTTCAAAGTCACTTCCGCGGAACGCAAGACGCTGCTCGTGGCAGGCGCAGCAGCAGGCATGACCGCCGTGTTCGGCACGCCCGTGGCGGCGGTGCTGCTAGCCGTCGAATTACTGCTCTTCGAATGGCGGCCCCGCAGTTTTCTGCCCGTGGCCGTGGCCTGCGCGGTGGCCGGTTTCGCTCGCGCGGCGTTCTTCGGCACAGGTCCGTTGTTTCCGCTCGAAACAGCCGCGCCAGATGGGTGGTCGCTATTTTCTTGCCTGATTGCAGGGCTTTTGTCCGGCGCGCTCGCGTCGGGACTTTCCGCCGCGCTTTACAAAACCGAAGACCTGTTCGGCAAGCTGCCAATCCACTGGATGTGGTGGCCCGCACTCGGTGGCGTCGTGGTGGGTATCGGCGGGTGGCTGGAGCCGCGAGCACTTGGCGTAGGTTATGACGTGATCGGCGACCTTCTGCATCAACACATTGCATTGCAGATCGCCATCGTGTTGCTCGCGGTGAAAGCCATCATGTGGGTCGTCGCGCTCGGATCGGGTACATCCGGTGGCGTGCTCGCCCCGCTGCTGATGCTCGGCGCGGGACTCGGCACCGTTCTCTCACACTGGCTGCCCGGCAATCAACCTGCACTATGGCCGCTCGTCTGTATGGCCGCAACGCTCGGTGCGACACTCGGTGCGCCGTTGACCGCCATCGTCTTCGCGTTCGGCGTCACGCACGACAGCAACGCGCTATTGCCCTTGCTCACTGCTACGCTAGTTGCTCACGGCTTTGCCACGGTCACCATGCGCCGCTCGATCATGACGGAAAAAATCGCGCGGCGCGGCTATCACATCTACCGCGAATACGGCGTGGACCCTCTTGAGCGCCATCATGTGGACGAGGTGATGACAACCTCCGTCGAGTCGATCGAAGCCGACATGACGGTCGGCGCGGCGCTCGACAGATTCTTCGGTGCAAAGCAGACGCGTCGTGCGTACCCGGTGGTGCGTGGCGCCGTGGTAATCGGCGTGGCCGATCGCGCGCTACTCGAACAGTTTCGCGACGAGGACCCGAACCTGCGGCCCGCCATGAGCGTCGCGGACGTCTTCGCTCAGCGTTCACTGGCGTTCGCGTTGCCCTCGGAAACCTGTCGTCTCGTAGCGACGAGACTGGCAGTGCACGACCTCGAACGATTGCCCGTTGTAGCCGATGCAAAGTCGATGCGTCTTGTCGGCATCGTCTCGCGCAGCGATCTCGTCAAGCCATCGCTCAGTCACTTTGAAGAAGAGCACAAGAAAGAGCGGTTCCGTCGTCTGACGCCGGCGCGCGGCAAACGGAGATTTGCGCCCATCGGCAAAGCGGGCTAATTGAAATCAGTTGGCTTCAATGCGAAGCGGACTGCGCCGGATAGACGAGCAAACCATCGGGCTGCGCGCTCGCACCCGGCGTGATGGTCGCCGGGTTCACGTGATGCGCATCCATGATGTGCATTACGGTTTCACCATGCATCAGCAGATAGTCCGTAATGATGCGCCGGTGACAACGCCACCACACTGCTTCCGAGCACATGATCGCGCAGCGCCTGCGATGTCCGAGTTCGCGAAGTTCTGCCAGGCCCTTTTGAAAAGGGTCCGTCATCGCGTAATCGGCATAGTTTCGAAACGCGGGGTGCGTCCAGTACCCGTTCGGAGACGGACCCTTAACTTTGAGGCGGCCACGACGCCCTCCGAGTTCCGCCAGATGCTGGTACTTGATATGTGCCGGCGCCAGCGACTCCGGCAGCGTATCGCGGTTGAACTGCGGGTTGGTACGAGAACGTGGAATGCTGCGCACGTCGACTAATGTTTCGACTTCCGAAGTATTGAGCAAATCAATCAGTTCGGACAGCGTGCGCGTGGAGTGCCCAATTGTGAAGAACGGCCGTGCCATCATGACCTCGTCGGCTTCGTCGTGTCATCGGATTGTATCGTTACCAAGGCGTAAGCCCACCGCCTTCCCGCCTGCACTTTCGCCACGCATTCTGCATGCCCGCACAACCTCAACCCCCAGCGCACCGGTCACATAGCAGGTCAATTATTCGACGACACTGCCGTCACCGTTTCAGGAACGTCCCAGCCGCCGCCCAGCGAACGATATAAGGCAACGGCGGCAAGCGCATGCTCGCGCCTTGCCTGGTTCAGCGATTCGGCGTCGCGCAAGTACGCCTCCTGCGCAGCGAGGACATCGAGGAAACTGGACGCACCGCCTTTGTAAAGGTCACTCGACAAACGCAACGCCTGATTCGACGCATCCAGCGCGCCGCCGAGGCGCTCGACTTGTACAGCGCCATTCACCAGTTCGCTGCGCGTGTCTTCGATCTCTTTTAGCGCTTGCAGCATCGTCTGTTGCAGGCCAAGTTGCGATTCACGCATGCGGCTTTCGCTCGCATCGATATTGGCGGTGATTCGGCCGGCGTTGAAAATCGGGCTCGTCGCGCTCAATGCGGCGCTAAACAGGTTATCGGTCAGCGTGGGCAGTCCAAGGTACGAAGAGGCCAGCAAACCATCGGCGAGATTCAGCCTGAACTTGGGGTAGCGCTCGGCTTTCGAAACGCCCACTTCTGCGGCGCGCCGCTCGACGGTGGCATACGCGGTGCGCACGTCGGGCCGCTGCAACAATGCTTCTGATGGCAGCACTTGCGGCACTCGTTGTGCAGGCACGGGAATGTCGCGCGCATCGGCGAGCAACAGGCTATCCACGCTCTCCGGTGTGCGTCCCGAGTAAACCGCGATCAGACTCAGTTGATGCTGCACGGCCGTCTGCATGCGTGGAATCTGCGCCTGCAAGTCCTGCAACTGGTTCTGCGCGCGCGCAACGTCGAGTTGTGACGACAGGCCGTAATGCAGACGCTGCTGCGTGAGCTTCAGCGCGCGAGCGCGTATCTGCTCGTTCTCGTTGAGAATCTGCAACTGCGCCTGAGCCCAACGCAGATCGATATAGGCTGCTGCCGCATTGGCGGCGAGCGCAAGCCGTACCTCGTTCAACGCCGACTGCCGGCCCGACACTTGTGCTTGCGCCGCCAGAACGGCCAGACGCTCGCCGCCGAATACATCGGGCGCCCAGCTGGCCGAGAGGCCGGCACCCGCCTGGCGCACGTATCCGAGCGGCGGCGGCGTGTTTTGACGTGAATACGAGGCGTTGGCGCCGGCATTCAACTCAGGGAGCAAGGCAGCGCGATTCTGCGTGACCAGGTCCTGCGCCTGCCTGACGCGCTCCACTGCCGCCTGCACATCGAGATTGCCGCTCAATACCGACTCGACCAGCCGATGCATGACAGGGTCGCCAAACTGGTCCCACCACACGTTGGCACTCACGCTGTCTTGCGGCGCGTCGACGCTCCACGCTTGCGGCGCGAGCGCGCTCACCGTCTGCGGCAGATCCGCGTGCGTCGCCGGCTGTACGGCGCACGCGGCAAGCGCCAACGTTAGAGCGCTTGTCAGTACTTTGAGAGCGGTCGTTTTCATCATCAGGTCCTCAATGAGCATCGGGCGGGGGCGCGGCATTTCCGAATGGGCGCGAGAAAAACACGCTCAGCAAGCCCACGACAAAACACAGCGACACGGCGAGAAAAGTGTCGGAGAAAGTGAGCACCAAGGCTTCTCGCATTAGAACCGCATGCAATGCGCCGAGTCCTGCATTGGCTGCATTCAACGCGTTTCCACCGAGTGCCGCGAAATGCGCGGCTTGCTGTTGCAAGATCGATTCGACTACCGGACGACCCGCCGTCAAGTGTTCGTCGAGCCGCTCGTAGTGCAAATTGAGCCGGTCGTTCAGCATCGTGCTGCTCACTGCAATGCCGATTGCGCCACCCAGATTACGCATCAGATTGAAGAGGCCGCTCGCGGACCGAAGTCGAGACGGCGGTAGTGAGCCGAGCGCCATCGTGACGATTGGGGGAATGCAGAACTGTTGACCGATGCCCCGCAGCGCCTGCGGAATCAGCAACTCCTGCCAGCCCCATTCATGAGTGAGCGGCACATACAGATAACAACCAAGGCCGAACAACACGAGACCAAACACCATCAGGAGGCGCATATCGACAAAGCGCGCGAGCGTCGAGTACGCAACCAGTGCCAGCAACTGGAAACAGCCTACCGACAACAACGCAAGGCCGATCTGCAGCGAGTCGAAACCGCGAACGCGAGACAGGAACACCGGCGTCAGGAAAACAGTGCAGAAGATCCCAATGCCCGTGATAAACGACAGCAAACTGCCGATGCCGAAATTGCGAACCGCCAACGCACGCAAATCGACAATCGGTTCCTTTGCGGTAAACGCATGCACCAGGAAAAGAAATCCGCAAATAGCCGATATCCATGTACACAGAACGATTACGTCGTCGCCGAACCAGTTCTTGCGCGGCCCTTCTTCGAGCACATATTCGAGGCAGCCGAGAAAGCCGGACATGAGCGCTATGCCAAGGTAGTCGCCTTTTTTCAACAGCGACAAATCGGCTTTGTCGACATGCACGTACTTCGGCACCGTCAACGCGACGACAAGACCCGGCGCCAGGTTCAAATAGAACAGCCAATGCCACGACCATTGCGACGTTATCCATCCGCCGATTACAGGCCCCACGGTCGGAGCGAGCGACGCAAGCGCGCCGATCGTGGTCGACGCGATCAGGCGTTGCTTGCCCGGAAACAACACGAATGCCGTCGTAAATACGGTCGGAATCATCGCTGCACCGAGCGCACCTTGCAGGCCGCGAAACAGGATCATCGAATTGATGTCCCATGCGAGTCCGCACAACATGCTCGTGACGGTGAAGCCAAGTGCCGAGAACGCGAACAGCCAGCGCGTGGAAAACACGCGCGTAAGCCAGCCGGACATCGGAATCACGAGAATTTCAGCGATCAGATACGACGTCTGCACCCACGACAGTTCGTCCTGACTAGCGGACAAGCCGCCGCCGATATCCTTGAGCGACGACGCGACGATCTGGATATCAAGCGTCGCCATGAAAAAGCCGAGGCACATCAGCGCGAACGCAAAAACCTTCGTGCGCGTCGGCTGGTCGGCGGGATTCGCGAAAGCGTCGGTCATGATGGTTTATCCGCGAGCCGGTGCGCTCTGAGCACCGGCGTGATCGAGGTGGTCCACGTGGTCGAGGTGAACCTTTACCGTCGCCGAGAGACCGGGACGCAACACGCCTTGCATGTTCTGCGGCACGGCCAGGCGCACTCTCACCGGCACGCGCTGCACGATCTTCGTGAAGTTGCCAGTCGCATTCTCGGCGGGCAGCACACTGAAGGTTGCGCCGGTTGCCGGAGCGAGGCTCTCCACCACGCCGCGAATGCGTGTGCTGGAAGCATCCAGATCGACATCGACCGTGTCGCCGACGCTCATCTTCTTCAACTGGTCTTCCTTGAAGTTCGCGTCGATCCACAATCCGCTCGCGGGCACCACCGTCAGCAGCGAAACGCCGGTGTTTGCGAGCAGTCCGACGCGCGCGGTGCGGTTGCCCACATAGCCGTCGATCGGGGAACGAATGGTGGTGTACTCGACGTTCAACGCCGCCACGCGCTGCGCCGCTTCCGCGGTGGCAATGCGGGCCAGTGCGTCGCCGATCTGCGCGTCGAGCACGGCTATCTGCCGCTGCGCCGCGATCAACGACGCGCCGCTGCGATCCACCGCGGCATGCGCCTTGGTGAGATCCGCATTAGCACGCTCCGCCACCTGATTCGATACCGCGTCGTCTTTCACGAGCTCGCGATAGCGAGCCTGATCCGCTGCGCTGCGCGTCAGTTCTGCACCGTTGGCGCGAACTTCCGCCTTCTGTTCGTCGATCGTGGCAAGCTGCAAGGATTTCTTCGCCTGCAGCTCGGTCACGGCGGCCTGGGCGCTGCGGACCTCTGCCGTGGCTTGCGCGAGGCGTGCGTCGTAGTCCCGCGAGTCCAGCTTCACGAGCACTTGCCCCGCATGCACGAACTGGTTGTCCTTCACCAGCACGTCAGCCACGAAGCCATTCACCTTCGGCGCCATGACCGTGACGTCGCCGCCCACGTAGGCATCGTCCGTCGTTTCGACGAAGCGTCCCACGAAGAACCAGTACGACGCGGCGAGCGCCAGCACGGCAAGCACCGTGATGATCGCGAGCAGCATCCACGGAACGCGCCTGGCCGGTTTGCCGGCCTGCGCGGCGCCCGCTGGCGCAACAGTCGAAGGTGTAGTGGACATGATGGTTATATGTGTGCGTATGCACTGGTGAAGTTGAAAAAATAGCGCCGATTGATGGCGCCCGTTCATTGCGTTGATTGCTACCGGCCGGTCATGGCTCTGTGCTCAATTCACAAGTGGCCGGTGATCGCGAACAATTCGCCGCGCAACGCTTGCGCACGTTGCCCGCCAAAGCTGTGCTCGAATTCAGCCTGCGCGGCGTGCCAGTGCTTACGCCCCGCCTCGAGCAGCGTCTCACCTTCTGGTGTGAGCGTGACCGACAGCGCTCGTGCGTCCGGGCCGTGTGCCTCGCTCAACAGCAGCCCGCTGCGGCGCAGCGGCTGGATCGTGCGGACCAGCGTGGTGCGCTGCATGCGCATGGCTTCAGCCAGTTGCTTCATCGTCATTGGGCCAGTGCGTTTGAGGCGGCCAAGCAAGGAGAACTGTGTGATCGTCAAGCCCACGCTTGCCAGATGGCGGTCGTAGATCTGCGAGACATAACGCGCCGCCTGGCGGATCGCGAAACAATCGTCGTCGAATGGCTCTTCCATCGCTCCAACTCCAATGAGTGCATACGCACACATGTAGATATAAAAAAACTCGCAAACGACAACTATTTGCGAGCCATGCGCCGGCCTTAGCCGGTAATTGTGAACAACTCGGCGCGTAATGCCTTGGCGCGATGGCGTCCGAACTTCTCTTCGAACTCGCTTTGCGCGGCACGCCATGCGATAGCCGCCTGATCGAAAGTCTTCTCGCCTTTCTCCGTCAGGCTGAACAGATACGTTCTGCCGTCGTGTTCAGCCGATTCAGCAACCACCAGCCCGTCTCGTTGCAGCGGTTTCATGGCGCGCACGAGCGTGGTGCGCTCCATCACCATTGCGTCTGCCAGATCCAGGATCGGCAGGTTCGGCGTGCGCGCGAGTTTCGCGAGAATGGTGAATTGCGCTGCCGTGACCCCCACCGTGCTGAGATGGCGCTCGTACAGCTGCGTGATGTGCCGCGCCGCCTGGCGCAGCGCAAAGCAATTGCATTCGTCGTAGGAGAGAGGACGGTTCATGCTTCGCAGTCTAGGTGTGCATATGCACTTCGTCAAGTACTTTTACGCAGCAGAAGCCGGTTTTAAAGCGCAAGAACCGTCACGCCAACTTCGACGCGATGCGCGCCCCCACCGAGGATCATGCCGCGCAATAACGATACGTCGCTGTAATCGCGACCAATAGCGAGCGTGACGTGGTCGGTATCGGCGAGCACGTCGTTGGTTGGGTCAAGGTCGATCCAGCCACTGCCGGGACAATGCACCGACACCCAGGCATGCGACGCATCGGCGCCGATCAGCCGCGGCTGCCCCGCTGGCGGATCATTTCGCAGATAGCCGCTCACGTAGCGCGCGGGCAAACCAAGCGAGCGCAAGCAGCCGATCATCACCTGCGCGAAGTCCTGGCACACGCCGCTCTTCAATTCGAACGCACGCTCGGCCGGCGTATCGAACATGGTCGCCGAAGGCTTGTACGCGAAGTCCTCGTGAATGCGGTGCATCAGATCGATCGCACCAGCGGCAACCGGCGTGCCGGGCGCAAAGCTCGGCAACGCATAATCGCGCAGCGACGGCCGCGGCACGATATTGGGCGACGCGAAACAGAACTCCGCCTCGGCCCGAAACTCTCCGCCCACGCGAAATTCGAGCGCGTCGGCCACTTCTTCCCACGCCGGTGTGGCCTGAGGATCGAGATCCGCCCAGCGCGGCGTGAGCGCCACGGTCGTTTCGCTGACGAGTTGCAGCCGCTCATGCGGCGTGTCGAGCGCGAAATAGAGAACGTCGTTGCCAAACGCATCGATACGGCTATTCAGATACGAAGGCCGCGGTTCGATGCGTTCGTCGTGCGACACGACGCGCTGCCAGGCGCAGACAATGGGCCGGATAGTCGCAAGATGCTGCGCGGTCTCGACATAGGTTGAGTAGTGGTACGTGGTGCGGTGCGAAACCGACAGCACGACGGGCGCGTTTTTCATGACCATACCTGCGAAGCGACCGTGCTGGCGTGGCTGAAATAGCGTGCACTGATTTCATGCGCCGCCGCGCCGACGAACCCGCCGATCTGATCGCATACCGCAGTCAGACTGCAATATCCGCCTTCCCCGTCAACCTCGCACAGCGACGCAAGCGTGGGCAACGACGCGGCAGGCGGCATCAATTCCGCAAACGGACGATGCCGCGTGCTACCCGCAGCCACCGCGATTTCGTCGAGCTTCTTGCGCAACCGCTCGTACACACCATAAATTCCGCGCGGATTGGTCGGCTCGATTACAAGCAGATCGAGCAGAGCCGGCACTTCGAAGCGTCCCGGATAAAGCGAGCGGTAGGTGAGCGTGCTGTCGAACAATTGCAGCAGCAGATCGAAACCGGCCGGCGTTGCCAGTTGGCCTTTGTCGGCGGCTACGCGCACAAACGTGCTCATGGCCGACACGCGTTCGATATGCCGCCCGACGAACAAAAGCCGCCACGCCTCGTCGCGTGTCATACGGTCGCCCTGTGCGCCGCTGATCGCCGACAATTGCACCGACAGCCGTTCGAGCGCGTTCATCAGCGTGACGCGGTCGTAACGGCTGCTGCCATTCGTAGCACGGCCGTTCAGCGCTGCCGGTGGAGAAGCGTCGCTGATACCGGCAGCCGGCATCAGCGTCTGCAACGCGTCGCGGAAGTCGTTGCGCGCGGCGAGAATGATACGCCAATGATCGTTCGACAACCGCCCGCGCACTTCGCCATTCGAGCGAGCCTGACAGTTCAGGTTCTGGCCGATGCTCGCGGCGCCCGTGCTCTCGCTCAGATTGGCGACCAGCGCGCGTTCGAATGCTTGCGGCGTATGCGGCACGGAGATGTCGCCTGCCTGCAGAAGTCCGCAGTGCAGCGCAAGTTCGACGAGCGTCGGGAGCATCGTGTCGGCATCGCTGCCTTCGAGCGAGCCCAGAATGAAGCGCAGCAAACGCACGTTGTTTTCCGCGCGTTCACCGTAACGTCCGGCCCAGAAGAGGTTCTCCGCAGCGCGGCTCGACACGGTGCGATGCTTGCGCGCGAGGTCCGCAGGCTGCATCGGCGAAGGCAGCAGCGTGAAGGTCGACGTGGGCTGGCTGGACAGCACCCACGTGTCGACGCTGCTGCCGCCGTACTGCATGGATACCGTGGCCTGCCGCTCGGCGCCCATGCGTGTGAAGCCGCCAGGCATGACGTGCCAGCCGCCGTTTGCATCGGCGATCGCATACGCGCGCAACACGGAAGGACGCCCGCCAATCGTGCCGTCCTCGTAACGCGGCGTGCAGGAAAGACGCTGCGCCTGCTGGATCGTAAAGTTGCCGGGCGTCGCCTCGATACGCTCACGCCACGCCGACAGCCGCTGTCTGCCCTGCTCGACGCCCGGCGGCGCATCGCGGGCCGCAACCGGCCACGTGGGCACGATGAAGGCTTCTTCGAGATGCGCGAACGCGTGCTCACGCGCCGCCTGTTCGCCGCACCACCAGGTGGCGACACTCGGTAAAACGAGGTCTTCGTCGAACAGCGTTTCGGCTATGCCGGGCAAAAATCCGTGCAAGGCGGGCGACTCGACAAAGCCGGAGCCCGGCACGTTCGAAACGATCACGTTGCCGGCACGCATGACCTGCAGCAGGCCCGGCACGCCGATGGTCGAGTCGGCCCGCAATTCCACGGGATCGCAGAACGCATCGTCCAGACGGCGCAGCACGACATGCACGCGTTCCAGACCGGCGAGCGTCTTCAGATAAAGCATGTCGCCGCGCACCGTGAGGTCCTTGCCTTCCACCAGCGTGACGCCCAGGTAGCGCGCGAGAAACACGTGCTCGAAGTAAGTCTCGCTGAAGGGCCCCGGCGTGAGCAACGCAATATGAGGCGAAGCATCGGCGCGGGGCGAATCGTGACGCATGGTCGCTTGCGCCGCCTGAACCAGCGTTGACATCAACTGCGAATACGTGGGCGCGAGGCGGCTTACATGCATCGAACGGAACGGATCGGCAAACAGCGCCGAAACGATCAGCCGGTTTTCCAGCGCATAGCCGAGACCGGAGGGCGCTTCGGTGCGATGCGCCATCACCGTCCACTCGCCGTTGGGCGCACGCGCGAGGTCCACTGCGACCACTTGCAGGAACTGCCCGCCAGGCGGCGCATAGCCCTTCACGGGGCGCAGATAGCCGGGATGACCGAACACCAGCGCGGGAGGCAACTGTCCGCGCTGGAGCAAGGTTTGCGACCCATAGATGTCGGCGACGATCGCATTGAGCAGATGCGCGCGCTGTATGACGCCTCGCTCGATATGCGCCCACTCGGCTTCGCTGATCAGAAACGGCAGCAGATCGAGCGCCCACGCGCGCGGCTCGCCGTTATCCGCGTACACGTTGTAGCTGATGTCGTTGTCGCGGATCTGCTGCGCAACCGAAGCGCGGTGACCTTCGAGCCGCGCGATGCCGTCTTCGCCGAGCCGCTCGAAGAACTGCCGCCACGGGGCGCGCAGCGCGCCGGACGCGTCGCGCAACTCGTCCCAGTGTCCCTCGTGAGCGGGTAAAAGCCGCAACAGGGACGAAGCGTCCGCGCGGGTCGCGGACGTTTCGAAGGGAAAAGTCGATTGAAAAGCCAAGGTCGTGTCGTTATTGAAGGTGAGCTGTCTTACCAGTAGCGCAGATCGAGCGTGAACGGAAATTCGAGGCTGCGTTGCGGCGCATCGACTGCAAGCGGCCCCGGCGTATGGCCCGACGCGAAGAACCGTGCGCGCCGCCGGCTTTCGGCTTCGTAGGCGTTCACGGGGAACGTCTCGTAGTTGCGCCCGCCCGGATGTGCGACATGATACTGGCATCCGCCCACCGAGCGGCCATTCCATGTATCGACCAGATCAAACGTGAGCGGCGCGTCCACGCCGATGGTCGGATGCAACGCCGAAGGCTGCGACCACGCGCGAAACCGCACGCCCGCCACATATTCGCTGACGCGGCCGGTCGGCTGCAACGGCACGGGCACGCCGTTGACCGTCAGCACATGGCGGTTCTCGTTAAGCCCCAGCGCACGCACCTCGAGACGCTCCACCGACGAATCCACATAACGCACGGTGCCGCCCGGCGAGCCCTCCTCGCCCATCACATGCCATGGTTCGAGCGCATTGCGAATGGTCAGCGATACGCCGCTCACCGTGGTCTCGCCGACCAGCGGAAAGCGGAACTCGAAGTGCGGTGCGAACCAGCTGCTGTCGAACGCGAAACCCGCGCGGTTCAGTTCGTCCAGCACGTCGTCGAAATCCATCTTCACGAAGGTGCCGAGCAGGAACCGGTCATGCAGTTCCGTGCCCCAGCGCGTGAGCCGCTGCGTGTACGGCGTGTGCCAGAAACGGGCGACGAGCGCGCGCAGCAGCAACTGCTGCACGAGGCTCATGCGCGCGTGCGGCGGCATTTCGAAACCGCGCAATTCGAGCAGGCCGAGGCGCCCCGTGGGTCCATCGGGCGAGTACAGCTTGTCGATGCAAAATTCCGCGCGATGCGTATTGCCCGTTACGTCGATCAGAATGTTGCGCAACGAGCGGTCGATCATCCACGCGGGCAGATTCGCACTGTCGCGTCCGCCGAGCAGATCGATCTGCCGCTGCAATTCGCGCAACGCCACTTCGAGTTCATAGACCTGATCGTTGCGCGCTTCGTCGATGCGCGGCGCCTGGCTCGTCGGGCCAATAAAAAGCCCTGAAAACAGGTACGAAAGCGACGGATGGTTATGCCAGTACGCGATCAGACTCGCGAGCAGATCAGGACGCCGCAGGAACGGACTGTCGGCGGGCGTCGCGCCGCCGAGCACGAGGTGATTGCCGCCGCCGGTGCCGGTGTGGCGCCCGTCGGTCATGAACTTCTCGCTGCTCAGATAGCTCTGCGCCGCCGACTGATAAAGATACTCGGTGTGATCGACCAGTTGATCCCAGTCCGCTGCCGGATGAATGTTCACCTCGATCACGCCGGGGTCGGGCGTGACCTGCAACATCTTCAGGCGAGCATCGCGCGGCGGCGGATAGCCTTCGAGCACGACCTGCATGCGCAATTCGGAAGCCGTCGCTTCGACGGCGGCCAGCAGATCGAGATAGTCGTCCAGTTCGGTGAGCGGCGGCATGAACACGTGCAGGAGCGAGCGGCCGCTGCCGAGCCCAGCGGCTTCCGCTTTGGGACCGGCCGCGCGCTTCGGATCGCGCGCCTCGACGCAAATCGCAGTGCGAAGCGTTTCCTTCGACGACTCGCCGCGCGCGGGCGCAACAGACACGCCGGTATCGCCACGCTGAGGCGCATACGCGAGGACGGCACTGCCGGGCATGCCGCTCAACAGATCGCCGGCCGACGACGACAACGCCGCAGCGCGCCGCGCGTCAGCACCCGTCATTTCGTGCCGCTCGCCGTCGTACTGCATGCGCAACTGCGCGGCCGAACGCAACGGCACCGGCGGCGCGAACGGATCGTGTGCGTGCTGATACGGATAGTCGGTCTTCGACACCCACGGCAGCGAATCGAGCGGCAGGCGATAACCCATCGGCGAATCGCCCGGAATCAGATACATGCGTTCGTCGCGAAAGAACCAGCGGCCGCTGACCCACTTCGGCGCCTCGTGCGGCACATCGCGCTCGCGCGCAAGCGGCAGCACATAGCCGGTCGCGCCGCCGAGACCCGCGTCGAACACGCGGCGCAAACGCACGCGCTCGAGTTCGTCGTCGAGTCGCGCATCGAGTGGATCGACATTGACGGGCAGACGCCGCTCGCGCCACAGGTAGTACCAGACATCTTCGAAGCCGGGCAGGATGCAGTCTTCGTCCAGCGACAGCTTCGTGGCGAGGTGCGTGAGAAAGCGCTGCGCGTCGGCGGCCGTGTAGGTGCCGGGCTCGCGTTCGTCGGCGAACAGCTCGGGGTTCTGCCAGCACGGCTCGCCGTCGGCACGCCAGTACAACGACATGGCCCAGCGCGGCAACTGCTCGCCCGGATACCACTTGCCCTGGCCGATATGCAGGAAGCCGTTCGCGCCGTAGCGTGAGCGCAGCTTGTCCATCAACGCGACGGCGTAGCCGCGTTTGGTCGGGCCGAGCGCATCCGTGTTCCATTCGGCGGCGTCGCGGTCGCGCACCGACACGAACGTCGGCTCGCCGCCCATCGTGAGGCGCACGTCCATGTCCACGAGTCGACGGTCGACGTGCGCGCCCATGGCGAGGACGTCGCTCCAGACTTCGTCGCTATAGGGCTTTGTCACGCGCGGCGTTTCGAGCACGCGGCTGATCGACATGGTGTGGCTGAACTCGACCTCGGATTCGTCCACCGCGCCCGAAATCGGCGCGGCGCTGCCGGGTTCCGGTGTGCAGGCGACCGGAATGTGGCCTTCGCCCGCAAGCAGACCCGAAGTCGGGTCGAGCCCGATCCAGCCGGCGCCTGGCAGATAGACCTCGCACCATGCGTGCAGGTCGGTGAAGTCGACTTCAGTGCCGCTCGGGCCGTCGATCGATTTGATATCGGGCGCAAGCTGCAGCAGATAGCCCGACACGAAGCGCGCCGCAAGGCCCAACTGGCGCAACGTCTCGACTAGCAGCCAGCCCGAATCGCGGCACGATCCGGCGGCGCTCACGAGCGTTTCCTCGGGCGTCTGGACGCCGGGCTCCATCCGGATCAGGTAGCGGATTTCGCGTTGCAGCCGCTGATTCAACGCGACCAGGAAGTCCGCGGTCGCGGTCGGCGCGCGGTCGATACTTTCGACGAACTCAGCGAAGCGCGGTGTCATGGGGCGCTTCACGCGATACGGCGCGAGTTCGAGAGCGAGGTCAGGCGAATAGTCGAACGGAAATTTTTCGGCCGACGGCTCGAGAAAGAAATCGAACGGATTGTAGACGGCCATCTCGGCGACCAGATCGACAGTCACCTTGAACTCACGCGTCTTTTCCGGGAAAACGAGCCGCGCCTGATAGTTGGCGAACGCGTCCTGTTGCCAGTTGATGAAGTGCTGAGCCGGCTCGACCCGCATCGAATAAGAAAGGATCGGAGTCCGGCAATGCGGCGCGGGCTTCAGACGCACGACCTGGGGCGACAGCGCAACCAGCCTGTCGTAACGGTAATGTGTGACGTGGTTCAACGCGACGCGTATGGACACACCGGACTCCTGGTCTGTGGTTGGCAGCCCGCCAAAAGCAAGCTTTATGCCGTTCGTCTGAAAGCCGCATGCGGCCACGGTACTGCTGTTGGCAGCGCCGTGCACCAAATAGAGGCGGCGCCGATGCACGATCATGCCCATACTGTGCGTTAAAGCGGTGACGTCTGGCAAATGCGGCATGAACATTGCGCGACGTCCACGCTCCTTACCGTCACTCACCGCTCAGGCTTCGTCCATGAAAACGTTCCACTGCAATCGCTGCTCGCACCTCGTGTTCTTCGAGAACGTCCTGTGCGAGCGCTGCGAGGCGCTACTCGGCTATGTGCCGGAACTGCGTGAGATCAGCGCTTTCGAAGACGCGGGCGAAGGGCGCTGGCGCAGCCTGCACCCGGAAGCGGACGGCGCGCTTTACCGGCAATGCCATAACTACTCCGTTGAAAACGTCTGTAACTGGATGATCCCCGCCGATTCGGAGGACACGTTATGCCAGTCATGCCAGCTGACACACACCATTCCCAATCTCGGCGAGCCCGATAACCGGCTTTACTGGTATCGGCTGGAAGTGGCGAAACGCAGGCTGCTGTACACGCTGGCCGAATTTGGCCTCGATATCGAATCGCGCCAGGAAGATCCCGAGCACGGTCTCGCGTTCGAATTTCTGGAGGACGGCGGCGACGGTTCACGTGTGATGACCGGGCATGACAACGGACTCATCACGCTGAATATCGCCGAGGCCGACGACGCCCACCGCGAAAAAGTGCGCACCGCAATGGGCGAGCCGTACCGCACGCTGCTCGGCCACTTCCGCCACGAAATCGGCCACTACTACTTCAGTCAGCTGGTGGAGAACAACCCGCGTTGGCTCGAACCGTTCCGCAAGCTTTTTGGCGACGAGCGCGCCGATTACGGCGAAGCACTCGACGCATACTATCGCGACGGCGCGCCGGCCGACTGGCAGGCGTCGTACATCAGCGCGTATGCGACGATGCATCCGTGGGAAGACTGGGCGGAAACGTGGGCGCACTACATGTTGATCGTCGACGTGCTGGACACATCGACCTCGTACGGCGTCGCGCTGCTACCTGACGATCCCAGCGAACCGACGCTGACCGACCGCACGCCGGTTGAAGACGCAAGCTTCGATAATCTGATGAAGCGCTGGTATCCGCTCACCTATGCATTGAACAGCCTGAACCGCAGCCTCGGCATGCCGGACGGTTATCCGTTCACTTTGGCCGTGCCCGTAGTGGACAAACTGCGCTTCGTGCATCGCGTGATTGCGGACGCGGGCAATAAATCGTCGACTTCGCAAAGCTCGAAAAGTCCGGCGAAGGAAGCGGCGTCGAAGCAGGCAACGTAGAAGCGTGCGCTGACGCACATTGCGCCGCATTCGGGGCGGTCTCAATACAAGAAAAAGCCGCGAACGGCTCGACGGAATCCGACGGCCATTCGCGGCATTGGCGCTCTGCAACACCTGCCGCAGAGAAGCGATTCAGCACTCGTGCGCGTTACTTCTTCGGCTGTTGCTGTTGCTGTTGCTGTTGCAGAAGCGAGCGCAATTCCTGCACGTTTTCTTCCACGCGCTTGGCGATCACCGCATACGACTCGGCTTGCGTCTGATACGCCGCCTGTGCGAGCTGCTGCATATCCGCGAGCGACTTGTGCAAGCTTTGCTGGATCAGCTCGGCTGTCTTCGCCGAAGGTGTTGAACCGCTCGCCGCCAACTGCCCCGTTAACGACTGCAACTCGGTGAGCGTCGTGCGCAACATCTCGGCCTGTTTCTGCGCGAGCGACTGCATGCCCTGGAACGCTGTCTGATTCGCCTGAACCAGTGCTTCGACGTCCTTGCGCCGTGCTTCCATGATGGCGGGCACGTCGAAACCGGGCAGCTTGAACTGCTCCAGCATTTTGGTGAAATCGCCAAACGGATTGGCGGTATCAGGTCGGTCCATGCGAAATCCTCCTTTACGGTTGAACAATCGCCACCGGCGCCTCGCCGCAAGACTCACGCGATGCAGGCGCCCGCGGTATCCGGTGCGCCGCGCCCCGCCACAGCGTTGCGCGGTTGTGGGGTCGGACGGCACATTGCGTCAATCATGCGCCATCCCACGCTATTGCGCCAGCGCATGCGCCATTCCCGCACGCCGCGCGACGCGAATCGCTCGCCTGGCGAAAGGCATGGGCGCAAGACTTCGTAAGCGTGGAGAAGCCAGTGTGTAACCCGGCACAACGGCGTCTCGTCTATCGTTAGGATGAGTCGGCGCACTGTCGCGCCGGCGCTCTGTCGATAGGAGCGACCTCATGAAAAAACAGATTTTTGGCGCGGCGGTGGCCGCCGTGCTGACCGTGGCCGCAATGGCCGCCTATGCGGAAGACAGCCTGCCGGCGCCGCCTACCTTTCATCATGGCGGAACGCCACATACTGAGGGCGCGCGAGAACCGCATGACGCTATGGGTCCGATGCCTCCCATCGGCCCCGGTTTCGCCGTGATCAACGACCTCGAACAGTTGCGCCGACTGTACGCGCTGAGCGGACGCCCGGGCGACATCGTCGCCGTGTATCACGACGTGCTCAACAGGACGCAGGACCCGATGCTGCGGCACTACGTGTACGACTCGCTCGCCCGCGAACAGTTGAAGCCCGCCAATCCCGACCAGGCGATCGCCACGTTGCGCACGAGCCTGTCGGAAGACCTCGCCGCGGCCAGCAAGCCGCCGCGCATGCCATTCGAAAACGCGCCGCAGACGAAGCCGCAGTAACACTCGCAGCAACGTGATTCCCACTGGAAGCGCTGCCGCGAACAGGCCCTCGCCGACGTTCGTCGCGCAGCGTTAGTTCTCGCACATTGCCGCTCACTGGCCGCTTTTTCGTCTTCCGTCAGGTGATTACGATAAAGGCTGTCTAAACGCCCGTGCGAGTGAAGCATGCGTTATCCAGTCGATGTGGCCGTTGCCGCCGCTTTGCTTGTGTTCGTGCTCTGCTGCATCGTGACGCTTGCGTTGAACTGAACCCTTCTGCACGTTGCGCCGACCATGTCCGCGCGACGCTTCTCAGCTGTCCGCGGCGCATTGCTCCCACGCAAAAACGCCCGCCTGGCGCGTGACATTGCGCGAAATAATTGTTCGATGGAGTTGGGCAAGCGCCTCCCCCATACTTCGTTTCGCTGCCGGTGCGTACGAAACAGAACGCAAGCGATCAAGAGTGCTTTACGTGCGATACCTGTCGCCGATGATCACGATCCCCCGGTTGCCGGTCATCGGAAGACAGGTTCGAACACTACGGCACCGCGTGCCGACAACGAGACAACCATGCTCAATTCAATCAAGCTCATCAAGAAGAACACTGCCCGTGTTGCCTGCATCGCACTTGTCAGCGTCAGCGCGTTGCTGACGGGCTGCGCGGGCGGCAGCGTCACCAATACGAGCGCAGCGACCGTACAGCCGACCGTGCATCCGGACAACATCTACGTCTACACGTTCGATACGCAAGCCGACCAGGTGAAGCTCGACGGCGGCATGCTGCAGAAATTAAAGACGCATATTGGCGGTTCATCTGCGGCGCAAGAGCAATCCAACGACGCAACCGAAGTCCGCGAGCAGGTCGCGAACGAAATCGTGCACCAGTTGCAGTCGATGGGCCTGCGCGCGATCCGCTCCGACATACCCGCACCCGCCGATCAGAATGTGCTGATGGTGCAAGGCAGCTTCGATAAGATCGACGCGGGAAACCGCCGCCGTCGGACACTGATCGGTCTCGGGGCCGGCAAGAGCGAGGTGAGCAGTTCGGTGCAGATCTTCTATAAGCCCGCAGGCGGCGCGCCGCGGCTCGTGCAAACCTTCGACGCAAGCGCGGACAGCGGCAAGACGCCGGGCATGGCCGAGACGGCCGGCGTGGGCGCGGCGGCGGGAGGTATCGTGACGTCGGCGGCCGTGGGCGGCGGTTTGCACGCGGTCTCCGAAACGAAGCGCGCTGGCGTGTCCGCCGACGCAACGCGGCTGGCCGATGCGGTGGCGAAGCAGATCGCGCAGATCGGCGTGAGCGGCGGCTGGCTCTCGAGCAGCCACGTCAAAGGCTGACGAAGGCAGTGCGGCTCGCGCATCAACCGGGCCGCATGAACTGCATGGGCAGCGCTCTCATCTTTATCGGTCGCGCGTCCTCAGAAACCGCCGCGGCCGCCTTCACCAAAGACAATTAATTTGTCTCTCGCCAGAGAATTCGCATCAGCGCAAGCAAAGCGGTCGGCGCGGTGCCCTTCCGGCAGTAGCCGTCGAAATTGTGACGGCCACGCCCGGTCTCCCGCACATGGTCTTCGTCGAGCGAGGTAAACGCGACAATGCCAAGACTCGGTGTGGGCAGATAGGTGCGCAGCGCGCTGGCCGTTTCATAGCCGTCGCGCTCCGGCATCATGATGTCGAGCACCACCACGTCGGGCACCCAATCTTTCACGCAGCGCAGCGCCTCGTTACAACCAATTGCCGCACGCGCTTCCACACCCTCGTACGAAAGATAGGTAGCAAGCGCTTCCGCAGCGCCCGCGTTGTCGTCGACCACGAGGACGCGCGGCACCTCGTGCAATACCCGCACCTGGCGGGCGCTCCATCTCTGGCAGCTACTCGTTGTCTGGGACATGTGTCACGATTTGCAATAAAAAACTATCGCAGCGCAGCAAGTCGCATTCCACGGCGGGCTTGCAGGAAGGTCGTCGCGTCGCTCTCGTGCGCCGCGCCGCGCAGGCAGGGACAGCGTGCCGCACTTGCCTGTCCCGGCCGGCTCCGCAAGCGAACTCCGGTTGTGCTAGCCGAATGTAAATGCGTATGCGCTCACCCCAGAATCGAGAAACTGGATCTCGAACGTTCGGTCCTGAACCGGCCCGCTTTGCCGCACGAGCTGATAAAGCCGGTCTTCATTGACAACGCCGACGCCGTTCGCGTCCGTGTCCGCGCCATGCGAAGCGCCCGGCGGTTTGCCGTCGATCGTGACTTTGAACCTCACCGGTTTACCGTCCGCCATCGGCCCCAGCACAAGATGCAGGTCGCGCGCGTGGAAGCGGTAGGCGATCTTTCCACCGCTTTTGGCCAATTGCGCGCGCTCGCCGCCGACATTCCACTCTCCGTCGAGGCTCCAGCTTCCGGAAGGCAGTCGTGCGGGCGACGTGTAAGTGCGAAGCACGTCCGGCGCGAGCGTTTCCGGCGACGCAAAACCTTCCGCCTGCCGATAACCGACGTAAGTCTCGCCCGAGCGCAAATCCCGCGGGTCGGCGGCAGCTTCGATTCCCGTCGCCTTCGCCGCACCCGCCGGCGCCGGCAGCTTCGTATGGCCCGCGTCCGCCAGCAATTGACGGATGACTTCTTCCGATTGCTCGTACCCGCCCTCTCCGAAATGGTGATAGCGGATGTCGCCGTGCGCATCGACGATATAAAAGGCCGGCCAATATTGATTGTCGAACGCCTGCCACACGGCGAGCTTGTTATCGATCGCGATCGGATAATCGACACCCAGATCCGCCGCGGCTCGCTTCACGTTCGCAATGTTGTGTTCGAACGCGAATTCCGGTGCGTGCACACCGATGACCACGAGCCCCTGATCGCGATAACGGCTCGACCACGTCTTCAGATACGGCAACGTACGCAGACAGTTGATGCACGAATACGTCCAGAAATTGACGATCACCACTTTGCCACGCAGATCGGCCGTCTTCAGCGGTGGCGAATTCAGCCAGTCGACCGCGCCCGACAGCGACGGCATTGCGCCTTCCACGGGCAGCGCAAGCGGCGCGGAAACGCGCATCGGATTAGATACTTCGCTGCCCTCGGCGCTCGCGCTGACCTTCAGCAACGCGCCGTGGTCCGGGCGCTGCGCACTCGCCCGAGGCGACCAGCGCTGAACCAGTTTTCCTTCGATGCCGGTGGTATTCAGCGAAGGCACATAGGCCAACGCACGCGTATCCACGCCGAGCGCAATTGCCCCAGCGGAAACGAGCACCGCCACGCCGAGCACCTGGCGCACGCGCTCGCTCACTCCGTACGAGCGCTTGAGCGTGGTGAGCAGCCGCCCGCCGATGGCGAGGACGATGGCAAGCGAAGTCGCCGCGCCCGCTGCGAACGCGAGCAACGGCAAGATACTCGCACCGCCTGGCCGATGCAGGATCACGCCGGTCATCACGAGACCGAGAATCGGGCCCGCGCACGGAGCCCACAGCAGCCCGGTTGCGACGCCAAGCAGCACCGACGACACCACGCGCGGTTCGCCGCCGTCGCGGCGCAGCGCGCCGTCGAGACGATTGCCGGCACTGACGAGCGGATGCGTGAGTCGCTCGGCCAGCGACGGAAACAGCAGCGCAGCGCCGAATACGCCAAAGAAAGCGAGCGCGATCCACCGGCCGTATTCGTTGACGTGTGCGACCCAGGTGCCGCCGGCCACGGCGAGACTCGCGACGGCCGCGAACGTCAGCGCCATGCCGGCCAGCAGCGGCAACCCGTGCCGGACGAATGACTGATCGACGCGCGCAAACACGAGGGGCACGACCGGGAGAATGCACGGACTGAGAATGGTGAGCATGCCGCCGGCAAAGGCGAGAAGTATGAGCAGCATAACGATGTCCTTTCGTTCAATGAGTTCGTCGGCCAGGTCAGCAGACCAGGGCGGAACGCTTACATGCATTGAACTACCGGCACGTATCGGGCTTGTGTCGGCGCACGCGGCGAAGTGCAAGCTCATGTATCGGCGGCTGCCTGGATACAGTGCGACACAAAAGTCGTTGGGCCTCGCGGGGCGGGCGTGACTTTGTATCTCAGCGTATCGGGCGGCAGTGCTGACACAAAACATTGCGCACGAGCTCGGGTAGCGACACATGCCAGATACGTCGGCGGCGCCCAATGACGTCATGTCTACCGATCAACCCTTGCGCGCAACCTGCGCCTTCTAAAAGGACATTCGATCATGCACGCCCGACTCAAAACGATCGCCACTGTCGGCTCATTTATCGCGCTTGCGCTGCTTGCCAGTCTGCTTGCGACGCGCGGCAGCGCGATTACCGCCGCTGAACGCAATCCGCCGGCCGCGCCCCAGATAACCGGCATCGACAAGTGGCTCAACAGCCCGCCGCTCACACTGCCGCAACTGCGCGGCAAGGTCGTGCTGGTCGACTTCTGGACGTATTCATGTATCAACTGCGTCAACACGCTGCCGTACGTGAAGAGCTGGTACAAGCAATACGGCAATCAGGGACTGGAAGTGATCGGCGTTCACACTCCGGAATACCCGTTCGAACGCGACGCCGGGCACGTGAGCGCGGCACTCAAGAAGTTCGACATTCAATATCCGGTGGCGCTCGACAACCAGTACGCGACGTGGAACGCCTTCAATAACCAGTACTGGCCCGCGCTGTATCTGTTCGACAAGACAGGTCACGTCGTCTACAGCCACTTCGGCGAAGGCGATTATGCACAGACGGAGGCAAAGATTCGCGAGTTGCTGGCGCAACCGGGTTGACGTCATGCGGCGCCGCCGCATTCCGGTATTGACGACGCCAGGTCCGCCTGCCAGCATGCGTCAATCTTAACCAACCAGGCTTGGCGACGGCCCATGCGAGCACCCAATCATCTGAATGCACTGCGCGCCTTCGAGGCGGTCGGCCGGCATCTGAGTTATGTCGCCGCTGCGGAAGAACTGCACGTGACGCCCGCCGCGATCGGCCAGATGATTCGCGGGCTGGAGGAAACGTTGGGGATCGAGCTGTTTCATCGCTCGACGTCGGGCGCGTCGCGGCTCATGCTGACCGACGCGGCCCGCGCGGCCATGCCCGAACTGCAGGCGGGTTTTGAATTGCTCGCGACGGCTGTAGAGCGTCTGAAGGCCAGCAAGGAGCGCATCACGGTGACTGTCACTGTGCCGCCCGCTCTCGCCGACAAGTGGTTCTTGCATCGCGTGGAACGATTTCAGCGCAACTATCCGCGCTACGATCTGCGCATCGACCTGTCGCTCAAACTCGTCGACTTCACCGCCGACAGAGTGGATGCCGGCATTCGCTACGGCACCGGCCAGTGGCCGGAGCTTACCGCGACGTTCCTGATGCGCGACGAGTTCTTCCCGGTGTGCAGCCCCGCGCTACTCGCGGGTGAACATCCGCTTAAGACACCCGCCGATCTGAATTACCACCCGTTGATACACGACATATCGATGCGCATGGCTCCCACCTTCCCCACCTGGCGTTCCTGGGTGCAGAAGACGGGTAATGCGGGCGTCGTCGACTGCGACCGCGGGCTGCAAATCAACGACTCGGCCGCAGCGATCCACACCGCAATCTCAGGCAACGGCGTCGCACTCGGCAGAACCTGTCTGGTGGAACGCGACATCGCGGAGGGCCGTCTCGTCCGGCCATTTCCGGAGGCGCAGACTTGCGAACTCGCCTACTACGTGGTCCACCGAAAGGACAACGGCAACGAGCCCGCGGTGGTCGCATTCAAGGAGTGGCTTCTTGCGGAAGCCAGCGCGCGGTAGCCGCGCGGCTCAATCGGTCTTGCCGCTCTCGCCGCTTTTCAGCGCTTTCTGCTTGCGGTATTCCTGAACCGGCAAGCCGCCCCAACCCCAGTTTTCCATGTCCACTTCTTCGATCACGACGAACGTCGCTTCGAGCGGCTTGTTCAGCACGTCGAGCAACACGTGGCTGACACCGCTGATCAAGCGCGCTTTCTCGTCGGCGGTGACCGACGATGCGCCAGGCTTCGTTCCCTCGCGCGTAACCTGAATCGTGACGATAGGCATGTCGTTCTCCATGGCAAAGCGGGCGCCGCCAATCGGCGCCCGGTGATTTTCGATGGGTTTAGTGACCGGCGCTCTGGCCGCCGTCCACGTGCAGGATTTCGCCCGTCACGAACGGCGCCGCGTCGAGATACAGCACGGCCTGAACGATGTCGTCCATTTCGCCCATGTGGCCGACCGGGTGCAGCGCACCAAGCGCTGCGTGCGTTTCGACCGCATGCATCGGCGATTTGATGATGCCCGGCGACACCGCATTGGCACGAATCCCCGCTTTTGCATATTCAATGGCGATCGACTTCGTCGCTGAGTTCAGGCCGCCTTTCGTCAACGATGCAAGCACCGAAGGTACGCCGCTAACAGCATGATCCGTGAGGCTCGTCGTAATGGTGACGATGTGCCCGCTTTGGCGCTTTTCCATCTCGGCAATGGCGAGTTGGGTGATGTTGAAAAAGCCGTCGAGGTTCACGCCTTTCACCAATGCGTAGTCTTCTGCCGTATAGCTGGTGAAAGGCTTCGCGAGGAAGACGCCCGCGTTGTTGACGAGCGTATCGATGCGGCCGAAACGGGCGACACCTTCTGCGATCACGCGCCGCGCGGTGGCCGGGTCGGCGATGTCGCCGGCGACCGTAGCGATGTTCGGGTCGTCGAACGGGGTAATGCCGCGCGCCGTAGCGACCACGCGATAACCGCGTTGACGGAAAGCCTTAACCAATTCGGCGCCGATGCCTTGCGATGCGCCCGTCACCACTGCGACTTTTTCCGACGTATTCATGTTGTGCTCCAAAGTATTTAGATTCAGATATGAGAGCGCGCTGCCTGGCGTGCTGCCTGGCCGGGTGCCGCTTGCTGAAGCGGGTTTTGCAGTGCGCCCTCGGTGACTGAACTATCGGCTTTGAGCGGCCATTGGACAAACGAGAAGATCTGCTGCGGCGGAAAAGAAAAACTACGGCGGCCGCGCGCGCTTCGATGAGGCGCTAGTCGACATCGGACAGCATCGAGAGGGGCAAGCCGCGGTTGCCGGTATCGATACAGACGCTGACAGCCGCGGCTCGCGTGGCGGGCAGGCACAAGGGATGCGCAGTGCAATCCAGCGCTGCGGCCCGCCGGGCGGGCTTAGCCGCCGGTTAACCGGAGCCGCGGAGCGTCATCAAGTTCAATGGCGAGGCGTATATGAACAAGATCTCATCCCGCGCAGCGGTGTCGAAAAACCACGGATGGTTGCGTAACGCTTTCACCGTCGGCGTTAACGCAGGCAAGCGTTTCATGTCGGACCGCTGCCCGATGATGGCCGCCAGCGTCGGCTTCTATTCGGCTTTCTCGCTGGCGCCCACGCTCCTCATGGTGCTCGCGGTCGCCGGCTGGTTCTTCGGTGAAGATGCGGCACGCGGACGTCTGTTCGATCAGATGCGCGGCATTCTCGGCAAAGACGCGGCCGAGGCGATGCAGACCATCGTCGAGCACGCGCATCGGGCGAGCGGCGGGGGCATCGCCGCAGTGGTGTCCCTCGTGCTGCTGATCGTCGGCGCATCCGCGACTTTCACTTCATTGAACACCGCGCTCGATGTCGTCCTCGAAGCTGCGAAAGACGCCAAAAGCAAGGGCAGCATCACCTGGCTCGTGCGGACCCGGCTGGTGTCCGTCGGCATGGTGCTTGGCCTCGGCTTTCTGCTTGTCGTGTCCCTCGTGCTCGACACCGCGATCACGTATGCGGGCCATGCGATTTTCGGCGATTCGCCATTGGTCGTCGTCACCGCGATCCTGCAAACGGTAATCGGACTTATCGTGCTGGGCGCCGCATTCACCGCGCTTCTCAGATGGATGTCGGACGCGCACGTGGGTTTCATGCACGCCGCGATTGGCGGGATGACGGCGGCAGTTCTGTTCTCGGTCGGCCGGCACCTGTTCGGCCTTTACCTCACGCATGCGGGCACAGCCAGTTCGTTCGGTGCAGCGGGCTCGCTCGCCGTGTTGATGATGTGGCTTTACTTCTCCGCAGCGGTGTTTCTGTTCGGCGCGGAAACGACGGCCGAACTCGCAGGACGCAACGAAGTGAAGGACGAAGAGAAAGACCGGCCGTTGTCGGTGGGTGCGGCACGGTCGCGCGGGTGATGGTGCGGTTGCGTCAGTACTTTACTGCGCCGCTGCGCTGGTGCCCGGATCGGTTTGCCGCGAAGCACCTGGCGGCGTGCGTGCCGTATGCCCAGCGGCCGCAGCGCCCGCAACTACTGCTGCACCCCCCAGCGCCGCACCGTAACCCGCTCCAGCGTATCGAACACCAAATGCTCGACCAGCAGTCCGATCACGATCACCGCGGCGAGCCCCGCGAAAACGCGGTCCGTGTACAACTCGTTGCGGTTCTGAAAGATGTACCAGCCAAGTCCGCCGTTGCCCGAACTCGCGCCAAACACGAGTTCTGCCGCGATCAGCGTGCGCCAGGCAAATGCCCAGCCCACACGCAAGCCCGCGAGAATCGACGGCAATGCGGCCGGCACCAGAATCAGCAATACATGGCGCATTCCCGTGAGACCATAGTTGCGTCCGGTCATGCGCAGCGTGGCGGGCACCGATTGAAAGCCGGAATACGTGTTGAGCGCCAGCGGCCACAGCACCGAGTGCACGAGCACGAACAACAGGCTGCCCGTGCCGAGTCCGAACCATAACAACGCAATCGGCAACAACGCGATGGAAGGCAACGGGTTGAACATCGCCGTCAGCATCGACAGTAAATCGCGCCCCACACGTGTGGACACCGCAAGCGATGTCAGCACGAACGCCAGCGCCGCGCCCAGCAGATAACCGCGCAGCAGTACCGACATCGACACGGCCGTCTTTTGCAGCAATTCGCCGGACCACACGCCCTGCACGAAGGCGCTGAACGTCGCGCCGAACGTGGGCAGCAGCAGATCGTTGTTGACCACGCGCGCCGCAATTTCCCATGCAGCGATCAGCACTAGCGCAATCAGCGTTTTTCGCAGCCAGCTCTGCGCGAAAATGCGCCTCGTCAGCGGCAACGGCGCCTCAATGACGAGTTCGCCGAGCGGTTCCAGAGGGCGCTCGTATTCTTCGCGAACCGGCGGCAGTAATGTGGCGGGCGAACTCATTGCACGGCCTCCGTCTCGTCGAACAACAGATGATGGATACGTGCGACGCTGCGCTGGAAATCGCTGCGCCCAAAGCTGTCCTGCGAGAACTGATGACTGTTCAATTCCGCACGCACACGGCCTGGATGCGGCGATAGCAACAGAATGCGGTTGCCCACCACGAGCGCCTCTTCGATTGAATGCGTGACGAAGAGCAGTGTGAAATTCACTTCTTCCCACAGGCGCAGCAGTTCCTCCTGCATTTTGCGGCGCGTCAATGCGTCGAGTGCGGCGAACGGTTCGTCCATCAGCAGCACGCGCGGCTGCATGGCGAGTGCCCGCGCGATGGCCACGCGCTGCTTCATTCCACCCGACAACGTATGCGGATAAGCGTTCGCAAACGCAGCGAGGCCGACTTTCTCCAGATAATGCAGAGCACGCTCGTTGGCCTCCGCGCGAGACAGCTTCTTCGCAACGCGCAGCGGAAAGGCTACGTTTTGCAGCACTGTCTTCCACGGCGGCAACTGGTCGAACTCCTGGAACACGACAATGCGGTCGGCGCCTGGGCCGCGCACGATCTGACCGTCGAGCGAAATGGTGCCCGACGCCGGCTCGATGAAACCGCCCACCGCCTTGAGCAGCGTCGACTTGCCGCAACCGGACGGTCCGAGCAGCACGAAGCGGTCGCCGCCGAAGACGTCGAAGCTGACCTCGTGCGTCGCGCGGACAATGCGCTCGCGCGTCCGGTATTCCAGGCTGACATTCTCCACCGCGAGCAGCTTTTCGCTGACGGCGGGCCCGCTGCGCGCCGTGCGCTCTGTGTTGTCCGGAAAGAGAAGCGTAGGATTAGCCACCATCGGATCGCTCCCGAGATATGGATTGCGCGGAACCGCCAGGCATTCGCTGCATTCCGTCGATGTTAAAAACGCGGCGCGTCATGCTCAACTGCCGGCGGCCGTTGCGGGATCGTCGAAGAAATAGTCTTTCCACGACTTCGGTTCGTTTTTGATCGCACCCACGCGATACATGAATTGCGCGAGCCCCAATGTGTTTTGCGGCGCAATCTTGAACTCAACCTGCGGATTCCTGATGATCTTCAGCAGCAGCGCTCGGTCGATTTTCGATTTGTTCGTGCGCACATAAATGTCGGCCGCAGCTTCCGGATTGGCGGCGATGAACTTCGACGCGTCCGCCAGTGCATCGACAAAAGCGCGGTAAGTCTTTGGATTGCCGTCGCGGAATTTTTCCGTCGCGTAGAGCACCGTTGCCGAACTTGGGCCGCCGAGCACATCGTACGAATTCAACACAATATGCGCCTTCGGGTTCGCTGCGAGTTCCTGATCCTGAAACGGCGGATTGCCGAAATGCCCGCTGATTTCGGTGCCGCCCGCAATGATCGCCGCCGCCGCATCAGGATGCGGCAGTGCCTGTGTGTATTTGTCGAGGCGGTTGTATTCCTTGTCGCCCCACCGCTTCGCCGCGGCATATTGCAACACGCGCGACTGCACCGACACATTCACTGCGGGAACGGCGATTCGGTCTTTAGCGCTGAAATCGGCGATGCTCCTGACGTCCGGATTGTTACTCACCAGGTAGTACGGCAGATTGCCGAGCGAAGCCACGCCCTTCACATTCTGCTTGCCATGCGTGCGGTCCCAGATAGTCAGCAACGGACCCACACCGGCGCCTGCAATGTCCACCGCGCCCGACAGCAATGCGTCGTTGACGGCTGCCCCGCCGGAGAGTTGCACCCAATCCACTTTGATATCGAGACCTTGCTTGCGGCCCTCTTTCTCGATGAACTGCTGATCGCGCGCAACGTTCAAGAGCAGATAGACAATGCCGAATTGCTCGGCGATACGGATCTGTCCTTCGGCTCGCGCAGACGCGGCAGCGCTCATGCCCGCCGCGCCGACAGAGACGGCGATCAACGTGGCAACGAAACGGCGGGCAAGCAACGACCGCACAGCGGTCGAATGAAACCTGGCAAACATCGGAACTCCGGTCGGCGAGAGGTGTGAATTGTTTGAGTTGTCTGAGATGTCAGCTGTAGCAGCACGCTCGGCGCGCGAGGCGTAATCAGAACGGCACATCGCCTTCAATCGTCGTGCGATAAAGCTTGCGGCGCAGATGGTCAGGCGTGCCCGCCGCGAGGTGCATCAACGAGCGGTTGTCCCAGAAGACCATGTCGTGCTCGGCCCAGCAGTGCCGGTACACATGCTCGGCACGCACGCTATGCGCGAAGATTTCATCGAGTAATTGCCTGCTTTCGTCTTCCGGCAAACCAATCACGCGCGTCGTGAAATGTTCGCTCACGAACAGCGCCTTGCGCCCGGTCTCAGGGTGCGTGCGCACAATTGGATGGACCACCGGCTTTACCTGCGCGATCTGCTCGGCAGAGAGATTCGGCCGCCACGGGCTGCGTTTTTGCAACTCGGCGTATTTCGCGAGATAGGTGTGCTCGGCAGACCGGCCTTCTACCGCGTTGCGCAGATGCGCGGGCAATGTGTCCCACGCAAGGTGCATGTTGGCGAACAGCGTGTCGCCGCCTTCGGCCGGCAATTCCTGCGCGTGCAACAACGAGCCGAGGCTCGGTTTTTCCTTATACGACAGGTCCGAATGCCAGTAGTGACCGGCATCGCCAAGGCCGATTGGCTGCCCGTTTTCGACGATATTCGATACCACCAGAACTTCGGGATAGCCAGGCAACTGGAACTGGTGCAGCACGTGAATCTGCAACGGACCAAAGCGGCGGCTAAATGCGATCTGCTCGTCCGGTGTGATGCGCTGATCGCGGAACACCAGCACATGATGGTCGAGATGCGCGCGGTGAATGCGCGCGAAGTTCTGCGGGCTGAGCGGCTTGCTGAGATCGAGCCCGAGCACTTCGGCCCCGACGGGGCCGTCGAAAGCGCGAATCTCGATGTACTGATCGGCGATGGCGCCGCCGGCGTCGTGCGCGGCGGTGGGAGCAAAGGCTGTCGTCACGGGAAACTCTTCGTCGTATCTGTTCGCGGAGCGCCGTTCCGGCGCAGTCAGATGAATGTACCGGCGCACACGCGCGAGGACAACGAAGCAAATCCGATACGGATATCTGCTGGAGTGATAAACCCGATGTTTCAACGCGCGAGCGCCGCGCGCGAGCCTTTGTTTGCGCGGTGCGTCACAGTCGTCCGGGACGCGGATCGGGCACGAATCCGTCGCGATTGGGCATGGCGACACGCGGCAGCGACGCTGCGTCCAGCCGCGTATCGGCGGGAACGATGCCGTTTTGGTTCAGCAGGAAAGCGCTGAGCGCATAGACCTCGTCGGCGGAAAGGGATTGGGGCGCGTTGTAGGGCATCGCGCGGCGGATATAGTCGAAGAGTGTCGTTGCATACGGCCAGTAGCTGCCGACGGTGCGCTTGGGCTTTGCGCTCGACAATGTGCCCTGGCCGCCCACCAGCGGATCCCCGAGACCGCCTTCGCCCTGCGCACCATGGCACGCCGCACATTTCGCGGCGAACACGTGCGCGCCGGTCGCAACATCGCCGCTGCCCGCTGGCAGGCCGCGGCCGTCGGGCGCCACGTCGATGTTCCATGCGCCGATAGCCTGCTCCGTGAGCGGCGCGCCGATATCGTGCGGCACGCTTACATTGCGGGCATCGGGAGCAACCGTCGAACATGCAACGAGCGCCATGATCGACACCAGCGCGACGCACGCTGAACGGACGGAACTACCGGTTGAACGGCGCTCACGCATTGCGCACCTCGCCGCTGGCATCGACGCGCCATTGCTGGATCGCGTTGTAGTGGTACTGCGAATTCAGGCCGCGCGCGGCGACCAGTTCCGCACGCGTGGGTTGCACGTAGCCCGTGGAATCGGTGGCACGAGAAACGATCGCGGACGGCGCGCCGTCCCAGCGCCAATCCGCTTCGAAACGCGTCAGCGCGCGATCGCGTGCGGCGCTCTCCAGACGCGCAAGCCGCCAGGACGCGCCGCCATCGGTCGACACTTCGACCTTGCGAATGGTGCCGCGCCCCGACCACGCAATGCCGCTGATCGGGTAATAACCATGCGTGGTGAGGCGATGCCCCGGCGACGGCCGGGTAATGACAGACTTCGCGTCCATTTCGAACACGAACTGGCGCGCGCTGCCGTCGGCCAGCAGATTCGTGTATTTGGACGTCTCCTCGCGCGTTTGCAGCGGCGCGTCGACCACTTTCAGCCGCCGCAGCCATTTGACGTTCGTATTGCCTTCGAATCCCGGAACGATCAGCCGCAGCGGATAGCCGTTCTCGGGCCGCAAGCGCTCGCCGTTTTGCGCGTAGACCACGAGCGCGCGATCGAGTATGCGATGGAGCGGCAGGCTGCGCGTCATCGCGGCGGCGTCCGCGCCTTCAGCGAGCAGCCATGGGCCGTCGTTAGTCTTGCCTTGCGTCGACACGCCGCCTACCTCTTCCAGCAACGTGGAAAGACGCACGCCCGTCCATTCGCAACACGACAACAGGCCGTGAGTCAGTTGTACAGGCAGACCGCTCGGACCGTTCCACTCGCTGCCGGTGTTGCCCGAACATTCGAGAAAGTGGATTCGCGACTCCGCGGGCAGGCGCAGCAGATCGTCCATTGTGAACAGCTTCGGCGTGCGCACGAGGCCATGAATCGCGAGGCGGTGCTGATCGGAATCTATGTCGGGCACGCCGCCATGATGACGTTCGTAGACGAGCCCGTTTGGCGTAATGGTGCCGAAAAGATCGGCGAGCGGCGTCATCGACGAGGCCGCGCCGGGCAGCGGCCATGCGCGTGCGCTGCGGCGCACCACATCGGCCTCGCGCGGCGACGGCACGCCATAGGGATGATCGAGGACGGGCGCGCCGGGCGCGCGGCTAAACGGTGCGACGTCGAGCGGCCGCAGCAGCTCGCCAGCGGCCGCAGCTTGCGACGCAACCAGGCCGCCTGCGGCGAGACGGCCCAGCAGCCGGCGGCGGCTACGCGATGGCGGCAGATCGGGCGACGTTTTGCTTGGGGTCATTGCGGCAGCGGCGCTCCATGAAGAAGTCGACGATGCTAGCAATGCACGCCGCCGCGGCCAAACGATCAATCGTGATATGCATTGCAGCGAACGCTGCCGTGGCCGCTCTACGCCACCGCGGCAGGCGACGCCATCACCAGGTTGCGCAACGTGAGCCTCGCTTCCAAGCCGCCGCCGGCACGATTATGGAGTTCGAGCGTTGCATCCATGGCGAGCGCCAGTTGCCGCGCAATTGCGAGGCCAAGCCCCGTTCCGCCGGTCTGACGGTTACGCGACGCTTCGAGCCGGTAGAACGGCTGGAATACATCTTCGAGCGAATCGGCCGGAATGCCGGGGCCGCGGTCGAGCACGGCAACGCTCGCCTGGCCACCGGGCAACATCGCCACGTCGATCTCCGCACTGCCGCCGAACTTCAGAGCGTTATCCACCAGATTGCCGACGATACGCCGCAGCGCCTGCGGGCGCGTCATGAGCGGCATGCCGAAGCGGCCCTGCAACGACACCGCCTGACCGGCGTCGACATAATCGCAAACCAGACTGTCGAATAGTGCATCCGGATCGATACGGCACGGCAATTCCGTTGCGCCGTGCAAGGTGCGTGCATAGGTGACGCCCTCTTTCACGAGCGCTTCCATTTCCTGCAAATCCTGGCGCAGTTTGATGCCTTCAGATTCAGCGTCCATCATGTCGACGCGCAAACGCATGCGCGTGATCGGCGTTTGCAGGTCGTGCGAAATGGCCGCGAGAATCTGCATGCGCTCGGTGACGTACATCGCAATGCGTTCCTGCATCGCATTGAATGCACGCGCCGCGCGCGCGACCTCGGATGGCCCGCTTTCGCTCAGACGCGCAGCCTTGAGATCCGGGCCGAGCGCGTCGGCGGCGACGGCCAGATCGTGCAGCGGGCGGGTGGCCGTGCGCACAGCCAGCCAGCAGCAGCCAAGCAGCACGACGAGTTGCAGCAGCAGCACGAGTGGCAGCCAGCGCGATAACGGCGCGCCGGACATAGGGCGCATGTCGATGGTGAGCGGCGTGCCGTCGGTGAGCTTCAAGTGAACCTGCAGCCGTTCACGGTCGCCCGGGACCGCATTCACCGTGAGCGGATAATTCGTGCCTATGCCTTCGTCGATAGACCGTGCGACACGCGCCGACAGATTGGCGTCCACCGGTCCACCGCTCACGCCCGGCCCGAGCATGAATTCGTAGCTGCGCCGCGCGAGACGCGGCAGCCACTGCGCACGTTCGTTAGCGGGCAGATGGTCGAGCAGCGCGACAGAACTCGCGACCTCACGCTCGATGTAGCCCATCATCACGTTCGTCATGGTCTGGTCGCGTTCGGTCATGGTGAGCCAGAACGACAACGCCTGCGCAGAGGCGAGCCCAAAGAACAGGATCACCGTCAACCTTGCGAAGAGCGTGCGCGGCCAGTGCAGCGACGAAATAAGGCTCATTGCTGATCCTCGATCGCACTGACGGACGCCGAGAACACATAGCCCTCGCTGCGCAGCGTCTTGATGTAACGCGGTTCGCGCGCGACGTCGCGCAAGCGCTGACGCAGGCGGCTCACCATCAGGTCGATCGAGCGGTCGAATTGGTCCGCCTGACGGCCTTGCGTCAGATTGAGCAACTGGTCGCGCGTCAACACGCGCTGTGGATTATCCAGAAACACGCGCAGCAGACGGTATTCGGCGCCGCTTAGCGCGACCATCGTGCCTTCGGAGTCGAGCAGATGACGCGCCGTGGTATCGAGCCGCCAGTCGCCGAATTCCAGCATTTGCGCAGTTTCCGTTACCTGCATGCCGGGCGGCAGCATGCGCGCGCGGCGCAGCACGGCGCGAATGCGCGCGAGCAGTTCGCGCACGGCAAACGGCTTCGGCAGATAGTCGTCGGCGCCCATTTCCAGACCCAGTATGCGGTCCGCTTCCTCGTTGCGCGCTGTCAGCATCAGCACGGGCACCGTGCGGAACTTGCTCGCGCGCAACTCGCGGCACAGGACGAGGCCGTCTTCGCCGGGCATCATCAGATCGAGCACGATCAGGTCCGGCGCGCCTTGATCCAGCACGGCGCGCATCTGTCGTCCGTTGGCGGCAAGCGAAACCCGCATGCCGTTCTTTTCCAGGTAGCCGGCGATCAGTTCGCGGATTCCGCGATCGTCGTCGACGATCAGTACGTGGTCGATCGTGTCCATCAATGGATCATCTCTTTTGACGTTTCACCTGCACCCGGCTCGCACACAGCATTGAACACTGCACCGGATGCGCCCATTCCGCAGCCATGCCGCCCGCGATAAACGCGATGATTGCCAGCAGCCGCCTCATGCGTCCTCCACGACGGAAAGACTGGCGCCGTCGGAAAGACCGGCATCCAGCGTATACGGATCGACGCCTTCCAGGCAACCGATATTGACGCGCCAGAGCTTCGGATCCTTGCGCGTTTGATGAAACGGATATATACCGCAGTGCTTGCAGAAGAAATGCTTCGCCACGCGCGTGTTGAACTGGTACAGCGTCAGCGCATCCTCGCCTTGCTTGATCGTCAGCTGGTCAGCCGTGAAGGGCGGGGTCATCAGCGCGCCCTTGCGCCGGCACAAGCTGCAATTGCAGCGCGCCGCGGGTGCGACAGGCGTGTTCACTTCGAATTTGACGGCCCCGCAGTGGCAGCTTCCTTTCAGCAAATGGGTGTTCATGCGGACTCTCCTGATAGTGCGATGTCTGCTTTATAGCGCGCGGAGAGCGGCGATTTATGTCGCAATGTATCCGGGCTGGCGCCTGACACATAACATTGCACCAAGGCCCGTGGTGGCCCCGCGGCGTCGCGGTTCGGTCAGACAAAAAGCTCATCCACGGGGGCATCCGCGAACAGGTCAGAGAGCCGGGAAATCGCCAGATGCGTCATGCGCTAAATCTCACTGCACGGGCGGCGGCTTTGTATCGCAGTGTATATGCGGCTTTACGCGATACACAGCATTGCAATACGCCGCTTTGCTGACACAAGCCAGATACCCGCCGCCGTTCTAATGCCTCAACGACGGAACACGGGCAGCGCTGCTGACGCAGTCTTGCCGGCATTGCGGGAACTGCGGCGCGCTGCCCGGTCGACGGACGCCTTTTCTTTATCTCTTACGGAGCACGACATGAAAGTATCTACGATCGCTGTGGCTTTGGCCCTTTCCGCCACCACTCTTTCCGCTTTTGCCGCCAATCCTTCCACGGTTGCGATGAGCAATGTGGACGCGCAGCAAACGCACCAATGGGCGCCGACGCAAACTGCGGCGAAAAGCCGTGCCGAAGTGCGTCAGGAACTGGCTCGCGCGACGAAAAGCGGTGAGATCGCTTCACTGAACAAGCTTTATCAGGGCAGCTAAGCGTCAGACTCGAGATCAACCTGTTCCCACCACCTATTAAGCGAACTTCAATCATGAGCTCATCAACCAAGGTGCTGTACACCGGCAAAACGCATACCACCGGCGGACGCGATGGCGCATCGCGCAGCTCGGACGGCAGACTCGACGTCAAGCTCGGCTCGCCCGGCGCGTCGGCGACCGGCACGAATCCGGAGCAGATGCTGGCTGCCGGATGGTCCGCGTGCTTCATCGGCGCAATGGGGCTCGCCGCGAAGAAGCTGCAGGTCACACTGCCGGCAGACACCGCCGTCGACGCTGAAATCGATCTGGCGATGAACGACAGCGGCTATTTCCTCCAAGCGCGGCTGAACGTCAGCCTGCCCGGAATCGACCGCGAGACCGCGCAGGCGCTCACCGATGCCGCACATCAAACGTGTCCGTATTCGAAGGCGACTCGCGGCAATATCGACGTGGTAATCGCGATCGTTTGAAACTGCCCGAAGTAACGTAGCGCCGCGACGCCGCCACTTTTACGGGTGCGGCGTCGCTATTTTTGCGCGGTCGTGAAGCGATAATGCTTGCACCATCACCTGGTCGAGCATGAGGGAATCGCCATGGACCGAATCGACGCGATGAAAGTTTTCATCGCCACGCTGGACGAAGGCAGTCTTGCGGGCGCGGCCCGCAGGCTAGGCCGCTCGCCCGCGGCCGTGAGCCGTGCGATTGCGTTCCTCGAAGCACATACGGACACGGCGCTACTTCATCGTACGACGCGCAGCATCAAGCTCAGCGAAGCGGGCAAGCGTTATGCGTCCGCCTGCCGGCGCATCCTGACCGACCTGGAAGAAGCGGACATGATCGTCGCGCACGAACGCTCAGCGCCGCGCGGTCTGCTGACCGTGACCGCGCCCGTCGCCGCGGGCGAAGAGCTGCTGCGGCCAATCGTCGACGAATTCATCGAACGCTTTCCCGCGGTATCGATCCGGTTACAATTGCTCGACCGGCCGGTGAGTTTGATCGACGAAGGAATCGACGTGGCGTTGCGCATCGCGCATCTTGCCGATTCGACGCTCGTCGCGGTCCCCGTGGGTGAAGTCAGGCGCGTCGTGGCTGCTTCGCCCAGGTACCTCGCAAAGCATCCGCGCATCAAGGTCCCCGCAGATCTCGCACAGCACCAGATTATTTCAATGACGCACTTCGGCGTGGACTCATGGACCTTTCCCACGTCGAGCGGCTCGCCGATACCGCAGGTCGTTCAGTTTACGCCGCGCTTCATCGTCAATACGATTCGTGCGGCCGTCGCGTCGGCGGCGGCCGGTCACGGCGTCACGCGCATGTTCCTGTATCACGTCGCCGAGGAAGTCAAAAAGGGATCGCTGAAAATCGTTTTGCCCGACAGCGAACAGGCGCCGCTGCCGGTTCATCTGCTCACACCGCATGGGCGGCTTTCGGTTCCCAAGGTGCGTGCATTTGTCGACTTTGCCGCGCCACGTCTGCGCAAGCACTTCAAGGTACTCGGCAGTATCACCGGCCCGGATTGAACCGCTCGGCGGCAGAATATCTTCCGGGTGCCGTGGATTCTCGCACGATGCGATGCAATCTAGACTGACTGGACTCACACAGGTCGGATCATCGCGCAGAGGACGACATGAACCAGACAGCCAGCTCCCCATTCTCTACCGGACTGCAGTCCGCGCGGCCAGGTTATGCCGAACGCAACGAAAACTACTGGCGGCGCAATCTGGTTGTCTGCGTGTTCGGATCGTTCACCACGCTCGTGAGCTTGAGCATGTTGCTGCCGTTCCTGCCGCTGTATGTGCAGCAACTCGGCGTGTCATCGCAGTCGGCAATCATCGAATGGTCGGGCATCGCGTTCGGCGCGACGTTCCTCGGAACCGCCGTTACCGCGCCGCTGTGGGGGCGGCTTGCCGACCGCTACGGCCGTAAGCCCATGCTGGTCCGCGCGGCTGTAGGCATGGCCGTGGTCATGTCGCTGATCGGCGTCGCGCATACCGTGCATCAACTGGTCGCGCTGAGGCTGATTGCGGGACTCGTCGGCGGTTATGCGTCCGCGTCTACCGTTATGGTCGGCACTCAGGTGCCGCGCGAGCGCGCTGGCTGGGCGCTCGGCATCTTGTCGACTGGCGCGCTGGCCGGCAGTCTGATCGGCCCTCTAGTCGGCGGCGTGTTGCCGGCGTGGCTCGGCATTCGCGGCACGTTTTTCGCGGGAGGAGCCATGATCGCGGTCGCGGCCCTGCTGACCATTTTCGTCGTCAAGGAAGATTTTCATCCTGCCGACGCCGCCGCGCGCAAAGCGACCAGCGCGGCACCGCCAGCCCGTCGCACGAACTACGCGATCGTCACCGCGCTGCTCGCCACCGCGATGATGGTGCTGCTCGCCAACATGTCGATCGAACCGATCATCACCGTCTACATTGGCGGGCTCGGCATGGCCCCTGGGAACATTACTCGTATCGCCGGTGTGGTCATGGCGTGTTCCGCGCTGGGCAGCATATTGACGGCGGCCCGGCTTGGCGCACTCGCCGACCGTATCGGCAGTTGGAACGTGATTGTCGCGTGCCTGGTCGTGACCGGTATCGCGATGATTCCGCAAGCCTTCGTCACGCAATGGTGGCAACTCGCCGGCTTGCGATTGCTGATGGGTATGAGCCTCGCCGGTCTTCTGCCGGCCATATCAAAGCTTGCAAGGCACTCCGTCGACGAAAGCAAAACCGGTCAGATGCTCGGCTATCTGCAATCCGCGCAATTCAGCGGCCAGGTGATCGGGCCGGTGATCGGCGGGCAGATCGGCGTGTACCTGGGATTGCATTCGGTGTTCTTCGTCACAGGCAGCTTGCTGATTGCCTGCGCCGGTCTCGCGCAATGGGCGCGCAAGCAGCAACACGGCTGAATGCCAACGCGTAGCCGGACGGCTAACATTCGTTTTCGACACGCTCACGAGAGCCGCATTGATCGCTGTGTCGCGATCAATGCGGCTCTTTAATTCGCGACCCCGCCGCTGTTCTCGTCTCCAACTACGCCGAATTCCACGGCTGTCTTCACGTAGAACAGATGCACGCCCTCGGCCCGCAGGCGTTCGAACAATCGGCCGGATTCCTCGGTCGTCACCGCCATCACGATGGACAACGGCTGGTCCGCCAGTTCGAAAAAGTGCGACGAGTGCACCCGACGATGGTGGCCGATACCCTCGCTCGCCGGTATCACGGTCGCGCCGCGCAGGCCGAGTTCGCCGGCCAGATGGACGAGCCAGTCGGCAACCGGCTTGCCGCGATGACGGCGATCGTGCTGTGTGAAAAACGTGATCTGGTAACCGTTCATGTCGATGTCTCCCCGGCGCCGTGCGATACCGTTCAAGCCACTGCGAGCAAGCGATGCCGGCTGGCGTGTGCGCCGGCGCTCATCGGGCATGGACGCCGGTCGTCCGCGCCACCAGTGCCGCCTGTGCCGCCTGTGTCCATGGTCCCGAGTGTGCCGCCCGCATCGCACTGAGCCGCATCCGGTCCGGGCCACGCGTCGGCGCCTACCAGAGGCACGAAACTTACCTCGCCGAGCGAGCTGCTGCGATAGTCGTCTTCGCCGCGGCGAACCAGTTTGACGAGCCGTTGATAATGCAGCTCACGGCCAACCGGCATGACGATCCGGCCGCCGATAGCCAACTGGTTGCGCCATGCAGCGGGAATATGCGGCCCCCCCGCCGCCGCAATGATCGCGTCGTACGGCGCGTGTTCCGCGAGGCCTGTCGTGGCGTCGCCAAGATGAACGGTGACGTTGGATATATTCAGCCGCGCGAGGATGTCGCGGGCCGTGGCAACGAGTTCCGCGTGTCGCTCGACCGAATAAACATGCGCGGCAATGGCCGCCGCGACGGCAGCCGCATAGCCGGAACCGGTGCCCACGTCGAGCACGATGTCGCCGGGCTGGAGTTCCGCGGCCTCGATCATCGTGGCGACAATGGCTGGCTGGGAAATGGTCTGCTCGTTGCCGATGGGCAGGGGTCTGTCTTCGTACGCCAGATCCCGAACATAATCGGGCACGAAAGCCTCGCGCGGTACAACGCGCATTGCGGCCAACACCTGCGGATCGCGAATGCCGCGCCGGACGATCTGCCGCTCGACCATCCGCTCGCGCGCCTCGTTGAAATTGGTCATCGCCACCTCCCGTCGTGAGCCGGCGCCCGCCTGGTCGTATGCCGCGTTGCAGCAGATCGCCGCTTTGCAGCACGTCGTCCGCATGCAACGAACGACACGTTACAAGCGGATGCGGGACCTGTATTCAGTCTACGCGCAGATGGCGCCGGACAAAATCGGTGGTGTCGCTGGTCAGTCGGCGATCTCGGGTTCGACCAGTTTCGCGAGTTGCATCAACGATTCCTGCCAGCCGAGGTAGCACATTTCAACGGGAATGACCTCGGGCACGCCTTCTTGCAGAATCGAGACCTCGGTCCCGCACGACACCCGGCGGAATGTGATCGTCGCGGACATCTTGCCCGGCAGGTTGGGGTCGTCGAAGTGATCCGTGTAGCGGATTTTCTCGGACGGCACGAGTTCGAGATACTCGCCGCCAAACGAGTGGCTATTGCCGCTGCCGAAATTGCGGAACGACATCTTATAGGTACCGCCCACGCGCCCTTCGTAATGGTGGACCTGACAAGTAAAGCCATACGGAGGCAGCCATTTCGCCAGCGCGTCCGGTTCGAGGAACGCGCGATAGACCCGTTCCGCAGGCGCGCGCAATACACGGTGGAGTCGGATGGTTCCAGTAGTCATGGTCAGCCTTTCAGTTGAGAAGTTGGACACACCGATACGACGATCCGACTACTGGGAAATCGATATGACTCGATAAAGAACATGCAGCGGGCCCGCTGCAAGCCTGGCGCGCGCAACCAATCGTCGGACCATCGGCCGAGGTGGTGAATTGCGGTAGCAGACGAAGTGCAGTAAAAGCCGACCGCGCGCTAGATGCGCGGCAGGTCGTCAATGCATTTTTCGATGTGGCCGTCCGGAACGTCGGTGTCGATCCCGTCGTGCCCGCTGGTATGCGCGACGGCGACGATTTTCGGCCCGAGAAAGCGCGTGCCGCCGAGCGTAAAGAGAGACCAGACGGCGTCGCCGCGACGGATAGCGGCCACGACCTGAGGCACCTCGACGATCGAAGTGGGAGACAGCCAGCTACGTGTTGCCGGATCGACAGCCGCCCAGCGCACGTGCGTGATGCGGTCGGTCGAAGGGTCGATACGCACAGCGTCGATACCGAAAGTAGCCATGACATTTACCCCCACGCACACAGGCGAAGATCATCGCACCATCATCGTCCAACGCGTTGACCGACGCAAGCGGCAGCGCGCCGACCTCCCCGTACGCCGGATATCGACGTAACACCCGCAAGCCGTCGGATTTGCGCCCGTCTGCAGACAGGTAAGCAGCACTCGCCGGTTCAGGCCGGTTCAGGCCGGTTCAGGCCATATCCGGCTGCCCGGCTATCCTTCCGGCGCAGCGGGAACGGTCGTTGCGTGACCAACTGCATGACCGATCCCAAGGCGGCTCCCTAAGCAGCAAATGCGCCGGTCGTGGCATCGAAAGGGTAAGATTGAGTGATCCCACCAGTCACGAAAGGCTCACGTGCTCAGCAAGCATGCATCCAATGTCAGCTTGGCGGAGCATCTGGCTTCGTTCGTACGGAAAGAAATCAATAAAGGCCGCTACGGCACCGTCAGTGAAGTCGTGGGTGTCGGTTTGTGCTTGCTGAACGAGGACGTTGCACGTCGTGCAGTGTCCGGCAGCGGCAACGGCGCGGTGCGCACAACGCATATCGAGCGCACGCACGGCCGTAGCGAGGCATGAACCAAGGAGAAACAATGGCGCCAGCCACCGACTTCCCCATTGTCGGCGTGGGAGCCTCTGCTGGCGCAGTAGAGGCCCTGGAAGGCTTTTTTCGCGGACTGCCTCAAAAGCCGGGTCTCGCCTGCGTGATCGTCACGCACCTGAGCCCGGACCGCGAAAGCATGCTGCCTGAGATCGTGGCGCGCTTTACCGATATGCCGGTGCACGCCATCACCGACGGCATGCGAATCCAGACCGACAACGTCTATCTGCTGCCTAGCGATGCTGTCGTGAGCGTGGCAAATCGAACGCTTCATGTTCAGGAACAGGACAGGAGCCGGCGTGAGCGCAAACCCATCGACATTTTCCTGAGCACGCTTGCTGCCGACGTCGGCGAACTCTCTGCCGGCGTGATCCTTTCCGGCGCTGACACAGACGGCACACTGGGGATCAAGGCGATCAAGGAACGCGGCGGACTTACCCTTGCCCAGGCTAGCGACGGCTACGGCCCGCACCATGCGGACATGCCCAGAAGCGCTATCGCGACAGGCCTTGTCGATTTCGCGGTGCCTGCCGAACAAATGGGCGGCAAGCTCGTCAACTTCGCAGCGGGTGCCTTCATGCTCGACGGGCTCGATACGCTCGACGAACGCGCTGCAGGCCCGTCCGGCGAAGGCGACGCCAGCGACTTCAACGAGGCCCGCAACGCGATCTACGCGATCCTGCGTAATCAGGTGGGGCACGACTTCAGCGGCTATAAGATCAAGACGTTCTTGCGCCGCGTACAGCGGCGCATGCAGGTGCTCGAAATCGAGACTCCGGACGCCTATGTCGCGCGACTCACCGCGGACCCGGAAGAAGTCGCGGCGCTTTTTCGCGACCTGCTGATCAACGTCACCAGTTTCTTCCGCGATGCCCCGGCTTTCGAGACACTTGCCGACACGGTGCTTCCAAAGTTGCTCGACGGACGCGGCGCCGAGGATACCGTGCGCGTGTGGGTGCCAGGCTGTGCGACCGGCGAGGAAGTCTATTCGATCGCCATGCTTCTGCGCGAGCAGATGGAGGGCCGTACCGCCGCGCCGCAAGTGCAGATTTTCGCGACCGACATTGACGACGGCGCGCTCGGCGTCGCGCGCGCGGCACGCTATCCGCTCCCGCTGCTCGAAGGTGTCTCTGAAGAGCGGCGGCGGCGCTTCTTCGTTGAAGACGGCAGCAGCTACGTGCTTTCAAAGGAAGTGCGGGACATGTGTATATTCTCGCCGCATAGCGTGATTCGCGACCCGCCTTTTTCGCGCATCGATCTGGTCTCGTGCCGCAATCTGCTGATTTACTTCGGCAGTGAAATCCAGAACCAGGTGATCCCGACGTTTCACTACGCGTTGCGTCCGGACGGTTATCTGTTTCTGGGCACGTCGGAAAACGTCAGCCAGTTCGACGAACTCTTTACGCCCGTCGACAAGAAGCACCGGATTTTCCGGCGCAGGGCCGACGTCGCGCCGCAACTTCGTTTGCCCCTCACCATATCGGCGCTGAGGATCGGGCAGATTGCTTCACTCACGCCCACGCGTCCTTCGCTAGGCAGCGCGGGGCTCCGGCACGTGGTGGACAACCACATGCTCGAGCGGTTCACCCCGCCGCACGTGCTGGTCACGCGCGAGGGCGACGTCGTGTATTACTCGGGCCGCACGGGCAAGTACCTGGAGCCGGCCCCCGGCGTGCCGACGCGGCAACTGTTCGCCTTGGCGCGCAAGGGACTGAGCCTCGATCTGCGTTCGGTGTTCCGCGAAGCTGTCGAGTCGGGCCGCACGGTGACGCGCGCAGGCGTGGTGGTCGAGGGCGAAGGCGGCCGCGTGCAGATCATCAGCCTGACCGTTGAACCGCTGAGCGAGCAGGTGCACGGCGAGCACATGTATATCGTTGTCTTCGAGGACCAGGGCCCAGGGCTCGCGCGCGAGGAGGCGCTTGCGCGCGCTCAGTCGATGCATGACGGCACGGCCGTGCAGTTCGAAAAAGAGTTGCGCGACACGCGCGAACGCCTGCAATCGATGATCGAAGAGTATGAAACGGCGCTGGAGGAACTCAAATCGTCGAACGAGGAACTCGTATCGGTCAACGAGGAACTGCAGTCGTCGAACGAAGAGCTGGAGGCGTCGAAGGAAGAACTGGTTTCGCTCAACGAGGAGCTGCACACCGTCAATCTCGAACTGAACGGCAAGATCGACGCGCTCGACCGCTCCAACAGCGACCTGCAAAACCTGTTCGAGAGCACCTCGGTTGCGACCGTTTTTCTCGACCGCAATCTGGTCATTCGCTCGTTTACGCCGGCAATGGGCGGCATCTTTCATATTCGCCCCATTGACCGCGGGCGTCCTATCACGGAACTCGTCAGCCATCTCGATCTGCCCGGACTGGAACTCGATATCGAAGCTGTCTTCACTACGAACCAGCCGAGGGAGCGCCAGGTCAGCGGGAAAGACGGCCTTTCGCATTTTCTCGTGCGCCTCGCCCCCTATCGCAACGGCGACCGGCAAACCGACGGTGTGGTTATCGCCTTCGTCGAGATAACGGGCATGGTGCACGCGGAAGAACGTCAGGAGGTTCTGATTGCGGAGCTGCAGCACCGCACGCGTAATCTGCTGGCGGTCATCCAGTCAATCGCGCAACAAACGCTCGCAGGCGATTCGTCACTCGACACGTTCACGAGCCGCCTTGCGGCGCTTGGGCGTCTACAGGGGCTAATCGGCGACGCAAACGGTAATCTGATCGATCTGCGGGAGATCGTGCGCCTCGAACTGGATGCGCTCGGTGTGGCCGACAGCGAGCGCATCGAACTGCGCGGGCCCGTCGTGCCGCTGGGTTTTCGGAACGTGCAGACAATTGCACTGGTGCTGCACGAACTGGCGACGAACGCGGTGAAGTACGGCGCACTCAAGGACAAAGAGGCGCGGCTCGCGGTGCGCTGGCGCGTCGAAACGGAACTGCCGGGCGCTGCGTCGCTGGTGTTCGACTGGATCGAAAGCGGCTTGCGTGTCGCTCCGGACAGCACGCGGACCGGCTTCGGCCGGCAATTGATCGAAAAGGCGCTGCAGTTCACTCTCGGCGCAAAGACGGCGCTCCTGTTCAATGCGGACGGCGTCTCGTGTCATATCGAAATACCGATGCCTGCGGTTCATTAGCGGCAGCGGTCAAAAGGGGTTGAACATGGGGTTCGCAAACGTGCTCACAGGTCAAAGGATCATGGTAGTCGAAGACGACTATCTGGTCGCGCTTGCGCTCTCCACCGTGCTGGAAGGCGCTGGAGCAAGCGTTGTCGGACCGATTTCGGGAGCGCGCGAAGCTGTCACGTTGGTCGAGGAAGGCAACGAACACATCGACGCGGCGATTCTCGACGTCGATCTGAATGGTGAACCGTCCTATCCGGTGGCGGACGCGCTCGCATCGAGACATATACGGTTCGTTTTCGCAACGGGCTATGGAATCGACGCGGTGGATGCACGCTATCGTCACTACCCGCGCTGTCAGAAACCGTTCGATCATCACGCACTTTTCAAGGCGCTAAGCGCAAGCGGATGACAGCCCTCGCCTGTCGCGGCCGGGCGCTAATGGCGGTGGCGGTGATGAATATCGGGAAAATGCGCATGCGAATGCGTGACCGGCAGATGGACGTGCGGGTGAGTATGCGGCTCGTCGCCGGAATAAGGAAAGTCGTGCTCGTGTCGATGGTGTTCGTCATGACGATGCCGGTGCGTGTGTTCGAGTCGCTCATGACTATGTCGATGCTCGTGCCTTTCCCGCACGTGGAGCCAGATTCCGAGCGCCATCAGAAGAGCGGCGGCTGAGAAAGACGGATCGGGCAGCGCAGGCCAGATGACGAGTGACAGCATCACGCCGAACAGCGGTGCGACCGAAAAGTAAGCGCCGGTACGCGCCGTACCGAGATGGCGCAGAGCGACGACGAACAATACGAGGCTAACGCCATAGCCGGCTAACCCGGTCAGCATGGCCGCCGCCACGGTTCCAGCAGATGGAAGCGAAGCGCCGGCGGCGATCGCAATCGCGAGATTCACCGGACCGGCCACGAGGCCCTTGACGCACGCAATCACCATTGCGTCGTTTGCAGCGACCTTACGCGTGAGATTGTTGTCGATGGCCCAGCACAGACATGCGCCGACAATCAGCAGTGCCCCGACGGGTACGCGCGTCGATCCGGGATGCCACGACAGAATCATGCCCCCCGCGACGATCGCCACCATGCCGAGGAAGACCTGAACGTCGACATTCTCGCGGAAAATCGCCCAGGCAATTACGGCGGTCAATACGCCTTCGAGATTCAATAACAACGAACTCGTGGCCGCCGGCGTGCTCGATAGTCCCATCATCAGCAGCGCCGGACCCGCGACGCCGCCCGTAGCAATTGCCCCAAGAAGCCAAGGCAGTTCGCCTTTATTGATGCGATGGCCGGTGCTGGGTCGCGAGCCCGGCGACGTCAGTGAACGCCACGCGATACCCAGGCCGAGCCCGACTCCACTGCCCAGATAGAACAGTCCCGCCAGCATGAACGGATCGACTGATCCGAGCAACGCTTTGGCCAACGGCGTGGCGGCGCCGAATAGCGCAGCGGCGATGAGAGCGACGCATATCGCGCCTTGTCCGGATTTCACGATCTGACCTTTGAATCGTTGCGAAGCGCTGAAGGGTTCGCACATATCGAGCTGTTGCGAAAGCACCTGCATTCAGTGCGCCTCGTGCGGCTCGTGCCTCCGATTATGCTGCGCTTTTCTGTGCGCAGCCAGGAGCGGGTACTTGCCCGCCGCTTCGAGTTGAGTTTTTCTCAAGCTCACAAGAAAATCGTCAATTTCACGAAGCGCAGCCGCGTGGCTAAATCGACGTTCCCGTTGTTTCGTCTCATCATGCCAAGGAACGCACACGCGATGACTACTCTCCTTCACATCACCGCCAGCGCGCGCAGTAGCCGTTCGCTCAGCCGCAAGCTGTCCGGCGCCTTCGTCGACGCATGGCAGGAAATCGAGCCCGCAACCCGAATCATTACCCGCGACGTGGGAGCCAATCCACCGCCGGCCATTTCCGAGGACTGGATCGCTGCCGTTTTCACGCCTGCGGAGAACCTCACGCCGGCGCAGCGCGAAGCATTGCGGCTGTCCGACGAACTGATCGACGAACTCGACCGCGCGGATCTGATCGTGATCGGCACGCCGATGTACAACTATGGAATGCCAGCGGCATTGAAGTCATGGTTCGACATGGTCATTCGAATCGGCAAGACGTTCACGTTCGATCTTGCACGCGGAGACTTTCCGCTTGAGCCAGTCATGCGCGGCAAAAAGCTCGTCATTCTGAGTTCGCACGGCGAATTTGGATTCGGCCCGGGCGGCGTGCGCGAGAAGATGAATCACCTCGAAACACACATTCTGACCTGCGCGAATTATCTTGGCGTCGAAGAAAGTCACGCCATCAGCATCAGCTACCAGGAGTTCGGCGACGAACGACACGAAGCATCGGTCGCGGATGCTTTCGCTGCGGTGCCGGTACTGGTGAGCCGACTCGCAACATGTCACAGCATCAACGGGTGATTGATTGATCACACCAGCACTATCAATGGCGCTGAAGGCGTTTCTGGACGAAAGCGTCGCGACGAGTGACAAGGGCGCACGGTTGCTTTCGGTAAAATGCATTCACCGTAACCGGCCGGCCTTCGTGAAGGTATCTCGCCATGCGCAAGTTGCCACCGCTCAATTCAATCCGCGCATTCGAGGCTGCCGCCCGGCATCAGAGTTTTACCGAGGCCGCCGCTGAGCTGTCCGTGACTATCACGGCGGTGAGCCACCAGGTCCGGCAACTCGAGGCGCGCATCGGCCACAAACTGTTCGAGAGAACGGGCGGTGCGGTCACGCTTACGCCGGTGGGCAAAACGATCTATCCGCTCGTGAGAGATGGCTTCGACCAGATCGCTCAGGCGTTCGAGGCGGTCAATTCCCGCGTCGACGAAGATTCGATCCGGATCTCGGCCACCCGTGCATTCGCGCAGCGCTGGCTGATGCCCAGGCTGGCGCGGTTCAATGCGATTCACCCGGACGTCACGGTGCATATCCATGGCTCCGAGAAATCCGTCGATCTGCGCGCGGACCATATCGACCTGGCGATCCGCTATGGTCCCGTCGGCGCCGGCGAGCAGAGTTCCGTGATCCTGGAGGACTGCTATTTCGCGGTCGCGGATCGCGGCATTTGCCCCGAAGATCGTCCGCCGGTCATCAAAGACTTCCGCAAACTTCCGTTTCTCGCGTACAGGTGGGAAAACGGCGCGCTGAACGCCCCGGACTGGTCCGCGTGGCTTGCGCTCGTCGAGCACGACCAGACTGTGGAGTCGCGCATTTCCTGGTACAGCGACGAGATGCTAGCGCTCTACGCGGCGGAATGTGGCCTGGGTCCGTTGATGTGCAGCAGCGTGCTAATCGACGAAGAATTGCGCACCGGGCGCCTGCGCCGCATCGAAGGCCCGTCGCTGCCGGGGTTCTCATATCGACTCGTGCAAACGGCGTCGACGCGTCCTAAAAAAGGACTTCGCCTTTTCACGAAATGGCTTTGCGAAGAAGCACAGCTGTTTCGGGACAGGTCCGCCGCGACCCGCTAGTCGATCCGCTGCCGGGCGGTGAAAGAACCGATTTCCGTTGGAACTTTGAAGTCTGGTACCCTGCGCCCTTTGCAACAGCTTGCATTCAATCTCGATGGAAAACCCATTCAACGATCGCGGCGTGTCTGTCACGCGCAACGCGCTCTCATCCGCTGGCCAGGTCTTTCCGCTGCGCGACATCGTCAGCGTGCAGGTCGTCACCGTGGAGAAGAACAAGATATTGCCCGTCACCATTTCGCTGCTGGGGCTCGTCGGCGGGATTGTTGGCGGCGTACTGCACGCGCCGGTGGGCATCGTGTGTGGCGTGATGCTGGTGGTTGTCGGCTGGCTCACCTGGGTGACGCAGGACATCACGCATCGTCTGATGGTGCAAACGGCCAACGGCGAACGCGAGGCGCTTTCGAGCGTCGATCGTGAGTTCGTCGAGCGCGTCGGCGCGGCCGTGAACGAAGCTAAAGGCACAGCTGCGTCTGCGGCGCAGAAAGCCTGAGCAAGTCAAAGCGGGGCCCGCGCCCGCGGGCCCGAGCAACCGCCGCCGGCAGTGCTCACAGCGCGGTATATCCATCGACGTCAAGAGACCCGCTGCTGCGCGTCGCTCCACGCTTCAGGTCTTCACACATCTTTGCAAGTGCGCGTTGGTGCGCAGGTAGAGTCGCCGCTTCTGTTATCGCGCGTTCCCTGGCGCAGGCCTCGCGTTGCCGCACGAGCTGCATGTGCTGCGGCATCGGGGCACTCCGCTCGCACTGCTAGCAACCAGTAAGAGCCGGTGGCTTTGCTGGTGCGTTTTGCTAGCGTTTTGCTAGCGCCTTGCCGGTGCATCTCTTTCCGTAAAGCGGTCGTATGCATCGCCTTCGCCAGGGACCGCGCTTTTGCGAGCGTGCCCCATGTCCCTGCCTATTGTCGATGCCGCGTGCCGGCATCTGCACCGTCACTTTTCCCGTTTCACCGCTGCTATGCTGGTCTCCGCTGGCGCGCTATCGACGTTGAGCGGCTGCTCGGTCACTTTCCCGACGCCCACGCCGCCGGCTCCCGCTGTCTCGCTGATCAACGGCGGCAAAGACGGCGTGCTGATTCCTCTCCATGTGGAACGCGCCGACGAGGATCACGCGCGCCTCGGCCTGCCGGTCGAACTGGACGGCAAACCCGTCTACGTCGCGCTCGATACGGGCACGCAAGGTGTGCGTGTATTGAAATCGGTGCTGCCGGGTTCCGACTATGCGAGCGCCGCGCCAGCCAGCACGTTGCTGCTCGCGAACGGCGCGCAGGTTTCGGGCATGGCCGTGAAATTGCCGCTGAGCGTCGCCGGATCGAAGGCCGTAGAGATCGGCGCGCAAGCGGTCGACACCGTCAGTTGCCAGGCCACCTCGAGACATTGCGTTGCGATGGACGGCTACAGCGGCGAATTCGGCTGGGCCTTCTCGGGACTTTTCGGCGTGGGCGCAGCGCAACCGGGCGACGCCTGTTGCACACAGCCGCTGCGCGCATTAGCCGGCCACATTGGCGAGCGGTATCTCGTGCACTCGAACTTCGCGAAGCCGTATCTGCTATTGAGCCCGTCGAGCGCAATCACGAAGGACTACACGATCGTGCCGATGACCGTATCGAACGACGGCACGATGCAATGGCCGCGAGGCTGCATCAATGTCGGCGACAAGATGACGTTCTGCGCGCCGCTCGTGTTCGCCACGGCCACCACCGGCATGATCCGCATTGAAACGGATACCGCGCCGAACTGGACCGGCGACGACAGCGTGGGCAAAGTGCTGATACAGGGTAACTACAACACAGCGGTTGGCTCGGGCAACTGGGTGCACCGCTACGAAGACGCGCAAGTGACCATCGTCAAGGCGCAACCGGGCGAGAACCGCATCGTGATCGGTCTGATGGGCATGCAGAATATCGACGTGCTGTTCGATTTTCCGCGTGCTCAATTGGGTCTCTACGCGAATCGGGCAGTTGAAAACCTCACGCCGTAACATAGCTTCAACAAGAAAAGGCCGCGCGTCGTTTAACTGACGCGCGGCCTTTTTTTCGCCGCTGCGGAAGTCACGCGATCCGCAGCGGAGCAACGCAAACGCTCAGCCCAGATTAAGCGGATCGACGCGCCAGATCTCGCGTGCGTATTCGCTGATGGTTCGATCCGACGAAAACTGCCCCATGCCCGCCACGTTCTCGATCGCGCTCTCGGTCCACGCGCGTTTGTCGACGAAACGCGCGTCCACTTCACTCTGCGCCTTCGCAAACGCGGCGAAATCGGCAAGCACCATGTAGTGATCGCCCCAGTCCACCAGCGTGTGGAAAATATCGGAGAAGCGCAACGGATCGTCGGGCGAGAAATAACCGCTGCGGATCTGGTCGAGGGCCATGCGGAGTTCGGCGTTCTCCTCGTACACTTGCCGCGGCCGGTAGCCGCTTGCACGCAGGTCGTCCACTTCGTCCGCCGTGTGACCGAAGATGAAGATGTTCTCGCGGCCCACGGCGTCGCAGATTTCGATGTTCGCGCCGTCCATCGTACCAATCGTCAACGCACCGTTGAGCGCGAGCTTCATATTGCCGGTGCCCGACGCTTCAGTGCCTGCCATCGAAATCTGTTCGGACAGATCGGCGGCGGGAATGATCAGTTCCGCCACGCTCACGCCATAGTTGGGCACGAACACCACTTTGAGGCGGTCGCCGATCAGCGGATCGTGATTGACCTTCTGACTCACGTCGCCGATCAGTTTGATGATCGTCTTCGCCATCCGGTAAGCGGATGCCGCCTTGCCGGCGAACATCACGACGCGCGGTATCCAGTTGTGCTCCGGATTCGCGCGAATCTGGTTGTAGCGCACGATCACATGCAACACGTTCAACAGCTGCCGCTTGTATTCGTGAATGCGCTTCACCTGCAGATCGAACAGCGCATCAGGATCGAAATGCAGCTTCGTGTGATGCGCGAGCCGCTGCACGAGGCGCAATTTATTCTGCCGCTTCGCTTCACGGAACGCTTCGACAAAGCCGCTATCGCCGCGCAGCTCGCGTAGCTGCTCGAGCTCGAACAGATTGCTGCGCCAATGCGTGCCGATCCGCTGATCGATCAGCGACGACAGCGACGGGCTCGCCTGCGACAGCCAGCGCCGCGGCGTAATGCCGTTGGTCACATTCGTAAAGCGGTCCGGATAAATGCGCGCGAAGTCGGCGAAGATGTCGCGCGTCATGAGCTGCGAATGCAGCTTCGACACGCCGTTCACCTTGTGGCTCGCGACAATCGCCAGATACGCCATGCGCACCCGCCGCTGACCGTATTCGTCGACGAGAGAAATACGGCGGATCATTTCGGCGTCATGGCCCGAACGCTCGCTGACATGCTTCAGAAAGCCGGCATTGATCTCGAAGATGATCTCCAGATGCCGCGGCAGCAGCCTCGACAGCATCTCGACGTCCCATGTTTCGAGCGCTTCGGGCATCAGCGTGTGGTTCGTGTACGAGAAAATCTGCGTGACGTGTTTCCACGCCTTGTCCCACGGCAGATGATGCACGTCCACGAGCAGACGCATGAGCTCGGGAATCGCGAGCACGGGGTGCGTGTCGTTCAGATGCACCGCGACCTTTTCGGAGAAGCGCCCGAACGTGCTGTGCGTGCGCTGATAGCGGCGGATCAGATCCTGCATGGTCGCCGAGACGAAGAAGTATTCCTGACGCAGCCGCAGTTCGCGACCGGCCGGCGTCGAGTCGTCCGGATAGAGAAGGCGCGACACGTTCTCCGACATGTTCTTCGTGTCCACCGCGTTGCGGTAGTCGCCGCGGTTGAACGCGCCGAGGTCCAGTTCGTCGGTGGCACGCGCGGACCACAGTCTCAGCGTGTTGGTCGCGTCGGTCGCGTAGCCGGGAATCACCGTGTCGTATGCCGTTGCGTTCACATGCTCGGTGTCGATCCATTCGACCTGATCGCCGCGCTGCACGGTGCGGCCGCCGAAATGCACGGTGTACTTGATCTCGGGCCGCGGAAACTCCCACGGGTTACCCGCGCGCAACCAGTAGTCGGGCGCCTCGACCTGCTCGCCGTTGACGATCTCCTGACGGAACATGCCGTATTCATAACGGATGCCGTAGCCGAAGCCGGGAATGCCGAGCGTCGCCATCGAATCGAGAAAACATGCGGCGAGCCGGCCGAGACCGCCATTGCCGAGCGCGGCGTCGGGCTCTATATCGATGAGCGCGTCCATGTCGACGCCGAGGCTCGCCAACGCCTCCTTCATCTGATCGTGAATGCCCAGCGCGAGCAACGCGTTGGTAAAGGTCCGGCCGATCAGGAACTCCATCGACAGGTAGTAGACGCGCTTCACGTCCTGCTCGTATTGCAGGCGGGTGGTCTTCATCCAGCGTGCGACGAGCCGGTCGCGCACGGCGAGCGCCGCGGCGTGCAGCCAGTCATGCGGATGCGCGGTGACGGCGTCCTTGCCGACGCCGTACATCATGCGATTGGAAATTGAGCGCCGTAGCGCGTCGACGGTACTGTTGAGCTGGTCGAATTCCAGATCGACGGCTGTCATCGAAGCCTCCGGGAAAAAACGCTGCGACATGCGCGAACCGCACAGATGACGGACGGGAGGCGCGTGCCGGTCAGGCGGGTTAAGAATCAGAGTAGGACATTTTACGACTCCCGGATGTCGGCGAGCGCGGGTGCTGATCACGCACATGCCATGCCCGCCTGTCTGCGCGGCCACGAACAGAGCCGGCCACTTTTGCGCACGCGCACGGTGCAAGGCGCGCGTGAAAGGGCACTGCGCGCGTGCATCGGTTGATCGGAGCAGTGATGCCAAAGTGTGAAGGTGTTCGCCGCAAGCGTGACAGGATGCGACGCAAATCACGTGACAGAAGCAATTATTTTTTCGGTTCCTAACGTCCGGACGGCCGAAGAAGCGATTGAGTTTCAAGCTTCATCTGGCTGATGCTGGCGACAAGCGTATCGAGCGTGTGACGGCTAGAGGTGCCGTGCGCAACCTGCGACGGCGTACAACCGGCGACGGCGCGCGTCAACTCGAAGGCGCGCCGCGGGGCTGACAGTTAGTTGCATACACATTCGATTTTCATCCACCTTACAGCGCCCGCGTGCGCTGCAGGAATTCCCGGGCTCTGTAACAATCGCTACATTCGCCGCGCGGCGGCCTTGGGCTTCGCCCAACAAGCCCGCGCCTTGCGTTATGCACAACCTTGCGACTCGCGCGCCGCATGTTCAGATTCGTGCCGCGTCGACACGCACACCCGACGAGCCATGCCTTGTCCGACAAGCTGAGCGCGGCGTCCGCGCCGCCCTTTCCCGCGGATGCTCCCATGTCCGCCGCCAACCGCCGTGCGATGGCGGCGATCATGCTTGCCGTCGCGCTCGCGACGCTCGACACGGCGATCGCCAACACCGCACTGCCCGCGATCGCCGCCGATCTGCACGCGGCGCCCGCTGCATCGGTGTGGATCATCAACGCTTATCAGCTCGCGATGGTCGCGACGCTGCTGCCGCTTGCCGCGCTCGGCGACATCATTGGGCATCGGCGGATTTATATCGGCGGCATTGCGCTGTTTACCATCGCGTCGCTCGCCTGCTCGATGGCGCCGACCCTGCCGATGCTTGCGGGCGCACGCGTGCTGCAAGGCCTGGGTGCGAGCGCGATCATGAGCGTCAATACCGCGCTGATCCGCTTCCTGTATCCGCCGCACCGGCTCGGACGCGGGCTCGGCATGAACGCGCTGATCGTCGGCGTGTCGTTTGCGGTGGGTCCCACGGTCGCGTCGCTGATTCTCTCGGTCGCTTCCTGGCCGTGGCTATTCGCCGTCAATGTGCCGCTCGGCGTGCTGGCGCTGGCTTTTGCATGGCCTGCGCTGCCGCACACGGAGCGCGGCGCACACAACTTCGATCCGCTCGCCGCGCTGCTGAACGTGGTGACGTTCGCCGCACTGATCTTTGCGCTGGGCGAAGCGGCGCAGCGCGCATCGACGCAACTCGTGCTGAGCGCCGCTGCCGTCACGGTGATTTTTGGCCTGCTGCTGATTCGCCGTGAAGCCGGGCACCCGGCGCCCATGCTGCCGGTCGATCTTTTCAAGCGGCCCGTGTTCGCGCTGTCGGCAGTGACCGCCGTGTGCTCGTTCGCCGCGCAAGGCCTGGCGTTCGTCTCGCTGCCCTTTTATTTCGAGGATGTACTGCACCGCAGCCAGGTTGAAACCGGCTTTCTGATGACGCCGTGGCCGGTCGTCGTCGCGTTGGCGGCGCCGCTCGCGGGCAGCTTGTCCGACCGCTATCCGCCCGGCCTGCTCGGCGCAGTCGGACTCGCGGTGATGTCGGCGGGAATGGCCTCGCTTGCGCTACTGCCGGTGCATCCGCACGTGCTCGACATCGGCATTCGCATGGCAATTTGCGGCGCGGGTTTCGGCTTTTTCCAATCGCCGAATCTGAAAGCGCTGATGGCGAGCGCGCCGCCCGAGCGCAGCGGCGGAGCAAGCGGCATCGTCGCGACGGCGCGGCTGCTCGGCCAGACCACCGGCGCGGCGCTGGTCGCGTTGAGCTTCGGGATCGCGGGCCGGCACGGGCCGACGCTCGCGCTCGGCGCGGGCGCCTTCTTCGCGGGCGCGGCGAGTCTGGCGAGCGGATTGCGGCTCCTTGCACCGTCGCATCGTGCGGGCGCGCACGCGAAAGCGTCGGGGAAATGAAAACGGGCGCGCTATTGGACAGCGCGCCCGTTCTCGTCAATTGATTACAGATTGATATCCGCTCGACGGCCAGCGTCAGCACGGCCGGACGGACACCGCGCAATGCCGGTTCGCTGAGGCGATCAATATGTCACGTGACACGTCTTGCTCGATCGCCTCCCGAGCGGCACGCAATCAACGTGCGGCGAAGTACCCCTTCACTGCCGCGATGAACGTGTCGATGTCCTCACGCGACACGTCTTTGTGCGTAACGAACCTCGACGCGTACAACATCTGCGTAAGAATGCCGCGCTCTTTGAGCCAGGCTTCGAGCGGCGCGCAATGCTGCTGCGGAAACTGCGCGAACACCATGTTGGTTGCAACAGACTGCACCTTCACCTGGTCGATGGCTTCAAGACCCGCCGCCAGATGCGCGGCGTTCGCGTGGTCGTCGGCGAGACGCTCGACGTTGTGCTCCAGCGCATACAGGCAGGCCGCCGCCAGCACGCCCGCCTGGCGCATGCCGCCGCCGAGCACCTTGCGCCAGCGGTGGGCCACGTCGATCAGTGCCTGGCTGCCGACCAGAACCGAGCCGACCGGCGCGCCGAGGCCTTTCGAAAAGCAGATCGAAACGGAATCGAACGGCTCGCACAGCGCCGCAACCGGCTTGCCCGACGCAACCGACGCATTAAAGACGCGCGCGCCATCCAGGTGCGCCGTCAAACCGCGTTCGCGAGCAAGTCCGACAGCTTCTGCGACATAACCCTCCGGCAGCACTTTCCCGCCGATCGTGTTTTCCAGCGCCAGCAGACGCGTGCGCGCAAAGTGGTTGTCGATCGGTTTAATCGCGGCCGCGATCTTGTCGAGCGGAATGGAACCGTCTGCGGCATTTTCAAGCGGTTGCGGCTGAATGCTGCCGAGCACCGCCGCACCGCCGCCTTCGTATTTGTACGTGTGGGCCAGCTGCCCGACGATGTATTCGTCGCCGCGCGCGCAGTGCGCCATCAACGCCGCGAGATTGCTTTGCGTGCCGCTCGGGAAGAACAGACCGGCCTCTTTGCCGGTACGTTCGGCAAGCGTCGACTGCAGACGCAGCACGGTCGGGTCGTCGCCCCAGACGTCGTCGCCGACTTCGGCGGCCGACATGGCTGCGAGCATCGCCGGAGTCGGACGGGTTACGGTATCGCTGCGCAAATCGATCATTGTGTGTCCCTGTGCGTCTTTCGTGTGAGAGGCCATGACGGACGGCCGGCTTGCCACGTCCGCGTGCAACGGTCGCAATGGTTGCAACGGCAGCAGCGGCGCCGGCTCGTGAGCCACACAGTGTATTCAATTCACGCGGCGCTCGCATGGCCGCGTGAAAGTCGGTTGAAGCGTGCCTGGCTCAGCCCGCAGTTCAGCCCTCAGTTCAGCCCGCACACAGGCCAGGCTCAAGCGAGGCTCAACTACATCTACCCGCCGGACTTAGGCAGCCATGCGAGCGGATCGACCGGCTGGCCGTTCTGACGAACCTCGAACTGGATCGACGCGACACCGCGGCTATCCACGCCGACTTCGCTGATGGTCTGGCCTTGCGCAACCGCATCGCCTTCCTTGACGAGCAGCGTGCTGTTCTGGCCGTAAGCGGTGATCAGCGAGTCGTCGTGCTTGATGATGATGAGCGGCCCGTACGCCTCGATGCCCGAACCCGCGTAGACCACACGGCCGGTGGCGGCTGCCTTGACGGGGTCGCCCGGTCGTCCGCCGATCACGATGCCGTTCGACCTGCCTGCGGCGAAGGTCTTGAGGATAGGCCCCCGCAACGGCCATTGCAGCACGCCCTGCTGCGGCGCCGCCGCCGTGGGTGCGGCTGGTGCTGAGGGCGCGGCCGGTGCCGCGGGCGTGCTCGGCGCCGCAGCGACGGGCGGCGCCGCGACGCGGCCGGACGCCATCGGCGGAGCAACGCGCAGCACCTGCCCGGGAGCAACGGCCGCGTTGACCGGCAGACCGTTCCAGGTCGCGATGTCCTGCGGCCTGTGCCCATAAGCCGATGCGACTCCGGCAAGCGTATCGCCGGGATTGACGCGATAGAAACCCGCCGGCACGGGCACCGTGCTGAGCGTGGTGGGCCGGGACTGTGTGTTGCCGTAGAACGGCGTGTTGTCCCACGGCGCACTCACGCAGCCGTTGAGTATCACGCCTAGCGCGGCAGTCGCCAGCAAACGGGTCCCCTTCAGTTGCCATGGTCTCATCATGTGATTTGTCCTCGACATTTTTTGGATTCGAGCTTCTGATCGATCGTCTTGATCGATGCCCGTAGCAATTGCCGTACCGCGCGCGGGTCAGCGCACTGCAACCTCGCACATCACCGCGCCTGCAAACTTAAACACTGCCCTCGGCTTCTACCACGAGAATGCGCGCCGGGCCGATCGGATGCGCCACGTGCTCGGTGCCCACGGACGCATAGAACACATCGCCCGTTTCAAGAATTGCCGCCTGCTCCACGCCGTCCTGGCGATAGCGCATCTCGACGCGGCCATCCAGCACGGCGAACACTTCTTCGCCGTCGTTCACGTGCCACTTGTAGGGCTGATCCGTCCAATGCAGACGTGTCGTGATGCCGCCCATGTTGGCAATGTCGAGCGCGCCCCACGGGCGCGTCGCGGTGAAGCTCTTGCTGCGAATGATCTTCATGGTCGCTAACGCATTTGGTAGAGAGAGCGGCCTTTGCGCCAGTCGCAATCGGCCATGGACGCAGCGCACGCCGGGCGCTGCCGGGCAGCTTTTTGAACGCTCATTATAAGTCGCGCGACACGCGCTCCACGCCCAGTCAGCGAGTGCCGCGGCAATGATGTGATCATTGAAACCTCTGGACGCTCACCTATACTCAACCTTGCTGCGCCGACGGGGCGTGGACTGAAACGACCGGATCCCGCATGGAGTCGACGATGAACAAAGCCACATTTCTCGCCGTGCAACTCAATGTCGACGACGTGGCCGCGTCGCCTGGACTGGCCGAATTGTTGAACACGCATCTGGTTTTTGCCGCCGATGTGGCCGAGGCCGCCGACGCACTCGTGCAACTTGCGAGTATCGCGGGATTGTCGGGTGGCGTGGAGGCGCGCGTCGAAATTCCCGCGCTGGCCATCGAGCGTCTGCGTGAGGCGCTCGACATTCTGAGCGGCTACGACGAATCGTGGCTGCTTGCGCTCGAGCCGAGCCACGCGTTATTCGCGGACATAGGCCGGCATCGCACCTTGCATTAGGACTGCGCACGCGGACGACATCCGCAGGCACGCGCAGCCCCGGCGCAACCGTGGCATCCACTCACTCGCGCCGCTGAGCCATTGCTTTTCGCTCACCGCCCAATCCGCCAGTTAGCCGGAACGCTTTATTGCCGGCGCCGTCTGGCCCTTCGGGCGAGTCAACTGGAGGAACCGCCGTGAAAAGTCTCCTTAACCGCCGTAGCGTGCTGGCAGGCCCATCGCATGTCGTCAGGGTCGCGCAGGACAATGCCAGCGCGCCCGTCCCGCCCGACGATACCGACGACGCGTCGCCGGAGACGGCGTCCGACGCGCCGTCCGCGCTTTCGTCAGCACTTTCGTCCGATGCTCCGTCCGCGTTCGCATCCGACCCGGCGCAGGCGGCTGTGGCGCGCGGCGCCGCTCGTCCGGTGTTGACATTGCGGCCCGTGCAGACCGTGCCGTCGCAGGTGAGCGCGCGTGGCGTGCAGATTGCGAATACGGCCGAAGTCGAATGGCTCGCCGAAGAAGAGGCGCTCATGCCGTTTCGCGTGTTTCGCAGCTTCGCGTATTCGGTGAGCCTGCTGTTTCATGCGAAGGAGGTCACGTACTACGTCGCGCTCTATCAGGACGGCGCGCTCTGGCGTGCGTTGAAGGCAGCCGACCTCGAAGCCGCCGAAGCGGCCTTCCATCATTTCGAAGACCAGGCGACGCGGCTCTCGGACTGTGAAACTCGCCGCGCGCAACTGGAGGCGCAGAACGAACAGCTGGCCCGCGAGATCGCTCGCTCTGAAGCGCAAGCCGAACGGCTACGCAGCGATTTGCAGCGGCGTAGCGCACAGGAGCAGGCGGCGTCGAGCCGGCAGCATCAGGTGCGCAAGGAAGTGTCCCAGCTCGAAGCTCAACGCGTGGCGGCGCAGGCGCATCTGAACAAGGCACATCGGCAGATGCAGCAGCTCAATCTGACGAGCAACGAAGCGATTCCACATTTGCCGACTCGTTGAATCGCCCGGTTCCGTCACGAAGAGCGCGAAGAAGGCGCCCGGCGCAGCTCGCTTGCCACGCGCCATGCGTCCTCGAAGCGGTAAACAGAAAAACGCCGTCAAGGCAAAAACCTTGACGGCGTTTTTCTATCGGCGGCCACCTGTCAGTCAGGCGGCGCCTCCGGTTGGCTTCTACGCGAACGGCTGCCCGATTCGGCGCCGCTCGACTGCCAGATTAGTTGCCGAAATAAACCGAGCTACGATCGGTCGTGACCGCACGGCCTGCTTGCGAGCTGCCTGCGATCGGTGCGCCGTAACCGCTGTTGGCTACTTGAGCTGCGGCTTGCGCGGTGCCATTCCGAGCGTCGACACGTGCTTGAGCAGCTTGCAGGTTTTCGGGGTAGTCAACATGGTCGCCGACCGGGTTGTAGCCAGCCTTCTCGAGTTGGACCAGTTCGGCGCGAACTTGAGCGCGCGTGACCGGCTGGTTCGATTGAGCGAACGAAGCGACAGGAGCGGCGAAAACAGCAGCGGCGACGACTACGGCAGAGATAAGAGTCTTCATGATGTATAACCTCCAGAACTTGTTGTGATTCGCTTCGGGCTTTGTGTCCCTAGCGCTTAAGTAGAAGTTTAGGAGCGAGAACATCTAGGGGAAACCCCTAAAACGACGAAACTCTATTCCGGAAATTGCAATAGTCGGTGTCCGAATCCTGTCAGTGTCGAAATGACCGACGCTCGCAGCAATAATGCCGCCGAGGCATTTCAATACCCTGGAACGGCGCGCCCCGGCCTGCGCCGGGCGCGCGCTGCTAGGGGTTACAGCGGTTTAGCTCCAGTTCGCGTGGAAGCTGCCCGGCTTGTCGATACGCTCGAACGTATGGGCGCCGAAGAAGTCGCGCTGCGCCTGCACGAGGTTTGCGGGCAAACGCTCCGAGCGGTAAGCGTCGAAATATGCAACCGCCGACGCGAACGCCGGGACCGGCACGCCCGCATTGATCGCGGCGACGACCACTTCGCGCAACGCTGACTGGTAGTTGCTCGCAATATCGCGGAAGTACGGGTCCAGCAGCAGGTTCGCGATCGTCTTCTCTTTCGTGTAGGCGTCGGTGATCTTCTGCAGGAAGCGCGCGCGGATAATGCAGCCGGCGCGGAAGATCTTGGCAATCGTGCCGAAATCCAGATCCCACTTGTACTCTTCCGAAGCCGCGCGCAACTGCGCGAAACCTTGCGCGTACGAGATCACCTTGCTGAAGTACAGCGCACGGCGCACCGACTCAATGAACGCTTCGCGCTCAGCTCCAAGCGGCTTCGCGCTCGGCCCGTCGAGCACCTTGCTCGCGGCAACACGCTGATCTTTCAGCGACGAAAGCACGCGCGCAAACACGGCCTCCGTAATCAGCGGTAGCGGCGCGCCGAGGTCGAGCGCATTCTGGCTGGTCCACTTACCGGTACCTTTCTGCGCCGCGCGATCCAGGATCACGTCGACCAGATCCTTGCCGGTTTCCTCGTCTTTCTTGCTGAAAATCTTCGAGGTGATTTCGATCAGATAGCTGTCGAGCTCGCCCTGATTCCACTCGGTGTAGACCTTGCCGAGTTCCTCGTTCGACAGGCCGACGACCTGCTTCAGGACCGCATAGCTTTCGGCGATGAGTTGCATGTCGCCGTATTCGATGCCGTTATGCACCATCTTCACGAAATGGCCAGCGCCGTCCGGGCCCATGTAGGCGACGCACGGCTCGCCGTCCGGCGCCTTTGCGGCGATCTCGGTGAGGATCGGCGCAACCAGGTCGTATGCGTCGCGTTGCCCGCCCGGCATGATCGACGGACCTTTCAGCGCGCCTTCCTCGCCGCCCGACACGCCGGTGCCGATAAAGTGCAGGCCGGCCTTCGCCAGCTCCTGGTTGCGGCGGATCGTGTCGGTGAAATGCGTGTTGCCGCCGTCGATCAGAATGTCGCCCTTTTCCAGCAGCGGCTTGAGCGATGCGATGGTCGCGTCGGTCGGCTCGCCGGCCTTGACCATGAGCAGAATGCGGCGCGGTTTTTCCAACGACTCCACGAACTCTTCGAGCGTGAACGCCGGCACCAGCTTCCTGTCCGGATATTCGGCGATGAGTTCGTCGGTCTTTTCGCGGCTACGGTTGTAGACCGACACCGCGTGGCCGCGGCTTTCGATGTTGAGCGCCAGATTGCGGCCCATGACCGCCAGCCCCACCACGCCGATTGCCTGTTTGCCCATGTGAATTCTCCAGTGTCCAAAAGTGTCGTGACGCCGCGCCGGAAATAACGTCGGCCGGACGTCGAGGGTGAAAGCATAAAAGAAATGCCGGTTTGCCGCTCGTTAACGGGCACGCAACACGGCTTTGCGCCCTTTCCGAGCGTTCAATGCGCCTGTGCTTCGCGCTTTCGGAACACGAGGCTGAAATTGTTGGCCGGCATCGCGACCGGCTCGTCGCACGTGAATCCCTCCGATGCCGCGAGCGCCACGACCGCTTCCATGTCGCGCACGCCCCACGCCGGATTGCGGCTTTGCAATTGCCGGTCGAAAGCCTCGTTGCTCGGCGCCGTGTGCGCGCCGCCGCGTTTGTAAGGGCCGTACAGATACAGTACACCGCCACGAGCGAGATGGCGGCTTGCGCCCGCGAACAGCGCTTGCGCAGCGCTCCACGGCGCGATGTGAATCATGTTGATGCAGACCACCGCATCGAGCACGCCTACGCCCCAGTCGGCCTGATGCACGTCGAGGGCAAGCGGCGCGCGCACGTTCGGCGGCGCGCCGTGCGCGATCCATGCAGCAATCGACTCGCGCGCTTGCGCGTCGGCGTCGGTCGGTTGCCAGTCCAGTCCGGGCATCGCGCCGGCAAAGTACATTGCGTGTTGACCCGTGCCGCTCGCAATTTCGAGTACGCGGCCCGTGGCCGGCAACGCCGTGCGCAAGACGGCGAGGATCGGTTCGCGATTGCGCTCGGCGGAGGGCGAATGTTGCCGCATCGACGGAACAGGTTCGGTCATGTGGATGTAGTGTGGATTGTTTGCGTTGAATCGGGTTGCATGGCTTGCATTCGCTTGTCCTGGCACCGAGCCGCAGTTCAATCTACCGCGAGACGGCCGGCCAAAGCGGTCAGCGTATCGGCGCATGGCGCCGCAATTTTCAGCGACAACAGCGGATCGGCGCGCGTACGCCCGAGATTGATCGCGGCGACTGGTTTGCGCTGCTTTTGCGCCCACACGCAGAAGCGATAGCCGGAATAGACCATCAGCGACGAGCCGACCACCAGCACGGCGTCCGCGGCATCGAGCGCATGCGAAGCCGCCTCGACGCGCTCGCGCGGCACACTTTCGCCGAAAAACACCACCGCCGGTTTCAGCAAGCCGCCGCAATTCGTGCACGCCGGAACGCGAAACGCTTCGAGCGCGTGCCATTCGAGATGCGCATCGCCGTCGGCGGCAGTTTCGGCGGTCACGCTCAGCAGCGCGGGATTTTCCGCCTCGAGCGTCTGCTGGATCGACGCGCGCGAATGCTGCGTGCCGCAATCGAGACAAACGACCCCGTCTATGCCGCCGTGCAATTCGATCACGTCGCGGCTACCCGCGCGCTGATGCAATCCGTCGACGTTCTGCGTGACGAGCGTCGGCACATGGCCTGCCGCCTGGAGGCGCGCAAGCGCGACATGTGCGGCGTTGGGCTGCGCCTGTGCAACGACCGGCCAGCCGACCATGCTGCGCGCCCAGTAACGCCGGCGCATTGCGTCCGTACCGAGAAATTCCTGCAGCGTGATGGGCGGCGAGCGCTTCCACTCGCCGTTGTCGTCGCGATAGCCGGGAATGCCGGAATCCGTGCTGATGCCCGCGCCCGTCAGAACGAAGAGCCGTGGATAGCGCTGCACGAAGTCGTGCAGATCGTCGAGGGTGTGCGATTCGTTGAAGGGTTCGAGTGGCGCGGAAAAAAGGTCGGTCATGACGGGATCACTGATGACTGCGGCGGCGTAAAAGCGCGCGACGGTGCTTCACCGGCGCTTGCGCACGCCGCGCTTCGCCGCCGGGATCGGGACCGCCGCACGTTGCGCCTGCCGCGCTTCCCATTCGGCCAGCGCGACCCGGTAGCGCTCCAGCGCGTCGTCATATAGATCGAACACGCACGGACTACAGCCGCTATGGCAACAATCCTCGAGGTCGGGCTGCACCGGCGGTGCGGGCTTTGGATCGTCCACGGCGCTGGCTTGAGGCACGGCTGATGACTTCACGTGAACACGCTCGGAACGCACGCAATGCGAGGCAGCGAAGGCGAAGAAGGAAAGCGCTCAGTATATGTTGATCTCCCGCGCCGCGCTTGGCGCGGGTGGCCGTCAGCCGCGTCCGACGAACGGCATCTTGCTCGCCATGATGGTCATGAACTGGACGTTCGCCGACAGCGGCAATTGCGCCATGTGCAGCACGGCGTCCGCGACATGCTGCACGTCCATCAGCGGCTCGACCGCGATCTCGCCGTTCGCCTGCGGCACGCCGCGCGCCATGCGCTCGGCCATTTCCGTGGCCGCGTTGCCGATATCGATCTGCCCGCACACGATGTCGTATTTCCGGCCGTCGAGCGACACGGCTTTCGTGAGGCCCGTGACTGCGTGCTTGGTCGCTGTGTAGGCAATGCTGTTCGGCCTCGGCGCGTGCGCCGAAATCGAACCGTTGTTAATGATGCGCCCGCCGCGCGGATTCTGCGTTTTCATCAGACCGAATGCCGCCCGCGTGCACAGGAACACACCGGTGAGGTTGGTGTCGACCACCGAACGCCATTCGTTTATATCGAGTTCGTCGATGTCGACCGGCGAGCCGCTGCGCCCGGCGTTGTTGAACAGCAAGTCGAGCCGGCCATAGCGTTCGCGGACCGTGTTGAACAGCGCGTCGACACTGTCCGCGTCCGTCACGTCGCAAGGCACCGCGGCCGCTTCTCCGCCCACGGCGCGCGCCTGCTCGGCTACGGCGTCGAGCGCCGCCTGACGACGGCCCGCAAGCACCACGCTATACCCATGCTCCGCGAGACGTACCGCACATGCACGGCCGATGCCGCTGCCCGCACCCGTTACCAATGCCACCTTTCTGATTCCCGTCACCGTCACCGCTCGTCTCCCTGTTTCATGAATGAAGGGCCGCCCCGCACCATCGCTCCTGCACCATTGTTCGGCACCTGTTTCGAACCATACCGCAGCGGACGGTCGATCACAAATGCCGCCTGCGAGAGCTTCCATCATGCAACCGGCGCGCTTTCATTGCGGTTCCTGTCCGCGAGCTTGCCGGTCCACGCATCAATGGTATCGTTCGACGTTGCGCGCGGTGCCCTGCTTGCCCGCGCAATTACCGGAAGCACGCTTTATGAACCAACTCTCCACGCCCCACGACGCTGGAGCGCCACCGCTGCGCCGGTGGCCTCAGACCGGCTATCCCGCGATGCTCACCGCCACCGCCGCATGGCACGTCTTGGTGCTGGCCGCATGGCTGCTGGCGCCCCGCGCATGGCCGTGGTGGCTCGCCGCGATCTTTGCGAATCACGCTGTATTTACCGTGGCCGGTCTGCTGCCGCGTACGTCGCTGCTGGGTCCGAACTGGACGCGCCTGCCCGCTGCCGCGCGCAACGCGGATGCAATCGCATTGACTATCGACGACGGTCCAGATCCCGTCGTCACGCCGCAAGTACTCGACCTGCTCGATGCGCTGCACGTGCGCGCTACGTTCTTCTGCATAGGAGAAAAGGCGCGGCGTTATCCGCAACTCGCACGCGAGATCGTCGCGCGAGGTCATGCGCTCGAAAACCATTCGCAGGTTCACGTGCACACATTTTCTGTGACGTTTCCCGGCGCGCTTCTGCGCGAGATAGATGCCGCGCAACGCACACTCGAAGAACTCAGCGGCGAGCGGCCCATGTTCTTTCGCGCGCCGGCAGGCCTGCGCAATATTTTTCTGGAGCCGGTGCTGCGCAAGCTAGATTTGCGGCTAGCGGCATGGACGCGCCGCGGCTACGACACACGCGAACGCGATCCGCAAGTCGTCACGCGCAGGCTGCTCGACGGTCTCGCGCCGCGCGACATACTGCTGCTGCACGACGGCAACGCCGCGCTGACCGCCGACGGTAAGCCGCTGATTCTCGCCGTGCTGCCACGTGTCATCGAGGCGGCTCGCAAAAGGAACTTGCGCTTCGTGACGCTACGCGAGGCGAGGGTCGACGCTTGACAGTGTGGATTCACAGCCCTGATTCACAGCGTTGATCCACAGCGTTGCTTCACATGCAAAAATCCGCCGCCATGTCTTCGTCTGAGCGCGCCTCGATAACACCGCTTCGACATGCCTTGACGAAGACATCGTAGTCGCGCTCCACCTGATCGGCGTAAGTCGCCGCGTAAGCTGCCAACGCCTCGGCGAACTGATCGCCGCGCCCGATATACGCGCTCACTTCGACCGCCTGGCCGCTCGCCTTTGCATGGGCACGCGCCATCGCCCAGCCGCATAGCCTCGCGTAACCGTCCAGCAGATCGCTGTCGAACAATTCGATGCTCGCCGACAGCTTCATGTCGCGCAATTGACGGAAGTAGTAATGCCGGCCGAGCGAACTCGTCGCCCAGCCTAAAAAGATGTCGCTCGCGGCCTGCAGCATGCGCTGCCCCTGCACCACGCGCTCGCCTTGATGCTTGACCGGTGGCGACTTGTAGTAGCGGGCGATCACCGACGGCCTCGCTTCCTTGATCTGTACGAAGAGCGGCTTGCCCGTGGGATCGACGAGCAGCACCGCCATGCAGCGCGTCCCCACGCTGCCCACGCCCACTACCTTGAATACGATGTCCTGCACGCTGAACTGACCAAGCAGTTCACGCCGGTCATGCGACATCGTCTTCATGTACTCGCTCCACATGCCGTCGAGTATCTTGTGCCCGTGCGAGCCCTTCAGTTCATCGGTCTCTTCGGATGTGAAGAGCGTGTTCGAGCCGAGCACGTGAAAAAGCGCAGGCGGCGCATCGCGAATCACCCAGCGCTCGCCGTCATGCTCGGCCATCTTTTCGAACAGACTTTCGTGCGTGCGGCTCGCGGCCTTCTCCATGCCGCGGCGCACCGCGCGGCGGCGTTCCGGCGACAGCGCGGTCTCCGCCATGCGGTCGAAGGTAATGCGCTCATACCAGAGTTCCAGCGCGCCGCATTGTGCGTATTGCGCCATGCGATTGCGGTATTCGCTCACGGCGGTCATCACCAGATGCTCGGCTGTGCCGCGACTCAGGCGCATGTGACGCGCGGCCAGCACGAGGCTGGCGGCAAGGCGCTTGAGGTCCCATTCGAATGGGCCCACCGACACTTCGTCGAAATCATTCAGGTCGAAAACCAGCTGGCGCTCGGGCGTCGCGAAGCCACCGAAGTTCATCAGATGCCCGTCTCCGCAGATCGGCATGGTCAGGCCGCTGTCGTGAACCTGGCTTAGATCGTGAGCTTGCAGGTTCGCGGTGCCGCGAAAGAACGTGAACGGCGACACGGCCATGCGCCCATAGCGCAACGGCACGAGGTTCTGCACGCGGCCTTCGCTGCTTTGCTTAATAAGGTCGATTGGATCGCGGTCTAATGCGCCCACCGTTTTATGACTCGACCGCTTCGATTTTTCGCGGGCGGCACGGCCGCGGGCCTCGCGCTCCGCAATGGTGCTGGCTTTCATAGTCATCTTCGTTCGTCTTGAGAGTTCACCGTCGAGGAGCCCTGACGCGGGTCGCACTGCATGCTAGCAGAGCAACCGGTAAAAAGGTGCGGGCGCTTTTACCGATGCCGAATGAATGCGCGAGCGAGCCCTGCAATATTTGAATTCCGGTTGCTTCGCGCTCTTCAGCAATCACCCTTTCGAGCCGTTTACCAGTACATGCGGAAATTCAGTGACGCACGCAAATGCCCTTGACCAGGGCTCATTCTCACAACGTGCGGCGCGCAAGATTATGGAGAATTTATGTTTGTTGCGATTGGCTGGCTGTTGGTGATCGGCTCCGTCCTTGGGAGCTTTCTTGGCGTGGGCGGCCATTTGCCGGCGCTCCTTCAACCGTTCGAATTGCTATGCATTTTCGGCGCGGCAATTGGCGCGTTCGTAGTGAGCAATCCCACTTCGACATTGAAGAAAACCCTCAAGGCGATTCCTAAATGTTTCAAGGGCGGCGGTTACACAAAGGAAAAATATCTGGAGCTGATCGCTCTACTTTATGAGCTGCTTCAGAAGGCACGCAAGGAAGGCATGATGTCGCTCGAAGCCGACGTCTTTGCGCCGGAAGAAAGCGTGATTTTCCAGAAGTATCCGCACGTCCTCGCCGACCATCATCTGCTGGATTTTATCGTCGACTATTTGCGCATGATGTCGGGCGGCAACGTCAACGTGCTCGAAGTACAGGACCTGATGGATGAAGAACTGGCCACGCATCACGCGGAAGCTTCGGTGGCAGCCAATGCAATCCAGAAGATGGCCGACGGCCTTCCTGCATTCGGCATCGTTGCCGCCGTGATGGGCGTGGTTCACACCATGGGTTCGGTCGGCGCGCCGCCCGCCGTGCTCGGCGAGATGATCGCGGGTGCACTGGTCGGAACGTTCCTCGGCATTCTTCTCGCATATGGCTTTATCGGTCCGCTCGCCGATCTGCTCAACGCAAAGGGCCGTGCCGAAGCGAAGCCGTTCCAATGCGTGAAGGCGGTGCTGCTTGCCTCGCTGTCGGGCTATGCACCGCCCATCGCCGTGGAGTTTGGCCGCAAGGTGCTGTTCACCGCCGATCGCCCGAGCTTCCAGGAACTCGACGACGCCGTGCGCGCGACCAAATCGCCGAAGCCGGCCACCGAGGGAGCCGCGTCATGACGCAAAGAAGGTCACGCGGCTCCCAGGACGAAGCGCCGCCGCCGATCATCGTGCGCCGCTCGAAAAAGGGCGACGACCACGGTGGGCATCATGGCGGCGCGTGGAAGATTGCGTATGCCGACTTCGTCACTGCGATGATGGCGTTCTTCCTGCTGATGTGGCTGCTCGGCTCGACGTCGAAGTTCGACAAGCAAGGCATCGAAGATTACTTCAACACGCCGTTATCAAGCCTGCTCGGCGGCAACGAAGGCACGGCCGCAGCACGGCCGAGCATCGTGCAAGGCGGCGGCCGCGACATCTCGGACACGCGCCCCGGCGACGGCAAGAAAACCCAGATCGAACCCGCCACTCCTGTGAACGTGGCGCCGACCGTCGCGCCCGCAGACACGGCCCGCTTGCAGCAACTGAAAGAGAAGCTGGTCTCGTTGATCGAACAGAGTCCTGCGTTAAAGGCCTTCAAGGACCAGATCCGCATTTCGATCACCAACGAAGGACTGCGCATCGAGATCGTCGATTCGCAGAACCGCCCGATGTTCGCATCGGGAAGTCCGAAACTGCAGAGCTACGCGGTCGCGATACTGACGCAGATCGGCGCCGCGCTCAACGACGTCGAGAACCGGATCTCGATCGCGGGGCACACCGACGCCGTGGCATACACAGGCGGACCGGTAGGCTATTCGAACTGGGAGCTTTCTTCCGAGCGCGCGAATGCCGCGCGGCGCGCGCTGGTGGCAGGCGGCATGCACGTCGAAAAGCTGTTGCAGGTACGCGGTCTTGCTGATGTACTGCCGCTCAACAGCAATGTCGTGGACGAACCGACCAATCGGCGCATCAGCATTCTCGTGATGAACAAGGCCGCGGAGCAGGCGTTCTTCCACGACGGCGGACGTACGTCGATCGATGAAAACGTGCCTGCCAGCTCGGCTATCCCGGCTGTCGCGGCGCGCATGCATCCGGCTCCGGGCGCAACGATAGTTCGCTAGCGTTACCCCGCGCATCGATGCGTCACCGCCAGTCGCAAGACGCGTGCTTCAGCTGCGTGTCTTGCGACGCGACGCGCCCATGTCCAACTCGACCCATGTCGGCGCATGGTCGCTCGCATGCGGCTCGCCGCGCACCCAGCGGTCCACGCCCGCGTCGCGCAAGCGCGGCGCGAGGTCCGGGCTCAGCAGAATATGGTCGATGCGCAAGCCGGAGTTGGTGTCCCAGTGCCGGCGGAAATAATCCCAGAACGTATAGACCCGCTCCTCGCCGAAATGCGTGCGCAGCGAATCCGTCCATCCCTGTGCGACGAGACGCCGGTAGCGCTCGCGGCTTTCCGGCTGCAACAGCGCGTCTTTCAGCCATGAGCGCGGATTGTAGATGTCTTCGTCGGTAGGCACGACGTTGAAGTCGCCGGCCAGCACGACCGGATGTCCGCTCTTGAGCAGCTTCGCCGCATGGTCGATCAGATGGTCGAACCACTTGAGCTTGTACTCGAACTTCGGACCGGGCTGCGGATTGCCGTTGGGCAGATAGAGGCAGCACACCAGCACGCCGTCGACGGCCGCTTCCAGATAGCGGCTATGCGTGTCCTCTTCGAAGCCCGGCAAGCCACGGCGGCTTTCGAGCGGCGGCTCGCCCTTCGACAGAATCGCCACACCGTTCCACGCGCTCTGGCCGTGCCAGATGGCGTGGTAGCCCGCTTCGCGCAATGCGTCGGCGGGAAACGCGCTATCGGCGGCCTTCAGTTCCTGCAAGCAGACAATGTCAGGCGCTTCGCGCTCCAGCCATTGCAGCAACGCGGCCTGGCGCGAACGGATTCCGTTGATGTTGAATGTCGCAATGCGCAGCCTCGCCACGACGGTTCCTCCTGCAACGCAAGTTATTTCGACGCCGGTCCCGACACGGCGTCGGCCGCCTCATCGCACCATTCGATTGCCCACGACCTTGCGCAGGCGATCGCATCGGCCTCGTTCGAGAAAGCGTCGATGTCGCCGGAATCGTGCGACCGGAAATGCTCGTTTTTCCGCGGTATGCGAGTGATTTTCGCGCGCGCGTAGTAGACGCCTTCGTCGGCGTGGCGTGCGCGGCAATCGATGTGGAAATGCTTGTAGTCGAACTGCATCGGCTGTCCTCTGAACGCGCTTGATTCCGAATACAGGTAGCATCGTTCATACCCGGCCTGGTATTCAAACTAGCGGCCACACGCGCGATCAGACACCGCGCGCGTGGTCCGCTATCGACACACAGCCACCATCAGTTCGGCACGTTCACCACCCCGTTCGACACCGTGATGGCATTGCCGCCAGGGTTGGCCGCAATCGCCGGCAAGTTGGCGACGGTCAATACGGGTGCAGCGCCCGGTGAGCCGCCGCGCGGCACCGTATGAACCACTTGAGACGGCGGCAGCGGCGTGCCGCTCTTCAGATGACTCCACATCAGATTGAGTGCCTGAATGTTGTAGTAATGCAGCGGTACGAAGCGGTTGTCGAAGCCCGCCACGCCGAGGAACGCGTCGAAGTGCTGGCCGTTCGTGATTTCATAGAACGAGAGCTTGCTCGCGCCGCCTTCGAGCAGCTGGTTCGTTGCGACATAGGGCCGCGACGCATGATTGATCGGCACCAGCGCATCGGCCCGGCCTTGCACGATGATGGTGGGCTTGCCATGCAGGTTAGCATTCACCTTGATCGCTTCAACGCTCGTTGTCAGCGTGCCGTTGGTCCACAGCGTACGCAGGCAGGCTGCGCCCGCATAGCTTGCGTCGACGGTTGCGAGCCGGTGGTCGAATGCGCCCGCCGTGCCCGCGTTGTAGACGAGGTTGATACCGTTGGTGGGCGGCACACCATTGCCATTGCCGAACACAGTGAGCATGGGCGATACAGCCGGCGTCACGCCCGCCGCGCCCGTCGAACTCGTCGTGCCGAAGCTGAAGTTGCACAGGTTCGCGCTCACGCTCGCTCTCGCATAAGCGTTCGCGTAAGTCACGGCGACGGCGGGCACCGCCTGCGAATCCCACATCGGCGCATGGAGCACGTCGGAGTCGGTCTCGTAGCCGTTCTGATGCAACAGCGCGAGCGCATTGGTTGCCTGGGTGACGGTGTCCGCCCCCGCGATCACACCGTTGGCCGCGAGCGCCGCGCATCGCGCGGTGCGAATCGCGGTGGTCGTGGCAAGCGGCAGCGCCGTCAGATACGGCGCGCCGACTGCGGCAGGCGCGAGCGCTGCGCAAGGCTCAAGCAGATTCGCGAGCGTCATGTAATCCGCAAGCGGCTTGCCGAATGCGCCGACGGGCACACCGCCCTGAGTCACCGAGACTTGCGAGGGCACGCGCACGTTGATCTGCGGCTCGCCGACTACCACTGCGGTAATGAGTCCGGAGGTATCCTGCTCGGCGGCTGCGAGCGACGCGCCGCCGCCGTTGCTCACCGATGCCGCGATCGTCGTGATGCTGCCCTGGTTATAGCGTACCGTGCGCGTCGAGCCGTTCAACGTTCCATACGAATCGTTGAGTGCCCAATACGCGAACTTGATCGCCTGCAACGTGTTCTTGCCCCAGTCCTGCTCCGGGTTCTGCTGCGAGTGCGCGTGCTTGAACGCGTACCGGTTAGGGAACTGGCTGTTGTAGGTGGCGGCATCCGTGTTGCCCAGGTTGGCCGTGAAGAGGCTCGCGTTGCCTGCGGCATTCGCGTCCTGCAACGTGCCGTCGATCAGCGTCACGCGATTCGTCGACAGTTCGTGCGCGCCGTTGCCCGAGCCTTTGTCCGTGTAGGCGACCGCGCAGCCGCGCTTGAGACCCCACTCGCCGGCCGCGGAGATCGCGCCATACACGCCGCGAGAACCCGATGACGTTGCCGTGACGATGCACGGTTGATCCGCATTGAAGCTCGCCGGAATTTGCACGAGCACGCTGACATTCTGCTTACCGCTGCCGTCGTCTGCGAAAGCGAGGTATTCCTTGCCCGCTATCTTTCCTTCGCCCAACGTGTCGTTGCCGTTCACATCGACATTGGGACCCCAGAAGCGCCCATAGCCGCCATTGCTACTCATGTCGACGAGCGCGCGATAGTTCGACCAGATCGCGAGTCGGCGCAGTTCCGCCGCTGTCGGTTGCGCGGCGTTGGCAATCGCGGGAGCAGTGGCTGAAGCGAGGCCAGTTTTACCGAGTCCGGCCGTGAGCAGGTCGTCACTATTGCCGTCATATGACTGTGTCCTGACGGTGCCCGCGATGAAGCTGGGAAGGACGTTGGCTTGCGGCTGCGGCGTGCTGTCGTCGTGGTCGCCGTGGCAGGCGCTCACACCGAGAGCGACAACGATTGCAAGGGGAAGCGCGTGCCCGACTCCAATGGGTGATCTCATATGTGCTGTCTCCGTTATTTTCACAATACCGTTTTGTGTCAGCGTTGTTCACGCAACTGCGCCGGATTTGTTACCCTCGGTTGTTGGACGCGAAGCTTCGGATACCGACGCATCGTCAGCCTGCATTGACCTTTCAGCGGAGTCAATAGAACGTTATGGCAACAGACAACGAATGTCATGATCCGGGTGACGAAGCCGCCGCCTTGCACCAACCTTCTCGTCGCCGTTTTCTACAATCGGCTGCAGCAGCCGCGACTGTCGGTGCGGCACCGCACCTTCGCGCACAAGCGCAAACATCTGTAGCGCCACCCGCGCAGGCTCCTGCTCCCGTGCCGCCACGCCCCGTCGAATTGAACGTCAACGGCCGTGCGTATACGTTGCAACTCGAGCCGCGCGTGACCTTGCTCGATGCATTGCGTGAGTACGCGGGTCTCATGGGCACCAAGAAAGGCTGTGACCGCGGACAATGCGGCGCTTGTACGGTGATCGCCAACGGACGCCGCATCAATTCATGTCTAACGCTCGCCGTCATGCATGAAGGCGAGACCATCACCACGGTCGAAGGGCTCGCGAGCAATGGTGCATTGAGCCCGCTGCAACGCGCGTTCATCGAACACGATGCGTTTCAGTGCGGCTACTGCACGCCGGGGCAACTATGCTCGGCGACCGCTCTGCTCCAGGAGTTTCGCAACGGCACGGCGAGTGTTGTGACCGCCGATGTGCGCCAACGTCCCGCCAAACTTTCCGACGAAGAGATTCGCGAACGCATGAGCGGCAACATTTGCCGCTGCGGTGCCTATTCAAATATCGTTGCCGCGATACGCGCGGCGCATGAAGGCAGTGGTCAGAATGCGGGCACGGCTGGCGCCGACCATCGTGACCATCGCGATAACCACGATAACCGCGACAACGCGTAACGGAGCGACGGCATGGATGCGATTACCTACGAACGCGCCGCCGATGTCGCCGGCGCAGTGCGCGCCGTGCAGCAACCGGGCGCGGTGTTCATCGGCGGCGGCACGAATCTGCTCGATCTGATGAAGGGAGGTGTCGAGCGTCCGGTGCGGCTTATCGACATCACGCATATCGGCGGACTCGACGGCGTGACGACACTGCCCGACGGCGGCATTCGCATCGGCGCACTCGTGCGCAATAGCGACGCCGCGAACCACGCGTTGGTGCGCGAACAGTATCCGTTGTTATCGCAAGCATTCTTGTCGGGCGCGTCGTCGCAATTGCGCAATATGGCGACGGTCGGCGGGAATCTGCTGCAACGTACCCGCTGCGCATACTTCTACGACACCGCTTTCTCCCAGTGCAACAAGCGCGTATTGGGCAGCGGCTGCGCGGCGCTCGAAGGGCATAACCGCATGCACGCGATTCTCGGCGCGAGTCCGCAGTGCGTCGCGGTCAACCCGTCGGACATGAGCGTGGCGCTCGCCGCGCTCGATGCGGTGGTCCGCGTGAGCGGCCCGGCCGGGGAGCGAAGCATTCCGTTCGCCGAATTTCATCGGCTACCGGGCGACAGACCCGATGTCGACACCACGTTGCGTCCCGGCGAACTGATTACCGCGGTGGATCTTCCGCCACCGCTTTTCAGCGCACATTCGCACTACCTGAAAGTGCGTGACCGCGCCAGTTACGCATTCGCCCTGGTCTCGGTGGCCGCTGCATTGCAGATGGACGGCGAGCGCGTGCAGACCGCGCGCATTGCATTGGGCGGCGTCGCGCACAAACCGTGGCGCGCCAGCGCAGCCGAGCAGATGCTGAACGGACAGCCGCTGACACAAGCCGCGCTCGCCAACGCCGCTGCCGCTGCATTGCGCGATGCCCGGCCGCTCGCCGACAACCGCTTCAAGGTGCAGCTCGCGCAACGCGCGATCGTGCGTGCAGTGAATCAGGCCGCCGGCCGCGCAGGAGGTGTCGCATGACGCTGATCGGTCAACCGTTCGACCGCATCGACGGTCTTCTCAAAGTAACCGGCGAAGCACGCTATGCCGCGGAATTTCCGGAAGCGCGTCTCGCCCACGCGGTGCTCGTGACGAGCACGATTGCACGCGGCACGATTGCGTCGATCGACGCAAGCCGCGCGCAGGCCGTGCCCGGCGTGCTGCTCGTCATGACGCATCAGAACGCACCGCGTCTGCCGAACGGCGGCAAGGCGCAACTGGCCCCGCCTGCGGGGCGTCGACTGTCGCTCCTGCAGGACAACCAGGTGCATTACAACAACGAGCCGGTGGCGGTAGTCGTCGCCGATACGCTCGAACATGCGACCGATGCCGCGCGCCGGTTGCGCATCACGTATCAGAGCACGCCGGCCACGCTCGACTTCGCACAGGCGAAGGCAAATGCACATGCCCCGGACAAACCGCAAGGGCGTCAAACGGATACGCAGCGTGGCAGCTTCGAAGACGGCATGCAGAACAGCGCGGTGCATATCGACGCAACCTACACGACGCCCATCGAGCATCACAATCCAATGGAGCCGCACGCGACCATGGCGCGTTGGGACGGCCCGCAACTTACGCTCTACGATTCGACCCAGGGCGTGAGCGGCGAAGCGCAGGCGGTGGCCCGAACGCTCGGCATTTCACCTGGCGACATACGCGTGATCTCGCCGTTCGTCGGCGGCGGATTTGGCTGCAAGGGCTCGTCCTGGTCACATGTGTCCTTGTGCGCGATGGCCGCGAAACAGACCGGGCGTCCGGTGCGGCTCGTGCTCGAGCGGCCGCAAATGTTCGGTCCGGTCGGTGCACGTCCGCGCACCGAACAGCGCCTCGTGCTGGCCGCGCGGCGCGACGGCACGCTGAGCGCCATGCGTCACGACAGCATTTCGAACACGTCCAAGATCGAAGACTGGACCGAGACGTGCTGCATGGTCACGCGTATGTTGTATGCGGTGCCGAACCAGGTGACCACGCACCGGCTCGTGCCGCTCAACGTCGGCACGCCGACCTTCATGCGCGCGCCGGGCGAGACGACCGGCTCGTTTGCGCTGGAATCCGCAATGGACGAACTGGCGGTCGCGCTCAAAATGGACCCGCTCGCGTTGCGCCTGAAGAACTATGCGGAAGCCGATCCGCAGGAAAACAAGCCCTGGTCGGGCAAGTCGTTACGTGAGTGCTATCAGATCGGCGCGGAGAAATTCGGCTGGTCGCGGCGCAGCCCCGCGCCGCGTTCCATGCGTGACGGCAATACGCTGATCGGCATGGGCATGGCGACCGCGACCTACCCGGCCAATCGCAGCGAAGCGAGCGCCATCGCGCGAATTCTGCCCGACGGCACTGCGATGGTGGCCTCGGGCACGCAGGACATCGGCACTGGAACGTACACGGTGATGACCCAGGTCGCCGCGGACGCGCTTGGCTTCGCGCCGGAAAACATCCACTTTGCGCTCGGCGATTCGTCGCTGCCAAAGGCGCCGGTGTCGGGCGGCTCGCAATCGGCGGCGAGCGTTTCGCCGGCCGTGCGCGACGCCGCGACCGAGGCGCGCGCGCGGCTCATCGCGCTTGCATTGGCGGACCCCGCGTCGCCCGTGCACGGCATGGCGCTCGACGACATCACCGTGGAGAACGGCTGGGTAACGAGCCGCTCGCAACCGTCGAAGCGTGATCCCGCGGCGGCGATCGTTGCGCGCTCCGGCGGCAAGCCGATCGAAGCGACGTCCACCGTCAAGCCGGGCGGCGAGAAGCAGAAGTACTCGTTTCACTCGTTCGGCGCGGTGTTCGTCGAAGTGCATGTGGACGCGGACCTCGGCACGATTCGCGTGCCGCGCGTGGTCGGCGTGTACGACGTGGGGCGCGTGCTCAACGAGAAAACCGCACGCAGCCAGATGCTCGGCGGCATTGTATGGGGCGTGGGCGCGGCGTTGCAGGAGGAAACCTCGCTGGATACGCGCTATGGGCGTTTCACGAACGCAAATCTCGCCGAGTACCACGTGCCAGTGAATGCCGACATCGGCGCGCTGGATATCACGTTCCTCGACCGGCCCGACCCGTATATAAATTCCCTTGGCGTGCGCGGCATCGGCGAGATCGGCATTACGGGCGTGTGCGCCGCGCTTGCCAACGCGGTGTACCACGCAACCGGTGTGCGCGTGCGCGATCTTCCGATAACGCTCGACAAGGTGATGACGACGACGCAGGTCTGAGCGCGCTGCGCGGGCCGCTTGCCTCGCCGTGCGTTGCGCCGCACAATCGGTGGCATCTTACTCAACGGTGCCCATCCATGGCTTACGCGTCGCTCGCCACTGGCATATTGCTCGCGGCCGGGATCGGCTCCCGCTTCGATCCGCACGGCCTGCAAAACAAGCTGCTTGCGCGGCTGCCCGACGGCACGCCGGTCGCGCAGGAAGCGGCGCACCGGCTACTGAGGGTCGTGCCGCACGTGCTGGCCGTGGTGCGGCCGGGCGCTGAAGCGCTTGCGCGGCTTTTGAACGATGCGGGCTGCGACGTGGCGTTCGCGCCCGGCGCCGAACGCGGCATGGGCGCAAGCCTCGCTGCAGGTATTCAGGCGAGTGAGGACGCCGAGGGCTGGATCGTCGCGCTCGCCGACATGCCGCGCATCGAGATCACCACGATCGAAGCGGTGGCCCGCGCGCTCGACGGCGGCGCGCCGATCGTGGCGCCGTTTTACGACGGGCAGCGCGGCCATCCCGTAGGGTTTGGCGTGGACTACCGCGACGCGCTGCTGCGCCTCGACGGCGACAGCGGCGCGCGCTCGTTGCTCGGCTCCGAACGCGTCATGAGGCTAGATGTCGACGACGCCGGAATCTTGCGCGATATAGACACGCCCGACGATTTGCGGGCTCTGCGTTGACCGCCCGCTGAAAGCGAAAGGGCATCAGGCATGAGGCTTGCGCGGAACATGATTAATGCTCGATGCAATCGGAACCGTTCATAGACTGCGAATCAGCCGCGCAACTCGTTCCAATTCCGCCTAAGCTGATGTGACGCCGCGATTGTCACGCAACGTTACGCCGCTCACGCGGCGCACGTTTCGCAACCACCCGACTTCCCATGAGCGAAACCAGTCCGCGCCTTTTCATCGTGTCACCTCATTTCGACGACGCCGTCTTCAGTTGCGGCGCATTGCTCGCCGCGCATCCCGACGCTGCGGTTTGTACGGTCTTCGCCGCGCCGCCCGAGCATACGATGCGTACGGAATGGGATGAAAAGTCGGGCTTCAGCGACGCCCATGAGGCAATACACGAGCGCACGCTCGAAGACAATCGCGCGCTTGAATTGCTCGATGCAATTCCGCTGCGAATGCCGTTTCGCGACAGTCAGTATTCCGACTCGCCGTCGATCAGCAAAATGGCAGCGGCACTAGAGGAAACCATTTACCGAACCACGGCGAACACGTTGCTGATGCCGCTCGGCCTGTTTCACGACGACCATGTGCGCGTATTCGAAGCATGCTGCGAGATCCTGCCGCGCCTGTCGCATCTCGAATGGTTCGGCTACGAGGAAGCCATTCACCGGCGCACGCCGGGTGTCGTGCAGGCACGGCTTGCCGATCTCGCGCAGCGCGGCATCGTGGCGACGCCGGCCAATCCGAGCGCCGGACACACGATCGACGCACAGCGCCGCGGACAGATCAAGCGCGAAGCGGTCAATGCGTATCAGAGTCAGTTGCGCGCGTTCGGCGCCGGCAACTACGAGGATGTTTTTGCCGCCGAGCGCTATTGGCACCTCACCGTCGGCCGTCGCGTGAAGAAGTAACAGGACGATCAGCGCAGCAACTCTGGCGGTCAAGCCTGACAGGAAGCGTCTACGCTTGAAGAGAACGCCGGACGCCGTCCCGCTATCGCAGAGTTCTCAACCACAGGTGATGCCATGAGCTACGACATGCATACAAGCCCGATCCCCGACCCTAACGCCGATCCGACCCGCGATCCGGAAGGCGATCCGTTGACGCCGCCATCGCCCGGTCATCACACCGAAGAGCCGCAGCGCCCGGAAGGGCCGCCGGACAAAGACCCTGTGTGAGCCAGCAGCGCGGCGCTCAGCGCGTCAGTTCGGTAAAGCCCTGCACCAGCCGGTCGATGTCGGCGGCGTGGATATTGCCCATCGTCGAAATACGGAACAGCTCGGCTGACAGCCCGCCCTGTCCCGCATAGATGACGAATCCGCGCGCCTTCAGCGCATCGTGCAATTGCGGATACGTGACGCCGTTCGGCAGCCGGTATGCACGCAACACCACCGACGATTCCGCCGGCGCCAGCACGCTGCCGATGCCGCGCTCGGCCAGTCCCGCGCGCGCCTGTTCCGCGAGCGCTGCGTAACGCGCATGACGGGCGCGCCAGCCGCCTTCGTCGGCGATCTCGCGCAGTGCTTCGACGAGCGCGTAGTACGCATGAACCGACGGCGTGAACGGCGTGTTGCGCTGATCCTGCAAGCGCGCGAGCCGCCCGAGGTCGAGGTAGTACGTGCGGCTCGCCGCCTGCGCGAGCGCGGCGCGGCGCACCAGCACGAACGAGGCACCCGGCACGCCGTGCAAACATTTGTTGGCCGTCGCGGCGACCGCGTCGAGGCTCGCGTCGGCGAAATCGATCGCTTCGGCGCCGAAGCTGCTCACGCCGTCCACCAGCAAACGCAAGCCGCGCGCACGGCACAGCGTGCCCAACGCCGCGAGGTCGTTCAAACGCCCCGTCGTTGTCTCGTGATGAATGACGGCAACATGTGTGAACGCTTTGTCCGCGTCGAGACGTTCGGCGATTTTCGCGAGGTCGGGCGCCTGCATCCAGTCGTGCTTGAGCGACTCGTGCGCGATGCCGTACTGCGCCGCGATCTGCGAAATGCGCTCACCGTACACGCCGTTTTCCACCACCAGCAGCTTGCCGTTTTGCGGCACCAGCGCGGCGGTCATGCTTTCGACAGCGGCCGTACCGGAGCCCGTCATGAGCACCGCTTGCCATTCGCTCGCGTCGAGACCGTACAGGTCGACGAGACGCGTGCGCGCCTCTTCCTGCAAGTCGAAAAATTCGCTTTCGCGATGGCACAGGTCCGTCTGCAACAGGCTGTTGCGAACACGTTCGGTGAGCGTCACCGGACCGGGATTGAGCAGCAGCATGGGCGCTCCTTTACTTTGACTTCACGCGGCGCCGATGTGGCGCATGAGGCGCGTTTTCACATCGGGCGGTGTGATGGTGGGACGCGGCAAGCCGTCAGGCGTGCCGCGGCGAATCACGAGGCGCGCAAAACGCGGGCCATCGAGCGGGGCCGATTCGAACAACTGGTCGAGCACGGCCGGATCGTCGCTTTCGACCGCCGACGCATAACCGCACGCCGCCGCAACGCCCGCGAACGAGACTTGCGACGACACCGTCGCCTGTCCCCCGGTCGAGTCGTGCGCGCCGTTGTCGAGCAGCACGTGCGTGAGATTGGACGGGCCGTATGCGCCGAGCGTTGCGAAGGCGCCCATGCGCATCAGCGCGGCGCCGTCGCCGTCGAGCGCGACGACATGCAGGTCCGGCCGCGCGAGCGCCAGACCCAGCGCGAACGGCGTCACGCAGCCCATCGAGCCGACCATGTACAACTGATTCGGACGATCGTCGATTGCGTAAAGCTCGCGCCCGCAAAAACCGGTCGACGCCAGCACCACCGTCGACTCGATCGGCGTATGCGCGATCACCTTCTTCAGCGCGTCATGGCGCGACGCGAGTTCGCTCGCGGCCACGTTGGCGAACTGCGAACGCGCCGTCGCCGGCACGCGGCGCTCGCTGGCGGCGCCGGCCTTCAACTCGTACGGCGCGACGCTGCCCTTTTGCATGACGAGCGCGTACGGGCGGCCCGTTTCGTCCATGTGGGCGATGGCGCGATCCAGCGCCGGGCCGATTGCGTCGGCTTCCGTCGGGAAGGTCTCCCAGGGAATTTCCATCGTGTCGAGCATCGCGGGCGTGACGGGACCCATCAACGCGTGCTGCGGTTCATCGGCGACGCCGGGCTGGCCGCGCCACGTCACGATCAGCAATTGCGGCAAACGGAAGGTCCACGTGAGCGACGTCAGCGGGCTCACCGCGTTGCCGAGCCCGGAGTTCTGCATCATCGTGATGCCGCGGCGGCGTGTGCCTCCACCACGCTCATCGCGCGCGCCGAGCGCGACGCCGGCGATCAGCGCGACAGCGTCGCCTTCATTCGCCGCCGACACGTAATGCAGCGACTCGTCCTGCAACACGTAGTTGATGAACGGTGTCAGATACGAGCACGGCACGCCCGCGTACCAGTCGAAACCGCGATCGCGCGCCGCCTCGACGAACTGTGCCGCCTCGATCATTGCTCGGCTCCGTTCGCGGAATCCGTTGCCTGCGTGCCGACCGACGCCGCGAGCGGCGTCTGGCCATGCGCGAAGTCGCCGGCGCGGCGGAAGTCTTCGAGATCGTTCACACCGCGCCAGTGGCCGTGCACGTATTGCACCTCGATCGATTCACCGGCCTCGATCAGCGCGTTCAACAAAGCGGGCATGTCGAGCGACGCGAAATCGGCACGCGCCTGCAACTGCCGCATGACCGCCCGAAGACGCTCGCAGCCTTCGCCACGCACGTTCAGAAGACCGACCCAACGGCCATGCGGCGTTTGCGCGGCAATCTCCGACGACGCCTGCTGCCCGCTCGAAACGTGACGCAACAGCACCTTGTTGCCGAAGAGACCGCGGTCGTCGGCCGACGAGCACCACGCGAAGTCGCGCACGCTCGCGTTTTCCGCATCGGTCAACGACGAATCCACCACGACGCTGAACGCCGCCTCGCTCTCCACCAGATCGCGCAGGATATAGCTGCGGAACAGCAGATCGCCGTACGAGATCAGCGTGTCGCCCGCGAGCTTGTCGAGTGCGCACGCAAGCGATGCGAGTTCGCCGGTTTCCGCATGCTTGTCATTGACCACGAGCTTGATACCGGCCGTGTCGATTGCATCGGCGCGATAACCGCCGACCACGGTGATGTCGTTGACGCCCTGCTTCTTGAACGCGTCGACCAGCCAGCGCAACAGCGGCTTACCGGCGATCGGCAACATGACCTTCGGACGGTCCTGAGTGACCGCTTCGAGGCCCTTGCCGCGGCTCGCCGCAAGCACGACAGCTGCGCTCGCCGCGCGGCCGCTCGACAGATAGCGGTCTTCCGCTTCCGAGTATTCGTCCGCGTCCTGCAAACGGAAAATTTCATTGACGCCGGCAATGCGGTCTTCGACATTGACGAGGGTTTCACTCGTATGGATTTCTCGTGCAACCGCCTGCATGGCCGAGGTCGCCGCGCGAATCAGATGGTTCGCCCAGATCACCGTGCTGATGCCGGCTTCGCGGAACACTTCGGTCGGCGTGCTGTAGTACTTGGTGGGCACGATGACGAGCGGCCCACGGCCCGCCCACTCACGCGCGAACTCGAGAATTTCGTCGGGACGCGAGAGCTTGCTGTGAATTAGAATCGCGTCGGCGCCGGCGCGACGATAAGCTTCCGCGCGGCGCAGCGCTTCGTCCATGCCCCAGCCTGCGATCAGCGCTTCCACGCGCGCCACGATCGAAAAATTTTCGTCCGACTGCGAGTCCTTACCGGCTTTGATCTTGCCGCAGAATTCGTCCATATCGGCGAGCGGCTGCGCTTCGCCGTTAATGAAGCTATTCGTTTTCGGGAACTGCTTGTCTTCGATACACACGCCGGCAATGCCGCGTTGTTCCAGCTTGCGCACGAGGCGGCGCACGTTGTTGAAGTTGCCGTAGCCGGTATCGCCGTCGAGCAGAATGGGCAGATCGCTTGCGTCGGCCATGAATTCGAGGTTGTCGACCACCTGCGTCCAGCTTGCTTCATTGTTGTCGCGCACGCCGAATTGCGCGGAAATCGCGAGGCCCGAGCCCCAGATCGCCTTGAAACCTGCTTCGCGCACGATGCGGGCGGACAGGCCGTTATGGGCCTCCATCATGAATTCGAGTTCGTTGCTGACAAGCATCTGACGCAGACGTGCGCTGCGGGAAGCGGAGACGAAGGCGGGTTCGCGGGCATTCATTTTCGGTACTCCTTGTGGCGGGCTTATTGGCGCTCTTTTTGCCCGGCTGGCGACTGGAAAATGGCGACTATAGCGGAATTTTCATTTATTGGTCATTTAGACGGCTCTGCTTTTTCGGCCTTGCTGTTAAGTGGAAAAATGTGTCGATTTTTGCAGAGATCCACAGCCACGTGGCCTTTGGAGTTAATTGGCGTTTTGTGGAAACTTGACAGGACACCATGTCCCCACGCGCTGGCAGCCGAATCGGCGTGCTCCAGCGACGCAAATTGCAACAAGCGTATTCCAATGAAAATCGTGTTAATCGCGAAAAACAGTTGAATAACGCTTCACGATTAATTGATTACCGCGTTTCAAACTTCATTGCATTTTTAATAAACAGGCGACTCGTCGCCTTACAAAGCCGCAGAGGTCATTTAGTCAGACAAAACCCCTGCTAAAACAGCGGGTTTCCCCTGCCTCAGGAGACTCCTTGCGACTGCCGTAAACACAGTCAGCGAAAAGCAAACAGCCAATCCGATCGACCCTTTGTGAAAGCACGACCCATTGCTATGACTTTGAACAAAAAACTGGCCTCAATGATCGCCGTCCTCTGGTTCGGCCTGATCCTGATCGGCGGCTTCGGTGCATGGCAAAACCGTGCGTCGATGATTGCCGACCGGCGCGATCAGCTCACGTCGCTGATCGATCAGGCGAACCACGTGGTGAGCCGTTATTACACGCTGGCGCAGCAGCACGTCATCACCGAGGACGAAGCGAAGAAGCAGGCGCTCGCAACGATTGAGGCGATGCGCTACGGCAAGGACGGCTACATCTCGGTCAACGATTCCCAGCCGGTCATGCTGATGCATCCGTTCAAGAAAGAGATGGTCGGCAAAAACCTGGCGCAATTCACCGATCCGGCGGGCAACCATCTGTTCGTGGATATCGTCAACGCAGGCAATCGCGAAGGCGGCGGCTTTGTCGACTATCTGTGGGCGAAGCCCGGCAGCGACAAGCCCGTGGCCAAGACGAGCTATGCGATGCACTTCCAGCCGTGGGACTGGTATGTCGTCACCGGCATGTATATGGACGACGTGCAGCGCGCGTTTTATTCAAGTCTCCTGCGCTGGCTCGCCATCACCGTCGCACTCGGCGCTGTTGCTACGGCCATCATGCTGCTCGTGTTGCGCAGCATCCGCCGCTCGCTCGGCGGCGATCTGGAAGTGGCCGTCGAACATGCGCAGCTGATGGCGCGCGGCAACCTTGCGACGCGCGTGCCGGTCAAGGACAACGACGCCGGCAGCCTGCTGCATGCGTTGCAGACCATGCAGGCGGGTCTCGTGGACACCGTTTCGCGCGTTCGTACCGGCACCGAAAACATCAACATCGGCGCGAGCGAAATTGCCGCGGGCAATACCGATCTGTCGCAGCGCACCGAGGAGCAGGCGGCCGCGCTGGTGCAGACGGCGTCGAGCATGGATCAGATGACGGTCAATGTGAAGCAGAACGCCGACAGCGCGCTGCAAGCTGCACAACTCGCGGGTCAAGCCGCGGACGTCGCCACGCGCGGCAGCCGCGTCGTCGACGACGTGGTCCGTACGATGGGCGAGATCACGACGAGCTCGCGGCAGATCGGCGACATCATTGGGGTGATCGACGGCATCGCATTCCAGACCAACATTCTCGCGCTGAACGCCGCAGTCGAGGCGGCCCGCGCGGGCGAACAGGGACGTGGCTTCGCGGTGGTCGCCGCCGAAGTGCGCAGCCTCGCGCAACGCTCGGCCACGGCCGCCAAGGAGATCAAGGCGCTGATCGAAACGTCGACGAATACCGTGGAAGCAGGCGCATCGCTCGTGTCCAACGCGGGTTCGACGATGGGCGAGATCGTGCAATCGGTGCGTCGCGTGAACGAGATCCTCGAGGAAATCAGCAACGCGTCGCGCGAGCAGAGCGCGGGCATCGAGCAGGTGAATCGCGCGGTCGGGGAAATGGATCAGGTCACGCAGCAGAACGCCGCGCTCGTGGAACAGGCCGCGGCCGCCGCGCATTCGCTGAAAGACCAGGTGGGCGTTCTGCGCGAAGCGATTTCCAGCTTTGCGCTGCCGGCCTGACGCTGACGGGCGTGACAAGCGCGCGTAACAAGGCGGGAGAACGTAACGGGAAGCGACGGAAACAACGGACAACTAGACAACGCGACGGACAGAAGCGCTTGAACACGAGCCGCACGGATTTTCGGATCCGCGCGGCTTTTTTTCGCCCGTCGCGCGAGTTGACTTGCAGTAATCTCTCATACAGATTACGTTCTCATTACAATGAGCCGCGCCGCCTTTGAGCGATGCAAGTCAATCCGCTGTTTATCCGCCTCTATGATCCAGAAGAAAAAGTCTCAACCACGCGACCCGTACGCTCCGGTCGCAAAGAACCAGTTGCTCGTTGCGCGTCTTCCAATGTGGCGCTCGAAGTTCATCGTCGTGCTGGTGTTCGGTGCGTTTGCCGCGCTCGCCGGGCGCGCGCTCTGGGTACAGGTGGTGAATCGCGACTTCTACATCGATCAAGGGCAAAAGCGCTACCAACGCACGATCGAACTGGATGCAACGCGCGGCCGCATTGTCGACCGCAACGGCTCCATGCTCGCCGTCAGTCTGGCGACTTACGAGATCTGGGCGTCCCCGAAACTACTCGACGAGGCCGCGTTGCCGCCGCTTTCGAAGCTGCTCGATCTGCCGCTCGCGGAACTGCGTCGTCGTCTGAGCGGCGACAAGACGTTCGTGCTGCTCAAGCGCCAGGTCGACGCGGATACCGCCGGTCATCTTTCGAAGCTCGGACTCGCGGGCATCACGCAGATTGCGGATTCCAAGCGCTTTTATCCGGAGGGCGAGTCGGCGGCGCACGTGGTCGGCTTTACGGACATCGAGGACAACGGTCAGGAAGGCGTCGAGCTGGCGGCCAACGAACAACTGCTCGGCGTGCCCGGCCATCGCGAAGTCATCCGCGACCGGCTCGGCCGCGTCGTGTCAGAGACGCGCCCGCTCGTACCCGCGCAGAACGGCGAGACGATCCATCTGACCATCGACCGGCGCATTCAGCAACTCGCATACGGACAGTTGAAGGACGCGATTGCGAAACATCGCGCGGAAGCGGGCAGCGTGGTGGTGCTCGACGCGCGCAACGGCGAGATTCTCGCGCTCGCCAATTATCCGAGCTTCGATCCGAACGACCGCGCGCGTCTGACCGGGCGGCAATTGCGCAATCGCGCGGTGGTCGACACGTTCGAGCCGGGTTCGACGATCAAGCCAGTGGTCGTCGCGCTTTCCATCGACGAAGGCAAAGTGCGGCCGCAAAGCGTGATCGACACGGCGCCGGGTTGGTACAAGATCGGTCCCGCGGTGATTCACGACACGTCGAATCACGGCGCGATGACCGTTGCGGAAGCAGTGCAGAAGTCGAGCAATATTGCGCTCGCCAAGCTCGCGCTCAATTTGCCGGCCGAGAAAATCTGGACGAAGTATCAGGAATACGGGCTCGGCTTGCGGCCCGATCTGACGTTCCCAGGCGTGGCATCGGGCAAGGTGCGCCCGTACAAACGCTGGCGCCCGATCGAGCAGGCAACCATGGCATACGGCTACGGACTTTCCGCTTCGCTATTGCAGATCGCGCAGATCTACACCGCCTATGCCGGCGACGGAACGATGCACCGCGTGCGGTTGCTACGCGAGGGCACCGAGGCGGGCGGCAATGACGCGGGCGCTTCACCTCAAACGCGCCACGCGGTCACCACGCCCGGCACCGCACGCGCGATCCGCTCGATGCTGGAAATGGCCACGGGCGATCGCGGCACCGGGCGCGCTGCGACAGTGGAAGGCTACCGCGTGGGCGGCAAGACCGGGACTGCGCGCAAGCAGGTCGGCGCGACGTACGCGAAGAATCGCTACCGTGCACTCTTCGTCGGAATGGCGCCTATGAGCGACCCGAGACTGATCGTCGCCGTGATGATCGACGACCCGGCCGGCAAGGCGTTTTATGGCGGCACTGTCGCCGGCCCGGTGTTCAGCGCCGTAACGGGCGGCGCGTTGCAACTGCTCGGCGTGCCGCCGGATGCGTGACACTACGCGTGGCGCTCGACCCGACCGCTACGCGTATGCGTGCGGATTTGCGCGATCTTAAGTCTCGCTTAATTCTTTGCTGCAACCATGTGACTCAACATCCCCTGTTGAGCCGCCAGATCACCGGCGGCGTTTTTTTCAGCGATGTTTGCCGACGCGCCAAGAGACAGGTTGCATGCCTGCGAAAAAGAAAGAGGTCACACCATGGTTGAGAACAAGGTATTCGAGCATCTGCGCGCCATGCCTGACAACGAATGGGTCCGGCAGATTCACTCATGCAAGGTCTCTGACCCGCTGCAACCGCCTTGGGGACGTTCGTACCGGCTCGTCGAATGGACCATGAAGCACACGCCCGAAGCAAGTCGCCGCGTGGTGCCCGCCGAAAGTACACCGCTTGAAATTGCGCAGGCCGTCGTATCGCATGTGCCTGGCAGGCGCTTCTGTCAGCGCGGCGACGAATAGCAGAAGTCCAACGCGTCTTCCAGCCGGTCGTTGCCCCAGAACATTTCGTCGCCGACAAAGAAAGTAGGCGCGCCGAAAATGCCTTTGGACGCGGCAGCTTCGGTCTGTTCACGCAGACGCAGCTTGTTCGTGTCGCTCTGCGCTTCGGCGACGATCTGTTGCGCGGGTAAACCGAGTTTCGTGAGCGCTTCGCTCACTACTTCGATCGAACCGATATCGCGGTCATGCACGAAGTTCTGCTGCATGATCTCTCGACAGTACGCAGCAATCCATTCGCGCTCCGCGCCGAGCAGCGCTACACGCAGCGCGAGTAACGCTGCTCGCGGAAAAACGCTCGGACGTGTCAACGCAATGCCGTATTTGCGGCACTGCCGTTCCATGTCCTTCCACACGTAGGCGCCCTTTTCCTTTTGCAGAACGAACGGAGAATTGTCGAAACCAAGCGCGCGAAAGATCGGTCCTAGCAGAAACGGCCGCCAATCGACGCTCACGCCTCGCGCCGCGGCCTCAGCCTCGATGCGCATGACACTCAGGTAGCTATAGTTGCTGCCGAAGTCGAACCAGAACTCGATCCGGCGTGCCGGCGTGGCTGCGGAAGCGGCGATGTGGTCCATCTCTATTCTCGTGCAATGCAGGCCAGTTGAACGGGAAAGCGCTAACTATGACAAGAGTCTTTACCGCTCGCCTAGATGGCGAAAGGGCGGGCGGAATACGCGGGCGCTCAGCGCGTTTGCGTCGCCACGCGCAGTCCAAGCGAAATAAACAGCACACCGATGATCTTGTTCTGCCACCGGCGCAGCCACGTCAGGCGCTTGATAAGCCTGCCGAGCGGGCGAATCGTCAAGACGATCAGCGTGGTGTAAAGCGCGCTCATGCCGACGAAAATCAGGCCCAACGTCGTGAACTGCAAAAACGTGGAGCCATGTTCGGGATGAACGAATTGCGGAAGAAACGCGAGAAAGAAAAGCGCGGTCTTAGGATTCAGCACCTCGGCGGGAATGGCTTGAAAGAACGCTTTCGACGCGGAGACGGGCGCGCTCGCGGGCACATTCGCGTTGGTCTGCTTTTCACGCAATGCGCGAATGCCCAGATAAACCAGATACGCGGCGCCGATCCATTTGACTGCGTTGAACGCGAGTGCCGACGTCATCAGCAAGGCAGAGAGGCCAACCGCCGCGCCCAGCGTGTGAATGAAGTCGCCCACTGCAATGCCAAGGCCGGTGAAGATGCCGGCCTTGCGTCCTCCGTGCACCGTGCGTGTTAAAACCAGCAGCACGGCGGGCCCGGGAATCAGAAAGAGGCCGAATACAACGGCAATGAAAGTGCCTAACGCGGATAGCTCGAGCATGTCGTCTCCAGATTGTTTGCGTCGGTCCGATGCAAGCGGACAGTCCGAACAGTGTACTTGCGACGCACGTAGCGCGCTTGCCGGCGCCGCAAACTGGCTATCATTCGAGTCTCGGGCTTCAACGGGCTCGCAAGTTGTGTCGATTATCGCTATTGACTGGAATTCCCAAGGTGACTTACACGCTGTCCACGCGGCACATCCACGAACTCGAGATTCGCAAGAGCCGGTTCATTGCGTACGCCGTGCCGGTCGAGGATCGCGACGCCGCGATGGACGAATTGCGCCGTCTGCGCGACGAGCATCCCACCGCAACGCACGTGTGTTGGGCGCTGCTGGCAGGCGGTCAGTCCGGCATGTCCGACGACGGCGAGCCGTCCGGTACCGCGGGCCGGCCAATTCTCGAAGTGTTGCGGCATCACGATCTGGACGGCGTGCTGGGCGCGGTAGTCCGCTATTATGGCGGCGTCAAACTCGGCGCGGGCGGCCTCGTGCGTGCATATACGGACGCGATCGCTTCGGCGCTGCTGGACGCGCCGCGAATCGAACGGATCGCACAAGGATCGCTGACCGTCGAAGTCGGTTACGCCGACGAAGCCAAAGTGCGGCGATGGATCGAAGCTCAAGGCTACGCGCTCGCCGACACCGCACATGCAATGCTAGTGAAGATGACCATCCGCTTGCCGGTCAACGCGATCGACGACGCACGGCGCACGCTAGTCGATATGACACAGGGCAAAGCCGGCTTCTTCTAATGGCAACGCCCCGGCGCTTTTTATTTCGAAGATGGCGCGCAGGTGCCCGCTGTTACCATGCTGTTCTTCAACGGCATGTATCACCATTTAAAGGGCCACTCTTCTGATCTCGACCGCCGCTTGTTCCAGCACAGCGCCCAAATCGGCGCGGCATGGTTCGCTTTCGCGTTATCCGGCGCGCCCGGCAACGGGCACGCCGGCGACTTTGGGAAATATCGTGCTCAAGGGCTGCGGCGTGATCGCGCTGCCCCTGATGCTGTCCGCCTGCTCGTGGTCGTGGTTCGGGCTGAATAGCCCGCCCCGCGCGGCGGCACACTCCACGGGCTGGCTGAGCGTCGCGCCCGCCCGCGATTTCGCCTACATGCCGGCTATTGAAGGACGCATGTCGCCGAATCGCATCGAAAACACGGCGATGACCGCCCTCGTGCTGAAAAACGATATCAACCAGGCGGTGCGCGAGAGCGTCGCGAATCGTCTCAAGGTTGCTGGCTTCCATCTCAACGATGGCAGGAAAGTGCTGAGCGGCAACATCGAAAAATTCACTGTCGACGACGTCCGTTCGCCCGCGCTGTGGACACTGAAGATGCGCTACGTGGTGACGGATTCCGCCACGCAAAAGGTCGTGTTCTCGACCACCAAGACCGTCAAACGAAAATCGCCGAAGTTCACCAGCAGTTCCATTGCGATCGAAGACACGGTGAGGCTTAGCGTCGACGCATTGGTGGGCGATAGCGGATTCATCAATGCAGTGAACTGAGAACCGAGGGGCCTGCAGGAGGCTTCCGCCAGAGGCGTCTTCCAACGACACCTGCAAACGCCCGTCAGCGCAGACACGAGCAGAAACGCCACCGGTTTTCGCTACAATCGGAAGCAGCGCAGCGCGTTTTCAGGTTGCGCGTTTGCGTGTTCGCGCGCTCGCGCATTTGCGGGTTTTCACCTGGCCCGCGCCCGCGCGTTCATTCCCTGCGAGGCTCCATGTCCACCACCGCCTGGCTGTTCTTCCTCCCCGCCTGTTTCGCGATCAATCTCGCGCCGGGGCCGAACAATCTGCTCTCGATCAACGTGGCCGCGCGGCATGGCTTCATGACTGCGTTTCTCGGCGGTACCGGGCGGCTGGTCGCGTTTGCGACCATGATTGCGCTCGCCGCCACCGGTCTCGCGGTCGTGCTGCACGCTTCGGAGTGGTTCTTTCTCGCTATCAAACTCGCGGGCGCCGCTTACCTGATCTGGCTCGCCATTCAACTATGGCGCAGCGACGCGCCTGCGGTGGACACTACGCAAGAGCAGCCCGCATCGCTCGCGAGGATCGCACGCCAGGAATTTCTCGTGGCGGCGGGCAATCCCAAGGCGATACTCGTCTTTACCGCGTTTCTACCGCAATTCGTCGACATCGGGAAACCGATGCTTCCGCAATTCGCTGCGCTCGGCATGAGCTTCCTTGTGCTGGAATGCGTGGCTATCGCGCTGTACTCGTGGGCGGGGATGCATCTGGGCAAGTGGCTTGTGCGCGCTCGCGTCAGACGCTGGTTCAATCGCTGCTGCGGCGCATTCCTCGCCGCCATCGGACTCAGTTTCCTGCTCGTCCGCCGTGCCTGACCTTGGTGGAGCGCGAGCAGAAGCGCGCCGTCCATAAGCAATGCCTAATGCTTGCGCCGAGAAAGTTTAACTATCTGTATTGACCGCACGCCCCTATGCTCATTAAGTGACCCGCCGCCGTGCTCGGCGAGAGGCGGCATGGGCAAGCGACTTCTCATAGTCACAGGAGCGGCATCATGAAGATCTGCATCTTCGGAGCGGGAGCGATAGGCGGCTTGATGGGCGTGCAGTTGGCACGCGCCGGCGCCGACGTCAGTTTCATCGCGCGCGGCGCGCATCTCGCGGCAATGCGCGAGCACGGCGCGCGTCTGATTATCGACGGCGAGACGGTCAGCGCGCCGGTTCGCTGCACGTCCGACCCGAGCGAGCTCGGCGTGCAGGACTTCGTGATCATCACGTTGAAGGCGCACTCGTTGCCTGGCGTGGTCGACGCGATGCAGCCGCTGCTCGGCAAACACACTGCCGTCGTGACCGGTGTCAACGGCATTCCGTATTGGTACTTCTATCAACACGGCGGCAAGTTCGCCGGCACGCGGCTCGCGAGCGTCGATCCGGACGGCAGTCAGTGGACGAAGCTCGGCCCCGAACGGGCGATCGGATGTGTGCTCTATCCGGCCGCGGAAATCGTGGAACCGGGCCTCATCAAGCATGTTTACGGCAAGAAGTTTCCAATCGGCGAGCCGAGCGGTGAGCGCACGCCGCGCATCCAGCAGTTGCACGAGATCATGCAGGCAGCGGGTTTCGAGGCGCCGATCCGCGACAACATCCGCGACGAAATCTGGCTGAAGCTGTGGGGCAATCTGTGCTTCAACCCGATCAGCGCGTTGACGCATGCAACACTCGACGTGCTAACGAGCGACCCGGGCACGCGTGCAGTGTCGCGCACCATGATGCTCGAGGCAAAGCGCATTGCCGATCAGTTCGGCGTGCACTTTCGGGTCGACGTCGAAAAGCGCATTGACGGCGCGGGCGCGGTCGGTGCACATAAAACGTCGACGCTCGTGGATCTGGAGAACCGGCGGCCCATGGAAATCGATCCGCTTCTGACCGTGGTGCAGGAAATGGGACGCCTCGTCAACGAGCCGACGCCTACCATCGACGTCGTGCTTGCGCTCGTCAAACTGCGCGAACGCATGGCATTGCAGGGCGCTTGATCCGATAGGGTCTGTCTGCGCTTCTCGCGCTTCTCGCGCTTCTCGCGCTTCTCACCTTCATCGCGGTACGTTGAAAAAGGATCGGACGCCGCAAGGCGTCCGATCCTTTTGATTCGCGCAGCAAAATACAGCTGCTATTGATCGATGGCCAGCCAGACCGCTTTCGGCTCGGTGAAGTTTTCAATCGCCACATCGCCGTGCTCGCGGCCGAAGCCCGAATCGCCGGAACCGCCCCAAGGCAGGCGCACATCGGTATAGCCGTAGGTGTTGATCCAGACGGTCCCTGCTCTCAGGTCGCGTGCCACGCGATGCACGCGGCCAATGTCCGCGCTCCACACACCCGCTGCGAGGCTGTACAACGTGCCGTTGGCGATACGTATAGCGTCCGCTTCGTCGTTGAAACGAATCACGCTCGCCACGGGCCCGAAAATCTCCTCCTGCGAAATGCGCATTTCGTGCTCGACGTTGGCAAACACCGTCGGCTCCACGAAGAAGCCGCGCTCGCCGATGCGGCCGCCGCCTGTCACGAGCGACGCGCCTTCGGAGCGCCCGGCATCGACATAGCCGAGCACGGTCTTCATTTGCGCGGCGGAGATAAGCGGACCCATCGACGTTTCGCGCGACGACGGATCGCCGACCTTGATCGACTTTGCGCGCGCGGCGAGGCGCTCCACCACTTCGTCGTAGACATCGCGATGCGCGAGAATGCGCGAGCCCGCCGAGCACACTTGCCCCGTGTTGAAGAAGATGCCCGACGCCGCGGCACGCACTGCGTTGTCGAGATTCGCATCGGGGAAAATCAGATTGGCCGACTTGCCGCCGAGTTCGAGCGTCACGCGTTTGAAGTTGCCCGCCGCGCCCTGCAGAATGCCGCGCCCCACCGACGGCGATCCGGTGAACGTCACCTTGTCCACGCCTGGATGCGCGACGAGCGCGTCGCCGACCACACGTCCCTTGCCCGTGACGATATTCAGCACTCCCGGCGGCACGCCTGCTTCGAGCGCGAGTTCGCCGATGCGCAACGCGCTGAGCGGCGTGATCTCCGCGGGCTTCACGATCAGCGTGCAACCGCACGCGAGCGCCGGCGCGATTTTCCACATGCCGATCATCAGCGGGAAGTTCCACGGCACGATCGCAGCGACCACGCCGACCGGTTCACGCAACGTATAGGTCAAAGCGTCCGGGCGAACGGGGACCACCTGGCCGTTGATCTTGTCGCACCAGCCTGCGTAGTACTCGAGCGTATCGATCGCGGCCGGAACGTCCTGGCGCATGACGGCGGCAATCGGCTTGCCCGCGTCGAGACTTTCGAGCGCGGCCAGTTCGTCGAGATTGGCGCGCATCAGGCCGGCAAGGCGGGACAGGATGCGGCCGCGCTCTGCTGCCTTGATTCCGTTCCACACCTTCAATGCGGCGCGCGCTGCATGCACTGCCGTGTCGACGTCGGCGGCGCTGCCTTGTGCAACGTGCGCGATCGGCTCCTCGGTAGCCGGATTGATATTGACGGAATATTCGCCCGTGCCCGGCGGCAACCGCTTGCCGTCGATCAACAGGTCATGGCGCCTGAGGCCGGTATCAGTGTCCATCATGAAGCTCCTTGCATTGAAATGTTGCTTGGGCTGATTGCTGCTAGCCGGCCTCGGGGCGAAGGCCGGTTTCGGCAAGTCGATCAAGCGCTACGGCTCGTGAAGCGCCGCGCCGCTGCGCGCGGCCGCAGGCCGGGAAGGGTCGCGAGGTGTCGCGTGCGGGGATGCGGCCGACGTCGTGTGTGCGGTCGGGCTGGAGATTTCGTCCGGACCGTCGTCCGGACTTGCGTTCGTAAAGGGCGCTACGCCATGCGCCGCGAACTCCGCCCATGCGGCCGCGGCATTCGGCCTTAGTGAGCGATTGCGTCGATGCACGAGTAGCGTCGTCAATGCGATTTCAGGAACGAGCGGCCGGCTCACCAGCGACTCGCCGACGGCGGGCCAATGCGCGTCGACGGGCAGAACGCCAACGCCCAACCCGAGTTCCACCATGCGCAACACCGCCGCCACATGTCCGAATTCCTGCACCGGGCGACGCTTCAGTCCGTTCGCGTTAAAGGCCGGATCGAGCGCCGCACGCACACCCGCGTCCGCATTCAATGTGACGAGCGCCCAGTCATGCAGCGCCGCCCACGCGACGCTGGCGTGGCGGGCCAGCGGATGCGTCGACGGCATCACCGCGTGCAGCGGCGTCGTGAACATGACCTGCGCGTGCAACTGGTCGTTGGCGAGCGGCGCGGCCAGCGAGACCACGCCAAAATCCACTTCGCCGTGCTCGACGCTCGCAAGTACGCCGCTTTGGGGCTGATCCTCGACGGTGACCGTCAGTTCTGGATAGGCGGTCGCACAACGCGCGAGCCCCTGCGCGACCCATCCCGACGACAACACCGGATTGCTCGCCACTGCGACGACGCCGCGGTGTCCTTCGTAAGCCGCCCGCTCTTCGCGCAACGTCAGATCGATTTCATCGAGCAGGCGGCCAATCCTTCGTTCGAGACTGGCGCCCGCGTGCGTCAGTTGAACCTGGCGCGTCGTGCGATCGAACAATTTGAGTTCGACCGCATCTTCCAGCTCCCGCACACACCGGCTCACCGCCGACTGTGTCAGATCGAACTCGCGCGCCGCGCGTGTGAAACTCCGTTCACGCGCGACGGCGACAAACACCTTGAGTTGCTGCAACGAAACATTCATGAGGTCATGGCCGGCCGCGAACGGCTCGGCAGCCTATTCGCCGGTTTGCTCGGGCCAGTGGCTCAGCCGCGAGGCTTTGCCGTTACCCGCGACGGCGAGCACGCCCGGCTGGGGCTCGTCCTGCGAGTGGATCCAGCGCGAGCGCATCGGCGCCAGAATGAATTTCGCGGACACGCCGGCGGCAATCGTAATCACAGCCGAAACAGTGAACACGAGGCTCCATCCACCCGTTGCCGACAACACCGACGCGACCGGCACCAGCAGCGAAGCCGTGCCCTTCGCCGTGTAAAGCGTGCCGGCATTCGCCGCCGCGTACTTGCTGCCGAACGTGTCCGCGCAGATTGCCGGGAAGATCGAGAAAATTTCGCCCCAGAAGAGGAAGATCAGCGCGGCAAACGTCATGAACGCATACGGGTTCGTGCCGTACTCCATCATGCCGAGCAACGCGAGCCCTTCGCCGATAAAGATCGCGAACATCGTGTTTTCACGGCCGATCTTGTCGGAAATGAAACCGCACAGCGGACGCGTGAAGCCGTTGCAGATATTGTCGATGGAAAGCGTGGCTGTCAGCAGCGGCAGCGTAACGCCGAAGATCGTCATGGGAATGCGCGCAAGACCCCAGTCTTTTGCGATCGGGCCAATCTGCGCGGTTGCCATCAGGCCGCCGGCAGCCACCGCCACGAACGAAACGTAGATCACCCAGAACACTGGCGTCTTGATCATCTGGCCGGGCGTGAGGTCCACCTTCGACACCGCGAATTTCTTCTTTGCGGGCACATGCTTGCGCAACACAGGCTTCACCAGCAGCATGGCGAGCAGCAGAATCGCGACGCCCTGCAAGATACCGAAGAAGAAGAACGTGTGCTCGTAGCCGGAGCGGGTGATCATGTTCGCAATCGGAATCACCGTCACTGCTGCGCCCGCGCCGAAGCCGGCCGCGGTCAGGCCCGCAGCAAGGCCGCGGCGGTCGGGAAACCATTTCAACGCATTGCCCACGCAGGTGCCGTACACGCCGCCCGCACCAATCCCGGCGATAACCGCGGAGACGTAAAGCATCGGCAAGGTCGTCGCGTACGAATTCATGACCCATGCAATGCCCGCGCACACCGCGCCGCCCGCCACCACTGGCCGTGGACCAAACTTGTCGACGAGCCAGCCTTCCAGTGGAACGAGCCAGGTTTCCGTAAGGATGAAGATCGCGAACGCCATCTGAATCGAGGCCTGGCCCCAGTGATGCCGCGCGTCCATCGGCGCGACAAACAGCGTCCACGCGTACTGCAGGTTCGCCACCAACGCCATGCACACCATGCCGATGACGAGCTGCCACCAACGGTTCGCCCAGAATACGCGGGCCGTGGTCTGTTGAGTGATATCGTCCATGTGCCTTGTCTCCGCAATTATTTAGTGCAGCCGGCCAATGCGCCGTGCTGTATGTGTCCCGCCTTATCGTTATGACCCGAAAAGCCTTGCAATTCGGGAATTTTTAATCTCTGCGTCTTTAAATCGCTTCCTTTTAATTAGCGAATTAATCATCGCCTTTTGGGAAGTTCTTAATTCCGACCAATCCTTTCTGCTGCTTTCCGCCGATCCCCTATCGGTCCCGCCACGCCTGAATCCAAGCGTTAACCCGAGTGTGAGGCCGGCAGCTTCGTTTTTCTTTACAAACTCATGCTAGGGTCATTGCTGAATTACTAATAATTAAAGTTTGTTATTATGTTGATTCACGTTTGCTTATACATCGGCCATGACGATGCGCAATGCCACGCTCCGGCAGTTGAAGGTATTCGAGACCGTGGCGCGCCACCTGAGCTTTTCGCGCGCCGCCGAGGAGTTGCACCTCACGCAACCCGCCGTTTCCACACAGGTTCGTCAGCTTGAAGAGCACGCCGGCTTGCCGCTCTTCGAACAGCTGGGCAAGAAGATTTACCTCACGCCAGCCGGCACCGAAATGCTGCACTACAGCCGCGCGATCATTCAGCAGTTTCACGAAGTCGACGAAGCCATGAGCCAGTTGAAAGGCGTCTCCGGCGGCAAGCTGAATGTGGCGGTCATCAGCGCGGGCGACTACTTTTTTCCGCGACTGCTCGCCGAGTTCACGCGGCGCTATGCGGGCGTCGTGCTGAATCTTGCAGTGCACAATCGCGAGGAGTTGTTGCATCAGCTCGCGACCAACCAGACCGATCTCGCGGTGATGGTGCGCCCGCCGCATGAAATGGACGCCACGAACGAGCCGTTCGCGCCGCACCCGTACGTGATCGTGGCCGCGCCTACGCACCCGCTCGCGCAAAAGCGCAACATCAGGATGAGCCAGTTGGCGAACGAGGCATTTATCGTACGTGAGCGCGGCTCGGACACCTGGAACTCCATGGAGGAGGGCTTCGCCGGTCGCCTCTCCAATCTGAAAATCGCGATGGAGATCAAGAGCACCGAGACGATCAAGCAGGCGGTCATTGCCGGCATGGGCATCGCATTTCTGTCCGCGCATACGATCAGTCTCGAGTTGCAGTTGGGCCACCTGGTCGTGCTCGATGTCGAGAGCTTCCCGGTCATGCTCAACTGGTATGTCGTTCATCGGAAGAACAAGCGTCTGCCGCCCGTTGCCGTGGCGTTCAAGCGCTTCCTGATGGAAGAAGGCGCGAGCCTCATCGAGAAGATCACTCGGGTGAAGGAACTGAGCGTGTATAAGCAATAGCCTATGGAAATCCAATAAAACTTTAACTATTGCAAATCGATCAGTACTTCTATGCTGCAAGCGAGTTCCATCACTTGTCAGCCCAGGAGGCCGATCATGAACCACGCTTCGGTTGCGACTCATGCCAGCGCACGGACAGCCCGCGCTACCGCCGACCATCCCAACGACCCGCATCTGAGCGCTTACAACGCCGCGTTCAGTGATCTGGGTCTGCGCTTTCGCTGGGATCACGCCACGCTCGACATTCTTAGCGAGTTCAACAGCGAAGCAGCTCGCATCACCGCTTTCATCGAGCGCTTTCACGCGCATCTTCACCGCGCTTATGACGCCGATTTCCTCGCTCAACTGATCCTGCAGAAGAAAGCGCAGTACTACAGCGAATTTGCCGCCACTGGCGAATGAGCGGCACGGCGGGAACATGTTCCCGCCGCGTAGAGACTCTGTGGTTCTCGTTCCCTCTGCTGACAGATAGGCCGTCGAGGTCTGTGCTTTCATCGTGGCGGGCTTCATGGCTGTCGGCTTACCGGGAATCGGTTAGGCAGGCGGCGCGCCGCAGATGCGCGAGTGTGCGGTTGCCCGTTGCCGCTGTTATGCCAGCCTCGACGGTGACGGTATGCTGCCGCGCGCACCATGCCGGCGTCCCACGCTTCACGCATATCTTCGGGCTGTGCGTCATGTCGCCAGTCCATCGCGACAGCCATGCTGCGAACGCCGCGCGCGGCATGGGCATGCGCGTGGACGGTCGGACACTCGCAAAACTCCGAATACCCGGAACGCTCGGAACGATCGGAATACCCGCGACTGAGCATCGCATGCACGCCTATTGACGATGCAAGCGCGCTGATTGCGAGCAGCGCGGCGAGTCCGAACGGCTGTACCGCTTCAGTCGCGAACCCGTAGCCGAGCCATCCACATAACAGAAACGCAGCGACGTTGACGATGTCGTGGCCCCGACGCGCCGCCACACGAAGCGGCAACACACCGCGAAATTTGCAGAATGCGATCGCCGATGTGGCGAAGATCAACGCGCCGGCGAACACGGCCGTGCACAGTTCGATCCGCTCGAAGACCGCCTCGATCGACGACGGTAACGACGATGGCGGCGATAAATAACGGACAACGCCGACGACCACGATCGCCAAGCCCATGCCGCTCGCCACCAGCGCGACGAGCGCGGGCTGCCGTGTTAGATTGCGCCGACGCACGAGCTGCGCACCGGCAAGGGCGCCTGCAACTGCCGCGCAAATATCGGCGACGCCAGCACCCAGGCCCGCGGCGAATACGCCGGAAACGGTGGCGGCCAACGCGGCGGCGCGCCAGCAAGGCTGACTTCCGGACGCCACATTCGAGCAGGACCGCGAGCGCGAGTGATGAATCGGCATCCGCGGCAAGGGCCGCAGCATCTCAGGCAGTCCGTGTAACGGCAATTGCCCGAGCGCCGCAAGCACCGAGCCGAGCGCACAAGCCAACAGCCCGGCGAGCGTTGCCGTCAACGGTACGAACATCCCCAGCCACACGGTACTGTCTGACGCTTGCGACACGCGTGCTCCTTCGTGTTCTCGATGCAACTCCGCGCGCTCGTGGCCCGCGGACCGACCCACCGTTCAAACGAGTCCCGCTACGACGCGTGGTTTCGGCGTCTCTGAACCGGCCGCGCGTGCCGCGTTCAGTGTGTTGCGTAACGTGCCGATCCCGTCGATGGAAACCGACACCGTCGCTCCGTCCTTGATCGACCCCACGCCTATCGACGTACCGCATGCGATGACGTCGCCGGGTTCAAGCGTGAGGTCTTGCGAAATGAGGCTCACCTGCTCGGCCGGCGAAAACACCATGTCCGAGAGCGGATAGTTCTGCCGCTCGACGCCGTCGAGCATCGTCACCAGACTCGCGCTTTGCCAATCGAAGCCTGAGACGATCGCCGGGCCAATGCAGCAGAAAGTATCGAAGCCCTTGGCGCGGCACCATTGCGGAAAATGCGGATTCTCGTTGAGCAGATCCGCAGCGGTTACGTCGTTGACGAGCGTGTAGCCGAAGATCGCCTGAGCGGCCTCTTCGACGTCGGCATCCCGGCAACGCCGGCCGATCACGATGCCCAGTTCACCTTCATAGACGATCTTGCCCGCGTAGCTGGCCGGGCGGCGGATCGGCTCATCGGAGCCGATCACCGAGCCCGCCGGTTTCAGCAGAAAGAGCGGGTGCGTCGGCACCGGCTTCTCGAGCTTTGCGGCAAGCGCGTGATAGTTGTTCCACAGCGCGACGATCTTGCCGGGCGCACAAGGTGCGAGCGGCGTCAGTGCGCGCGTGGACAACACCACGCCGGTCGGCACCGGCTGATCGAGACTTTCGTACTCGTGCAGGTAGGCACCTTCGACGCGGCCGAACACTACACCGCCGTCGTTCGACATGAAACGCATCCACGTATCCATATGCCGCTCCTTGAGCGCTTCGGCACGATCTTCGTCGCTCATCGCGACGAAAACCGTGCCGCCTCCCGTTTTACGCGTCAGGTCAGATCAACCCGGCACCGCGCGCCCACTGATACTTCGCACCCAGCACCGCGACAGGAATTTCCGTCGAATACGCGTACGCGGGAACACCATGCGCATACAGGTACTCGGCCGCCTCTTCCACCTGCACGTCGCCCGCGAGCGATGCAACGATCGGTTTCTCGATGCCGCGCGCTTTCATCTCTTCCTTCACCTCGACAACGAGTCGCGCGAACACCATCGGCGGCGTGATGATCGTGTGCCAGTAGCCGAGAATGATGGAGTGAATGCGCGGATCTTCGAGGCCGAGGCGTATCGTGTTCTGATACGTCGACGGCGGCTCACCCCCTGTAATGTCGACTGGGTTTCCGGCCGCGCCGAACGGAGGAATGAACTTGCGGAACGCGGCGTCGAGATCGGCGGGCATGGTCATCAGCGACAGGCGGTTGTCCACGCAAGCATCGGACAACAGCACGCCCGAGCCGCCCGCCCCGGTGATGATCACCACGTTCTCGCCCTTCGGCGTGGGTAGTTTCGGAATGCCGCGCGCAAATTCCAGCAGGTCGCGTAGAGAGCGGGCGCGTATCACGCCGCACTGCTTGAACACGTCTTCATAGATGCGGTCGTTGCCAGCAAGCGCGCCCGTGTGCGAACTCGCAGCGCGCGCACCGAGACTCGTGCGGCCCGCTTTCAACACCACCACTGGCTTCTTCTTCGAGACGCGCGCCGCCGTCTCCGCGAATGCGCGACCGTCTTTCAGGTCTTCGCAATGCTGCGCAATGATGTCGGTGTTTTCGTCCTGTTCGAAGAATGTCAGCAGGTCGTCTTCGTCGATATCGGACTTGTTGCCGAGACCTACGATTGCCGACACGCCCATCTTCGCCGAACGCGAGAAGCCGATGATCGCCATGCCGATACCCCCGGACTGCGAAGACAACGCCGCCTTGCCCTGCACATCGTACGGTGTGCAAAACGTTGCGCACAGATTCTTCGGCGTGTAGTAGAAGCCGTAAATGTTCGGGCCCATCAGGCGAATGTCGTACTCGCGCGCAATCGCAACGATTTCCTGCTGGCCCTCCACGTTGCCCGTTTCCGCAAACCCTGAGGGAATCAGCACCGCGCCGGGAATGCCTTTCTTGCCGACTTCCGTCAGCGCGCCGGCGACAAATTTTGCCGGAATCGCGAATACGGCAACGTCGATATCGCCCGGCACGTCCAGCACGCTTTTATAGGCCTTGCGTCCCATGATCTCGTCGGCCTTGGGATGGATCGGATAGATCTCTCCCTGATAGCCGCCGTTAATCAGATTCTTCATGACCGAGTTGCCGATCTTGCCGTCTTCCGCCGACGCGCCAATGACAGCGACGCGATCCGGCTTCATGATGCGGTTCATCTGCCGCACGATGTCTTCCTGACTCGGCCGGTAGCGCTCGACTGGCGGCTCGAAGTCGAGCACGATCCGTACGTCGGCGGCAATCGCGCCACGCTTGCTCGCGAACACCGGGTTCAGATCCAGCTCCGATATCTCCGGGAAGTCGGATACGAGCCGCGACACGTTTTCAATCAAGCCCGCGAGCGCCTCGCGATCGACCGGCTCGCCGCCGCGCACGCCTTTGAGCATCTCGGCTGCCGCAATGCCGTCGAGCATCGAACGCGCGTCGTCGCGTGTAGCCGGGGCGAGGCGGAACGTAATGTCCTTCAGCACTTCGACGAGTACGCCGCCAAGGCCGAACGCCACCAGCTTGCCGAACGACGGATCGGTGACTGCGCCGACAATCACTTCCTGGCCGCCGCCGATCATCTGCTGCACCTGCACGCCGAGCAGGTTCGCCTGCGCGTTATAGCGCTTTGCGTTCTCCATGATCGTCGCGAAGCCCTGCACGACATCGGCAGCATTCTTCACGCCGACGAGCACGCCGCCCGCCTCCGTCTTGTGGAGAATTTCGGGCGAAACGATCTTCAGCACGACCGGGAAGCCGATCTCGGTCGCAAATTGCGCGGCTTCGGCCGCGGTCGTGGCGAGCGCTTCTTTCGGCACCGAAATGCCGTAGACGTCGCACACGAGCTTGCCTTCCGGCGCGGTGAGCGAGGTGCGGCCTTCCGCTTTGGCGTGATCGAGAATATGCCGCACGACGTCCTTGTTGGCGACCTGCGCGTGGCCGTCGGGCGTGTGGGCGGTGCCGCGTTCTTTCAGTGAGAGCGTGTCTTCGTATGCCATGTCCTGCCGTCTCCAATGCGGGTTCGAAAGGCGCCGCCCGGCACCGCGCTCGCCTGAATGGCGAGCGGCGGGCGGCTTGCACTACGGTTTTTCTAATGCGCCTAGATGGCGCCGGCGGTACGCAATGCGCTGATCTGTTCGGGTGAATAACCCAGTTCAGCCATGACTTCGTCGGTATGTTCGCCAAGCAGCGGCGAGCGCTTGACTTCGGTGGGGCTGTCGGACAGTTTGATAGGATTGCCAACTGTCAGATATTTACCGCGCGTCGGATGATCGACTTCGACGATCGTGCCGGTTTGACGCAGCGAGGGCTCCTCCGCGATCTCCTTCATCGAAAGAATCGGCCCGCACGGAATGTCGTACTTGTTGAGGATCTGCATGGCCTCGAACTTGGTCTTGGTCATGGTCCAGCGCTCTATCTCCGCGAAGATATCTTTCAAGCGCGGCAGCCGAGCGGCGGGCGTCGCGTAGTCGGGGTCGGTGGCCCACTCTTCCTTGCCGATCACGTTGCAGATCTTCGCCCACACCGGTGCCTGCGTGATGAAGTAGATGTATGCGTTCGGATCGGTCTCCCAGCCTTTGCACTTCAGAATCCAGCCGGGTTGACCGCCGCCGGACGCATTGCCCGCGCGCGGCACCGCTTCGCCGAACTTGCCGTTCGGATACTGCGGATACTCTTTCATCACACCGGTGCGTTCGAGCCGTTGCTGATCGCGCAGTTTCACGCGGCACAGATTGAGCACGCCGTCTTGCATGGCGGCAAGTACGCGTTGCCCCCGGCCGGTTTGGGTGCGCTGATAAAGCGCGGTGACAATGCCGAGCGCGAGATGCAACCCCGTGCCGCTGTCGCCGATCTGCGCGCCGGTCACGACAGGCGGGCCGTCGTCGAAGCCCGTCGTGGATGCCGCACCGCCCGCGCATTGGGCGACGTTCTCGTACACCTTGCAGTCCTCATACGGACCAGGGCCAAAGCCTTTCACCGACGCAACGATCATGCGCGGGTTCAATTCCTGAATGCGCTCCCACGTGAAACCCATGCGATCGAGCGCGCCCGGCGCAAAGTTCTCCACCAGCACGTCGCATTTCTGGATCAGTGCTTCGAGAACCTGCTTGCCTTCGGGGTTCTTCGTATCGATCGTGACCGAACGCTTGTTATGGTTGAGCATCGTGAAGTACAAGCTGTCCACGTCCGGAATGTCACGCAGTTGTTCACGCGTGATGTCGCCTGCTCCGGCTCGCTCCACCTTGATCACGTCCGCGCCGAACCACGCCAGCAATTGCGTGCATGTCGGGCCCGATTGCACATGCGTGAAATCGAGAATGCGCACGCCGTCGAGTGCTTTGCCCATGTCGTGTCTCCTAAGGTGTCCGTATTACTTGTACATGGTCTGGTTCTTCGTGCCCGGCGCGTACTCGCGCGGGTCGACCCAGATGTTGACGACAGCCGAGCGCCCCGTGCGATGAATTGCTTCCCGTGCACGCTGCAATGCGCCTGCGATCTGCGCTGGGTCGCGCACTTCCTCGCCGTGGCCGCCGAGCATTTCGGCAAACTTGCTGAAGGGGACGTCGCTCAGCAGGTTGCCGACATTGCCGCGCTCGTCGCCATATTTGGCGAGCTGACCGTAGCGGATCTGGTTCATCGCCGAGTTGTTGCCGATCACCGCGAGGTACGGTGCGCCGAAGCGGTTCGCCGTTTCCATGTCGAACGCGGTCATGCCGAACGAGCCGTCGCCGTAGTAGCAGAGCACTTCTTTCTGCGGATGCGCGATCTTGGCCGCAAGCGCGAATCCGGTACCGACACCAAGCGAGCCGAGCGCACCCGGGTCCATCCATTGGCCAGGACGGCGCGGACGAACGGCTTGCGCGGAGATCGTCACGACGTCGCCGCCGTCGCCGATATAAACGGTGTCGTCGGCGAGAAACTCGTTGAGTTCGTAAGCCACGCGATACGGATGAATCGGCGTGCTGTTCGACTTGAAGAGCGGCATGAGTTTTTCAGTTGCCGTCGCTTCGGCGTCCTGCAACTGCGCCATCCACTTGCGGCGTGCCTGGCGTTTGTCGTCCTTCAGGCGGCCGCTTGCGGCTTGCAATACAGCGGCGAGGATCGCACCCGGATCGCCGACCAGACCGAGGTCGATATCGCGGTTCTTGCCGACAGTCCGGTAGTCCATGTCGATCTGCACAAGCGTCAGTTCTTTACTGATGCGCTTGCCATAGCCCATCCGAAAATCGAACGGCGTGCCGACAACAATGAGAACGTCCGCATTGGCAAACGCCTGCGAACGCGTCCGGTCGAAGTGATGCGGATCGCCCGGCGGCAGCAGCCCGCGGCTCGCGCCGTTGAAATAGCCGGGAATGTCGAGGCCGCGTAGCAGCGCGATCGCTTCCTCATGACCGCGGGCGGTCCAAACCTGCTGTCCGTACAGAATCGCGGGGCGCTCGGAATTGACGAGAATATCCGCGAGTTTCTCGATGTCGCGCGGGTCGCCAATCGATTTGGTCGACGCGCGATAGTGACCCGGCTGCGGCACGACCGCGCGCGAGAGGTCGACTTCGCGGTCGAGCACGTCACGCGGAATTTCCAGGTATGCCGGACCGGGCGCGCCGTTGAAGCACTCGCGCGCGGCCATCGAGATCATGTCGGCGACCCGCTCCGTGCTCGACACGCTGGCGGCAAACTTCGTGATAGGCGCCATGATGTCGACGTGCGGCAGGTCTTGCAGCGACCCCATCTTGTGTTGCGTCAGCGCTCCCTGTCCACCGATATGCAGAATCGGGCTCTCCGAGCGGAACGCGGTCGCGATGCCTGTCACCGCGTTCGTGCAGCCGGGCCCCGCGGTGGTGACCACGCAGCCGAGTTTGCCGGTCTGCCGTGCATAGCCGTCTGCCGCGTGCGCGGCGACCTGCTCATGACGCACGTCGATGATGCGAATCCCTTCGTCCACACAACCGTCGTAGATGTCGATGATGTGGCCGCCGCACAGCGTGAAGATCGTATCGACCCCTTCGTTTTTCAGCGCCTTCGCGACCAGATGGCCGCCCGAGACGACGCCCGCGTTGCGCGTCTTCTGCTTGAGCGTGTCTTCGGCGGTGGTGCTGGCTGTGCTTGGGTTCAGGGATGAAACAACTGCGGACATGGTCGTCTCCTGTGTGTCGACCGGAGCCTGCGCTCTTGCGCTCGGTCCGGTCCCATGCTTTGGCATCGATGGAGGTCTACGCGTGAGCGCTTACTCCGGTCCCATGAAAGACTGCTGCTTGGTGGTTCTGTAACGGTTATCGACTGATGCCCCGTTCCGGGACCCGCCTTCGCGTTTAGCCTGACCTCTCCACATACGGTATGTGATATATCAAGAAGAGGCAAGAGTTATCCAACGGCTTTTTCAACATCTGCATTTCCCTGCGGAGCCTTACGGGACGAGCGATTGCCGCTTATCGCGGCTGGTCCCGAATACCGGTTCGAGGGAAAACACTGAGCGGACTTCATAAACGCTCACTGTTGATATATCACATACCACATTTCAAGAGCCGTCAAGCGCGGTGTTTCCCTACGCGCCACGCGCCAAATGAAAAAAGCCCGCGGCGTGCGAACACCGCGGGCTTTTTGCTACTGATGCAAGGCCGCTAGCAGCGGCCGCGTCTAACTTAACTTGTCAGTCGAGAAAATCGCAATTCTTTTCCACGAACGCCGCCAGGTCGAGCGAATGCTGACGCGTGAGACGTTCCGCCAGTTCCGTGTCCCGCTTCTCCAGCGCCTCGATGATGCGTAAATGGTCGACGATCGACCGCGAAGCGCGATCGCTCTGCGAGATCGTCATGCGCCGGATCGCACGCACGTGGATAAAAATATTCTTGATGGTGTCGAGAATGATCTGCGACTTCGACAACTCGACGATCGCCTGGTGAAAGGCGATGTTCGCGTCCGAATACTCGGCAATGTGCTCGGCCGGCGTCGCGTCGCGGAAATTGTCGAACATGTGCCGCAAGCGGGCGATTTCCTCGTCTGAAGCTCGCTGTGTCGCGAGACGCGCAGCCATGCTTTCGAGCGCGGCCCACATGTGGATCATTTCGACGATCTCGCGCTTACTCTTGCGCACGATGTAAATGCCGCGACGTGGGACCATGCGCAGAAAGCCTTCCTGCTCGAGCAGCGTCATTGCCTCGCGCACCGGCGTCCGGCTTACTCCGAGCGTTTCGCTCAGCACGCGCTCGTCAAGGCGGATTTCATCTCGAGTCTGGTAGATGTCCGCGTCGGCAATAGCCTGACGCAACATTGCGTAAGCCTGATCGCGCAAGCTCGCGCTTGCGCCGATAGGCTGTAAAGACAATGTCAGAGGTGTTGCCACTGCTTCAGTTTGAAGTTCCGACGACATTCATCGCCTCTTGTTGAACATGCATACGATAAGGCACCGCCGCTTCCGCGCGCTGCTCATCAAGGCCGATGAAGCGGCCATGTTGCGCTGCGAGTTGCGCGACCGGCTGCGGAATCCAGCGGGCCAGGAGAACGGTGGCGGCAGAGCCCAAGCCAACAACAGCGGCAGCCAGCAGCGAGAGAGGAACAAATTCCATTTGTAGCTCCAAACGATTGAGTGAACGAATGACTCAATCATATGCTGCATCGCCGCAAAAATCAATATTCGGTATGTAGTATATCAGTGACTGTTGTTTTCACATCACCTCTTACGGTAGCACGCACCGCTCCGTCCCGCCTGCCCTTCAATTAAACTCGCGCCGCTCCGTGTATACGCGGAAAACGCGCGCTATGCGCGCAGCAGCGTCCGATGATCGCGCAATATCGCCGAATTGCGGATTGTTCGGCGCCTGCCTCGTATTAATCTTCCGCACATCCTGCAACCGATCAGCCTCGCCCGTATAAGCCGCGACGGCGCCGGTCGGCAGTTGTTTCGAGAATCCAAGGAGACCGTATGAGCACCACCCTCTCGCCGGCCGCAGTGGCCGACAATCGCGCGGCGCGCAACCGGGCGCGCAAAGCGGCGCTCGGCAGCTTTGTCGGCGCTGTCGTCGACTGGTACGACTTCCTGCTGTACGGGATTGTTGCAGCACTGGTCTTCAACGCCGAGTTCTTTCCGAAAGTAAGCCCGGCGATGGGCACGCTGGCCGCCTTCGCCACATTCGGCGTCGGCTTTCTGTTCCGCCCGCTCGGCGGCTTCGTGTTCGGCCACTTTGGCGATAGGCTCGGTCGCAAGCGCATGTTAGTGCTCACTGTCATGATGATGGGCCTTTCTACCGCTGCAATCGGCCTATTACCGTCGTTTTCGACGATCGGCTGGCTCGCGCCGGTGCTCCTCGTCACGCTCCGCGCGATTCAGGGCTTTGCGGTCGGCGGCGAATGGGGCGGCGCAGCGTTGATGGCGGTCGAAAGCGCGCCCGAAAAGAAAAAGGCGTTTTACAGCAGCGGCGTGCAGGTCGGTTACGGCGTGGGCCTCGTGCTGGCGACGGGCCTCGTCGCGCTGATCAGCCGCTCGATGGATAACGCGTCGTTCATGAGCTGGGGTTGGCGGTTGCCGTTCCTGTTCAGCGTGGTGCTGGTGCTGATCGCGATGTGGATTCGCTCGAGCATGGAAGAGTCGCAGGAGTTCGTCGAAAAAGTCGGCGCGCGCGGCGAGCGCAGTGTACGGCTGCCGATTGTCGAAGCTTTGCTGCGTCATCCGAAGGCGTTCCTCCTGATCATTGCGCTGCGTCTCGCCGAGCTGTTCACGATGTACATCGTGACCGCGTTCGCGCTCAACTACTCGACGGCGAATCTTCACATGCCGCGCGAATTTTTCCTCACGATCGGCCTGCTCGTCGGCGCCGTGAGTTGCGTGACGATTCCGCTCTTTGCAATGCTCGCCGACCGTTTCGGCCGCCGCCGCGTGTATATCGTCGGTGCGCTCGTCGGCATGTTCAGCGCGGTGCCGTTCTTCCTTGCTCTCGAAGCCCGCTCCACCGTATGGATCGTGGTGTTCGCCGTGATGCTCGCGAACATCGCGCACGACATGGTGGTAAGCGTTCAGCAGCCGATGTTCACCGAACTCTTCGGCACCGAATATCGCTACAGCGGCGCGGGTGTCGGCTATCAGGTAGCGAGTGTGGTCGGCGGAGGCTTCACGCCGTTCATCGCGGTCGCGCTGGTCAGTTTTGCCGGCGGTTCGTGGCATCCGGTGGCGGGCTATCTCGCGATCGGCTGCCTGATTTCAGTGCTAGTCGCCGCGAAGATGAAAACCGGGCGCACTGTCTGAACGACCGACCGCGGTTAAGAAAAGCCGGCGTGGCGCGATGGCCACCGCCGGCTTTTTTTACTTTATCCACGTGGTTGAACGGCTCTCTTCGGTAGGCCGTACCTCGAGTTCACGCTTTGGCTGCCGCGATGTGACAGATCTCCGTCGCATTTCCTCGGGCAATGCCTTATGCAGTTCTATCTCATATTGCCAACCCGGGCCTACCGCCCTATCGTTCGACCAAGCAAGTTTCCAGCGAAATTTGCGCGCGCTCATATGAAGCTCAGCCGCATATATGAACCAGCATCCGATAGCAATTTTTACGCCGCCAACACTAAAGCATTCGGTCTGATGCGCCGATAACAAAGACTTCGCTTTCCGGGAGACCGACCATGAGCAGTATCACCGAGCCGCAGCACAATTCAGGCTCCGCGCCATTCTTTTCCAAGGAAGCCACCATCGCAAAACCCGGGTTTTCGCGCTGGATGGTTCCGCCCGCGGCACTTGCCGTTCATCTCTGTATCGGCCAGGCCTATGCGTTCTCCGTGTTCAACGGCCCGCTGACCAAGGTTATCGGCATCACGCAATCCACTGCGGACGACTGGTCGCTGACCTCTCTCGGCTGGATCTTTTCGCTCGCGATCGTATTCCTCGGCCTGTCGGCGGCGTTCGCCGGCAAGTGGCTCGAACACGTCGGCCCGCGTCGCACGATGTTCACGGCTGCCTGCTGCTTCGGAGGCGGCTTCCTTATTTCCGCGCTGGGCGTGTACTTGCACCAGATCGTGCTGCTGTATCTCGGCTATGGCGTGATCGGCGGGATCGGGCTCGGCTTGGGCTACGTGTCGCCGGTGTCGACGCTGATCCGCTGGTTTCCGGACCGCCGCGGCATGGCGACCGGCATGGCGATCATGGGCTTCGGCGGTGGCGCGATGATCGCGGCGCCGCTGTCCGTCGCGCTGATGAATCACTTCCGCAGCGCAACGAGCATCGGCGTAGCTGAAACGTTTATCGTGCTCGGCATCGTGTACTTCATCTCGATGTCGATCGGCGCGTTGGCCATTCGCGTGCCACCGGCGGACTGGAAACCCGCAGGCTGGACTCCGCCGCAGACCTCGCAGCAGAAGATGATCACGCGCAACCACGTGCACATCGACGAGGCCCTGAAGACGCCGCAGTTCTATCTGATCTGGCTCGTGCTGTTCCTGAACGTCACTGCGGGCATCGGCATTCTCGGCCAAGCTTCGGTCATGATCCAGGAAAGCTTCAAGGGCACCGTGACGGCGGCCGCCGCAGCCGGCTTTGTCGGCCTGCTGTCGCTGTTCAACATGGGTGGCCGCTTCGTGTGGGCATCGGCTTCGGACTGGATCGGTCGCAAGAACACCTACTTCATCTTTTTCGTGCTCGGCGCGGTGCTGTACTTCCTGGTGCCGAGCTTCGCCGCGTCCGGTCAGATGGCGCTCTTCGTGCTGGCCTACTGCATCATCCTCACGATGTACGGCGGCGGCTTTGCGACGGTGCCCGCCTATCTCGCCGACATGTTCGGCACGGCATTCGTCGGCGGCATTCATGGACGTTTGCTGACTGCGTGGGCCGCGGCTGGCGTTGCGGGCCCGGTGCTGGTCAACTACATTCGCGCCTATGAAGTCGCGCACGGCGTGGCAAAAGCGGACGCCTACACGATGACGGTTCACATCATGGCCGTGCTGCTGGTGATCGGCTTCATCTGCAATCTGTTGGTCAAGCGTGTGGACGACAAGCATCACATGACCGACGCACAAGTCGCCAAGGGCGCATAAGGAGACTCGCATGTCGACCGTTCAACCCGTACACCCGACCAACAAGGTCAAGCTCGCCGTATTCTGGCTGTATGTGATGGTTCCCCTTGCGTGGGGCGTGTACAACACGCTCGCGCAAGCGATGAAACTGTTCCAGTAAGCCGCACCGCACCCCGCCGTTTGCACGGTGGGGTGCCCGCCACCGGCACCTCTCGCCGCCTGGCTTCACCTCCTCACCACTGATACGCGGCGCCGGCGCCCACCGAGGTCGTCACCGAGCTAATGCCCGCGCTCAGCTTCACCTTGAAATTCTGCGCAACGCGCGCCGACAGGCCTACCGCCACCGCCTGATACCCCATGTAGCCCGCTGTGCCCACGCCGATTGCGAGGTTCTTCGTCGCATCGACTTCGGGAACCATGTTCATCGCCATTGCCGAAGCCGTTCCGGCATAGGCGCGCCGGGCGAGATCACCCATGCCGCTTTGGAACTGCTGCATGTTGACGGCGTCGCCCGCCGCCTGTCCCGGCGCGAGGTTGGTGATACGTCGCTCGTTGCCCGGCGAGCCTACCGAGACTGTATCCGGCTGATCCGCGACCGCCCCTTCGCCAAGCGCGACCGTGTTTGCAGCCGATGCTTTCGCGCCGCCGCCCAACGCCAGCGAACCGTTTCCGGTGGCCTGCGGAGCTTCTGCGGAACTGTTGACGGCCATGTAGGCGTTGCCAGTGGCCGCATAGTTCTTGACGCTCCTGTCGATGCTGCTGATCTGCTGGTTGGTTTGCCACAGCTGCGAGCCGGTGACCGCGTCGCTGCTGGTTGCCGAGACCTCGCCGTTCTTCAGGTTGGTCAACTGCACTGTTGGCGCATTAGCCGATATGCCGCCGAGCGTCACCTTGTCATGGGCCGAGCTGTCGTACTGAAGTGCGTTTGCGACCGTTCCGCCGATGCGGCCGACCGCGCTTTGCAAGCCGGCGATATCACCGCTGTTCTGCGTGACGCGGCCGTCGAGATTGCTGAGCGCGCCGCCGACAGTGTTCACCACCTGGCCGCCCACCCTGTACGACGGCGCGCTAATCGAGCCGTCGGCATTCACCGTGGAGCCGCCGCCTAGCGCCGTGGCCGTACTCGCCGCCTGCGCGAAGAGTTGCGAGCCGTTGACCGCTTCGGTACTCGCCGCATTCAGCGAGCCCCGCGCGACGCCGGTCACCACGCGATTGCCCAGCGTGCCCGCCACGCTGATTGCCCGGCCGTCCGTCAACGCGCCTATCTGGATGACGCGCGAGGCCGGATCTTGCGTTACGAGGCCAATGCCGCCCACCTCGACTTTCTGCTGCAAGGTGGTCAACCCGTTGTCGAGCGAGCCGAGCGCATCGCCGACGTTGCTCTGCGTCCTGCCTTGCACGTGATACGACGGAGCAATCACCGAACCGTCGATACCGACCTGTGCGCCGCCGCCAAGTCCGGCCACGACCGGACTGAACTGCGCGAAGTTGATCGCCGACGTGTCCGTGCTGCCCGCCGCGACGCCGGTCAATTGGCGTGCGCCGCCGGTGCCCGCAAAATCGACGCGTGCGCCATTCGTATTCTGTCCAACGCTGATGATGCGCGACACCAGGTCTTGCTGGACGACCCCGATCTCGCCGTTCGTGATCTGGTTCGCAACGTTCGTGAGGTTGCCCTCGAGCGTGGCGGTGCGCGTGTCGAGCCCGGCGATTTTCGTTGTGTTCACGTTCACGCGCTGATCGAGATTGGCGATGTTCGTCGTGTTGGTGCCGACGCGCCCGTCGAGGGTCGCGATGTTGTCGCTGTTCAACGCGATCGCCCGATTGGCTGCGAACAGTTGCCCGCCGTTCACTGCGTCCAAGCTGTCGCTCGTGAGCTGCCCAGCGCTGACGTTGGTCACGCGAACCGGCGCGCCGGCGTTGCCGAGCGTCATGCTGTCGTGCACGGAAGAGTCGTATTGGACCGAATTGGCGGTGGCCGCCGCGATCACGCTCGCACCTGCCGCCGTACTCGTCGCGGTACTGGTTGCAACGCTCGTCGTGACTGCTGCCGCCAGTGCCGATCCGACGTCACCATATGTAACTCCGCCGATGTTGTAGGCAGGAGCCTTTGCGGTGCCATCTACATTGACCGCCGACCCGCCGCCCAGCGCCGCGGCCACACTCGCCGCGTTGCCGTAAAGTTGCGCACCGTTCACGGCGTCGGTGCTCGACGCGCCAATCGTGCCGCGCGACAGGCCGGTGATCGTGCGGTTGCCGTTCAAGCCCGCTACGTTGACCCGAATACCTGTAGACGACGGCCCAACCAGGATGTCGCGCGTACCAAGATCCTGTTTGACGAGGCCGATGCTGCCGGACACGATTTGCGACTGCAGCGACGTGATGCCCGCGTCCAACGAAGTAAGCGCGTTGCCCACGGTGGTTTGCGTGGCAGACTGCACGTAGTACCTCGGGCCGACTGTCGAGCCGCTCGCACTGACGGATGCGCCGCCGCCCAGTGTCGACACGACCTGCTTGAGTTGGGTCACATTGACCGCCGACTGCGCTCCGGTGCCCGCCGCGACGCCGACCAGCTCACGCGGCCCGCCGAGTCCGGTGAAGTCCACGGAACGGCCGTCAATGCCTGCGCCAACGGTGAGATTGCCTGTACCGAGGTCCTGCCGAACCAGCCCGATCTGACCGTTGTCGAGATTGCTGGCGAGGCTGGAAAGGCTTGCCGAATTCTGCGAGACCGCGTCATTCGTTGCGTGGAGTTGCGCGCCTGTTACCGCATCGGTGCTGTTCGCGTTCAGCGCAGCTTGCGCCAGGTTGGTCAGCTTGACGGGAGTACCCGAGTTGCCGAGCGTCACCATGTCATGTGCTGCGCTATCGTAGAACAACGCGTCGGCCACATTCGCGCAGCCGGCTGGCGCGCATTCCTGAGCGCCAGCCGGCTGCGCAAACACCAGCGCGCCGACCAGACCAGCGCTCGCAGCGGCCACGGCCCGGCATACCGAAGCGCATCTCGCGCCGCCGCTCCTCGCTGCTTCAGACGCCGCCACATACACGCGCCTCGCTTCGTTCCATACAGTTTTATAGGTCTTGTTCAACATTCCTCCCACTCGGAATCGATTAATTTTTGCCAATATTTTCTTATGTCATCCTAAGTATCATTTGCAATAAAGAGGCTCAGGACGCCCCGGATTAACCGGCAAACAAGGCTTAAACCGCGAGTGTGCAGTCGCCTCCGGGATTCGCGAATACGATTAATCCTAAAAGCTAATTTTTAGCTTTAATTAGCTAAAAGGCATAATGCGATTCAGACGGAAACTGCCAAATGTCTTAATCCGGAATCTGCGTAATTAAGCGGCTTTAAGTGGAATGCTGAGAGTGGCCGAGAACCGGCCTGGAAGAAATACGAGCCAGTCAATGCTGGCTCGTAAGTAGAAAAACTGTGGCGCTGCGAGCGTCGCGGCGCGGTGCCAAATGTTGGGAGCGCTCAGATCTTTTCGAAGAGTACGTCTTGCGCGCCTTCCCACAGCACTTTGACGCCGACTTCGCGCAAGTTCTCCTTGCCTTCGACGATGGTCAGGAAATGGTTGCCCGCGAGTTGCCCCATCTTGCTCGCAAAGCAGCACGAGCCATAGGCGATAAGGAGTTCCGTTTCGCTGTAGCCGCCCGGATAAAACAGAATGTCGCCGACCGACGGATGGCTCGTGTGATTCTCGAAACCGACCACCGCGCCGTCGTTCTCGAGCTTGAACTCGCCGAGCGGCACCCAGCAGCCTTCGCCACTCCAGCGCACATGGATGATCTTCTGCCGGTACGGCAACAGCTTCAGGAAGGCGGCCACGGTTTGCGGCGCGTCGGGATTCGTTTCGGCGATAAAGACGTGGCCGCAGGAGGTGATTCGAAGTCGGGTCATCGCTAGGTATCCGGTAAGTCGGTGAGATGAGGATGAGGTGAGGTGAGGTGAGGATGAGGATGGTCGGTCGGATGCGGCTCGGGCCAAGCCGTGGGCCGGTTATTCTGTCGTCCCGTGCAAGGCTTAGACAGATACAGTTCGCAACCCGCCTGTCAGGCCAGTTCGACCCGCAACGCCCGGCGCCAATCACAGCGTGCGCGAGTGGAGGCGGCACCCCCGTGCCAGATTCGCCCTCCGTAGCGCCACGAATGTTCGTAGTTTGCAAGCCGCGCAATGCACAGCACACTTCGAAAGGTGCGTGATTCCTACAGACGGCATTCCGGCTAAGCCTTCCCTTGCACGGCGCAGTCGACCGGCCGCCAACCCAAAGCGCGAACGAAAGGCGCAGCGCCGCCAGGCTTCGGAGGGCGCCGCTTGCACCTGCGAGTGCAGCGGTCCCCGTTTCTCACCGGCCGTTGCCGGAACCCCGCCTACGGCTACACTGTCCACTTGCCCGCCGTTGCTGGCGCGCCATCCGCCTGTCAGCCGCGCAGCCGGTAGCCAAGCGGTGTGACGCCGTAATCGCGCTTGAACTGTACGGAGAAGTGACTGGCATTCTCGTAACCAACCGCAATTGCAATCTGCAGCACCGTCTGATCGGTCGAACGCAGCAGCTTCGCCGCTTGTTCGAGCCGCAAGCGCGTCACGTACTGGTGCGGAGTTTCGCCAGTTTCACGGCGAAACACGCGGGCAAAGTGGAAGCTGCTTAAACCAGCCTGTGCGGCGAGATCGCCAATGGCCAGATCCGCGCCAAGATTCGCGCGTATGTAGTCGGTCACGCGGCGGATGCGGCGCGGTACCAGCCGTTCGGGCTGCGCGAGGCGCGCCGTCCCCGCTTGCCGGCCGCCTGAATAATGTTGAAGAAGATGCGCGGCAAGCGCGTGGATCAGCGCATCGACATAAAGCCGCGAGTCGGCCGGATCGCTGGCGGCGCGGTGCAATGCGTTCAGCATGGCTGCGACCAGCGGGTCGCGGAACCGCATTGCCTCACTGAGCGATAGCTCGCGGCGCAATCCGTCGAGCTCCATCTGATCGGCCACGCTGTCGATCAGGCTGCGCTCAATATGTAAATGGACGGTCGACAGCGGCTTATCGCTGATCGAACGCCACCGCCAGGAGACCGGCGCGGGCGGCACGTACCAGACGTCGCCCACTCGAAGGTCGGCGCTTTCCCAGCGCCCGTTCAGATTGCGCTCGAGATGCTCGGCGCCGCTCGCGAGCGTCATCAGCGTGAGGTCTTGCAGACCGGGTGCTTCCAGCAGTTCCTGCTCGTCCGGTTCGAGATAGGAGCGCAACACCAGGTGCCGCCACGGGCGATCCACGCTCGACACCAGTTTTTGGCCCGCCATGTAGCGGTCGTAGGCAAGCGTCGTTGTCAGCTTTGGAATTCGTGTCATCACGTCCATTCCCAAGGAGGTGCCGTATGCAAATGAGAGAACTCTGTCACACCCGCGTTACCGGTCGGCTGTCAGCGCAAGATCGCGAAAATGATAGCAAGGAACCGGCTACCGCAATTTTCGGAAATAGCTAATCATTAGGGTGTCGTCTTTCACGCGTTTCGAACGCCGGAGCTACCGTTTCATGGAACACGAATGCGATACGCTGCCGCATTGGCTGACCGGTTCGCCGCAGGGCGAATCCGGCCATGCATCCGCAGCATACAACCCGGCGGTCACCGCACAACCGGCCTACCCGGCCGGCACGCGGCAGCCCGCCAAGTCAGCCCACGCGGCTGACGCATCGATGGTATCGAGCCGCGCGGCAACAGGCGCGGCGCCCGCTGGTTTCCTGACCCTCTTCACCGAGGAGGAGATCGGCACGCCCGCGCCCGCCGCACGGCGCGCGCCCGTCATCAGTCCGCTGGTGCGTTTTGGCAGTGCGCAGGACCGCATCGAATTCGTGCGGCAACGCATCAGGCAACTGGGCTTCAACTCGTTCAGCTATACGGCCACGCGCACGTTCGCGCATCGCAAGACCATGTTCGTGCTGACGAGCTACGAGTCGCAAAGCTGGCTGACGCGCTATTTCCGCGAGCGCTATTTCGAACTCGATCCGCGCGTGGCGCTGGCGTCGCCGACCGGCATGCCGTTCCTCTGGAACACGGTCGACATGCGCGCCGACCTGCCGCGCGCGCAAATGCGCAGCGAGCGGCTCGGCGGCCTGATCGACATGCTGGAGGAGACCGGCCGGAAGAGCGGCATTCTCACGCAGATGCCGCTGCCCGAGCCGGAGTTGAGCGCGAGCCTGTGCTTCAATTCGGAGATCGGCAATCCACGCTGGATGACCGAATCGATCGTCGCGGAAACGCTGATGTTTGCGCACACGATTCATGAATTCATCTGGACGCACGCGAAAAGCGTAATCGGCATGACGCCCGAGCAGCAGCGCGTCACGCTGAGCGAATTGCAGCACGCGGTATTGAAGGCGGTGGTTCAGGGGCAGCGCGACAAGGAAATTGCGTACTTCCTCGGGCTGTCGCCGCATAACGTCGACTATCACTTGCGGCGTCTGCGGCAACTGTTCAATGTTCGCAACCGCGTGCAGCTGATCAATGTCGCGAAAGCGTACGTGTCGTAGACCAGGGCGGTACTGCAGCAACCCATGCGGACGGCATGACGGCGAGCGCCGTCATGCCGTTCTCTTTTCAGCAGAAGTAATCAGCTCTTGAGCCGGTAACCCGTCTTGAAGATCCACGCAACGATCGCAAGAAACACGGCCAGAAAGAGAGCCGTCATCGCGAGGCTCACCTCGACGTTGACATCCGCGAGACCGTAGAAACTCCAGCGAAATCCGCTCACCAGATAGACGATCGGATTAAACAGCGTCACGACTTTCCAGAACGGCGGCAGCATGTTCACCGCATAAAAGCTTCCGCCGAGAAACGTGAGCGGCGTAATGATCAGGAGCGGAACCAGTTGCAGCTTCTCGAAGCTATCCGCCCATATGCCGATAATGAACCCGAGCAGGCTGAAGGTAACCGCCGTCAGCACGAGGAACAGGATCATCCAGAAAGGATGCTGCACTTGCAGAGGCACGAAAAGGCCCGCTGTCGCGAGAATGATGAGCCCGAGCAGGATCGACTTGGTCGCCGCCGCGCCCACGTAGCTCACGACGATTTCCAGATACGACACTGGCGCCGACAACAACTCGTAAATCGTGCCGGTGAAACGCGGAAAGTAAATGCCGAACGACGCGTTAGAAATACTCTGCGACAGCAACGACAACATGATCAGTCCGGGCACGATGAACGCGCCGTAGCTAATGCCGTCCACTTCCTTGATACGCGAGCCGATGGCCGCGCCGAACACGACAAAGTACAGCGATGTGGAGATCACCGGCGCGATGATGCTTTGCATCAGCGTGCGCCAGGTGCGCGCCATCTCGAACTTGTAGATCGCGCGAATGGCGTAGAGATTCATTGGTTACCTCGAAGCAGACTCACGAAGATGTCTTCAAGCGAACTCTGCGTGGTGTGCAGGTCCTTGAAACGGATGCTGGCGTCGTCGAGCGCCTTGAGCAGCGCAATGATGTCGGTGCGGCCGCCGTCGCCTTCATACGTGTAGATCAACTCGTTGCCGCCCTTCGCGACGTCGAGGCCGTAGCCTGCGAGCGCCGCCGGCAACGCGGAGAGCGGGGTTTCCAGCTGCAGCGTCAACTGCTTTTTGCCGAGCTTGCGCATCAACTCGGTTTTCTCTTCGACGAGCATGATTTCGCCGCCGTTGATCACGCCGATGCGGTCAGCCATTTCCTCCGCTTCGTCGATGTAATGCGTAGTCAGGATGATCGTCACGCCGCTTGCCGCAAGCGAGCGCACGAGCTTCCACATATCGCGGCGCAATTCGACGTCGACGCCCGCCGTGGGTTCGTCGAGGAACAGTACGCGCGGTTCGTGTGACAGCGCCTTCGCGATCAGCACGCGGCGCTTCATGCCGCCGGACAGCGTGATGATCTTGCTATCGCGCTTTTCCCACAGCGACAGGTCGCGCAGCACCTTCTCGATATACGCGGGGTTCTTCGGCTTGCCGAACAGGCCGCGGCTGAACGACACGGTTGCCCATACGGTTTCGAACGAATCGGTGGTGAGTTCCTGTGGCACGAGCCCGATTAGCGAGCGCGCGCCGCGATAGTCGGCGGCGATATCGCGGTCGTCGACCGTCACGCTGCCTTCGCTCGCGTTGACAATGCCGCAGACGATGCTGATGAGCGTGGTCTTGCCCGCCCCGTTCGGCCCCAGAAGGGCAAAGATTTCTCCCCGGTTGATCGCCAGATTGATGTTTTTTAGCGCCTGAAAACCGCTGGCATAGGTTTTCGACAGATTCGTGACTGAGACGATTGGCTGCATGGATTCGACGATGGCAGACACCGCTGTGAAAGTGGAGAAAATGACGCGCAAGCGCGACCGCACCCGCAATGTAATGGAATCTGCGAAAGCGTGCAGCGAAAGGATCGCGCCGCAGTGAAAGCCTCCTCGACGGTGCATGCTGCGATTCTCGGCGCCGAGGCCTTCGCTGCGCTGCAAGAAAGTTCGGTTTCCGTAGCGATATCAGCTGGGCGCAACGGCAATGCGCGCGCCGGTTCAAGACCTCCAGAACGCATGGCCCGCGCCGTCCCAGGAACGCGTCATGCTCGATTCCTCGCCATGCTGCTGCGCCGGCGCATCTAGCGCCGGCACTTAAGGCACAGTGCTTGCGGCAGTCTTGGCATGTGAGTGCGACGCGCTCGCGTGACATCGATCGACTCTAATGGAGATGAACCATGAAACGCTTTACCAAGACGATTTTCGCTTCGGCGCTTGTAGTGGCACTCTCGGGCGGAGCCTTTGCACAGGCGGGCGGCGGTGCCGGTGGCGGCGGTGCGGGCGGTGGCGCAGGGGCAGGCGGTTCGAGCGGTAACGGCGTGGGCGCCGGCGGCGGCACGACGGGCGGCGCAGGCGGAACTGCAACCCCGGGTGTGGGCCCCGGCACGATGAAGCACCCGGGCGACTCGGGCTATGGCTCGCCGGGCGTGACCGGCACCGGTGGCGGCATGGGCACGGGTACCGGCGCGTCGCCGAATAGCGCGACCACCAATCGCTCCAGTAACGGCATGAGCAACGGTACGGGCAGCACCAACGGCACGATGAAGAACGGCCAGTAACGAAGGTCGATGTTCGTGCAGCTTTTAACGCTGCACGAGTGGCGTTAAGAAGGACGGCGGTGCCGCTGCGCGGCATTGCCGTCCATTTGTTTTTCGAGCCGCGCTGCGACGCTTGCAGCCAGTTAGTGGATTTTGCAACGGCTCCAATGTAAAGAAGTCGCGCGTTGCATCGAAGCAGAATCGCAGCACATGGTCAGGGTTCCGTACACACGAAGCTGCTGGCAAGATTCACATTGCCCTTGCCCGTATAGCGTGGAAACAGCGGATAGCGGCACAGTGGGCGCGAGCGTCCATTGGTCGCCGCGGCGATGTCGGTGGCGATCAACGTCTCCGGCGACGCGCCGCGCGTCACCCAGTTATCGAGCGCACCGAGCAGGTCCACCGAAGGAATGAATGCGCCGCTACCGTGCTGAAAACCCGGCACCATGTAAAGACGCATGAAACGATTGACCTGGTCCACGCCGTAGCGATCGACCAATGCCTGATGGTAAGCAATCGTCTGATTCGGGCTAATGACTTCATCGGCGAGACCTTGCAGCGTAATGAGCTTGCCGCCGCGCGCAATGTAGCGCGCAACGTCCGGATTCATCGCGCCGATGGTTTCGGAGAGCGCTGTCAACTGTGCGCGATATTTGCCCGGACGTTGCGAGTCGAATCTGAGCGAGTCGAAGCCCGCGTCACGCGCAACGAAGTAGCGTATGTAGCCGTCGCCTTGCGCGAACAGATAACCGTTAGCAAAAAATCTGGGCACTGCGAGGCGCTCCGCTTGATGTCCCAACCCGAGCGAGCCTGTCAGGTGCGTACCTTGGAACACGTTGTAGCCGCGATAGCCGGCGACATCCCAGGCGAGTTTGTACGGCAGCGACAAGCCGTCGCGCATCACCATCAACGTGGCGAGTTGCGACTCGCTCAGGCATTGCTCGTTCGAAGGCGAGCGTCCCGCGCAGCGCAACGACTCGATGATTTCCGATTCATGCTCGCGGCAGGCGGGGACGTCGCTCACAATACCGTCCGCGGCACCGTCCAGCCTGTCGCAAACGCTGAGCGTGCGTTGATAGACCTGCTCCAGCAGCAACGGCGGAACATAGCCGCCCGGCGTTGCATATTCCGCCTGGCCGAGCTTGACGCCGATCAGACGAACGCCCGAAAAGTTGAGCGCGGGCGAATTGGCGATCACACCGTCGTAGTCGTCGGGAAAGCGCTGTATCACCGTGTAGCCTTCGCGGCCACCCGTTGAGCCGCCGCCAAAGTACATACGCTGCGGCGGCCGGCCGTAGGCGCGCGCAATCAGCGCAAGCGCGGCGTCGTGTGTCTTCTTCAGATGCGCATAGCCGAAGTTCGTCACGGCTTCGTCGACGAGACCGAACACCGCGAGCGAGGAATCGCCGACATGTCCGGAATCGTCGCCGAAGGTCGCATAGCCTTGCGCGAGCGGCGCGCGATCGGGCGAGAACGGCATCACGCCGGTGCCGCTCACCACGACGCCGTTATAGCCCCCTCCGCCGATTTGCAGCGCGCGGCCATTCCAGCGCCGCGGCAGATTCAGGTCGAAGCGGATGTCGGGTGTAGTCGCCTTGAGCGCCTTGATGCGACCCGTGATGCGGCAATACTCGCCGCCTTGCTGATTGCCCGGCGCGGTTGCGCCGACCATCGACGCGCTCTCGATCTGCGCGCCGGCCGTGGGCAACGCGATCACTTCAGGCGGCAACACGGCGCCCGCGAATTCGGCGCAACGCATGGCGAGCGGCGCATCCTTCTGCGCGGCGAACACCGTATGAGCGCCCGGCCCGAGCAGAGTACCGGCGATGGTGGCCACGAGCGCGCAGGCGTGGACACCTGAAGTTCGCATGAAACGCATGCGGCGCGACAACGCCCTCATCCGCAACGCGCGCCGCTCGCAGCCGCACGCAACTGCTGTCCCTTCCAGCCGTGCCAGCCGCGCGCAAGCATGAGCAGCGCACCAATGGCGACGAAGTCCCCGGCCAGTCCGATCAACACGCCGCGAAAGCCGTGAAACGTATGCGGCGTCGCTGTGTCCACGATCAACGACACCAGCGTGCCGCCGACAAAACATACGAGGCCGGTCCGGCCCACAGTGACCACGGCGGGCAAACGCTGCGCGAGCCGCGCGATGGCGCCCATGCGCACGAGCCGCGCGGCAAGCCAGGCAATAACAATAAAGTTGATCACGCGATCCACGGAAAGATTCTGTTTAAGGGTGCCGGCCAACGGCTGCGTCAGCACGAACAGTTTGACGGCGGCAAACGCGAGCACCGCGGCAATGGCGGCACGCGTGAACCAGCGCGCCGCCTCGCCAGCATGAAACTGCTCGCTGATGGGTGCGAGCCGGCACACAATGCCGAGCACGAACATCAGTTGCCATGCAAACGGATTAAAAGCCCACTCGGCCATGTCGTCAATGCTCAATAGCCCGGCCAGCGGCCGCGCGAGCCACCACACAACCGTGCTGAGCAGGAGCGCCGCGATACGCGAGCGCAGCGCCAGAGGCACCACGAGGGGCACGCAGAGCGCGAAGAACAGGTACATCGGTAGCACGCTCGACAGGTAGGGCTGCCATCGCAACACCGCGATTTCAAACGTCTGATGCAGCGGTTGAATGGCGAACGGGGGCCAGCCGGTAAGCTCGACCATCGGGTGATTCAGTCGCAGAAATGCGAGCGCCGCGCCCGAGAGCAGCGTGAGTACTGCCGTCAACAGATAAGCCCGGTAGATTTCCCAGCAGCGCCGCACGAAGCGCAGCTTGGCGGCCCGCTCTCCGCGGGCCGCAACCACCGCTGTGTACGCCGCCGCCGACGCATAGCCGCCGAGGAACACGAACACCTCGGCCGAATCGCACAATGCGTACGCATGCAGCATCAGATGAGAAAGCGTGCTGCTGGGCATGTGGTCCAGCACGATGACGATCAGCACGACGCCGCGAAAGAAGTCCACTTCGAGGGAGCGTCCGCGACGAATTTCCATTCATGTTCTCGCAGGAAAGTTATCCAGCAACGCGTCAAGATATCGCCTTCTTGCCGATGCCGTGCGGTCACGTTGTATGTGCTGACAAGCAGCCTGTCTTTAGGGGCGCCGCGCTGGCAATCTGAAATCCGCTTGTCGGCATGCGGTAAGAGTGATTCGCCGCGCATTGGATTTGCAGCAACTTTTGCGGCTTCGGTGTGGAACGAGCAAAGACGGCCGACTCGCGTCGTAGAAAAAAATCGGCTCATCGCACGATGCGATTTTTTTCGCTTTTTTTCATCGTAGGATGAATTCATGCATGACCGTCGGAGTTCGCGCAACCCGCGCGACAGGTTTCTCCGTACGGCGGCCACTCATGTGGACCGGACACGCTTGCCCGCCGACCTGCGTCCGGCGGGCGCGTTGAGCGTCAGTGCGACGCCTTCTTTTTGCCGCTGCTCGTTTGCGTGATCGAGCTTTCATTTGCGCGGCACCGGTCCTTCCATTACCGACCTGAACGGTCGCGCGCCGCGCACCGCCCTCGCATTGGAAGACACTCACATGAACAACAGAATTGCCGGCTTCGACGGACTGCGCGCCATTGCAGTCCTGATGGTCTTTCTGCAACACCGGCTATTCGGCGATATCGGCGAGATAGGCCATCTGGGCGTATGGATCTTCTTCGCGCTGAGCGGCTTTCTGATCATCCGCATTCTGTCGGCCCAGCGGCAGCGCATCGAGCAAGGTGGCAGCGGTTTCAGAGCAGAACTCAAGCGCTTCCTGTTTCGCCGGACGCTGCGAATCTTTCCGATCTACTACCTGATGCTCACGGTGATGAGCGCGCTGATGCTCGTCGGCATGGCGAGTCCGGAACTCGCGAGCGGCATGCCGTATCACTTCGCCTACCTGTCGAACTTCTGGATCGGCTCGGTGCTGCACTACTGGCCGGGGCGCTACTCGCATTTGTGGAGTCTTGCCATCGAGGAGCAGTTCTATCTCGTGGTCGCACCGCTCCTGTTGCTGCTCGCAGCGCGGCGGCATCTGGCGGTTTGCACGCTGATCGTCGTGACGGGACTGGTTTCGCTTCTGGCGATGCGCGCCGCGCATTGGCAGGAGATCACGATCTACACGCATCCGTTGAGCAACTTCTGGTTGCTGGCGCTCGGTGGAATGGGCGGCTTGATGATTTCGGAGAACGCCGGCGGTGCAGACGGTGCACGCGGTGCACGTGGTGTGCGCGCCTTGCTCGGACACGGCGCCACGTTGTTTGTTTTAAGCCTTTGTCTCGTGGGCTTTTGTGCAAGCGAGCCGGCGTGGAGCGACATCGAGAATCCTTTGCTCTTTACCGGCGTCAGCGGCGCGTATGGGCTGTGCATAGCGGCGCTGGTGTGTTCGATTGCGTGCTGCCGGAACACGGTCGTGCTGGCTCTGCTGGAAGCGCGCTGGCTTGCGGGCCTCGGACGCATCAGCTATGGCTTCTATCTGTATCACAACCTCGTTCCGGACCTGACGCGCAATCATCATGCGCAAGCGCTGTTCGGCGGTGTGGTACCGCTGTGGGCGCATGTGGCCGGGATTGGGGCGTCGTTTGCGATTTCGCTCGGCTTGGCGGTGCTGTCGTGGCGAATCATCGAAGAACCCATTCTTCGTTTGAAGACGCGGCGTGGCGCTTCGGACAAGGTAAGTGCTGATTCGAGGCACGCGGCAACACCTACGTCCGCTTCACAGGAGAAGCAGCATAGCCGGCGCGCGTTGACAGACGAAGGGACCGCTTCGGACGCAGCATGAGGTTGCGTAGGTCGCACTCGTGGCACAACGGTTGCTGACAGATGACATGACCGTTACCAACTGGAGATGCGCCGTGGCCACTCAGCCCAATAGCCCGAACGAGCATGACCAGGACAAATCGGCAGATCCGGGCGGTCCGCCCACTGAGGTCTCGAAGCCCATTGGCGATGCAATCCCGACACCGGTCGAACCGGGGCTCGACCAGCCTCTGCCGGAAAAAGGCGCCGACTCGCTGCCTGCCGACGACGACGAAGCCAAGCGCGATCCTTTGGGCGAGACAGAAACGCCTCCCGGCGTTCCACCTCCGGGACCGTCGGACTTCGCGTAACGCGGTGGTGGCTAGCCGCTCAAGCGTGATAGTGCGTGGCCGCTCAGGCCGCCTCGGGCTCGTGCACGATCTTCAGCGTGCTCTTGTGCTCCTTGATCAGGCGATACACCGTTTCGCCCGGCACCGTTTCCTGCTCGAGAAGTTCGTCTGCAATAGCGCGCAGCACGGGTTCATAGGCGTGCAGCAGGCTATAGCACTGCTCGTTCAACTCCTTGAGCAGCACGTTCGCCTGCTCGATCGCGCCCTTCATCTGCAAACCCGCGTATTGCGAGGGCAACGCGGCGAGGCTAAACAGATTGCCGTCGCTGTTGAAGCCGAACTTCGACACCATGTCGAGGCTGATACGCGACGCTTCCTGCAGATCGGAGGCCGCGCCGCTGGATGCTTCGGAAAACGCCAGGATCTCCGCGTTACGGCCGCCGAGCAAGACCTTCACCTCATTGCGGATTTCGGTCTCACGATAAAGATGCTTGTCCTGCGCCTTGGTGATAAGCGCGACGCCCAGCGCGCCGCCACGCGGCAGAATCGTGACCTCCTCGAGTACGCCGGTGCCGAGCAGCGCCGCAACCAGGCCATGCCCGGCTTCGTGCACGGCAATACGCGTGCGTTCGTCCTCGGTCAAAGCGCGTTCCGCGCCGCTCACGTCGCCGATCCGCGCGATCTTGATCGCCTCGATGAAATGCTTCGCCGCGATTTCCGTGTCGCCGGCTTTGCGCGCGACGAGCCCCGCCTGATTCACGACCATCGCGACGGTCGCCGGCGACAACCCTGTGGTAAGGCGCGCGAGTTGATCGTAGTCGATGTCCGCAGCCTTCGACTTCAGCCTCTCGGCATAGAAACGGAAAATCTTCGCGCGGTCTTCGCGATCGGGCAGGCGAACCTGCACGGTGCGATCGAAACGGCCGGGCCGGCGCAACGCCTCGTCCAGATTGTCCGGATGATTGGTGGCCGCAACGATAATCACGCCTTCGTTCGAGGCAAAGCCGTCCATTTCCGCAAGCAACTGATTAATGATGCGGTTGCTCTCCGCTTCGACGGGACCGCCGCCCGTGTCGGTGCGCTTCGCGAGACCGTCGGCTTCGTCGATAAAGATCACCGTGGGCGCGTTCTTGCGCGCCATTTCGAACAGATGTTTGACCTTCTGGATGCCCACGCCGTAATACTTTGCGCTGAAATAACTGCCGGTGATCGAGATGAAGCTCGCGCCGCATTCTCCTGCCAGCGCCTGTGCGAGCCGGGTTTTGCCCACGCCGGGGCCGCCCACCATCAGGATGCCGCACGGCGCTCGTACGCCCATCGACGTGAACTGCTTCGGGTTCGACAGATAGCCGCGAATGTCCGCGAGCGCCGCCTTCGCTTCCCCGGCGCCGATCACGTCGTCAAAGCGCAGCGTGGGCGCCTTGCCGAGCAGCGTCGCGCCGCCGCGCATCTCACGGCGCATGAACCACACCATGCCGCCGATCAGCAGCAACGGCAGCAGCAGGCTGATTACGTCGCGCGTCTGGTCGAAAGCCTGCACCCAGTTCGAACCGCCCGTGCGGATGTCCGCGTCGGGCAGCCACACCAGTTGGTATGAAGCCGCGTCGCCGTTCTTCGGCTCGCCGAGTAACAGCGCGTGCGAAAAGGTCGCGTTGTGGTCAGTCACGAAATATTTGGAGCCGTCGCGCTTCGACACGAGAATTGCACTGGGACTCACACCGATTGCGGCAACCTTCGCGTCATGAATGTCGCGCAGCATTTGCGACGCGTCTTTCTCCTCGCGCGTCCAGGCCGACGTATCGTGGCGCATCTGGTTGGCGACGCCGGTCAGCGCGGGCGCAACCTGCGCCGAGCGCTGCTGGTAATGCCACAAACTGAATGCGAGCGTCAATGCGACAAGCGCCGCTGCCGCCGCAATGACGAATTTGCGCGTGCGTGTTTTCCCAAGCGAATTCTTTCCCGGCTTCATGAGTCACTTCCAAAAACGGGCTCAAGCGAGCCCCGATACATATCGAATTAGAGAGGATGAGCGGTTGGGAGAGGAATCGGCAATTGCGACGCCATGCCTGCCTGGAAGAAAGGACACCCAACCATGCGTCCCTTTTTCACCCGCCGCGTATAAGCCAGTATGCCGTGCGGCTGCTTCTTCCAAATCGCAGAAAAGGCCTGTTTCTACCGCTTATCCCGCAGGTTGAGGCTGGCGGAAATTGGGGGCGCGAGTGGCGCATGAGTGCGGAAGAAAACTGCTCCGGCGCACAGTTTAGCAGCGCAAAAAAGGCCGCGTATTCTGTAGACCTATCATTTCACCCCGCCCTATTTTTTGTGAAAGCGATGCAGTTTTGAGATTAAGGGCTAGCCGTATGGCGATACCGCCGTCATCACGCGGAAAATCGGAACAATCGTCCGGTTTTTGATAGGCTTCGCCATCCGTCTAAAATCGCGCGCGCTCCTCACAATGGACGTTGCGCAGCGACTCACACTACACGTCACACTCATGCTCCGTTTCGAAAACCTCAGCAAGCGCTATGGCGACCGCGTCATCTTTCAGCGACTGTGGCACGACTCTGCCGCGGGCTGCGTGGCGCTCAACGACGAGTCCGGCAGCGGCAAATCGACTTTGCTCGGCATGCTTGCCGGCGTGATCGAGGCTGATGAAGGGGAAATCTGGATCGGCGACCATTCACTGCGCACGGCGCGAGAGACCGCGCAATCGCTGCTGACGTACGTGCCGGAGGATTGCATGCCGTCGCCTGATCCGACCGGTCGCGAATATCTGCAGCGCGTGGCTTCGGCGAGAGACGCGTTGGTCAGCGACGCGACGCTGGCGCTCGCCGACCGCTTCGGACTCACGCCGCATCTGGAAAAGCGCTTTGAACAGATGTCGTTCGGCACGCGCAAGAAATTTTTTCTGACAACCGCAGTGATTGGCGAAACGAAAGTGCTGATTGCGGACGAGCCCGTTGGCGGACTCGACGCCGCCGCGCGTGCGGTGCTGGTGGATTTGTTCACGACGCTCGCGCAAACCCGCACCGTGTTTTTCTCCAGCTACGACGAAGCGTTCACCGAAGCATGCGCGGCCAGAAGCGTCACATTCGCAGATCTCGCGCAGCGCGGTTGAGCGTCACCGCGTTGCGCGGACGCTCAACCGCGTCGTGCTCAGATCGATACGCAAATCTTCCCGAAGTGTGCGCCCGCCGCTTCATGCCTGAACGCGTCGCCGAGCTTCGCGAGCTCGAACGTGCTGTCGATGACAGGCTTGATGCCGGTCACTTCGAGCGCGCGAGTCATGTCGCGCTGATCCTGCCGGCTGCCGACAATCAGCCCCTGCAGCCGCTGTTGCCGTGCCATCAGCGCCGCGGTGGGCACCGGGCCCGCGCGTCCGGTCAGCACGCCGATTAGCGCAATATGGCCGCCTATCCGGCAGGCGGTGATCGACTGCGGCAGCGTGCCCGGACCGCCCACTTCGATCACATGATCGACGCCTCTGCCCCCGGTCAACGAGCACACCGTTTTGCCCCACTCAGGATTCTCGCGATAGTTGATCGTGTGATCGGCACCGAGCGCGCGAAGCTTTTCGAGCTTCGCATCCGACGAGGACGTCGCGATCACCGAGGCGCCCATCGCCTTGGCAATCTGCAAGCCGAAGATCGACACGCCGCCGGTGCCGAGCACGAGCACCGTCGCACCCGGTTTCAACTGACCGTCGACGATCAGCGCGCGCCATGCCGTCAGTCCGGCCGTGGTGAGCGTCGCGGCTTCGGCGTGGCTGTAGCCTTTCGGTGCATGCGTAAAGTAGTGGCTCGGCAGCACGACGACTTCGCGCGCATAGCCGTCAACGCCGTCGCCGGGTGTGGTTTTGAAGTCGCCAATCGTGGGCGTACCGTTCTCCCAGAAAGGGAAGAAGCACGACACGACAGGGTCGCCAGCCTTGAATTCGCCGACGCCTTCGCCGACTGCTTCGACGACGCCCGCGCCGTCCGCCATTGGAATACGCCCGGCGTCGGCGGGCAACACGCCGCTTACGACGCCGTAGTCGTGAAAGTTCAACGAGCTGGCGTGGATACGCACGCGAACCTGGCCCGGGCCTGGCTGTCCCGGATCGTCGATATCGACTAACTGGAGATTGTCGACGCTGGCAGGGGTTCCGATCTTGACGGCTTTCATGTTGCGAGTCCTTTGTGATGTGCTTGAGCGCTCGGGGCGCGGCTTGTCACAAAAGCATATCGCAAGCCGCTCGAGCATGTCGCGAGGTCGGGCAGTCGCGCGGCGTCAGCGACGCGGCATTCAAGCCGCTTTGTCGTGCGCCGCCTGCTCGAGCCACAGCCGGCTGTCGGGAAACCAGAACGCATCTGGCCGCGGTGGAGCCACGAGCTTGACGGGCAGCGCAGGGTTGAAGATTCGCGACCACGCGGACAGATAAGACGGCGTTTTGACCAGATAGCCGCAGCGCGACAAAAGCAGACTGGACACCAGCGCTTCGCGCCCGACTTCCAGCCCCGGAAAGCCGCTGAAATGAACCGGCGTCGCACCGTTCGCAAGCAGCCTCGCGGGCGCGACGCTCACCGGCTTGCTGAACGGCCATGCGACGAAGTAATCGACAAAGGCCTGTTCGTCGCTTGAAATGAAAACGTGGTTCAAACACGGATTTTCCGCTAACGTCGTTTCGACGTGACGGCAAAAGTCTTTCCACGAAACGGGAACGGCTTCGAGCGTTTTGTCAGTGCCTCTGAAGTGCACGCCCAGTGTGGAGGCGCTGATACCAAGCCGCTCGCAGACTGCATCGACCTCGCGAAGAATATGCTGCGCCGGCCGATAATTTGCAAAGAACAGTTCGCTCGCGCTGCCGAGTTCCAGCAAGTGCTCGTAACGTTGCCGGAAGCCCAACTGCACGAGGTCACGAACCGTCGAAGTCCTGAGCTTGCGCGCGAGCGGCAAGGCAGCCGGAGCGCGTACCGGTTCGAAGAACGCGGAGAACCAGTCGACCTTTCCATCGGCATCGCCATACAGGCCGCCGCGAGCGCTAATGCGCGGCGTCAGGCATTTTTCCTCACAAAACATGAGGATGAACAACACCATTTGCATGACGGAGAAAAAGCCGGAGTTCTCCTTGATTTCGATCGCAAAGACGCCCCGGTTGAGGCGCTGCATCGCATGAAGCGATATGCGGCGAGGCGTGGCGACGGAATGCTTGAATCGCTCGCTCCTTCGGATCTGTTTTGCCCTGTCGACGACTTTTCTCAACATGCCTGGCCCCTGTTAATCGATTATTTTGGCAAACGGCACCCGCCTCACCGGCGAGAGAAACCACAACACGACAGCGCCCGAGCTTAGCACCCCGAACTCACCATCCAGTAAATCTGGCGCGGCGTTGAGTTAGCTAGCGCACAAAGGAACGGTAAGTTATGCCCGGTTCATAACGCTGCTTCAATTGCGCCGCGACGCGCTCGATTACTTCGTCCCAATTTCCCCGTTGCGGTTGCGTGAAAATGCGCACTGTCGGATACCACGGGCTGTCGTCGCGATTGCGCAGCCACCGCCAGCAACCGGCAAAACGATTCAGCAACCACACCGGCTTGCCCATGGCCGCTGCCAGATGAGCGACCGACGTATCGACCGAAATGACGAGGTCCAGGTTGTCGATGATCGCGGCAGTGTCCGCAAAGTCCGACACGCCGTCCATCCAGTCGGTGAGATACGCTTTTGTCGAGGGGCTCGCACGCTTTGCGAGGTCGTCGGCTTTCTGCAAGCTGATCCAGCGAATCCGCGACAAAGAAAGCAATGGGGCGAACTGCGCCGATGTGAGGCTGCGCGCACGATCTTCGGCGAGCCCGGAGTGGCCGCCTGCCCATACGACACCGACGCGCGGCAGGTCCGGCCGGGACAACTCGCCGAGTTTTGCACGCCACTCGGCGGACCGCTGCGGCTCTGCGCGCAGATACGGCTCTGCTGGGATGTTGTCGAGGCGCGTGCCGAATGCGAGGGGCAACGACATCAACGAACATTGCCAGTCCCACTCTTTGGCATCAGGCATGACGTCGTCGAGCATGACGAGGCCCGGCCAGCGCGCACACAACGACTCTTCATACAGGCGCCGCAGCGACGGCGGGCAGATGTAGCCCACCTGGGCAAAACGTTGGAGTGCAAGCGGCAGGTAGCGCACGAACTGCAAGCTGTCGCCGTGACCTTGCTCCGGCAGAACGAGCAGGCGCGCGCCGCCCGCCACGCCGGGATCCTCGCCCTTCCACTGCGGCCATGGGAGTTCCGGCCGCTGCGATACGGGTCGCCCGTCGGCATCGACGAAATTGGCCCAACGGTCTTCAAAGTAGGGCCACGCTTCTTCGTATCGGCCCGCTGCCAGCAGCACCTGACTGAGACTTGCGCGGGCGCCGCGATTGGACGGGTCTAACGTCATGGCGTGCCTGAGGTGCTGCTCGGCCTTGCTCAACGAACCCAGGTCTTTCACGACGACGCCCAAGTTAGCGTGCGCCTGCACATAGTCCGGTTTCAGTTCGATCAACCTGCGATAGACTGCTGCCGCCTCTTCCGCACGCCCTTGCAACTGCAGCGCGACGCCGAGGTAATAGTGAAGCGAAAGCGAATCCGGCTGATACGTGAGCCCCGCGCTGGCAGTGTGCACAATGCTCGCGAACGCGCGCAGCCTGATCTGGACGAGGCACAACATATCGAAGAACGGCGGCTGCGGCTCGACTTCTACCGCCCGCTCGATCCAGCGTTGCGCCAATGGCAGCTGGTCCTGTGCGAGCGCCACCAGTCCGCGCGAGTAAAGCGCGGCCGCGTGCGCCGAGTCATGCACAATGATTCGATCGAGAAGCGCCTGCGCCGCGTCGAGGCGACCTGCGAGGCGTGCTTCTTCCGCTTCGTTGAACCAGAGCGAAATGGCTTGGGGTGATACAGGGGACTGGTTTTGCATGTTCGCGCGAATGAGTCTGCGTGGATGAGTCTGCGTGGATGAATCGTGAGACCTCGACTGGCGCAGGCTGCGAACGCTGGCCTGCGCATGAGGTGACGCCGATTATCGACGTCCAAGACGAGCGCCTGTGTAGGACCGTTCCCAATGACGGGCACAGATTGGCGTCAGCGGTAAAGGTAAAGACGCATGTTCGCAGGCTTGACCTTACCGCCGTGGGAAGGTGCAAGATCGTCTTGAGACTTGTCTCAGGAGATTGGAAATGAAATTGGAATTAGCCGTTCCGGATATGTCTTGCGGTGGATGCGCAAACGCGATTGCTCGCGCGATTGCCGGTCTTGATCCGGCTGCCGCGGTCGACATCGACGTGTCCACGAAGATCGTCAAGGTCGCGTCGACGCTAACATCGGCGCAACTCACGGAAGCCATCGCGGCGGCGGGATTTCATCCGTCGGTGAGAGACTGATAGCCGCGCGTCGCTCGAACAACTTTTTAATGGGAATCGACTATGAAGAAACTTCGCGCTTTTCGTGCATTGTGCGTGTTCGGCGGTGTGGCATGTGCCGTCGCCACCGCGCCTGTTCACGCGCAACACACGGCCTCCATGCCCGGCATGGACATGTCTTCCTCAGCCGGTGCGGCTTCCGGCGACTCGACGCCGGCGTTCAAAGCCGCCGACGAAAAGATGATGAAAGACATGAGCGCGCCGACCTACACGGGGGACGCCGATAAAGACTTCGTCGCGCACATGATCCCGCACCATCAGGGCGCGATAGACATGGCGCAGGTCGAACTCAAGTACGGCAAAGACCCGGAGTTGAAGCGCCTGGCGAAAAACATCATCAAGGCGCAGCATGACGAAATCGGCTTCATGCAACGCTGGCAGGCCAAACACGGAGCGAAGTAACGCTGCGAAGGCGACGTGTGGTCAGACGGACACCCGCACGGAGAACGGCGGCATTCAGTAGCCGGCAACGCTGTGTGTGTTCAATGGCGCGTGACGTCGGCGCCGGGTCCGGCCTCCACGTCGTCGCTTGACGCTTCATCGAGGCAAGCGGTTTCTTGCGGACCGGTGCTCATGTCGGGCACCCGCGACGCGGGCTCCTTTGCTTCCTGAAGCAGGCGCGCCGCCCGGCTCGCCGTGATGCGCTTCTTGGCCACTCCTTTTGCATCGAGTGCGATCACCTGGAAGAGTTCGCGGTCACACGCAAGCTCCTGCTGATATTGCTCGCCGGTGCTGATGAGCAATTCCAGCATGGTCTGCTGCCGGCGGCGCTCGTCAATCGTGACGGCAGGATTCCTACATATCGTGGACGCAAGCGTGATCAACGAGTCGAGCTTGCTCATCTGCCGGTCACAGAGATGGAAAGCCGAGAGCGCAAGCTTTTCGTACTGGAGAGCGTCGACGGGTGGCCGGGAATCGGCTTGCGATCGGCGTTTATTCTTACTCATTGTGCGATCTCGCTAAGACTTCAGTAGGTCGGCGGGCATTCGGTTGAGACGGGCAACACAGCCCAGCAGAGGCAGACGCATGCCTCATGTGGGCGGATGCGTGGTTACGATCACAGCTTCCAGACCTGACCGTTGAGTGTTTCTCGATGGCCCGGGGATTATAACCAGTGCGAAGCCACGCACGTTCAACCGGGCGCGCTAAAAGTCCACGTCCGAGTCTGAGTTCGACGCCACGCGTCCGGCCAGCACCGGAGCGCCTCTGCCTAGCCCTGCACCCTGACCCAACCCTCCATCAAAACTCTCGCACTGCGACTCATCACCGCCTTCGTGACGACCCACTCGCCACCGACAACTGCAGCCTCCGCCCCCACCCGCAGCGTGCCCGACGGGTGCCCGAACCTCACAGCTTCACGCTCACCGCCGCCAGCCGCCAGATTCACCAACGTTCCGGGAATCGCCGCAGCAGTACCGATCGCCACAGCGGCCGTGCCCATCATCGCGTGATGCACCTTGCCCATCGACATCGCACGAACCAGCAGATCCGCGTCGCCCGAGCCGATCCGCTTGCCGCTCGACGACACGTAGTCGGCCGGCTTCGCAACGAACGCGATCTTCGGCGTGTGCTGGCGCGTCGCGATCTCGTCCAGATGCTTGATCAGCCCCATGCGCAGCGCGCCGTGTGCGCGAATCGTCTCGAACATTGCGAGCGCCTTTTCATCGCTATTGATGGCGTCCTGCAACTCCGTGCCCTTGTAGCCGATCGCCTCGGCGTTCACGAAAATCGTCGGGATGCCGGCGTTGATCATGGTCGCCTTCAGCGTGCCGACGCCCGGCACATCGAGATCGTCGACGAGATTGCCGGTCGGGAACATCGAGCCGCCGGCGCCGTCTTCTTCCGCGGCAGGGTCCATGAATTCGAGCTGCACTTCCGCCGCCGGAAAGGTCACGCCGTCGAGTTCGAAGTCGCCCGTTTCCTGCACTGCGCCGTCGGTCATCGGCACGTGCGCGATGATCGTCTTGCCGATGTTCGCCTGCCAGATCCGCACGGTCGCCACGCCGTCGCGCGGAATCCGGTTCGCCTCGACCAAACCCGCGCTGATCGCGAAAGGGCCCACTGCAGCAGAGAGATTGCCGCAATTGCCGCTCCAGTCGACAAATGGCTTGTCTATCGACACCTGTCCAAACAGGTAGTCCACATCGTGATCGGGCTTGCTGCTTTTAGCGATGATCACCGTCTTGCTCGTGCTCGACGTCGCGCCGCCCATGCCGTCAATCTGCTTGCCGTACGGGTCCGGGCTGCCGATTACGCGCAGCAGCAGCGCGTCGCGCGCGGCGCCGGGCATTTGCGCCGCATCGGGCAAGTCCTGCAAGCGGAAGAACACGCCTTTGCTCGTGCCGCCACGCATGTAAGTGGCCGGAATTCTGATCTGCGGTTTATGCGCCATGAAACAGTGTCCTGAACGATATTGATTAAGCCGCCGCCTTCGACGACTCCAGAAAGTCCTGCGCAAAACGCTGCAGCACGCCGCCGGCCTCGTAGATGGAAAGCTCTTCGGCCGTGTCGAGCCGGCAGGTCACCGGCACCTCGACGCGCTCACCGCTTCGGCGATGAATGACCAGCGTCAGATCCGTGCGCGGCTTGCGTTCGCCGATTACGTCGAAGGTCTCGGTGCCGTCGATTGCCAGCGTAATGCGGTTCACGCCCGGCTTGAATTCGAGCGGCAAGACGCCCATGCCGACGAGATTCGTGCGGTGAATTCGTTCGAATCCTTCGGCGACAATCGCTTCCGCGCCGGCAAGGCGCACGCCCTTGGCCGCCCAGTCGCGCGACGACCCCTGGCCATAGTCGGCTCCGGCGATCACGATCAGCGGCTGCTTGCGCTCCATATAAGTTTCGATCGCTTCCCACATGCGCGTGATCTTGCCCTCCGGCTCGATGCGTGCAAACGAACCGGCCTTCACCTTGCCGTCTTCAATCACCATTTCGTTCCTGAGCGTCGGGTTCGCGAACGTGGCGCGCTGCGCCGTCAGGTGATCGCCGCGATGCGTCGCGTACGAATTGAAGTCTTCTTCGGGCAAACCCATTTTCGTCAGGTATTCGCCTGCTGCGCTGTCCGGCAAGATTGCATTCGATGGCGACAGGTGATCGGTCGTAATGTTGTCGCCGAGCACGGCGAGCGCACGCATGCCCTGCAGCGTGCGCTCGCCCGCAAGCGCACCTTCCCAATACGGCGGACGGCGAATGTAGGTGCTCATCGGACGCCAGTCGTAAAGCGGGTTCGCTTTCTCCTGCGTGTCCACCGACACCGCGAACATCGGCTCGTACACTTTGCGGAATTGCTCGGGCTTGACGCTCGAAGCCACGATTGCGTCGATTTCTTCGTCCGACGGCCAGATGTCCTTCAGCGTGACGTTATTGCCGTCGGCATCGACACCGAGCACATCCTTCTCTATGTCGAAGCGAATCGTGCCCGCAATCGCATAAGCCACCACCAGCGGCGGAGAAGCAAGAAACGCCTGCTTCGCGAAGGGATGAATGCGGCCGTCGAAATTGCGATTGCCCGACAGCACGGCAGTCGCATACAGGTCGCGCTCCACGATCTCCTTCTGGATCGCCGGGTCGAGCGCGCCGGACATGCCGTTGCACGACGTGCACGCATACGCGACGACGCCGAAGCCAAGCTGTTCGAGCTCGGGCAGCAAGCCGGCTTCTTCCAGATACAACGTGACGGCTTTCGAGCCAGGTGCGAGCGACGTCTTCGCCCACGGCTTGCGCGTGAGCCCGCGCCGGTTCGCGTTACGCGCGATCAGGCCTGCCGCGATCATGTTGCGCGGATTGTTGGTGTTCGTACAGCTCGTGATTGCCGCGATGATCACCGCGCCGTCCGGCATCAAGCCCGGCTCGTTCTCGACCTTGCCGCTGATGCCGCGCGCCGCCAGTTCGGAAACCGGCAAGCGCCGGTGCGGATTCGACGGCCCGGCGAGCGTGCGCACGACCGTGGACAGATCGAACTTCAGCACGCGCTCGTACTCGGCATGCGTGAGGCTGTCGGCCCACAAGCCGGCTTCTTTTGCGTAGGTTTCGACGAGCTTCACGAGTTCGTCGTCGCGGCCGGTCAGCTTCAGGTACTTGATGGTCTGCTCGTCGATATAGAACATCGCGGCCGTCGCGCCGAATTCGGGCGCCATGTTCGCAATCGTCGCGCGGTCGCCGAGCGTGAGCTTCGCTGTACCCTCGCCGAAGAATTCAAGGTATGCACCGACAACTTTTTCCTTGCGCAGGAACTCGGTCAGCGAAAGCACGACGTCGGTTGCCGTAATGCCTTCAGCAGGCTTACCCGTCAACTCCACGCCGACGATATCCGGCAGACGCATATACGACGCGCGGCCCAGCATCACACTTTCCGCTTCCAGTCCGCCGACGCCGATCGCGATCACGCCGAGCGCGTCGACCATCGGCGTGTGCGAGTCCGTGCCCACCAGCGTATCGGGAAACGCGACGCCGTCGTTCACCTGCACGACCGGACTCATGCGTTCAAGGTTGATCTGATGCAGGATGCCGTTGCCCGGAGGAATCACGTCGACGTTCCGGAACGCCCGCTTCGTCCAGTTGATGAAATCGAAGCGGTCTTCATTGCGACGGTCTTCGATTGCCCGGTTCTTCGCGAACGCGTCCGGGTCGAAGCCGCCGCACTCCACGGCAAGCGAGTGATCCACGACGAGTTGCGTCGGCACCACTGGATTGACCAGCGCGGGGTCGCCGCCTTGCGCGGCGATCGCGTCGCGCAAACCGGCAAGATCGACCAGCGCGGTCTGGCCGAGAATGTCGTGACATACCACGCGCGCCGGAAACCACGGGAAATCCAGCTCGCGCTTGCGTTCCACGATCTGTTTCAACGACGCGACGAGCGTCACCGGATCGCAGCGCCGCACGAGATTTTCGGCAAGCACGCGCGACGTGTACGGAAGCTTGTCGTATGCGCCGGCCTGGATTGCGTCGACGGCGGCGCGCGCATCGAAGAAATCAAGCTGGGTGCCGGGAAGGCGTTTGCGGTAGGCAGTATTCATGGCGTGGGGACCAACAGTAATGATGCGGGAACAAGGGCGGCGGCCATCGCATTGAGCGGGCGTTTTTAACGGCGCGTTCCTGCCTGAGTGAAGCAATCGGTCTAGTGTAGCTCGCTACGGCAAAGAGCGGCCCTGGCTCGCGGTATCGGAGAGCCAGGGCTCACGTGCTTGCGCGAGGGCTCTGACGGCGTTAGCCGCGCTTCGCGAGCGGCACGAACGGCAGATCGTCGGGACCGGTGTAATTCGCGCTCGGGCGAATGATCTTGTTGTCGATCCGCTGCTCGATGATGTGCGCACTCCAGCCGGCCGTGCGTGCAATGACGAAAAGCGGCGTGAACATTGCCGTGGGCACGCCCATCATGTGATACGAGACGGCGCTGAACCAGTCCAGGTTAGGGAACATCTTCTTTGCTTCCCACATCACCGATTCGAGTCTTTCCGCGATGTCGAAAAGCTTGTTGTTGCCCGCTTCCTTCGAGAGCTTCTTCGCCACTTCCTTGATGACCTTGTTGCGCGGGTCCGAGATCGTGTAGACCGGGTGACCGAAGCCGATCACCACTTCCTTGTTCTCAACGCGCCGGCGGATATCGCTTTCCGCTTCGTCCGGCGTCTGGTAGCGCGACTGGATCTCGAACGCGACTTCGTTTGC
>NZ_JAWRXU010000045.1:0-1032 GCF_046534895.1 Paraburkholderia sp. SIMBA_053 | reverse complement strand
TCTTGGGTAGATCACCTGGTTTCGGGTCTACGACCACGTACTAAACGCCCTATTCAGACTCGCTTTCGCTGCGGCTCCGCCTCTTCAGCTTAACCTCGCACGGGATCGTAACTCGCCGGTTCATTCTACAAAAGGCACGCCATCACCCATTAACGGGCTCTGACTATTTGTAGGCACACGGTTTCAGGATCTCTTTCACTCCCCTTCCGGGGTGCTTTTCACCTTTCCCTCACGGTACTGGTTCACTATCGATCACTAGGGAGTATTTAGCCTTGGGAGATGGTCCTCCCAGATTCCGACGGAATTTCACGTGTTCCGCCGTACTCAGGATACATTCAAGAGAGAACGAAGTTTCGACTACGGGGTTGTTACCCTCTACGACGGACCTTTCCAGGTCGCTTCGTCTACCTCGTTCCTTTGTAACTCCGTATAGAATGTCCTACAACCCCAAGAGGCAAGCCTCTTGGTTTGGGCTAGATTCCGTTTCGCTCGCCGCTACTCAGGAAATCGCATTTGCTTTCTCTTCCTCCAGGTACTTAGATGTTTCAGTTCCCTGGGTCTGTCTTCCATACCCTATGTATTCAGGTAAGGATACCATACCATTACGTATAGTGGGTTTCCCCATTCGGAAATCTTCGGATCAAAGCTTACTTACAGCTCCCCGAAGCATATCGGCGTTAGTCCCGTCCTTCATCGACTCCTAGTGTCAAGGCATCCACCGTGCGCCCTTTCTAACTTAACCAAACTAAAATTAAAAAAATATGAGCTACACTGTTATCTAGTTTTCAAAGAACATACATTTAAACTTGAGAGATAGTTCTCTCAAAACTGAACGAAACAAAACAAGTCAACGTTTATTGATGAACTGCGTTCATCAATTCTCCATAGAAAGGAGGTGATCCAGCCGCACCTTCCGATACGGCTACCTTGTTACGACTTCACCCCAATCATCTGTCCCACCTTAGGCGGCTGGCTCCAAAAAGGTTACCCCACCGACTTCGGGTGTTACAAACTCTCGTGGTGTGACGGGCG
>NZ_JAWRXU010000255.1:0-349 GCF_046534895.1 Paraburkholderia sp. SIMBA_053 | reverse complement strand
GCCCGAATTCCAGTTCGTCACGCGGCCTTCCGGCGACAGCATGAAGATCGCGTAGTCCGTCACGCCGTCGACGAGCAGCCGGAAACGCCGCTCGCTTTCGAGCACCGCGTCATGCACCGCTTTCTTGTCGGTCATATCGCGCACGATCTCGCCGAAGCCGAGCAGCGCGCCGTCGGACGAACGCAGCGCGGTCAGAACGACGCTCGCCCAGAACGCCTTGCCGTCCTTGCGTAGCCGCCAGCTTTCACCCTCCAAGCGGCCTTCGCGGCGCGCCGTGGCGAGCGCCGTTTGCGGCAGACCTTTGGCGCGCTGCTCGGCGCTATAGAAGATGTCGAGCGGCTGACCGATC
>NZ_JAWRXU010000254.1:0-349 GCF_046534895.1 Paraburkholderia sp. SIMBA_053 | reverse complement strand
ACCGGGAAGACGGATGCGACGCGGCTGATAATTTTCTGCTCACACGCTACGTCTAGCATTCGCGTGGTTCACAGGAGACAACCATGACAGGCATTACCGGGATCGATCATGTCGCCATCACCGTAGACGATCTGATGTCCACCTTCGCGTTCTATCGCGACCTGTTCGGCGCCGAGGTTGTCGCCGAACATAGCGAGGACGGCAACCTGCTCGTGCGACAGGCCGCATTGGGCGGCGCCGTGCTGAGCATTCATCAGCGTGGCAATAACGTGAGGCTCGTCGCCGAACACCCGACGCCCGGCGCCGCGGATATCTGCTTTCGATGGAGCGGCACGATCGGCGAAGCACT
>NZ_JAWRXU010000253.1:0-349 GCF_046534895.1 Paraburkholderia sp. SIMBA_053 | reverse complement strand
GTATTAATCTATAGTGGTTCACTAAAAAGGAAGGTCTAACTAAACAGGAACTTCCCTTGTCCAAATGAAGTTTATTATATTTTGAACGATGAGAAAGGAGAACCTGCATGCAAAACTGTATTTTAATCGTTGAAGATGAAGAAATGATTGCGAGAGCTCTTCAAATTGAGCTTGAGCATGAAGGATACCAAGTATTCGTAGAGCACGAAGGAAAAAGCGGCCTTGAAGCTGCTTTACATAATAGTATTGATTTAGTTTTATTAGACGTCATGCTTCCAGAACTTAGCGGTATCGAAGTCCTTCGAAGAATTAGAAAAAAGAACGTCTACCTCCCTGTTATTCTTTTGAC
>NZ_JAWRXU010000252.1:0-350 GCF_046534895.1 Paraburkholderia sp. SIMBA_053 | reverse complement strand
CGGGCGGCCTGCGCAAGATTTCCACCCGCGCTGCGCACGGCGCGGGCGATGGCCAGACGCTCGGTGTCCTCCAAACTTGTCGACTGATCGGGCAATGGCGGGACAACGCTGACAGTCGCCGTTTCGTCGAGTAGCTCAGCAGGTAACTCGTCGAGCGATACCACTTCCTCGTTGGACGTCAACAACAGATTCTCGATCACATTGCGTATCTCTCTCACGTTGCCCGGCCAGGAATAGGCACGCAGCACCGCCATGATCTCGGCACTCAATCGCCGCTCGGCAACGCCGTGGCGCTGAGCAAGACGCCGGTTGAAATGCTCGACGAGCAGATCGATATCGATGTCCCGCTC
>NZ_JAWRXU010000251.1:0-350 GCF_046534895.1 Paraburkholderia sp. SIMBA_053 | reverse complement strand
CCAGAGATGGACCGGATACTGACGGCGCAGACGGAACGATGTCGGGTGATCCCGGATGCCATGACGGCGCACCACCGCCGTGAGGATCTGCGGTGTGGTGACGCGCTGGTAGACGTGCGTATCCGTAACCGCCTGGAGCCGTCCGAAGTGCGACTTCAGTACGAATTCGTAGCGGACATAGTCCTTCGTGGTCTGCACCGTCGAGAAGCGTTCGATGTACCCGGAAAACTTCCGCAAGGCGCCATCGTCGGCCACCACGGAGAAGCAGGCGTCAAGGTTCAGATAGTCAGCCCGTGCAAGCTGCTGCGGGTGGGTCAACTCGATGCGCACCTCGGTGGGCGCGCCCATCT
>NZ_JAWRXU010000250.1:0-350 GCF_046534895.1 Paraburkholderia sp. SIMBA_053 | reverse complement strand
GCACCGCCAGAAATCCTTCCGGCCCGAACACCGCGGCGAGAATCGGCGCGCCGAAATAGGCCATGTCGGGAAATGCACACACCAGCGCCTGCATGGTGGCGGTGCGCAGATCATGTCTGAAGACGAATCGGCCGATCCCTAACGCAATCACATACGTGCCCATCAGTCCGAGTGTCAGGCATAGCGCGAACCCCACGTTGTGGAGCTTGTCCGGCGAAGTCCTGACCGCGCCTTCGAACAGCGCGAAGGGTAGTGCGAAACGGATGACGAGCGTCGCGAACACGTCGGCATCGCCGTGTTTCAGCAAGCCTATGCGCGCCGATAGCCAGCCCAGCATGATCACGAACGCG
>NZ_JAWRXU010000044.1:0-1052 GCF_046534895.1 Paraburkholderia sp. SIMBA_053 | reverse complement strand
GTACCGGCCTCTGATCGTTGTCGGCATCCACGTAATATCCCAGCACCACACCTGGTTCGGGCCATCGGCACGATGGGTCGTAAGCGTGCGTTGTTGCGGGGCTCGCGCACGGCCTCGACGCTGGCCCTGTCCTGCCGCTTTCAGCACCCGGTAGAACGTCGATTCGGACGCCAGATACACCCCCTCATCAGCCAGCTTCGGCACAATCTGGTGCGGCGTCAGACTCGCGTAGTCCGGGCGGTTGGCCGCCTCGAGCACGGCCTGACGCTCGGCCTCACTGAGCTTGTTGGGCGGCGCCGCACGCCTGAGCTGAGTTCGCCCATCCTGCGGCGACAGGCGCCAGCGCTGGACACTGCGCACACTGAGCCCCAACTGCTCGCAGGCACGCGAGCGGCGTGCTCCCTGCTGTACCGCTTCATCGATCAACTGCATGGCTTCCTCGCGATCCGGGCCGCTGATCAGTCGTCCTCTTCCTTGCCCCAGATCGCTTCGGCTTTTTTTCGCAGGTTCAGCAACGCCGCCGCCTCCGCACGCGCGGCATCGCTGCGCCTGAGCTGACGCTCCAGTTCACGGATGCGTTTTTGAGCGGCCTTTGCTTCATTGCGCTGGGCAGCCGTGGGCCTGGTTTCAGGCGCTACATTGGCCTGTTCACAGGCTTCGCGCCACTGCCGGATCTGCTCCGGATAAATGCCCTTGCTGCGGCAGTATTGTGAGGTCTCGGCCTCGTTGAGCGATGCCGTCTCCAGCACCACCCTGAACTTGTCGGCGCTTGACCACTGATCGCTGGTTCTGCCCTTGCCCGGCATGAATACCCCTGCATCTCTTGCACGCAGCCGCCAGGTCCGTAGCGTCACCGTGGTGATGCCCGTCGCGCCTGCCAGCTCAATGACCGCACGATTGAACGGCGGCATCATCTGTTTGATTGCCCATTCCCGCGTCTCCGCTGAATAGCGTTTCATCTTCCATTCGCTGTCCGCCCCCCATCTTTACACCAATCGGTTCGGGTGAGGCGACAACTAGCCTGACATGGAGGGCGGCAAAGAAAAGTAGGT
>NZ_JAWRXU010000249.1:0-350 GCF_046534895.1 Paraburkholderia sp. SIMBA_053 | reverse complement strand
CCAGAAAGGTCGCCGTGACCAGCACCATCATGGCCCGCAACGTATGCGTGTTCGTCAGACGATGCGCGACCGGACGGCCCAGCAGTGCGCCGAGCAGATAGCCGGCAAGATTCGCCGCGCCCAGATACACCACGTCCGATGCGGCGAACCAGTGCGCCTGAATGAGCGGCGGAATCAGCGGCGTATAGGCGAAGCGCGCCAGCCCAATGCCGACGAGGCTCGCGCAGAAGCCCGCGAAGATGTGCCGCCATACGGCGGCTCGACTGCTGGCGGGTGTTGAAAGTGATGCGTCGGTTGACATGAGTACGGATTCCGCTTGAGGCCGCGCGCAGCGCGGAAGTTTTGTCACG
>NZ_JAWRXU010000248.1:0-350 GCF_046534895.1 Paraburkholderia sp. SIMBA_053 | reverse complement strand
CGGACTGGGTGTTCGAGCGAGACTACCAGCGTGAATCGGGTTACGAGCTGATGAAGTCATGGTTCGCTGAACACCAGCGATATCCGCAAGCGCTGTTCGCAGGCTCGATTACGTTGCTCGAAGGCGTTCTGCAGTTTATGAACGATGCACATCAACTGGCGCAGGCGCCAGGCCAACTGATGACGTTCCATGACCATAAGCTGCTCGACTGTCTGCCTTTCAAGATCGACGCGATTATCCAGGACAGCGCGCAACTGGCTGAGCACAGTTTGCGCTGCGTGTTTTCTCTGCTTGAGGGTGACGGCGCGCCGGACTCGCGGCTGGTGCCGGCGCGGATTCGGTATCGTAGG
>NZ_JAWRXU010000247.1:0-350 GCF_046534895.1 Paraburkholderia sp. SIMBA_053 | reverse complement strand
GATCCAGTTCCGCGAAGAGCCGCTTGCGCTCTTCGTCGGTGGTTTGCGCGAGCGCGCCGCGCTCGATCGCGATCAGGGAACCGTAATAGCGATAGATGCGCGAACGTACACGCCAGCGATACAGCGCCGGAACCAGCCGCATCGCCGGAAAAAGCAGCACGGCGATCGGCAACAGCAGCACGAGCGTGCGGTCGCCGATGCTCGCGAGCCAGAACGGCAGCGTCCGGTATAGGAAGCTCTTGCCGGTGCGGTAGTAGCGCTGCGCGTCCTCGCTGATCTGATACTCGTGCGCGATCGGGCTCGGGAATTGTCCCGCGCGCTGCAGCAGGCCCGGCCTGCCGTGCACTTCC
>NZ_JAWRXU010000246.1:0-352 GCF_046534895.1 Paraburkholderia sp. SIMBA_053 | reverse complement strand
CTTGTGCGGCTCGTTTCGACGCTTTAAATTGGACTCCTCCCCTAACGACCGCCATCGGTCGTTAAATTTTTGAGGCCGGTGTACGCCGGCTTTCTTTTTGCCTGGTGAAGCGGCTCGTCAGTGTTTGGCAGGTGCAATAATTGCTACGTTCCGTGAGCCTATCTCGTTTCTTCCAGGAGGAAGCGTATGAGCACCCTCAGCATGAGCAGCATCAGTCAGGGTATGCAGTCCCGCGTTGACGAAAACCACGGGAAAATCATTGGTGTCGCAGTTAGCAAGGTGCCGGACGTCATGTCGACGTCGACGTTCGCGGGAGTAACAGTCATTTCTGTCGACGGTCACGACGTCGGAA
>NZ_JAWRXU010000245.1:0-353 GCF_046534895.1 Paraburkholderia sp. SIMBA_053 | reverse complement strand
CTCCGTGCGCAGGCTGATCGACGCGGGCGCGATCGTGCTCGGCAAAACCAACATGCACGAACTCGCGTTCGGCATCACGAGTGCGAATCTGGCCCCGCATGCGGGCGTCGTGCGCAATCCTTACGACCCGTCGCTGATCGCGGGCGGCTCGTCGGGCGGTACGGCCGTCGCCATCGCCGCGCGCGTGTCGCCCGCCGGCCTCGGCAGCGACACGGGCGGCTCGACGCGCATTCCCGCCGCGCTCACGGGGATTGCGGGCTTCCGCCCGTCGGTGGGCAACGGCGGCGCCGAGCGCCGCTATCACGACCCGCTTGCCGTCGTGCCGATCAGCCACACGCGCGATACCGTCGGGC
>NZ_JAWRXU010000244.1:0-354 GCF_046534895.1 Paraburkholderia sp. SIMBA_053 | reverse complement strand
GCCGAAGAACACGCGCACGCCGTCACCACTCTCGTGCAACGGCTCGACGAGTGAGGGCTCGGCGCCAAAGCGGAATTCGATGCCCTCGCGCGTGAGCACTTTCTGCACGTTACGAGCAAAGTCTTCGTCCTCGCGCGTGAGCACGCGATCGCCACGCACGATCACCGTCACGCGGCTGCCGAAGCGGCGGAACACCTGCGCGAATTCGAGCGCGATATAACTGCCGCCGACGATGGCCAGATGCGCGGGCAAGTCGGTCAGATCGAGCAGCGTCGAGTTCCTGTGATAACGTATGCGCTCGAGTCCTTCGAGCTTCGGAATGACGGCGCGCGTGCCTGTGTTGATGAAGATGTC
>NZ_JAWRXU010000243.1:0-355 GCF_046534895.1 Paraburkholderia sp. SIMBA_053 | reverse complement strand
CTCCTTGGGGCCAAAAAAACATTCTAGCAAGCTGTCGACGCTGCACACGCCGCGCCGCCCCGCACAGCGCGAAATTCGAGAATAGACGGCCATGCTCAATCATGGTGCAAAATAAGCACCATGCACCAAAATGGAATGTTAAGCAGTCGCAGACTAAGAGTGCGCACGATCATGGTGCGGATGCATTCCGTGACCTCGCGCGATTCCCGCAAACGGTGTGCGCAAATTCCCTGCGAAGGCGCGTCGGCATTGGGGCTGCAACGACGTGGCGCAGACGGAACACAAACATGGCACAGAAGCTGCTTTATTGGTGCCGATCAGATTGGCCCGATGCCGGCATCATATTTCCCTGCCC
>NZ_JAWRXU010000242.1:0-355 GCF_046534895.1 Paraburkholderia sp. SIMBA_053 | reverse complement strand
GTGAATGATGACCTCGTCCCCAGGATTCAGCGTGACCGAGAGCGCGAGGAAGATGATGTTTTTGCCACCGCTGCCAACAACGATGTTTTCCGGCTTGTAATCCAAACCGTTGTCGCGCGCCAACTTCTCCACGATGGTCTTGCGAAGCACGGGCGTGCCATTGGCTGCCGTGTATCGAGTCTGTCCACCGCGCATCGCCGCGACAGCCGACTCCCTATTCGTCGCCCTCACGCAGCAGCAGTTGTCGCGTGCGCTTCATGACCCAAGCCACCTCACGTTGCGACAAGTCCCATTCACCCGAGTCGACCTTCAATCTCGCGCCTTTGTCGGCGCGGTTCAACGCCACGTCTGGCGA
>NZ_JAWRXU010000241.1:0-355 GCF_046534895.1 Paraburkholderia sp. SIMBA_053 | reverse complement strand
ATCGCAGGCATCAGCCATTGCCGGGTGGGGATGACCGATAGTGCAATACCAGCCATGAGTAGGGAAGATACGTGATCGATTCGCCATATAAGCAGCGCTGTCAGCATCGATACAATCAGAACAAACAGGTAAAAAAATGGGAAGGCGCTGCGAATGGTAGCGCGAGCCGTATTATTTGGAAGACTAGACAATAGAAAGGCTGCAAAACCAAAAGAAAAGAGGCTCATCCCGCCAAATAAAAAGGACGCTAGCCATAGGGATAGGGTAGTGAGCATGCGCGTTTCCTCTTGAAAAAAATGGTACTGATCTGATGTTTCCACCTTTTCAGTACAATTAATGTACAAGTTATTTTGCG
>NZ_JAWRXU010000043.1:0-1188 GCF_046534895.1 Paraburkholderia sp. SIMBA_053 | reverse complement strand
TTCGCGGTGCCCACCACCTGGCCGTGGATGTTCGTCGGAATGCCGCCCATCTGGTAGTGGATGGTCGGCACCACCGGGATCGGTTCCTTGATGCAGTCGACGTTGGCGAACTTCAGCGCGATCTCGCGGATCGACGGCAGACGCTTCATGATCGTCTCCGCGCCGATGTGCGACAGGTCCAGCAGCACGTGGTCCTTGTTCGGACCCACGCCGCGGCCTTCCTTGATCTCCTGGTCCATCGAGCGCGACACGAAGTCACGCGGCGCCAGATCCTTCAGGGTCGGCGCGTAGCGTTCCATGAAACGCTCGCCGTTCGAATTCCGCAGGATGCCGCCTTCGCCGCGCACGCCTTCGGTGATCAGCACGCCCGCGCCGGCCACGCCGGTCGGGTGGAACTGCCAGAACTCCATGTCCTGCAGCGCGATGCCCGAGCGCGCCGCCATGCCCAGGCCGTCGCCGGTGTTGATGAACGCGTTGGTCGAGGCCGCGAAGATCCGGCCCGCGCCGCCCGTGGCGAACAGCGTCGTCTTGCCTTCGAGGATGTAGACCTCGCCCGTTTCCATTTCGAGCGCGGTCACGCCGAGCACGTCGCCGTCGGCGTCGCGGATCAGATCGAGCGCCATCCATTCGACGAAGAACTGCGTCTTCGCCGCAACGTTCTGCTGGTACAGCGTGTGCAGCAGCGCGTGACCGGTGCGGTCAGCCGCCGCGCACGCGCGCTGCACGGGCTTCTCGCCGTAGTTCGCGGTGTGGCCGCCGAACGGGCGCTGGTAGATCGTGCCGTCGGCGTTGCGGTCAAACGGCATGCCGAAGTGTTCGAGTTCGTAGACGGCGTTGGGCGCCTCGCGGCACATGAACTCGATCGCGTCCTGGTCGCCGAGCCAGTCGGAGCCCTTGATCGTGTCGTAGAAGTGGTAGTGCCAGTTGTCCTCGCTCATGTTGCCGAGCGACGCGCCGATGCCGCCCTGCGCGGCGACCGTGTGCGAGCGCGTGGGGAACACCTTGGAGAGCACGCACACGGACAGGCCCGCGCGCGCCAGTTGCAGCGACGCGCGCATTCCCGAGCCGCCCGCGCCGACGATGACCACGTCAAACTTGCGACGCGGCAGACTATTCTTGATTGCAGCCATTCTTTTACACTCTCCAGAGAATCTGCGCAGCGTAGCCCGCGCACGCGAGCAGCCAGAC
>NZ_JAWRXU010000240.1:0-357 GCF_046534895.1 Paraburkholderia sp. SIMBA_053 | reverse complement strand
GCAGCAGGTCTTGCGTCACACCTGCCTCCACGCACCGCTATCGTCGCGGGCGTGGAGGTTTTGTTTCGTCTGCGCAAAAGTGAACTGGCTGCTGCCCTTGCCCGGAAGCGAAGAGCAGAGCATCAAGCAGCGCATTCAGGAACGATTCAACGACTTCATACGGCACGACGCACGTCGCGTGGCGTCCTTCAATTCGGGACCACACCAGTTCGACATCGAAACCATCAACAACCAGTTCCACCGCTGCGAGGATGAATCGCTCGCCATCGGATGACACGGGTAAGCGGAAATGGATGATGCATTCAGTCGATCTTCTCGAATGCATCAGGAGCGGGATGAACGCGGATGACAAGACGC
>NZ_JAWRXU010000239.1:0-357 GCF_046534895.1 Paraburkholderia sp. SIMBA_053 | reverse complement strand
CATTGACTGCCGCGGTGGCCCCGTGAGCGTCGCCGGACTATTACCGCCTTCGACAACCAGCCTGATCAGCGAGGTCGTATCTTCCGTCAATACGGAAGGATTGCCCGCCAGCGAAGGAAAGGCGTGGGGAACGCCCATACCGTCATCGCGATGGCATCTCGCACAAAAACTGCGATACACGTTAAAGCCGAGCGACAGTTCATCGGACACCCGGTTGCCATTGACGGACGCACGTGCCGGATCGGCGTTCGGCGTGTAAGTCCCGGACGGCTTTTGCGCGGGCAGCGACTTCAGATAGCGCGCGATTGCCTGCGCATCCTCGTCGGTGAGGTATTGAGAGCTGTCTTCGATCTGCTC
>NZ_JAWRXU010000238.1:0-357 GCF_046534895.1 Paraburkholderia sp. SIMBA_053 | reverse complement strand
AAACCGCATGTGTTAAAAGAAACAGGCCAGTTTTTTCATCGCTTGCTGGATTGGCACCAAAAAGAGCCCAGCAAGGCTGAAGAGAGCCTAACCACCTTGCGAAACCATATACAGCGCAGTACGGGACATATCGTGCTCCCCGATGCAGACGCTATCAATCGCGTACGTGGGCTATTGCGCCCGCTGCGCTGCTTTCAACATACATATCTAGTTGTTGAAGTCACTGCTAATGCGAAGGCAAAGCGTGTTAAGCAGCACTGGTCAAACGCGACGAATATTCCTCACCCACGTATTGAGCTGATACCAACGCCCTCACCTTCGGGCCACACGCGCTACTGGTACGGAAACGCCCACCTC
>NZ_JAWRXU010000237.1:0-358 GCF_046534895.1 Paraburkholderia sp. SIMBA_053 | reverse complement strand
CGGATCACCGCCTGTGCAGCGTAGCTGGTCACCACGTGGACTGCCCCATGCCATTGAGCCCAACCACCATTGTCGACGCAATGTGATGGGCGCACTGAACTTCGCTGAAAACAGTTTCGTCCATGCAGCAACCAGCCATACGGTCAAAGGGCCTCACGTTGAGGGTTTTCTCAATGACCTGATTTGTCACGGCGATGGTAGACCGACCGTGATCGTGCTCGACAATGCGAGCATTCATTACGGAATCGATCAGGTCACACTGGACCGCTGGTTCATCGAACACAAAGCACTCCTGTTTTATCTGCCGCCGTACAGTCCCGAACTGAATCTCATTGAGATCGTATGGAAGCACTTCAAG
>NZ_JAWRXU010000236.1:0-358 GCF_046534895.1 Paraburkholderia sp. SIMBA_053 | reverse complement strand
CGCGCTGATCGACGAGCAGTCCGCTCTGGGCTTCTCCGCTCGAGCGGCATCCGCCCAAGCTTCAGGAGACGACACCGCTGCCAGGTCCGACCTCGAACGCGCCGCAGCCCTGGCGACCGAGTTTCCGACGTACTACGGGGCCGCGTGGGTCATGCTGTCGACGGCGATGCTCACGGACGACGCCCTCGGCGGCTGCGGGACGGGAGCGGCCTGATGTCCCGGAGCAGCGCGACCCGATCCGTCGTCTCCGCGGGAGCACTCGTGCTCGCGCTGCTTCTGAGCGCCTGCGGTACCACCGACGCGGCGACCTCACCGTCCGCGTCATCGCCCCCGAGCGACGCGTTCTCCGCCGGCGGCC
>NZ_JAWRXU010000042.1:0-1212 GCF_046534895.1 Paraburkholderia sp. SIMBA_053 | reverse complement strand
GTTGTGTCCTGAACCGCCAGCACGATCGGCACCTGTCTCATGCGATCAAGTGTTTGCGCAATGTGGGGCGCGAGGATGCCGTTCGTGTCGACCTGCGTATTATCGGAGAAACGGTAGGCAGCTTTCAGTTCGGCCGGCTTGAGCGATTGTGGAAACGAACCTTGCGGACTGCACGCGAGTCGGCGAGCCAGCGCAACAAGACGCTGCGCCAGGCGCGCATCACCCAGATCAGCCTCGCCAAATTCGGCACTTGCCCAGTCATCTGTCTCGTTCTCGTCGACCAATCCCGACTACCGTTGCGAACAGAATGGGCCAAAGCTAACATCGACATCGACTGTTTACAAGCGATCATTCATTACTCCGCTCGCAAGATGTGGGTAATCCTGAGACTTCGGACTGGTAGCGCACGCGTCCCACGTTGTAAGAGCGCTAACGTGTACGTCGCGACAACCTACACACAGTTTGCCACCTGGGCGGCACAAACCATTCGCTGCCGCTAGCCCTTGAGCGGGTGTTTGAAGTGGGTGAGGCGATCATTCGAAGCGTTGGCGACGAACGCGAACAGAAATGCTGCCGTGTGAAGCGTAGGACCGGTTGGGGGCCCTCAGGCAAGAAGAAATGTTGGCGGTGTTAGCCGCTTTCTTTTGCCTACTTTTCTTTGCGGCGGTGTGTGTCAAGGTAGTTGTCGCCTGAACCGCGTTACGCTGCCTGCCTGTACATTTTGACTGAGGCCGGGGCTCGCTCCGGATTCAGATATACGGCGTCGTCCAGATGCCAGTTGCGGATGGCCCCTGACCAGCGCGCCGGGTTTTGCATGCGCGCGCTCCGGTACAGCGCACGCCGTCGGGCCAGCAGTTCGTCGGCTTCGCCCCGGTGCCGTTGGCCCGGGCTGACATACTTCAGGCCGCTGTGACAGTGCGCTGCGTTGTACCACTGCACGAAGCGCTGCACCCATTCCCGAGCCGCCTCCAGCGTGTCGAACGGCTGCTCGGGCCACAACGGACAGTACTTCGCCGTGCGGAACAGCGCCTCGGCAAATGCGTTGTCGTTGCTCACGCGCGGCCGGCTGAACGAGGGCTGCACACCCAGTTCGATCATCGCCGCGCGCATGGTGGCGCCTTTCATCGCACTGCCGTTATCCGAATGCAGCACCAGCGGCCGTCCGGCGATGCCTTCGCGCAAACATCCCCTGGTCAGCAGGACGCTCGCATG
>NZ_JAWRXU010000235.1:0-358 GCF_046534895.1 Paraburkholderia sp. SIMBA_053 | reverse complement strand
GATAGTATTGCGTTCCGACTGGCTGCGGGATTACTAAACACTGTTTCACTTTAATAGTGATTAATTCGCCATTAACTTTAACAGCAGTTTCTTCCATAGCTACTTTTTGCAATGACTCACGTTGATTACCAAAGTGAGATACAGGAAGACCAGTAACGAGTAATGGAATCGTAACGTTCTTTTTGAAGTCTTTCGCAATAAATCCGAATAGTTGTTTCTTAAACGTTGGGTCTTCATAACGCTTCGCTTTATTCTCTCCAAGAGCACGAACAAGTGGAAGTTTAGATTTTCTTGCTTCTTCTCCTATGTAGTAAGTAGAGTCAGTGTTTGTTAGTTCGATCTTCGTGAATTCAGCTTC
>NZ_JAWRXU010000234.1:0-359 GCF_046534895.1 Paraburkholderia sp. SIMBA_053 | reverse complement strand
CGTTATAGCGTGGACATGCAACGGCGAAAGTAAAAACGCGATGAAGCAACTGACACTGGCGATGGCTGTCGATCAATGCGCGGGATTTGGGGCGCAGCGCAAACCTACGCGACGCGAAGCGTTTCTCGATGAGATGAACAGGCTCGTGCCGTGGGCTGAACTGTGCGCGGTGGTCGAGCCGTATTACCCGAAACGCGGCAGCGGTCGCCCGCCGATCGCGCTGGAACGCATGTTGCGGATTTACTTTGTCCAGCACTGGTTCAACCTCGCCGACCTTGCGTGCGAGGAGGCGCTGTACGACAGCCTCAGCCTGCGCCGTTTTGTGGGCATTGACCTGGGCAACGAAACCGTTCCAGACG
>NZ_JAWRXU010000233.1:0-359 GCF_046534895.1 Paraburkholderia sp. SIMBA_053 | reverse complement strand
CTGCGCTGCAAGCTTCCATTGCGACCAGGCATGGCTTGAGGTTGGCAAACCATTCGAGAAACTCTTCTGCCGCGAGATTGCTTTCCTGACCACCACGCGTTCCATGCTGTCCACGCCGTGTACCTGAATCAGGTTCTTGGCCAGATCCACGCCGATACGAGTAATCTTGTCCATGACTTTCCCCTTCTCAGATGGGTTGCCCAGCACCAATCATCCTGGCATATCGCTATGCCACGAGATCGGGAAAGTCCTTCTAATTCGGTTGCCCTCTGACCCGCGCAACGAGCGGTCGTATAAACCGCTATGCGCCAACTCAAGCTTAAAGTGATAAGTATGGGCCTCTCGTATTTCCAAATGTG
>NZ_JAWRXU010000232.1:0-359 GCF_046534895.1 Paraburkholderia sp. SIMBA_053 | reverse complement strand
ACCGGCGCACCGGCAGATCGTCCTCGAGTCCGAGCACCTCGGGGGAGTCCGCCACATCGGCGGAGAACCGAGGATGCTGCACGTCTACCTCGAGCCGGATGCCGAGGCGTCGGTGGTCGCCGAGCAGTGGCGTCGTGATCTCGGGGGGCGCGCAGATGTCGGCACGCGGCATCAGACGATCGCATCCGGTCTGTTCGGCCCGGAGGTCAGTGAGGCTGCTGCATCTCGGATCGGCGACGTGCTCGTCGTGGCGAGGGGCAACGGCGCGATCTACGACGGCACGGCCGCGGATCAGCGCAGCCGGGGAATGGTCGGCCAGCATGGCGGCCTCACCCCCGAGGAGCGCCAGGTACCGCTGC
>NZ_JAWRXU010001974.1:0-200 GCF_046534895.1 Paraburkholderia sp. SIMBA_053 | reverse complement strand
CTGCACTATCGCGGCTACGACATTCTCGACATCGCGGGCAATTGCGAGTTCGAGGAGATCGCGTATCTGCTCGTGCATGAAAAGCTGCCGACACAGGCCGAACTCACCGCCTACAAGACGAAGCTCAAGGCGTTGCGCGGCCTGCCCGCCAATGTGAAGGCCGCGCTCGAATGGATTCCCGCAGCCGCGCATCCAATGGA
>NZ_JAWRXU010001973.1:0-203 GCF_046534895.1 Paraburkholderia sp. SIMBA_053 | reverse complement strand
GACAACGGCACGATCAACATCAGCGGCAACTCGACTGATGGCACGGGCGTGGTGGTGGATCCGAACGGTTCGATCAATACCTCGGGTGATGGCTCGACCAACATCTCGGGCGACTCGACCAACGGCACGGGCACGGACATCAACGGTTCGATCAACACGACGGACAACGGCACGATCAACATCAGCGGCAACTCGACTGATGG
>NZ_JAWRXU010001972.1:0-203 GCF_046534895.1 Paraburkholderia sp. SIMBA_053 | reverse complement strand
CCCTGCGCCACGCGCAGGGTCTTATGCAGACCACACACGGTTGAGATCAGTGTTGTGCCAGAAACAACACAACCCGCACGTGCTGAACGTGCAAAACGAGAGGCATCCTCTCAACTACTTCTTCCAGATTGGCTGTGCCGCCCCAAAGGCGACCCAGCAACCCGTCAAAGCCTGATGACCATAGCGAGTCGGTCCCACCCCTT
>NZ_JAWRXU010001971.1:0-206 GCF_046534895.1 Paraburkholderia sp. SIMBA_053 | reverse complement strand
GACAACGGCACGATCAACATCAGCGGCAACTCGACTGATGGCACGGGCGTGGTGGTGGATCCGAACGGTTCGATCAACACCTCGGGCGATGGCTCGACCAACATCTCGGGCGACTCGACCAACGGCACCGGCACGGACATCAACGGTTCGATCAACACGACGGACAACGGCACGATCAACATCAGCGGCAACTCGACTGATGGCAC
>NZ_JAWRXU010001970.1:0-225 GCF_046534895.1 Paraburkholderia sp. SIMBA_053 | reverse complement strand
ATCAACATCAGCGGCAACTCGACTGATGGCACGGGCGTGATCGTCGATCCGAACGGTTCGATCAACACCTCGGGTGATGGCTCGACGAACATCTCGGGCGACTCGACCAACGGTACGGGCACCGATATCAACGGTTCGATCAACACGTCGGACAACGGCACGATCAACATCAGCGGCAACTCGACTGATGGCACGGGCGTGGTGGTGGATCCGAACGGTTCGATC
>NZ_JAWRXU010001969.1:0-228 GCF_046534895.1 Paraburkholderia sp. SIMBA_053 | reverse complement strand
CCCAGAGTGTTCGTGGCCGGAAGCGATGCACTGGCGTCGGTCGGGCCGGCTGTGGAGGCTCGATTGAAAGCGGTGCACGCCTTCGAGGCGCTTTCGAAGTCGACGGACGGCAGCTTCTGATCGCGAGGCGAGTTGCCCTTGCCACGACATACCTAACCCGCGAAGGACTGACCCAGCATGAGCACGCTCCACGTCAACGGCCGTGAGCACACGGTCGACGTCGCCCCG
>NZ_JAWRXU010001968.1:0-228 GCF_046534895.1 Paraburkholderia sp. SIMBA_053 | reverse complement strand
ATTAATAAACAAATAAGGGGTGTATTCAAAATGGAAACTATTTATAATCAGAGAGAAAAAATGACCGATTTTATTAGGGACAACAAACAGAATTTCCAGGATAAGCTCTTATCAGAGGCGGTTAACGTAGCTTCTAAGATTAACGACATTTTAGAAACTGGAAATATTGATCTTTTGAAAAATGCTCAAAAGTTATCTCTCTATGTCGTAGAGCAAAAAGAAGAACAA
>NZ_JAWRXU010001967.1:0-228 GCF_046534895.1 Paraburkholderia sp. SIMBA_053 | reverse complement strand
CTTTCGCCGCCTGCGCCGGGCGCTGCACGAGAATATGTACTTCGCCTGCCACCACCGCGAAGCCGCGGCCTTCCTCGCCTGCGCGCGCCGCTTCGCCGGCGGCATTCAACACGAGGATGTTCGTCTAGAAGCCGATGCTTTCAATGAGTCCCAGGAACCGCAACGCGACGCGGCCTGGAGCAACAGTTTGTCGCCCGGCTCCAAGACCCGGGTCACGAGTCTGCACAC
>NZ_JAWRXU010001966.1:0-228 GCF_046534895.1 Paraburkholderia sp. SIMBA_053 | reverse complement strand
GACGGCGCCGCGCTGCTGAGGCGCCGGCCCGACGTGCGCGAAGCCGAGCGTCAACTGGCGGCATCGACGGCGCGTATCGGCGTTGCGACCGGCGCGCTGTATCCGACCGTGAGCATCGGCGCATCGGCGGGTTTGACGGGCGTTCTCGAAGATCTCGGCACGTCGCCGACAGCGCGTTGGGGCTTCGGTCCGCTGATCAGCTGGACGTTCCCCGCCAACGGCGCGCGC
>NZ_JAWRXU010001965.1:0-228 GCF_046534895.1 Paraburkholderia sp. SIMBA_053 | reverse complement strand
CAGAAAATACCACCTGCAGTACGCCAGCAGCCATAGCCAAACTGACTCCTACAGAGAATATTCCCACCGCAGTCATGTCAGCCCAGTATGTCAACGCTAAACGGTCTACTGATGTCAATGCCCAAAATGTCAGGTTTGCAAATACTAAAGGAAACCCAAATGTGAAAAGACGCTTTAGAATTGGCAATTGCAGAGGCTCATATTTTAAAGCTAGCCAGACCTTCCTAG
>NZ_JAWRXU010001964.1:0-228 GCF_046534895.1 Paraburkholderia sp. SIMBA_053 | reverse complement strand
AATAAAACATTTCAAAATGTATGCACTTACATAATGATAGAAATATGTTTAAGATACAGTCAAGTAAATTAGAGATTTATGAGTTGAAAATAAATTCATATTAGTTTTTATGTTGTGAGTTTATATAGAATTTCTATTAAAGAAAGGAAAATTATTGATGAATAACAACTTACCTAAAATTATGAAAGCAGCTGTCATGCACGGCACAAGAGAAATCAGTATTGAAAC
>NZ_JAWRXU010000041.1:0-1292 GCF_046534895.1 Paraburkholderia sp. SIMBA_053 | reverse complement strand
CGGCTGTCCGCGATGAAACGGTACGCCTGCAGCAGACCCGCCGGGCCCACGAACTTGTCCGGATTCCACCAGAAGCTCGGGCACGACGTCGAGCAGCTCGCGCACAGAATGCATTCGTAGAGCCCGTCGAGCTCGTCGCGCTCTTCCGGCGACTGCAGACGCTCCTTCTCCGGCGGCGGCGTGTCGTTGATCAGGTACGGCTTGATCGAGTGATACTGGTTGAAGAACTGCGTGAAGTCGCAGATCAGGTCGCGCACCACCGGCAGCCCCGGCAGCGGACGCAGCACGATCTTCTGCGGCAGGTCGTTCAGGTTCGTCAGGCACGCCAGACCGTTCTTGCCGTTGATGTTCATCGCGTCCGAACCGCACACGCCTTCACGGCACGAACGGCGGAACGACAGCGTCTCGTCCAGTGCCTTCAGCTTCACCAGCGCGTCGAGCAGCATGCGCTCGTGCGAGTCGATCTCGATCTCGTACGACTGCATGCGCGGCGCCGCGTCGCGGTCCGGATCGTAGCGGTAGATTTCAAATGTACGCTTGGCCATTTCTGAATTCCTTTGATCTGTGCCTTAGAAGGTCCGCGCCTTGGGCGGCACCGATTCGACCGTCAGCGGCTGCATGTGCACCGGCTTGTAGTCGAGGCGGTCGCCTTCGCTGAACCACAACGTATGGCGCAGCCAGTTTTCGTCGTCGCGATGCTCGAAGTCGTTCTGCGCATGCGCGCCGCGGCTTTCCTTGCGCGCCTCGGCCGACACCATCGTCGCGCGCGCCACCTCGATGAGGTTTGCCACTTCCAGCGCCTCGACACGCGCGGTGTTGAACACCTTCGACTTGTCCTTCAGGTGGATATTGTCCACACGTGCGGCCACCTCGCGGATCGCCTCCACGCCTTCGGAGAGCAGCGCCGAGGTGCGGAACACGCCCGCATGCTTCTGCATCGTGCCGCGGATGTCGTTGGCAACCGACTGCGCGTACTCGCCCGAGGACGAGCTCTCGAGCTTCGCCAGACGCGACAGCGCGAAGTCCGCCGCGTCGGCCGGCAACGGCTTGTGGTTCTTTATTTCCTTCACGTGCTTCACGATGTGGTTGCCCGCCGCGCGGCCGAACACCACCAGGTCGAGCAGCGAGTTCGTGCCCAGACGGTTCGCGCCGTGCACCGACACGCACGAGCATTCGCCCACCGCATAGAAACCGTTGACCGGCTCCTCGTGACCCTTCGCGGTGCCCACCACCTGGCCGTGGATGTTCGTCGGAATGCCGCCCATCTGGTAGTGGATGGTCGGCACCACCGG
>NZ_JAWRXU010001963.1:0-228 GCF_046534895.1 Paraburkholderia sp. SIMBA_053 | reverse complement strand
CGCGCCGCCTCGACCAGTTCATACGGCAACTGCTTGATGAAGTTGCGCAGAAAGAGCGCGCAAAACCCCGTCTGAAACGACACATGAAAGAGAATCAGCGCGCCGAGCGTATTGAACACCCCAAGGCTCAGCGACAGATCGCGCACGGGAATCATCAGAATCTGGACCGGCACGAAGTTGCCCGCGACGAAGGTCGCGAAGAGCGTCGTGTTGCCGCGAAACTTGTAG
>NZ_JAWRXU010001962.1:0-228 GCF_046534895.1 Paraburkholderia sp. SIMBA_053 | reverse complement strand
CTGTCGCGTGAGTTGCTGGTGCGCTCGGCGAAAGGCAAGTTGCCGGCCACGATACGGTTGTCGGTGAGCGAGACGGAAGGCGTGATGGTGGATTTCGAAGAAGCGTTGCTTCTCGATGAGGCCGCCGCGTGAATGGAGGCGGCGGAGGCGGTCCCGGGCTGTTCGAAATGGTGACCGGGCACTTTGCGAACGGCGCGGCCATCGACGAGTTCGACGCCCAGACACAGA
>NZ_JAWRXU010001961.1:0-228 GCF_046534895.1 Paraburkholderia sp. SIMBA_053 | reverse complement strand
CCGGGCTGACCACGCCGATGCCGACCAGACGCTGCTTCCAGATCCGGTTGTCGGTGAGCAGCGTTTCGTATTCGTCGACGCACTTCGGGAAGCGCGTGAAGAAGTCGTCGATAAAGTCGAGCAACGAGCCCTGACGGTTCTCGTTCATTCTCGACAATGCCTTCGCATTGCGGATCTTCGCCGCCTTGTATTGCGGCATTGCGTCAGGCAGATCGCGATAAACGCCGC
>NZ_JAWRXU010001960.1:0-228 GCF_046534895.1 Paraburkholderia sp. SIMBA_053 | reverse complement strand
AACTCCTCCACCTAACGCCTCACATATAAAAACAACCTTTTTCATTGCTCATTACCCCTTTTATCATTAGTTAGAAGATCTACTTAGTAAAGACTTAATACCAATAATTATTTTATTAGGAGCTATTAGCAAGATAAAAGATTTTACTAATCCCATATAACTTTCTAAAACTAGGGGGTTAAAATATTTTTTTTGAATTTTAATTCTGCTATATAACTGTCTCTTTCG
>NZ_JAWRXU010001959.1:0-228 GCF_046534895.1 Paraburkholderia sp. SIMBA_053 | reverse complement strand
AAAGTTGTAGCTAAATTGGTAAACAGACCAGAATGTACGGTTGAGAAAATATTCACAATCCAACAACCGGCAGAAGAATTAATAGTTACAGCAACTAAATCTGAAATTACTTGTATCGCAGGTAATAATGATGGTGTAATTATAGCATCTGCAACAGGAGGATGGCCAGGTGAATATCTATATGAATTGAGATTAGGATCTACTATTGTTAAAGGATACAATAGCTCT
>NZ_JAWRXU010001958.1:0-228 GCF_046534895.1 Paraburkholderia sp. SIMBA_053 | reverse complement strand
GCGCGCGGTCGAGCATATCGGCGGCGAGCATCACATCGCGTCCACCGATAAAGATACCCGTGCGCGACACGCCTTTCGGGCCGCGCGAAAAGATCGCGTCCTGGGTCAGTTGCACGACGTTGCGCACATCGACATCGCAATACGGCACGACGATCTGATAACCGGCGTCGGCGGCCATGTTGACGTCGAACGGGCTCATCTGCGGCGTCGGCGTGAACATGTGCAGGA
>NZ_JAWRXU010001957.1:0-228 GCF_046534895.1 Paraburkholderia sp. SIMBA_053 | reverse complement strand
ATTGCGCGGGCCGCGATCATCACTATAGTGAATGCCGGCTGATTCAATAAATAAACTTCGGAAATACATCCGCCGCCGCTAAGCTGGCTTCACCTCTTCAAGGCGAAGCATGTGATGGCGGAACTTTATCTGGTACGGCATGGCCAGGCGTCCCTGGGCGCCGACGATTACGACCAACTTTCGGACGCAGGCGAACAGCAAGGCATCTGGCTCGGCGAATACTTCGCA
>NZ_JAWRXU010000231.1:0-359 GCF_046534895.1 Paraburkholderia sp. SIMBA_053 | reverse complement strand
GAACGCCGAGACGCGTCAAGAAAGCAAAAAAGGGCAGTGCTCCGTTGGAGACTGCCCTTTTTGTTTGACTTCGCTAACCGACCGGCCGACTGACCGATCGCTCAACCGCCATCGTCGTCATCGCCTTCGTCTGAAGGCTGTTTCGGCGGCGGCGGGCGCTTGCCGATCATCACGTTCAGATCCATTTCCTTGTTCTTGCGCACCAGATGCACCTTCGCGTCGGTGCCGGGCTTGATCTGCGCGATCACGTTCAGAAGGCGCGTGGTATCGGTGATGTCCTGGCCGTTGACCGACACCAGAATGTCGCCGGGCTTGATCCCCGCCTTGTCGGCGGGGCCGCCCTTGAGCACGCCCGCGAC
>NZ_JAWRXU010001956.1:0-228 GCF_046534895.1 Paraburkholderia sp. SIMBA_053 | reverse complement strand
CGACGATGCGCTCGCGTGCCTCGACCGTGAGTGGTTTGCCGGGCACTCCGGGGCGACGCTGATCGGGTGCAGGTCCGTCCAGTGGACGATACCGCACCCCCGCCGCACGGAGACGGCGCAGCTGCGTCGGCAGACGTCGCCCGAAGTCCGCATACGGTGCCGGGTCACCACCCTCCCAGAGCCGCTCGGCGATCGCCGACAGACGAGGGAACATCGCGAAGTCGACCC
>NZ_JAWRXU010001955.1:0-228 GCF_046534895.1 Paraburkholderia sp. SIMBA_053 | reverse complement strand
ATTTTAATGATTGACGCCATAGTCGTTTGTTAGGTAAGTATTGGGGTACATATCGAGCGCAATTTATCAATTTTAGAGTTAAGTTCAGCAGTTAAATCAACTGGTTGTTCTAGTTTACTTTTATCTGCATTAACGAACATTTCTCGAACCGAATCGCTGATTGCAGGGTGACGGATTGCGACGTCATAAAATTGAACATCATACAATGGCTGACTCTTACTTAAATCA
>NZ_JAWRXU010001954.1:0-228 GCF_046534895.1 Paraburkholderia sp. SIMBA_053 | reverse complement strand
ATAAAACGAATTCCGGCTGAGAAAAAGGGAGACGCCCCCGTATCAATCCCTACTTTGATAGCTAAAAAAGTCGTCCCGAAAATCAAACACATCAAGATATAATTGAATAATACCATTTCTAATTCCTCCTTTTCCTTATCATAAGCAGGAAGTAATAGAACAGATTAGATAAAATAGAACAGATTTCCAATAAGTCATATATACTATAAGAAAAGAGGTGAAAACGAT
>NZ_JAWRXU010001953.1:0-228 GCF_046534895.1 Paraburkholderia sp. SIMBA_053 | reverse complement strand
AGCTGACTGGCTGACACCCGATGCCCTAGAGGCGTGGTGTTCGCGATGCGCTTTCGGGACCGGACGGGAAACGATCTATCGTGTGACGGATCACAGCGTCCCCGTCTACACGAAGAACTCGGAACAAGACAAAGATTTTACGGATGCCATGGCCCAGGTCTCATGAAAAAAACCAAGGAAAAACCCCTCTCCACCGTCCTGCTACGCGGCACCATCGCGAAGCTTGAG
>NZ_JAWRXU010001952.1:0-228 GCF_046534895.1 Paraburkholderia sp. SIMBA_053 | reverse complement strand
AGCCCCGACTGCGCCGCCACTACGGCCTCCAACAACTCATCGGTGTGCAGGGCGCCCTTCATGATCGCCGCCGCCTCGCCCCGCGCGGCCAGTTCGCACCCCCGCGTCGCGGCCTGGTGACTGTGCTCGACGTCGAGGACCTCCAACCCGGCCAGATCGAGGCCGGCGCCCTCGGCGGCCGACCGGATCCGGGCGATGGGTCCGATCAATATAGGCTCGATCAGGTTG
>NZ_JAWRXU010001951.1:0-229 GCF_046534895.1 Paraburkholderia sp. SIMBA_053 | reverse complement strand
GTTCAGCTTGTAACCAAGCAGGAACCAATTCCTTACGGATGATATGTTTAGGCGTAAATAACGCTGCTGTTTCAGCTTCAGTATGTATGTCTGACTCAGATGTTTGTTCTTCTGTATTCCCTTTTAGTAGATTGTAAAATTGATTGTAAAATTGATTGTAAGCAATTTGATAAACAAGACGACACATGTCATCGAGTGATAGAGTAGTACCCTTATGATTCGCCTCATG
>NZ_JAWRXU010000230.1:0-359 GCF_046534895.1 Paraburkholderia sp. SIMBA_053 | reverse complement strand
CACATGCTTCAGCGACGAGACCTGATAGACACCCGCGATGATCAGCACCGATCCGGCCACGTACGGACCGCCGCGATTCCACGTGATCAATTCCGGGCCGATACTTCGAACCACCAGATCGAGCAGATAGGCGGCCAGGCCGTAGGTGATCCACGCGACGCCGTAGCCTGCAATGAAGCTGGAGACGCGACTCACAGACGCCACCGATACGCTATGACGGGACCTGAGTACGGCGGCGAACGCCGTGATGTAATTGAGTTCCGATGGCAGCATCATCGCGGTCAGCATGACGACCCAGCCGACGAGAAAGGCCGGCAAGTTGTGCAGCGGAGTCCCCGGCCCCTCGTCCATGCCACTCA
>NZ_JAWRXU010001950.1:0-229 GCF_046534895.1 Paraburkholderia sp. SIMBA_053 | reverse complement strand
ATTCTCCTTAACTAGCGACTGCACATTGCACGTCCAACTTTGCAAGCCTCTGCTAGCTTTTGAGCCCTGTTCCTGTCTGCGCGCCAGCGATGCGCTCGACGAGCGCGAACATCTTGAGTTTTTTGCTGTGGCCGCCGCCATCGAGAGCAGGTCTTGCGCGCGCGCTCTATCTCCGATGCCATTGCGTGCCGCCAGCATGAGCGCGTATTCGTGGCGGCCGTGCGCGAGC
>NZ_JAWRXU010001949.1:0-229 GCF_046534895.1 Paraburkholderia sp. SIMBA_053 | reverse complement strand
CAGATCAGCTTCGCCACGCTCTTCATTATGATCATGACGCTCGAGGAGCACTTCACGCCGATACAGGCGCTCGTGAATGCGTCGTGGATACTCGTTGGCGGACTCTGGTTCACGGACTGGTCGACTGCCGTGAGCCGCTGGATGATGCATCGGATCGAGCAGCAGGCGCTCGCCGAAAGCGTGTTCGCCTGCGCCGATTATCTGCTCGCGCGCGCCGCGTTTTACGACC
>NZ_JAWRXU010001948.1:0-229 GCF_046534895.1 Paraburkholderia sp. SIMBA_053 | reverse complement strand
GACCGTCCGCAACGCGCTGGCTTCGATCCAGTAAGCGTCTTGCACGCCGCTGCTGCTCGCCGATCGTTTAAACGGCGGCGAGCGCGGCGGCGGTCCTCCCTGACCTTGAATGATGCGCACGCGCGGCCCGCGTATGCGCGGCCTTCTTCGCGGCCGCCGACCGGCCCGCCGCGCCCTTCGTCGCAGCCGCCTTCTTCGCCGCAGCCGAGCGGCTTGCGGCCGGACGACG
>NZ_JAWRXU010001947.1:0-229 GCF_046534895.1 Paraburkholderia sp. SIMBA_053 | reverse complement strand
GCATTTCGCTGCGTATGATCTGACGTCGATCGGCTCCGACGTGCCCGCGGGCGAGCCCAAATCGTTCAGCGTGAACGTGCCGACGTTCAGCCTCGATTCCGGCATGCGTTTCGAGCGAAGCGTGCGGCTGTTCGGGCAATCGTACATACAGACGCTCGAACCGCGCCTCTTCTATGTGTACACGCCTTATCGCAATCAGTCGTATGTGCCGCTATTCGACACGGCCGCC
>NZ_JAWRXU010001946.1:0-229 GCF_046534895.1 Paraburkholderia sp. SIMBA_053 | reverse complement strand
CCTGGCGGCTTGCGGTCGACCAGCGCAACCTGTCGGCCGCGTTTTTGCAAATGCACGGCCACGCACACGCCGACAATGCCGGCGCCGAGTACGACGGTATCGAACTTCATTGTTGTCATCGTTAAACCGCTGAGAGGCCCGAGCCGTTCGCGTCGGCGTCGTTAAAAAGAGGGGGCGACGTCACGATCGATTTCAACGAGGCGTCCGCTTTCGTGAGCTTCGACAGATC
>NZ_JAWRXU010001945.1:0-229 GCF_046534895.1 Paraburkholderia sp. SIMBA_053 | reverse complement strand
GAGGAGCTTCGCACCGTGACCCGCCCCTTCTCGGCGGGCACGGATTCTCCCCACCAGATCTCGGAGCCGACGAAGCGCGCCCCGTCGATGCGCGGGGAGGATGCCGCGACGGAGGCTGCGGAGAACGGAGAGGGCCAGCAACCGTGAGGCGACGACATGCTCCGAGCCTATGGTCTGAACTCAGACGGCGCGCAGCACCGCCACGACCTTACCGAGCACCACGGACTCG
>NZ_JAWRXU010001944.1:0-229 GCF_046534895.1 Paraburkholderia sp. SIMBA_053 | reverse complement strand
CTTAACTTGGAGGTAAAAGGTTATGTCTATCAAGATGTCTTGCTCTGAGCGCACTCCCTCTTTATCGCAGGCTGAAGACTTACAGGAATGGGTCAATGCTGCCATTCAGGCGCTGGAAGACTTATTGAAGTCTCCGCAAGATTAGCGCTTTCACGCACAAAAAAGGGAGCAGAGGCTCCCTTTCCGACACGGTTGATTGACTGGTTATGCCTGATGGCGGCTTCTGGAC
>NZ_JAWRXU010000229.1:0-359 GCF_046534895.1 Paraburkholderia sp. SIMBA_053 | reverse complement strand
ACGGCTGGGCGCTACGCGAACTGGCATTGTGAATCGCCTGCGCAAAGACTTCCTTGCCGACACCGCTCTCGCCGGAGAGCAATACATTCGACGAGCCGCGCGCGGCTTTTTTCGCCGCATCGAGCGCGCGCCGCGTGCCCGCGCTGGTTCCGACCACGCTGTCGAACGTGAAGCGCGCGTGATTGCCTGCGTAGCGTCCCGCCATCTTGCGCACGCGGCGCATCTCGCGAAACGTATTGACGACGGACACTACTTCGCCGCAGCGATTCTTGATGGGGATGGCCGTATCGAGCAGATGCAGATGCCGCGCGGGCGAATCGATGATGAGTTCGCGATCCACGTAGCCAACGCCCGTCCGG
>NZ_JAWRXU010001943.1:0-229 GCF_046534895.1 Paraburkholderia sp. SIMBA_053 | reverse complement strand
GACGCTGCAGATGGCGAGCATCGCCATGGTGTTGGCACTGATCATTGCCTGTCTGTTGGCGGTTGTGCGGGTTTTGAAAATCCCCGTATTGAACGGCGCAGCGCTGCTGTTTATCTCGTTTTTTCGCGGCACGCCGCTGCTCGTTCAGCTGTTTCTGTTTTACTACGGCCTGCCTCAACTGATTAATGCGCTGATCTCCATTAATGGCGTCACCGCTGCGGTGTTGGGA
>NZ_JAWRXU010001942.1:0-229 GCF_046534895.1 Paraburkholderia sp. SIMBA_053 | reverse complement strand
AGAATTCATTGATCGCATATTCGGAGGAGACCGACATGCACCCTTGGTATCAGACCTACCTGCCCCTCGGCAGCCTCTGGCTATCCGCGCTCGCGGCCAGCATCCCCATCATCTTTTTCTTCGTCGCGCTGGCGGGACTCCGCCTGAAGGGGCATGTCGCGGCGGCAGGTACGCTGGCGTTGTCGCTGGCCGTTGCGATCTTCGCGTATGGCATGCCAGCGCAGCAGGC
>NZ_JAWRXU010001941.1:0-229 GCF_046534895.1 Paraburkholderia sp. SIMBA_053 | reverse complement strand
AGGTGCGACGAGCTCTTCGCAGGTTGCCGGAGGCCGACCGCGAGCTCTTGTACATGGCCTACTGGGAGGAACTCTCGCGAGTCGAGATCGCAGCGATTCTCGGCATCAGTGCGATCGCAGTGCGGATTCGTCTGATGCGTGCTCGCGAGCGATTCAGACATCTGCTTCCACGCGAACAAGACATTCATGACGAGGAGGCGATCAGCGATGGACGAGTGTGAACGAAGAA
>NZ_JAWRXU010001940.1:0-229 GCF_046534895.1 Paraburkholderia sp. SIMBA_053 | reverse complement strand
AGGCGAATTGCAATCGATCACGAAAACACTAGGCACGATCAACGCGAAACTAGAAAACGCAGCCTACACGGAAGAACAACAAGACGTGGCCCAATTGCTGCAAAGTATCGATGAGAATCTGAATACGCGTTTTGTAAATACGGCCGTTCTAGGTACATCATTAAGCGAGATCTCACAAACAACACTGGAATACGCGAATAAAACGGATCAATACGAAACAGATTTTGCC
>NZ_JAWRXU010000228.1:0-359 GCF_046534895.1 Paraburkholderia sp. SIMBA_053 | reverse complement strand
CCTCGTGGTCGCTGCGCGGCTGGCTGCTGGCGAAGTTCAGTGGCTTGCCGTTTGAAGAGATCGTGATGCCTGTTGATGATCCCGCTGCGCGGGCTGAGTTGCTGCTGCTGTCGCCCTCTATTCTCGTGCCGTGTCTTGTGCATGATGGCATTAAGGTGTGGGACACGTTGGCTATCGCTGAGTATCTGAACGAAGTGCGGCCTGAAGCTGGGCTGTTGCCGAAGGATCGTAAGGCGCGCGCGCATTGCCGTGCGATATGCGGTGAGATGCATTCGGGATTCAGTTCTTTGCGTTCGGCGTTGCCGATGAACCTGAAAGCGCATTTTCCGGGATTTAAGGTGTGGGCGCGGGCGCAGTCG
>NZ_JAWRXU010001939.1:0-229 GCF_046534895.1 Paraburkholderia sp. SIMBA_053 | reverse complement strand
ACCGAGGCGTTCGGCGATCCGGCTTTCGATACGGTTATCGTGGGTTCGATCACCGAAATGAAAATGCCGTCCTCCGATGCCGCTGTGATCGCGTTCGTTCAGGAGGCAGCCAAAGCATCGAGACGGATTGCCTCGATCTGCAGCGGTGCATTCGTACTCGCCGAGGCCGGACTGTTGAATGGCCGACGCGCCACCATGCATTGGGCCCATGCGTCTGAATTCAGGGCCC
>NZ_JAWRXU010001938.1:0-229 GCF_046534895.1 Paraburkholderia sp. SIMBA_053 | reverse complement strand
CAGCGCTCCTGGGATGTCGCGCGTTTCGTTCAGGGTACGAACGATCAGTTCTTTCGCCGACTCCCAGGACAGTCCCATGCCTCGTTGTGCGGTGTCCATTGCCTCTGCGATACCCAGACCCTGCTCAAGAAGGTAACGGCGATATTCGATGGTCCGCTCCCAGTCGATCGCGCAAGGCCGGCCGAGTTCGCCGCTACGCACAGGATCGGCCACGACGTGCGCCGCCGAG
>NZ_JAWRXU010001937.1:0-229 GCF_046534895.1 Paraburkholderia sp. SIMBA_053 | reverse complement strand
CCAGTAGCCTTTACAGCAAGTGAAACATTTGATGTTGGCGAAGACTTAGGAGGGCCAGTTTCTATTCGTTATTATAAAAAAGCGCCTTTTAAATTTGAGGGAAAAATAAATAGCGTAAAAGTAAATTTGCTTTAATTTATTAAATAAGATTTGAACAATAAACTTTCTGTTATGAAAACTGAAAAATATAAAAAACTGATTTTCTTTTTTAGTATAAATATTCTATTAG
>NZ_JAWRXU010001936.1:0-229 GCF_046534895.1 Paraburkholderia sp. SIMBA_053 | reverse complement strand
AGGCCTACATCTACAAGTTCTTCGAGTCCAAGCAGGCCATTGGCGAGATGATCTGCGTTAACTGCCTGCACGAGATCGAAGGCGAGGTCAGGACAGCCGTCGCAGAGACCGATCTGCCGCCTGAGAAGCTGCGACGGATGTTCAAGGTCTTTACCGAAGCGAGCCTCAAACTGTTTTTCCGGGACCGCAAGCTTTACGAGATTGCCGCATCGGCCGCCGCAGAAAACTG
>NZ_JAWRXU010001935.1:0-229 GCF_046534895.1 Paraburkholderia sp. SIMBA_053 | reverse complement strand
CCGTTTGCCGGTAGACACGTTCAACCGTTACCTGGCGTATGAAGGGCGATTCGTCGAAACCGCCATCGGGATATTCGGCCATGCGCTGATCAAGGCGCCAGCGATCGCGCAGAAACACTGGCTGATCGGCGTGCTGAACGCATTGTCCACCGAGCAGGTGCCATATTTCGACCGTACCTTCGCAGCGCTCGCGTTGCCGGCGCCACGCAGCGATGCGCGGCTGCCTGCC
>NZ_JAWRXU010001934.1:0-229 GCF_046534895.1 Paraburkholderia sp. SIMBA_053 | reverse complement strand
CCGGTGACAGTATCACGCACCTATGCGATGCCCGAGCGAAGCGATCGCCTCGATTTCTATATACGCGACCAGGCGTCGCGCCCCGCGATTGAAGAGCCGCATAAGCACGAATATTTTCAGATTCAGATCAACCTCGGCGGAGACACCGAGCAGCACATCGGCGGAGTATGCCGGCCCTTTCCCGCGGGTGCGTTCGCCTTTATCCTGCCGCATCGTTTGCATCTGATAC
>NZ_JAWRXU010001933.1:0-229 GCF_046534895.1 Paraburkholderia sp. SIMBA_053 | reverse complement strand
ACCCTGGTCGACATGTCGGGGCCGCAATGGCGCTGGCGCACGGGCGCCGATTCGCTCGGCATCCCGGTGGACGTGCTCGCGCAGTTCCAGTGGGCTGCGCAGATCAGGGACGCATTTTTCCGCGCGGGCGGGCGCGACGTGTCGGTTCGCTTCACGCTCAAGGTGCTCGATATCGATCCTGCCATCGACCACGCCACCATCGATATCGACGGGCAGCAACTGGTTGCCG
>NZ_JAWRXU010001932.1:0-229 GCF_046534895.1 Paraburkholderia sp. SIMBA_053 | reverse complement strand
CGTGGACCGATGGGCACGGCGATCATGTCCTGCTCGAGCCGTTCGTCGTAACGGATGCCGGCATCGCAGCCGATCGAAAGCACGTCGACAAAGCCGTCTTCGACGAACACTTCGACGCGTATGTCCGGATACGCTTTCAGAAACGGCGCGATGATATCGGGCAGCACGATGCGCGCGGCGCTCGCGGGCACGTTCAGTTTGAGCGTGCCGCTTGGCTGCTCGCGAAAGC
>NZ_JAWRXU010001931.1:0-229 GCF_046534895.1 Paraburkholderia sp. SIMBA_053 | reverse complement strand
CGAGAGTGGTCGCCGCCCGAGTAGTCGTACCGCTCCCGTTCCAAGGATCGAGAACCCTCAATCTGCACCCGCCCGACGCTGCGGCGATGATGCCTTGCGCGAACTGCTCGGTGTAGCCAGCGTAGTAGGGATACCACCCCTCGAGGCCCTTGCGCGTTGGAGACCTTTTTGCAGTCAGCTTCGGAGCCACTGCTGCAATCGCAGCGGCCAGAGGGCGGGCGTCGTTCAC
>NZ_JAWRXU010001930.1:0-229 GCF_046534895.1 Paraburkholderia sp. SIMBA_053 | reverse complement strand
ATTACGAAGAGAACGAAGGCTTTCCGCCGCTGCGCATCCGTCCGGCGCAGATTTCCGTCGATGCGCCCATCCGTGTGCGCGGCGATGTGTCGAGCCAGTTCCTGACGGCGCTCCTGATGACCCTGCCGCTCGTGAAAACGGAAAGCGGCGAGACGATCGTCGAAGTAGCGGGCGAGCTCATTTCGAAGCCGTATATCGAGATCACGATCGCGCTGATGGCGCGCTTCGG
>NZ_JAWRXU010001929.1:0-229 GCF_046534895.1 Paraburkholderia sp. SIMBA_053 | reverse complement strand
CTAAAAAGCGTGTGGACGTTAATATTGTGACGCCTGCTGAATTTCGTCGCGCGCTCAACTTGATCGAGTCTTCCGAGCAGCCTGAGCGCTTTCGCACCATGCAAAAGCTCGCGCTCATCTTGGGTTATCGCTTAGGGTTACGGCGAAGCGAATGTGCCGGGCTACTTGTTCGAGATGTTGTTTATATAGAGGGTACCGCCACCTTTACCGGTGAGCTTATTATCCGCTC
>NZ_JAWRXU010001928.1:0-229 GCF_046534895.1 Paraburkholderia sp. SIMBA_053 | reverse complement strand
CTGATACCACTCCGGCACTCCCACTGGACGCCCGACGAACACTGCGATGCCGTGACAACGGGGTTGGCTTGTTCGTCCTTTTTCGAGTGACATTCCACCGCACTAAGGATCGGCCGATGACGGAGCGTTTGTGTTTGATAGTCGAATGGCCGGTTGCGGAGGGCAGAGCCGACGCCTGAATGTCCGGTCGACGGTAGAGGTGACCGGCGGCTTGTGGCCGCCATGAGAC
>NZ_JAWRXU010001927.1:0-229 GCF_046534895.1 Paraburkholderia sp. SIMBA_053 | reverse complement strand
GCGCCCGCGTCGATCGCACGGCGGACGTCGTTCTCGGCGATCGCGATCTCGTCGGCGGAGTAGCGGAAGCCGCCGGCCCGAGGCCGGACGAGCACATGCACCTCGACCCCGACGGCATGAGCGGCATCGATCGACAGGTCGAGGGTCGCCGGCGACGGGGTGAGGCCGCCGAGCGCGAGCGCCTGGGCCAACTCCACTCGTGCGGCGCCGACGGCTCCGGCGATGCGCA
>NZ_JAWRXU010001926.1:0-229 GCF_046534895.1 Paraburkholderia sp. SIMBA_053 | reverse complement strand
CGTTGTTGTTGAAGATGATCGTGCACACGGGCAGGTCGTAACGGCAGATCGTTTCGAGTTCCATACCGCTGAAGCCGAACGCGCTATCGCCTTCGATCGCGAGCACCGGCTTGCCGCTCGTCACGGCTGCACCGATCGCGAAGCCCATGCCGATGCCCATCACGCCCCACGTACCCGAGTCAAAGCGCTTGCGCGGCTGATACATGTCGATGATGGCGCGCGCATAGTC
>NZ_JAWRXU010001925.1:0-229 GCF_046534895.1 Paraburkholderia sp. SIMBA_053 | reverse complement strand
CGTGCGGCGGGCCGACGCCGTGACGACCGTGAGTCCCGGTCTGGCGAAGGAGTACGAACGAGAGGTCGGCTTCGCGCCCGAAGTCGTCACGAACGCCACACCGTTCGCAGATCTGCAGCCCTCGGCTATTGGCGCACCGCTGCGCCTCGTGCACAGCGGCGCCGGGCTCCGCAACCGCGACCTCGGGCTGATGGTCGACGCGGTCAACCGTTCGACGAGGGACGTGACC